>NZ_BAAAYG010000003.1:585952-614287 GCF_039536005.1 Nesterenkonia halobia | reverse complement strand
GCCGCTCGCACCCCGAGAGATCCCCCGCCCGATGCAGGGACGGAGGCTTCTCCGCCTCAGAAGGCGGCCTGCACCTCGCCGTCCGGCCAGGTGTCCTCGATGTAGCTGCGCACCTCGTCGGAGTGGAGCAGCTCGTCGAGGGCCTGGATGTTCTCGTCCTCCTCGTCGCCGGCGCGGACGGTCAGGAAGTTCGCATAGGGGCTGTCCTGGCCGTCCTCGACCAGCAGGCTGTCCTCGGTCGGCGAGAGGTCGTTCTCCAGCGCGTTGTTGCCGTTGATCACCGCGGCGTCGACGTCGTCGAGGGTGCGGGCCAGCGAGGCGGCCTCGGCCTCGACGAACTCGATGTCCTTCGGGTTCTCGGCGACGTCGTTGATGGCCGCGTCGGCCGGGTCGACGCCCTCCTCCAGCGTGATGACACCGGCCTCCTGCAGCAGCGCCAGACCGCGGCCCTGGTTGGAGGGGTCGTTGTTGATGCCGACCTGCGCACCCTCGGGCAGGTCCTCGATGTCGTCGAGCGAGTTCGAGAACAGTGCGAAGGGCTCGATGTGGACGCCGGAGAAGTGCTCGAAGTCGTAGCCGTTGGCCTCGACCTCGGCCTCCAGGTACGGCTCGTGCTGGAAGTAGTTGGCGTCGACGTCGCCGGCCTCCAGCGCCTGGTTCTGCTCGGCGTAGCCGGAGTACTCCTCGATCTCGATGTCCAGCCCCTCGTCGGCGGCGAGGTTCTCGTCGATGAACTGCAGGATCTGGGCGTGCGGCACCGGGGAGGCGGCCACGGTCAGGGTGACGGTGCCGTCGTCGTTCTCGGTGCCGATGGCCTGCTCCTCCTCCGGCATCAGGCCGCAGCCGGTCAGCGCGAGGGCGGAGGCCGCGACGACGGCCGAGAGGCTCAGCGAGCGACGTGCAGTGCTGGTGTGCATAGTTCTGCCTTTCGTGGTCAGGATTCTCATCGGGCGAGCGGTCCGGACGACGCAGACGGCGGCGTCCGGCGATGCGGTCAGCGGTGGTCGATGGTGCGGGAGACTCGATCGCCGGTCCACTGCAGGATCGCGACGATGATCACCAGCAGCACCACGCAGGCGAGCATGGTGTCGCCCTGGTATCGCTGGTAGCCGTAGTTGTAGGCCAGCGCGCCGAGGCCTCCGCCGCCGACGGCTCCGGCCATGGCGGTGTAGCTGATCAGCGCGACGAGCGTGACGGTGAAGCCGCCGACGATGCCCGGCAGCGCCTCGCGGACCTGCACCTGGCGCATGATGTGACGGCTGGAGGCGCCCATCATCTTCACCGCCTCGACTTTGCCGGCGTCGACCTCGCGCAGCGCGTTCTCCACCAGTCGGGCGAAGAACGGGATGGCGCCGACCGACAGCGGGACGACGGCGGCCTGCCAGCCCAGCGCCGTGCCGACCATGAACCGGGTGAACGGGATCAGCGAGATCATCAGCACGATGAACGGGATGGAGCGGCCGATGTCGACCAGGATGCTGACCACCCGGTACGTCGCCGATCGTGGAGCCAGGCCCTTGGGGCCGAGGTTGTGCAGCGCGATGCCCAGCGGCAGGCCGAGCAGCGCGACGATGAGGCCGGTGGCCGCGGTCATGAAGATCGTCTCCAGGATCGCGGCGGGCAGCTGGTTGGCGAAGACCTCGTTCTCGAGGAAGAGGCCGTCCTGGGCGGCGATGATCACTGGTTCTCCTCCTCGGCGTCGGCGGCCTGGTGCTCGTCGGCGAAGGCGCGGACCTGCGCGGCGGTGGTGACCTCGGCATGCACGCCCTGCTCGACGAGCACCCGACGGATCTCCTCGGCGGTGGCCGCGTCGTCGGGCCGCAGGTGCAGCCGGCCGATCTGCGCACCCTGGATGGTCTCCACGGTGCCGGCCTCGACCGGAGCCTCGACGCCGTGCTCGGCCAGCAGCGAGAACAGCCGGCCGACGTCGGCCAGCCGGCTTCCGGCGGTGACCAGCACCTCGACGAGCGTCTCGCCGGGCTCCATCGCCGAGATCGGCGGCAGCGCGATGAGCTCCTTGGACAGCGGCGTGGAGGTGTCGCTGATGACGTCCAGCAGCCGGCCGGTGCGCTCGATGCTCCCCTCGGTCAGCAGCGAGACGGCGTCGCAGGCCTCGCGGACCACACCCATCTCATGGGTGATGATCACCACGGTGATGCCGAGGCGGTCGCGCAGCTCGCGGATCAGCTCGAGGATCTGCCGGGTCGTCGCCGCGTCCAGCGCCGAGGTCGGCTCGTCGCAGAGCAGCACGCGCGGCTCGGCGGCCAGCGCACGGGCGATGCCCACCCGCTGCTTCTGCCCGCCGGAGAGCTGGGCGGGGTAGCTCTCGGCGCGGTCGGCGAGGCCGACCAGTTCGAGCAGCTCGTCGACCCGACGCTTCCGCGCGGCCGCCGGCACGCCGGCGATCTCCAGCGGGTGGGCGATGTTCTTCGCCGCAGTGCGCGAGTCCAGCAGGTTCACGTGCTGGAAGACCATCCCGATGCTGCGCCGGGCGGTCATCAGCTCCGCGCCGCGGACGCGGCCGAGGTCGACGCCGTCGATGGTGATGCTGCCGGACGTGGCCGAGTCCAGCCCGGTCAGGCAGCGGATGAGGGTCGACTTCCCGGCCCCGGAGCGGCCGACGATCCCGTGGATCTCGCCGTCGGGGATGGTCAGGTCGACTCCGTCGAGCGCGGTGACCCCGCCGGGGAACACCTTGCGCACCTGTGTCAGTTCGATCATTCGGACTCCAGAGTCGTGGCGGACGCGCTCGCCCGGTGGGGCGCCGCGCCCTGGCGACGCGGCGTCGAGGACAGGTGCAGGTCGGTGCACCGCCGACGCCGAGCCGCGGCTGGGCATTGCTGGGCATGAAGCGCTGGGCGCAGGAGCGACGGCGACGGCCGCGGACGAGGTGCCGGGACGGCGGGGCGATCGCGAGGGGTGGGCGGCCGCCCGCCGGGGCGCCGTCGTCCGAACGGGCGCGGCCGCCCGTCGGAGGGGAATGAGGAAGGGCGACGCGGGGGGGGGTCCGCGTCCGACTCATCGATCCTTTCGTCGCTGCTCTTGCCCGTCCCATCCAGCACCGAGATCGCCCGAGAGCAGGGCGAGGAGCTCGGCGAGGACGAGCCGCTTCGTGATCCTGGACCACCCGTGAACATGGGGTTGGCGAGTGACCATCGGAGGATCGGTGGAGGCGCGCGGCCTCCTGGTCACTGCTCGTGAAGCATCGTTCATCCTAGCCGAGGGGCACGTTCACCGCCACGTCACCCTCGTCACGCCGTCGCCGGGCGTCATACGCCGAGGCCATCGGCGTCAGTCGCACACTGGGCCTCTGCCGGGCCTCTGCCGGGCCTCCGCCGGGCTCAGACGAGCTCAGGCGAGCTCGGGGGCGATCTCGATCAGCCCGCGTCCGCGGATCCGCCGCTCGTCCAGCGCGCGGTAGGCCTCGCCGACCTCGTCGAAGCTGAACCGGTCGGTGATCAGCCGCTCCAGGTCGATCCCGCCCTGCTCGACCATCCGCAGCACCTCCGGCATGGTCTCGTGGGCCTGGCCGCCGAAGGTGCCCAGGATCTGGATCTTGCGGCGCACCACCTTGGTGATGTCGACGTCGAGGGTCTGGCCGATCGGGGCCACGCCGGCGAGCACCGCCCGGCCGCCGTCGTCGGCCAGGTCCACGGCCAGCTTCGCGGTGGCCGCCGAGCCCAGCGCCTCGATGACGACGTCGGCGCCGTGGCCCAGCAGGCCGTGGAGGCTCTCGACCGGATCGGCACGGGTGGAATTGATCGTCTCGGTCGCGCCGAGCTCCTCGGCGAGGGCGAGCTTGTCGTCGTCGACGTCGATCGCGACGACCCGCTCGGCGCCGGCCGCCCGCGCCAGGTGGATCATGCTCAGTCCCACTCCGCCGGCGGCGATGACCGCCACGGACTCGCCGCGCCGGACCTTCGCGACAGTGCTGATCGCCCCGCAGGCGGTGAAGAGGCTGCAGCCCAGCACCGCGGCGTCGGTCAGCGGCACCCCCTCGGGGACCTCGAAGACTGCGCGCTTGGGCACCACCGCCTGCCGCGCGTGGCCGCCCATCGAGTACATCGCCACCGGCTCGCCGCCGCGACGGCTGAGCCGCGACGTGCCGTCATAGAGCGTGCCGGACAGCCGATTCATGGTGAAGAAGACCTCGCAGAGGTCGTCGCGGCCGCGCTCGCAGTGCCGGCAGCGGCCGCAGGGCATGATGAAGCTGCAGACCACCCGGTCCCCGGGACCGACGTGGTCGACGCCGTCGCCTACGGCGCGGACGACGCCGGAGACCTCGTGGCCGAGCACCGCCGGATGCGGGAACGCGATCTCCTCCTTGAGCAGGTGCAGATCGGTGTGGCACACCCCGCAGGCGACGACGTCCAGGAGCACCTCCTCGGCCTGCGGCTCCTGCAGGTGCAGCTGCTCGCGCCGCAGCTCCCGGCCCGGCCCTGCGTAGACATGAGCCTCGGTGGTGCGGGGTTCCTCGATCTCCGTCATGAGCTGCTCCTGCCGCGCGCGGACTCCGACCATGCGGGGCGTCGCCACCCTGCGATGTGCTGTCCATCACTGCATATCACTGCCGGCCGCTCCGGGGAAGGACGGAGCTCCGAGCCTGGACCGGACCCGACGCTCCTGCACAGGCAGCACCTCCTGCACAGGCTCCGATTCCTGCACAGGCGGCAGCGCGCCGCCGAGGACACGCCGACTCCTCCCCATCGGAGACCCTCCGGCTTCTCGCGGCGCCGGGCGAGGAGAAGGATCACACCCAGCGCCGCGGTGATCGGCCGCCGGCGCGGACCGATCACCACCACTCGCCGCCGCCCGGCCCCGGCCCCTCCGGAGCGACACGGAGCCCGGCCGCCCGGCGGGAAAGGAGCAGAACCATGACCACCGCCATCACCGCCGCCCGACCCGAGGAGGCCCGAGCATCTGTCCAGGACAGCGCCTCGGCCTGGGCCTCGGCTCCCGTCTCGGCCGCCGCAGGCGCCGCCGCCCCGGCCCTCGGCCGCGCGTCGCCGTCGGCCGCCAGCGGTGCGCCCGCCCCCGGATCCTCCGGCCCCGCTGAGGCCGACCGCCGGATGCGCCGCACCGACGGACCCTGTCGTCGGGCCGAGCTCTGGGCCGAGGAGGACGGCCTCGCCACCGCCGAGTACGGCATCGTGATGCTCGCCGCCGTGGGCTTCGCCGGTCTGCTCGTGGCCGTGCTGTCCTCCGGCGAGGTCCAGGAGATGCTGCACGGCCTCGTCGAGCAGGCGCTGAGCCGCTGAGCACTGTGGACTCAGGTCAGTGCGCCACGATGGGAGTCGCGACAGACCCTGGGGCCGCGCCTCGGGCGGGATCGTCGGCCAGTTCGCGGGCCGGCGACCCCGCCCGGCGGGCGCTCGACGCCCCCGAGGCACCCGAGGCGCCCAAGGCGCCCGGCCGTCGACGGCGCCCTCGGACGGCCGGCGAGCGCGGCGCGGTCACCGGCGAGTTCGCCGCCGCGCTGCCCGCGGCCGTGCTGGTGCTGATGCTGCTGATCAGCCTCGCGATGCACGGCGCCGCGCAGGTCTCGCTCGAGGACGGCGTTCGAGCGGCGGCCCGCGAGACCGCCCGGGGCACGGACGAGGCGACGGCGATCGAGGCCGCCCGGCGGGTCGCCGACGAGGAGCTCGAGGTCTCGATCAGCCGCGACGGCGACTATGCCCGCGTCAGGGCCGTCCGGCCCGTGCGGATCCTCGGACTGGTGGAGGTCGCGCTGGAACAGACCGCCGAGGCCGAGGTGCCGGTGGAGCATCTGCCGTCTGCGGAGGTGCCGGCGGGTCCGGAGGCGGCGACGAGCGGAGACGGGTCGTGACGGGGACGGCCGGGCGGAGGACCGGCGCCGCGAGGACGACCGTCGCAGGCGGTGACCGGGGATCCGGAACCGTGCTGGTGCTGGCCGGCGCCCTCGTGCTGCTGATGCTGCTGGCGACGGTGGTCCTGCTCGGCGCCGCCGCGACCGGCGGAGCGCGGGCCGCCCGGGCGGCGGATCTGGCGGCGCTGGCCGGCGCCGACGTCGCCCGCGGACTGGCGCCGGGAGACCCCTGCACCGTCGCCGAACAGGTCGCTCGGCGCAATGGTGCCGAGCTGACCGCATGCCGCGTCGTCGGCGCGGACGGCACGGAAGTCCTCGTCGTCGTCCGCCGCGCCGTGGGCGGCGCCGCCGGCGAGACGCTCGAGGCGACGGGCACCTCGCGCGCCGGACCGCCGCGGTGATGCTCAGTCGCCGACCATCCCGGGCACACCCTCGAGGGCGCGAGCGTAGATCCGATCGCGTGCCGTGCGCGTGCCCGGGATCAGACCGTTGAGCTCGAGGCTCACCAGACCATGGACCAGCCCCCAGATGCTCAGCGCCTGCGTCTCGACCTCGTCCGCATCGGACGTGACGAGACACCGCGCCACCGCCTCGCGCAGCATCGCGAAGGTCGGAGCGTCCCCGGGCCGGCCGGGCCCTTCACCGGGGGCCGTCGCACCGAACATCACCTGGTAGAAGTGCGGGCTGTCGAGGGCGAACTCGCGATAGGCGACGCCGAGGCCGCGCAGGTCCTGCCAGGGCGAGCCCGACGTCGGGACGGCCGAGAGGTGCTCGCCGAACCGTTCGAACCCCTCGGCGACGACGGCGGAGACCAGCTCCTCGCGGCCGCCGAAGAGCGAATAGATCGCCGCAGTGGACGTCTCCGCCGCCGCGGCGACGGTGCGCAGCGACACCGCATGCGCTCCCTGGTCGGCGATCATCCGGGAGGTCTCCTCCAGCAGCCGCCGTCGGACGGTCTCGTCATGGATGCGCGGTCGAGCCATGGCGGCAGTCTAATCCCTGACAGCAGTTTCCACACACTGTTCTATAACAGTGTCATGATTCATCGCACCCTCGGCTCCGGCCGGAGACCCCGAGCTCCGCCGCCCGAGGAGCACCCAGGGGGACACGATGCTCGACCTCTCCGAACCCGCCCGCATCACCGCTGGGATCGCCGTCCTCGCGGCGATCACTGTGACCACGGGCGGACAATTCCTGACCCGCGTCGTCACCGGCCGGGTGCCGGCCACCGATTTCCAGACCGCCTTCTTCCGCGCCGGCCACGCTCACGCGGGCGTGCTGATCATCCTTGGACTGGTCTGTCTGCTGCTCACCGAGGCCACCGGGCTCACCGGCGGATGGCAGTGGCTGGCACGCACCGGCGTGCTCGTCGCCGCGATCCTCATGCCCGCCGGGTTCTTCTTCTCGGCGATGGGCACCGGCCGCACCGCCCCGAACCGATGGGTCGTGCTGCTCTGGGCCGGGGCGGCGTTCCTCGCAGCCGGACTGGGCGCGCTCGGCGTCGGACTGCTGATCAGCTGAGCAGCCCCGGCGCACGCACTGCTGACCGTCGCGGAGCCCGGCGTCTAGTCTCGACTCCATGAGCCTCGACACCACGCTCCCGCTCTACGACGACTCGCGGCTGAGCCGCGTGCTCTGCGTCGCCGCCCACCCCGACGACCTCGAGTACGGCACCTCGGCGGCGGTCGCCCGCTGGACGGCCCGCGGGCTCCACGTCTCCTACCTGCTGCTCACCGCCGGCGAGGCGGGCATGCGCAGCCGGGACCCGGAGGAGGTCGGCCCGCTGCGCGCCGCCGAGCAGCGGCGCGCCTGCGCGCTGGTCGGCGTCGACGACCTGCTCATCCTGGACCTGCCCGACGGCACGCTGCAGGCCGATATGGAGACCCGCCGGCGCATCGCCCGCCGCATCCGCGAAGTCCGCCCCGAGCTGGTGGTCACCCAGCCCTGGGACCTGCACGTCCCCTGGGGCCTGAACCACGCCGACCACCGGGCCGCCGGGATCGCGACCATCGACGCCGTCCGCGATGCGGACAACCCCTGGGTCTTCCGCGACCTGATGGAGCAGGAAAACCTGGAGCCGTGGGCGGTGTCGGAGCTGATGGTCATCGGCGCCGAGCCCGCCACGCATCTCATCGACGTCGGCGGCGCGCCGCTGGAGCAGGGCATCGCCTCCCTCGAGGCGCATGAGGAGTACCTCGCCGAACTCGGCGACGCCGGGGACGTGCGGGGCATGCTCGAGTCCGCGACGGCCGAGGCGGCCGCAGCGTCCGACGTCGCCGGCCCGACCCATGCGCTCGGCGCGACGGTCCACCGGATGGCGTGAACCCCGAGTCCTCCGGGGCGAGAGAGCGCCGCCCGCGACCATGCGCCCCGGCTCAGGCGGGCCGCTGAGACGCCGTCCGCGCCTCGAAGTGCTCGCCCCAGGCGTCCATGGCCGTCACGACCGGGTGCAGACTGCGGCCCAGCTCGGTCAGCGAGTACTCCACCTTCGGCGGCACCTGCTCGTGGACGGTCCGGGCGACGACGCCGTCCTCCTCCAGCTCGCGCAGCTGGCGCGTGAGGGTCTTGCGATTGGCCCGCGGCACCAGCCGACCGAGCTCGCCGAACCGACGCGGCCCGTCGAAGAGATGCTTGACCACAGTGAGCTTCCACGCGCCGCCGAGCACCGACACCGCCACCTCCACCGGGCACACCTGGCGGGCCCGTTGCACGGGAAGTCGCATCCTCGCCTCCTCCTCCGCTCGCCGGCGGGACCCCGGAACCCGCAGGGACATTATTGTCCGTACTGTACACCGGTTCCCTGTCTGCTGACACTGGTGGCATGGACACCGACCACATCACGGCATCGCCGGCACGGCGCGCCGAGCCGGCGGCCGATCCGGCAGAGGCTCCGCGGACTGTGCTCTGGGTGAGCGCGCATCCCGAGCCCGACTCGCTGACCGGAAGTCTGCGTCGGCACGGCCTGGAGGTGCTGCGCCGCCGCGGCCACACCGTCCTGGAATCCGACCTCCACGCGATGGCCTGGGACCCGGTGGTCCGCGCCGAGACGCTGGACACCCGTCCGGCGCCCCGGCCGGTGCAGATCACCCGGCAGGGACGGTCTGCTCAGCTGGCCGGCACCCAGCCGCCGGATGTGGCCGCCGAGCAGCAGAAGCTGCGTCGTGCCGACGCGCTCGTCGTGCAGTTCCCGCTCTGGTGGTACGGGATGCCGGCGATCCTGAAGGGCTGGTTCGACCGGGTCTTCGTCTCCGGCTTCGCCTTCGGCACGGACCCGGACACCGGTCGCCGACTGCGCTTCGAGCAGGGGCCCTTCCGCAGCACCCGGGCGCTGGCGGCGATCACGCTCGGCGACCGAGCCGCATCGATCGGTCCGCGGGGCAAGAGCGGCGAGCTGGAGGAGCTGCTCTTCGGCCTGCTCCACGGCACGTTCGCCTACACCGGAATGGACGCGCTGAGACCGTGGGCGCTGCCCAGCGCCGACTTCACCGACGAGGACAGCTGGCCGGAGGCCGCCGGATCCCTCGCCCGGCGGCTGGAAGGGCTCTTCGCCGAGGAGCCGCTCCCCTACCGCGAACAGTTCACCGGGGACTACACCGAGGAGTGGGCGCTGCGCGAGGAGATCCGCCCCGGCGAGACCGGGCTGTCGGTGCATCTGCACCGCTGACGCGCCGCCGGAGGTCCGGCATGCTGGAGTCATGCGGATGTTCGCCAGCCTCGTGCCGCCCCGTCCGGCGCTCGACGATCTGGAGACGGCCCTGGCCGAGCTGCCCGCGGCCGAGGAGGAGACGCCGGCCCTGCGCTGGGTGCCCGCGCACCAGCGCCACATCACGCTGGCCTTCCACGGAGACGTCCCGGACCAGGAGGCCGAGCGGATCCGCGCCGAACTGGCGAGGCTCGCCTCCGCGACGCCTCCGCCGATTCTGCGGCTCGCCGGCGCCGGGATGTTCTCCGACCGGGTGCTCTGGGCTGGTGTGCAGGCTCGAGACCCCGGGGGAACGTCGTCTCCCGGACCGACTGAGACGACGCGCGACCCGCTGGTGGAGCTGATGATCGCCTGCCGCGACGCCGTCTCCGAGGACGGCCGACGGCGGCGCCCCGGGGCCGAGGCTCCGGGGTCGGCGGACGCGGCCGCCTCGCCGGCATCGACCACGTCCGTGCCGACGCAGGACGCCTGGGACTCGGACTCGCCGGCCGAGGACCCTGTGCCGCATCTGACTCTGGCCCGCTCGTCGCGGCGCGGAGTCGGCGTCGAGCAGCTCCGACGCCGCGCGGCGGAGCTCGCCGACTATGCCGGCCCCGAGTGGCGGGCCGGCGCGCTGCTGCTGATGCGCTCCCAGCTCGGCGCAGGCCCTCGGGGCACGGCGCACCACACAGTGGTCGCCGAGCTGCCGCTGGCCGGCTGACCCGCCCTCCGTGCCGCCGTCGCGGCGGGATCACCCGCCCAGCGCGCCGTCGATCACCTGCGGCAGCAGGCCGAGGACGACGGGCATCACGCCGAGGAGGATGAAGGCCGGCAGGAAGCAGATCCCCAGCGGCAGCACCATGCGCACGCCCAGTCTGGCCACCTGCCGTTCTGCCGCGTGCCGGCGCGCGGACCGCAGCCGGACCGCGCCGATCTGCAGCAGTTCGGTGCTGGGGGCCCCGGTGCCGTGGGCGAAGGTCAGCTGCTCGCCGAGGTCGCACAGCGGCCGGAGGCGTGAGTCCGTCTCCTCGCGACGGCCGGGGAGACGAGACAGCAATGCGCCGAGCCCGCCGCCGGCGCGCCCTCGGCGCAGCTCGGCCCAGGCCTCGTCCCAGCCGGCACCGGCGGCCAGCGCTCGGTGCACGGCGCTCAGCGGCTCCGCGCCGGGCACCGTCCGGGCGAGGCGGTCCAGCGACGCCTCGATCCCGGAGCCGGCCGCGAGCAGCGCGGAGACCAGATCCACCAGCAGCGCCGCGTCAGGGGCCTCACCGGGGGCGGCCTCGGGAGCGTCACCGGAGGCGACGTCGGCGGTGACGCCCGCCATCGAGGAGGAGGCATCCCGCGCCGAGGCCGGACGGAGCCGCCGCCTGCGCCGGGCGAGGCCCCGGCCTGCGCCGCGTCGTCGCCCGACCCGCTCGACGGCATGGCCTCCGCGAGGACGCGCAGGGAGGACCAGCAGCCCCGCCGTCAGCCCGACCAGCAGTCCGCCGAGCATCGCGGCCGATGCAGCAGGGCGGAGGGCGACGAGCATCGCCGGCGACTCGAGGAGCACGTCACCCATGCGGCATCGCCGCCCGGATCATTCCCCGGCCCCACCACCATCCTGCTGCCAGCAGCGCCGTGCCGAACACCAGACAGCCGGTGCCGACGCCGCCGTCGAACAGCAGCGAGACGGCGTCGGCGCCCATGACCTGCCCCAGTCCGACGCCGGCGAGCGGCAGCAGCACCAGGATCAGCTGGGTGGTCTGCGGCCCGGCGACCGCCGTTCGGATCGCGGCATGCAGCTCGGCGTCCTCCTCGGCCGCGGCCGCCAGCCGACGGGCGAGCTCGGCCAGCGGAGCTCCGGTCTCCTCGGACAGGGCCACCGCCCCGCGCATCCGGTCCAGGACCTCGCCCACCGCCCGTGCCCCGTCCGGGGACAGCCCGAGGGCCGCGGCCTGGTCCCGTGTTCTGCGACCGGCGCGGCGCAGCCCGACCGCGGCCCCGTCGCCTGCGGCCTCGGCGCGAGCGACGTCGGCACAGACCGCCGCCAGCGGATGCGACTCCCCGAGCCGTCCCCAGTGATCGCGGAGGTCGCCCCAGGCCTGGCCGGGCGAGCGCCCGGACTGCAGCAGCGCGGCCAGCTGACGCAGCAGTTCGGCGACGTCACGGCGCAGGGTCTCGCCGGAGGACCGCCGGCCCTGCCGCCGTCCGAGCCGCGAGCGCACGCGCCGCGCGATCCCCGACCGGGCACGGCTCGACGCACCCGAGATCCCCGTCGAGGCACGGTGACGGGCCGCCGGCGGCGGCGGAATCAGCATCACCACGGCGACGAGCGCACAGCCTCCGCCGAGCAGCAGCATCGCGCCGCGGCCGACGTCGAGGAGCTCATCCATCCGTCTCCGCCTTCCATTCTCCGCACCACCGGACGGCGTCCTGCTCGTCGCTCGCGTCGGGTTCTCCGGGTTCGTCGCCGACCAGCGCCTGCCACCCCGGTCCGCGACGCAGAACCTCCCCGTCCTGACGGAGCACCGGGGTCATGCCCAGCTTCCCGTCGGCCCAGACGACCTGCGAGGCCGCCGTGGGCCGTCGGTGCGGACCGCGCCGCTCCACGTGGATGACCAGATCCAGAGCAGCTGCGGCCTGCATCGCCACCGTCTGCGGCGGCATCTCCGCCAGCGCCCCCATGGCCTCCAGTCGCGCCGGAACCGCCTCCGGCGAATTCGCGTGGACCGTGCCGCCGGCGCCGCGATGGCCGGTGTTCATCGCCGCCAGGAAGTCGCGCAGCTCGGCGCCGCGGCACTCGCCGACGATCAGCCGGTCCGGGCGCATGCGCAGCGTCTGACGGACCAGCTGGCCCATCTCCACCGCTCCGGCTCCTTCGGCATTTCCCCGCCGGGCCTGCAGATGCACGACATGCGGGTGCTCGGGGTGCAGCTCGGCGGAGTCCTCGACGATCACCAGACGCTCGTCGGCCGGGCATTCGGCCAGCATCGCCGCCAGCAACGCGGTCTTGCCCGCCCCGGTGCCGCCGGAGATCAGGCAGTTCGACCGTCTGCGGACCACCGCACGGATCAGTCGCAGCCAGTCCTCGCGGTGGGACCAGTCCGCCGCGAGGTCCTCCAGCCGGGCGACGGCGCCGCGGGCCACCCGCACCGAGAGCATCGTGCCTTCCACGGCCACCGGTGGGATGACGGCATGGATGCGACAGTCGCCGAGCCGCCCGTCCGCGCAGGGGCGTCCTTCATCCAGCCGCCCTCCCGAGAGGGCGATGAGCCGCCGGGCCAGCGAGCGCGCCTGCTCCTCGCCTTCCAGTGCGGCCGCCCGACGCCGGAGCCCGTCGGCTCCGTCGGTCCAGATGCGCGCCCTGCCGTCGATCAGCACGTCGGTGACGCCGGGCTCGTCGACGTACCGCTGCAGCGGCCCCAGACCGACCAGCTCGTCACGGAGTCGACCGACGAGCCGTCGAGTGGTGGCCGCACCGAGCGCCAGCCCTGCACGGCGCACCTGCTCGGCGATGCGCGCGGCGGTGATCGGCTCGTCCCCCGCCGTCAGCGCCTCACGCAGCTCGCGCAGGGTCTCGGCGTCGGGCAGATCCTCCGTGAGGAGCCGCTGCGCGGCGCGGTCCTCCGGTCCGACGGCGCGTTCATTCATCGCCCACCGCCGCGGCCCGCAGTCCGGTTCCGAGGCCGGTCGGCTCTGCCGCGCCGACAGACTCCAGCAGCGCCGCGGCGAAGGCCTCGCCGCGGCGCGTCCGGAGCAGCTCATAGGCCTCCGCGAGGTCGTCGGCCCGCCGCAGCCACTTCTGCTCGGGCAGGTCGGCGGCGACAGGCGGCCCGAGGGCCGCCAGATCCTCCCGGCACCAGCCCGGGCGGGCGGCTCCGGAGGACACCACCGCCCAGGGGATCTGCGGCCGGGCGGCGAGCATCTCGGCGGCCCCGCGCATTCCGCGCGCCGAGGCCGAGCTGACCAACAGGCCGGCGTCCCAGGCGGCCTCGCCGCGCGAGGCCTCGGCGGCGCGCCCCGGCTCGCCGGGCGTCCCGAGGGTGCCTCCGCGGCCGGCGTCGACGACGACCAGGTCGAACCCCCGGCGCCCGGCGGAGAGCACACGGTCGATCAGACCGGACGACAGCTCCAGCGTCGGCGCGCCGGTGAGCACGTGGATCCCCTCCACCTCGGGCAGCGCCGAGGCGAGATGCCCCGGGGCGAGCGCACCTTCTGTGGCCGCGATCCCCGTCCAGTCCAGGAGGGCCTCGGCGTCGGCCGTTGCGGAGAGCAGGTCGCGCAGCCCGGAGCCGGGCGCCGGATCCGCGTCGACGAGCAGAGCCCGTTCGTCGCGGGCCGCCGCCTCGGCGGAGGCCAGGAACGCGACAGTGCTGGCGCCCACGCCGCCGTGGGATCCGGCCACCAGCACCGTCCGACCCGGGAGCCGGTCCGTCGCCCGGGCGGCCAGATGCTCGCCGAGCCAGCTCTCGGCCGCCGGCAGCGGCACCGGAACGGCCGCCGGCCTCCCGGCGGCGGCCTGCCAATGCGCCGCATCGCCGCGACCGACCAGCAGCAGTCCGTCGGCCGCGGCCCCGGCGGAGGCGGCCGACTCCGGCGAGCACAGGGCCGCAGTCCAGCGTCCCCCGGGGCCGACGGCGCGCCGCCAGCCCTCGGGCCAGGTCTCCCGCGCATCGGTGCGCGCGCCCACGACGGCGGCGGTCAGCGTGATCTCGTCGCGCAGCGCCTCGTCGGAGGTGACCAGCAGGATCGCCGGCTCCCCGGGCTCGACGGGTTCGGCGGGCTCGACAGGCTCGGCGAATTCCCCGGGGTCTGCGCGCGGCCCGCGGCGACGAAGCAGCGCGGCCCCCGCGGCGTCGGGCGCGGCGCCGGCCCTCGGGCGGCTCCTCTGCCGCGCCGTGTCCTCGATGCGTGGTCCCATGGCTCCACCGTGGCCGTGCCGCGCCGAGCGGAGAAGCGCGTCGCCGCCCGGTGTGGAGGACTCGGCGCGTCGCCGTCGCCCCGCGGCCACCTGTGCAGGAACAGAAGGCTGTGCAGGAGCGGAGGCCTGTGCAGGACTCCCACGCGGACAGCGCCCGCAGCCCGCTCTCGAGACGCTGACGGCACAGCCGAGCACCGACGGCGAAAGGCCGAAAGGCTCAGTCGATGATCTGGAAGTCCTGCGGGTCCACCGTCCTCCGGGCGTCCCAGGGACGTTCCCAGCCGAGCCGCGCCAGCATCCGGTCGACCAGGATCGCGGTGAATCCCCAGATGAGCGTGCCGTCGACGACGAACGCCGGTCCGCGGAACGTCGTGCCCCGGCGGTGCAGCAGCGAGGTGCTGCGGTTCACGGGATCCACCAGCGCCGAGAGCGGCACGCGGATCACCCGGTCGACTTCACCCGCCTCCGGCGTCATCGGCCCCGGGTCCGTGGTCGTCGCCAGCACCGGGATGACCATGAAGCCGCTGACCGGCACCGGTGCCGGCGGCAGCGGGCCCAGCACCTCGATCCCGGCGGGATCCAGCCCGACCTCCTCGCCGGCCTCGCGCAGCGCCGCGGCGACAGGGCCGGAATCCTCGGGCTCCAGCGCCCCGCCGGGAAGCGCCACCTGGCCGGGGTGCGCCGAGAGCCCGGCGGCGCGCTGGGTGACCAGCAGATACGGCTCCTCATCCGGGGCCTCCGGCAGGCAGAACAGCATGAGCACCGCCGCGTCGCGTCCCTCGCCGGGACGCATCGCCGGCCGCGCCGGGACCTCGACGGCGGGCTCCTGCTGCCACCATCCGCCGACTTCCGCCGCGCGGGGGTGCCGGCGCCGGTAGTCGGCGGCGTCGGCGACCACTGCGCGCAGCGCCGCGACGGCGTCGTCGCGTCCCGGCGTCGCGCCCCGTCCCACAGGCGCGGCGTCCGATCCCGAAGTGGGCGTCGCATCAGGCACTGAGCGGATACCCCGCCTCGCGCAGCTGCCGACGCGTCCAGCCGGCGCGCATCTTCTCCAGCAGATCCTCCCGGCCGGGGGCGAGCTCATACTTCAGCAGCTCGCGCGCGGCCTCCGGGTCCTCCTCGCCGGCGCCGAAGGACGGGCACCAGCGGGCGATCGGGCAGGCGCCGCAGGCCGGGCGCTTGGCATGGCAGACCCGCCGCCCGTGGAAGATCAGCCGGTGCGAGAGCATCGTCCAGTCCTTCGGCTCGAAGAGAGCGCCGACGTCGCGCTCGACCTTCACCGGGTCCTGCTCCTCGGTGAAGCCCAGCCGCCGGGCCAGCCGCCCGAAGTGGGTGTCCACTGTCAGCCCGGGGCGGCCGAAGGCGTTGCCCAGCACCACGAAGGCGGTCTTGCGTCCGACGCCGGGCAGCTCCACCAGGGCGTCGAGGTCGCCCGGGACCTCGCCGTCGTGCGTCTCGACCAGCGCCCCGGCCAGGCCCAGCAGCGAGCGGGTCTTGGACTGGAAGAAGCCGGTGGGCCGGATGAGCTCGGCCAGCTCGCGCTCGTCGGCGACGGCCAGCGCGTGCGCGTCGGGATACCGGCGGAAGAGCTCCGGAGTCACCGCGTTGACCCGGACATCGGTGGTCTGGGCGGACAGCACGGTGGCCACGAGCAGCTCGAAGGGATTCTCGAAGTCCAGCTCGGCCACCGCATAGGGATAGACCTCGGCCAGGGTCCGGTTGATCTTCCGTGCCCGGCGCGTGGTGGCCAGGGGCGTCTCCTCGCGCATCATCGCCGCCAGTCTACGACGCGCCGGCGACGCGCCCGCCGATGCCGCCGGGGATCGGCGGGCCGCCGTCGGGGCGGACGACGGCGCCGTCGGGCAGACCGCCGGCGGCCGCGGAGAGTCCGTTCACCGGGGCCGTTCGGCGAAACCTCAGGTCAGCGCCTCAGTGTGACACCCCTCACGCACCGCCCACCTCGCCTCCTCGCGCCTCGGAGGAGTATTGTGAGCGGCGACACAGAAGGTGCCGCCGGGTCCCGCCGACGAGGCGGGCCCGGACGATCTCGCGCACTGCGCGACCGCCGACGCGGACCCACGTCCGCACCTCGTCGGCGGTCGAGACCCGCAGTGCCCGTGTGACGATCCGAGGAGGACAGCGCATGACCCCGACGCCCCCGGCCGACAACCAGCTCGACACGCTCCAGCACGAGACTCGCGTCTTCCCGCCGAGCTCCGAGTTCGCCGCGGACGCAGTGGCCACCGCCGAGCGGTACGAGGCCGCCTCGGCCGACCGGCTGGCATACTGGGCCTCCCAGGCGCGCGACGTGCTGAGCTGGGACGCCGACTTCACCCAGACGCTGGACTGGTCCGAGGCGCCGTTCGCGAAGTGGTTCGTCGGCGGCGAGCTCAACGCCGCCTACAACGCCGCCGACCGGCACGTCGAGGCCGGGAACGGCGACCGGGTCGCCATCCACTTCGAGGGCGAGCCCGGCGACGAGCGCGCGATCACCTATCGTGAGCTCGCCGAGGAGGTCGCGCGCGCCGCCAACGCCTTCGAGTCGCTGGGCGTGACCTCGGGCGACCGCGTGGCCGTCTACATGCCGATGATCCCCGAGACGATCGTGACGATGCTGGCCTGCGCGCGCATCGGCGCCATCCACTCGGTGGTCTTCGGCGGCTTCTCCTCCGACGCGCTGCGCTCGCGCATCGACGACGCCGAGGCCAAGCTGGTCGTCACCGCCGACGGCTCCTACCGGCGCGGCAAGCCGTCGCCGCTGAAGCCGCAGGTCGACGAGGCTCTCGCCGCTCCCGGCCACACGGTGGAGAACGTCGTGGTCGTGCGCCGCAACGGCGAGGACGTGCCCGTCGGCGAGATCGACACGTGGTGGCACGACCTGGTGCCGCAGCAGTCGGCGACCCACGAGTACGTCGCCCACGACGCCGAGCACCCGCTCTTCATCCTCTACACCTCCGGCACCACGGGGAACCCCAAGGGCATCCTGCACACGACCGGCGGCTACCTGACCCAGACCGCGGTCACCCACCGGGACACCTTCGATCTGAAGCCGGAGCAGGACGTCTACTGGTGCTCGGCCGACGTCGGCTGGGTCACCGGCCATTCCTACATCGTCTACGGCCCGCTGGTGAACGGCGCGACGCAGGTGGTCTACGAGGGCACCCCGGACACCCCGCACAAGGGCCGGCTCTGGGAGATCGTCCAGAAGTACGGGGTCACGCAGTTCTACACCGCCCCGACGCTGATCCGGACCTGCATGAAGTGGGGCCGGGAGATCCCGGACCAGTACGACCTCTCCAGCCTGCGCGTGCTGGGCACCGTCGGCGAGGCCATCAACCCCGAGGCCTGGATGTGGTATCGCGAGGTCATCGGCGCCAACAACGGCCCCGGCAACCCGCCGAAGGAGGACCCGGCGCCGATCGCCGACACCTGGTGGCAGACCGAGACCGGCGCGCACATGATCGCCCCGCTGCCGGGCGTGACCGCGACCAAGCCGGGCTCGGCGCAGGCCGCAGTGCCGGGCATCGACATCGGCGTCGTCGACGAGATGGGCGAGCCGCTCGGCCGCGGCGAGGCCGGACTGCTGGTCGTCCGCGAGCCCTGGCCGGCGATGCTGCGCGGCATCTGGAAGGACCCGGAGCGCTACAAGGACACCTACTGGTCCCGGTTCGGCGACGTGTACTTCGCCGGCGACGGCGCCCGCACCGACGAGGACGGCGACATCTGGCTGATGGGCCGCGTCGACGACGTCATGAACGTCTCCGGCCACCGGCTCTCCACCACGGAGATCGAGTCCGCGCTGGTCTCCCACGAGGCGGTGGCCGAGGCCGCCGTCGTCGGCGCCGAGGACGCGACCACCGGCCAGGCCGTGGTCGGCTTCGTCATCCTGAACAGCGACCACGAGGGCGACGACGAGGCGAAGACCGAGCAGCTGCTGCGCGCCCACGTCGGCGAGCAGATCGGACCGATCGCCAAGCCGCGCAACGTGCTGGTGGTCCCCGAGCTGCCCAAGACCCGCTCGGGCAAGATCATGCGCCGACTGCTGAAGAACGTGGCCGAGGGCAAGGACGCGGGCGACACCTCGACGCTGGCCGACCCTTCGGTGATGGAGAAGATCTCCGACGACATGCGGGCCGCGCAGAGCTGAGCGAGTCGCGCGGCCGTCGGCCGCGCACAGTCAGGCTCGCGCCCGGCGCGCGACGAACGGGCCCCGGCACCTCCCGCAAAGGGAGGTTCCGGGGCCCGTCGTCATGCGGCGCCTGCCGACGCACCGGCCGGCCTCACACGCCGGCCAGCTCCAGCCGACGGCGCGGGCTCAGCAGCGCCGTCGCATCGACGGAGGTGCCGAGCAGCTGCGGGGCCCATCCGTCGCCGCCGTGCAGATGCACGGCGACAGTGTGCTCCGCGGCCTCGTCCGGGCTCAGCTGCGGCCGGTCCGCGGAGACGAAGCCGCCGGGACCGTGGTTGTGATGCTCGGCGAAGCGCGCCTCCTCCCACGGGAAGCCGCTCATGTCCGTCCACGGGGACGCCATGATGTGCGCGCCGAGTCGGGAGTCGCGGACCAGCACCTGGGCGATCGCGCCCGGATCCCCGCCCGGGTGCCACGGCCTCCCCAGATGCACTGTGCGCCGTGCGGCCTCGGAGGTGAACCGGCACCCGTCGAAGAGCAGCCCGTGGGCGATGGACCGATCCACGCTGCTGGCGGTGATATACCCGTTGTTCGCCTCCCCGCGGTCCCGCGAGACGATCTCGCAGTCGTCGAAGACCGCCGTCCCGCGCCCGAAGATGAAGTCGACGTCGCCCTCCACCCGGGCCCCGGCGACGTACTGCCGGGCGACGACGCCGGCCGCCGGCGAGTTCACGTACAGCGTGTCCTGGTCGCCCAGACAGCGCACGTTCCGCAGCACTGCGAAATCCCCGGCCAGCCGCAGCGCGACCGCCTGACGCCCGGAGATCTCCGGGTGGGCCTCCTCGTCGAAGTCGTTGGCGAAGGTGAGGTTCTCCGCCTCGAACCACGGCGCATCGATCCGGATCGAGGTGCTGCCGGTGGTGCCGTAGGTGCCCTCGCCGTCGGGAAGCGGCGTGCCGTTGGCATTGTCGTAGACCAGCACCGTGTCCTCGGGGCGCTCCCCGAGCCCGATGAAGCTGATCCGCGCCTTCTCCGCCGGTACGCGCACCACCTGGCGATGCTCGCCGGGCCGGATGCCGATCAGCGTGCGCATCAGCCCGCCGGCCGGCACGGCGTCGACGGCATCCTGCACTGTCGGGTGGTCGCCGTCGGCGCCGACGGTGAGCACCCGGACCTCCTCGACCGGACGCTCGGCCGGCCAGCTCGTCGCGCCCAGCGGATCGATCCGCCGGTTCCGCGCGGCGAGCCACCCGCCGGGCGCGATGCCGCGCTCGACGAGCTCGTCGGCGACCAGTCGGGCGACGGCGAGCGCCCCGGCGGCCTGGAAATGCGTGTCGTCCTTCCGCCCGTCGGGGTACTGCGGATGGACGCCCGGCGCCACGTGCAGGAAGAGGTCCCGCGTGCCCTCCGGCCCCTCCTGCTGCCACAGCGCCCGCGAGGAGGCGGTGAGGTCGACCAGCGGGACGTCGGCGGCCGCGGCGAGCTCGCGCATCGCCCGCGGATACTCGCCGTGCGAGTCGCCCGCCTGCCCGGAGGCGTCGAAGCGGCGCCGCTCGACAGGGGTGACCAGCACCGGCCTCGCCCCGACGGACCGGGCGCCGTCGATGTACCGGCGCAGATACTCCGGGAAGGTGGTGTCGGGGTCGGTGCCGCGGTCGGGGTCCTCGATCTTCTCGTCATTGTGCCCGAAGGAAATCAGCAGCATGTCCCCCTCGCCCACCAGCTGCAGCACAGTGTCGAGCTTGCCGGCGTCGTAGAAGCTCTTCGACGAGGCGCCCGACCAGGCATAGTCGAAGACGCTCGCCCCGGACCCGGTCAGCAGCGGCAGCGCCTGGCCCCAACCGGTTCGGGGACGCAGCTCATGCTCGTAGACCGAGGCGGTGGAGTCGCCGACGACGGCGATCACCGGGGCGCGCCGCCCGCCGGGGCCCGCCTCCCCGACCGCGGCGGCGGCCGGAGAGGCGGCGGCGACGACGGCGGTCGCCGAGGCCGCGCAGAGCCCGGCGGTGCGCAGCAGCGTGCGGCGGCTGAGCTGACCCGCGCTCATCGACCCTCCCCGTCGCCGTCGGCGGTGTAGATCGGTCCGACGTTGCCGGACAGCAGCGCCGGCACCGCCTGCGGGGCGTCGACGCGGCCGCGCAGCTGCGGGGTCCAGGAGGTGTCCTCGTCCAGCTGCTGATCCTCGGCGACGGCGGTGTTGTGGGCGTCCAGCAGGTCGACCGGCTCGCCGTCGACCAGGTTGTCCGTGCCGGAGTAGACCTCGCCGCGCCAGTTCTTGATCACCTCGTCGGCGCCGCCGTCGGCGCCGCGGAACTCGATGGCGTTGGCCTCAGTGTGCAGATGCGATTCGTTGCCGACGCCGAAGAGATAGCTGTAGTCCACCGGACTGTCGTCCGTGGTGACGAAGTGGTTGTTGTAGACGTCCACCTGGCCCCAGCGCACCCGCGGGGCGCGCTGGCCGACGTCGGTGAAGCGGTTGTGGTGGATGGTGACCTTCAGCTTGCCCGGGTCGCCGCGGTCCGCCGAGTCGGTGGAGCCGATGAGCATCAGCTTGTCGTGGTCCTCGAAACGGTTGTAGGACATCGTCACCAGATTCGAGCCGTTGGTGACGTCCACGGCGCCGTCGTGCATCTGATAGGTGCGGCCGAAGTGCTCGGGCAGCTCGTCGTCGAAGGTCGGCGCGTCGGTGAAGGTGTTGTGGTCGAGCCAGACATGCTCGGCGCCGTTGATGACCTGGAGCATGTCGTACTCGCTGTTCCAGTTCCCCGCGTCGCCGTCGGTCGGATCCCAGGAGGGGAAGCAGTCCTTGGAGTCGCTGATGGTGAGGTTGCGCAGGATCACGTTCTCCTCGCCGTCGATGCGCAGCGCCGCGCCGGTGATCTCGGCCTCCGGGCTCGCGCCGACGATCGTGGTGTTCGACGGGATGTCCCAGCGGATGTGCTCCTTCTGGTTCTGCGCGGCGGCCTCGCGGGCCTCCTCCAGCGCGCCGGAGGGCTCCTCCTGCCAGCCCCAGGTCTCGGGGTCGTAGGCCTCCAGATACTCCTCCAGCGAATAGCCGGTGCCGGCGGCATAGTCGGAGCAGGTCAGCTGACCGCCGTCGTCGTCGGTGGCCGCGTCGACGACCCCGTGGACCCGGATGATCGAGGGTTCGTCGTCGGAGCTCTCCAGGGCGTCCACCAGCTCGGCGCGGGAGAAGACGTCGTGGACGTGCTCCTGGCTCGCCGCGGAGCCGCCGGTCGTCCCGTCATCCGCCGAGGCCCAGCCGTCGCCCTCGGCGAGGACCTGGCGCTCCAGCGGCGTCCGGGCCGTCTGGGCCTGCGGCGCCGCCGGTCCGGCCGGGCGGTCGGCGCCGGATCCGGCGTGCGTCGGCGGACCGGCGACGGCGGCCGACCCTCCGCTGATCAGGAGTGCGGCAGCGGCCGCGGTGGCCGCCGACGTGGTGAGGATGCTGCGATGCATGATCGTCCTTCCTGCCTCGGTGCGGACGGCCCAGGCTCCGGCGGGCGTCGTCGCCCTTCGGAGGCCGGATCTGTGCTCCAGCTCACACCGAACCGCTGGAAGGAAGCTCATCGCAGGTCAGGGGCCCGGGACAAGGGTGATGCCGCATCGGCACAGCGCGAGAGCCTCGGGGACTTCGTCTCCGACCGACCTCAAGCCGACTCCTGGCCGGCTCCCGGCCGGCGGCTAGAGTGGGAGACGGCCGGCGCCCGACCGGCCGAGGACGCCGCCCGACACCTGCGAGGAGCCCCGATGCCCGCCGAGACCGGCCGCCTGCTGATCATCAACGGACCGAACCTGAATCTGCTGGGCACCCGGGAGCCGGAGGTCTACGGCACCGCGACGCTCGCCGACGTCGAGGAGATCTGCCGCACCGCCGCGTCCGCGCACGGCCTCGCCGTCGAGGTGGTCCAGTCGAACCATGAGGGCGAGCTGGTCGACGCGGTCCAGAGCGTCCGTGGCTCCGCCGAGCGCCCCGGCGCCGACGGGATCGTGATCAACCCGGCCGCCTACACCCACACCTCGGTGGCGCTGCGCGACGCGCTCGGCGCCGTCGCCCGGCCCGCCGTGGAGGTGCACATCTCCAACGTGCACGCCCGCGAGGAGTTCCGCCGCCACTCGTACATCTCCCCGGTGGTGGACGCGGTGATCGCCGGCGCGGGGCTCACCGGGTACCGGCTCGCCGTCGACCTGCTCGCCGAGCGACTGCAGGACTGATCGCCTGCAGGACTGACCCGTCGCCCCGGCCCGCGAGCCGGGGCCACGAGCCGAGGCCCACCCTCAGTCCTCCACGCACTGCCCGGTGGAGACCGTCTCGGTGTACTGGCCGGGCTCGGTGAGCACCTCGCCGGCCTGCCTGGCGGTCAGTGCGAATCCGACGGCGTCGCCCTCCAGCGCGCGGGCGAAGACCACGCCGACGACGTCGCCGTCGCCGTCCAGCAGCGGCCCGCCGGAGTTGCCCTGCCGCACCTCGGCGTTGAGCTGATAGACCTCCAGCGAGCTCGACGGGCCGCCGTAGATCCCCTCGATGGCCGAGACGTCCCGGGCCTGGACGACTGCCGAGCCGGACTGGAACGGACCGCCGGCGGGGTAGCCCATGATGTAGCCGGATTCGCCGACCTCCATCGGATCGTCGAACTCCAGCGGCTCGGCCTGCAGCTCGTCGACGGCCAGCACCGCCAGGTCCTGCCGCGGGTCGAAGTGCACCACCCGGCCGGTGACCACCTGCCCGTCGGGCAGCTCGACGCTCGGCGAGCCGACGCCGGCGACGACGTGGGCGTTGGTCACCACCCGCGTCGGAGAGACGACGAATCCGGATCCGCTCTGGCTCTGCCCGCACTGCTCGGCGACGCCGACGACCCGCGCCACCGAGCCGGCGGCCTCCTCGGCGCCGTCGCTGAGCTCGACGGCGTCGGGGGCCTCGTCGCGCTGCGGCACCAGCGGCTGGGCGATCTGCGGGATCTCGGACTCGAGCACCAGCGTGCGCACCTGGGCGAACCACATCTCTGCGGCGTCCGGCACCGCGACGTCGACCGCCTGCAGCACGTGCGACTGCCGCATGTGCTGATTGACCTGCGGGAAGCCCATCGCCCCGACGGAGAAGGAGAGGGCGGCGATCACCAGTCCGGCCACGGCGAGGTTCAGCACCCCGCCGATGAGCGCGCCGAGGGTTCGCACCGTCGACGAGCGGGTCAGGCGCTGCAGCTCGGCCCCGGCCGTGGTGCCCAGGGCATGGCCGGCGACGACGAGCACGAGGGCCGCGCCGAGCACGGCGACCACCCGCCAGATGGGGTCGGAGACCCACCCGGAGACGATGGGTATGGCGAAGAAGGCCGCCGTCGCGCCCACCAGGAAGCCGGCCAGCCCTCCGATGGTGATCCAGATCCCCTTGCGCAGTCCGGAGACGAACACCGAGAGCAGCACGAGGGCCAGGATCAGGTCGAGCAGCAGGGGTCCCATGGGGTCGAAGCTCTCCTCGGCCCGCGGGGCGGCGGGCGGACGACGGTGGGGCGGACGACGGGCTCCGCGTCGCGCGGGCGCATGGCCCCAGGTCGAAGCCTCGAATTCCGAGACGATTCGACGCGGAGGGCGGCGACATGCGAAGGTGTTCGGCCGGTCGGACGATCGAAGTCCAGGTTCTCACACCCGTCTGCTCCGCGCGGGTCGTTTCCCGGGGGTGGGCTGACCTGGTAACTTCAATACCAGCGAGACCGCATGCATCTCGGAGAGGAAGAACGGAAGCCCCATGGATCTTGAAGTACTGCGTCGCGCACCACTCTTCGCGACCGTCGACGACGACGTCTTCGCCGCTCTGACCGCCGAGCTCTCCGAGGTCGATCTCTCCCGCGGCAGCTCCGTCTTCCACGAGGGGGACCAGGGAGACCAGCTCTATTTCATCGTCTCCGGCAAGATCAAGCTCGGCCGCACCACGCCGGACGGGCGGGAGAACCTGCTCGCCGTGCTCGGCCCGGGAGAGGTCTTCGGCGAGATGGCGCTGTTCAACCCGGCGCCGCGCACCGCCACCGCCACGGCGGTCTCGGAGACCCGGCTGGCCGGCCTGAGGCATGAGAGCCTGCGCGAGGTCATCACCTCCACCCCGGAGGTCTCGGTGCAGCTGCTGCAGGCGCTGGCGAAGCGCCTGACCCGGACCAACGAGTCCCTGGCTGACCTGGTCTTCTCCGACGTCCCCGGCCGCGTGGCCAAGGCCCTGCTGGACCTGGCCGACCGCTTCGGCCGTCCGGCGCCGGACGGCGTGCTGGTGGCCCACGAGCTCACCCAGGAGGAGCTGGCCCAGCTGGTCGGCGCCTCCCGCGAGACCGTCAACAAGGCCCTGGCCGAGTTCGTCCAGCGCGGCTGGCTGCGCCTCGAGGCCCGCGCCGTGGTGATCCTCGACATCCAGCGCATCCGCCAGCGCTCCCGCTGAGCGCCCCGCCGACGCCTCGGCAGACGACGAAGGCCCCGCCGCACCTCGATCGGTCGCGGCGGGGCCTTCGTCGTGCGCACCCGGGTCCTCAGGCGATGTGCGCGATGACGTCGACCTCGACGGGCGTGTCCATGGGCAGCACGGCCACGCCGACGGCGCTCCGCGCGTGCCGGCCGGCGTCGCCGAATGCCTCCCCGATGAGCTCGGAGGCCCCGTTGAGCACCGCGGGCTGGCCGGTGAAGCTCGGGGCGGAGGCGACGAAGCCGCCGACCTTCGCGATCCGGGTGATCCGGTCCAGGTCGCCGACGGCATGCTTCAGCGCCGCCAGGCAGTTCAGCGCGCACTGCCGCGCCAGCTCGGTCGCCTGCTCGGCGGTCACCTCGGCGCCGACCTTGCCGCGGTGCGGCAACTCGCCGTCGACCAGCGGCAGCTGCCCGGCGGTGTAGACGACGCCGTCGGCGACGACCGCCGGCTGATAGGCCGCCACCGGCGGCACGACCTCGGGGACGGTCAGGCCGATCTCGGCGAGCCGCGCCTCCACCCGGGAGGTCCCGCCGATCGTGGTGTCCTCGCTCATCGCACTCCTCATGCTCGGCTGGTCCAGCTGGTCCAGCTGGCCCAGCGGGTTCTCAGCGGGTTCTGCGCAGGTCCTGGTCGGATCCTGCGCCGGCCCCGCCGCGGTCAGTCAGCCTTCGGACGCTTCAGATAGGCGACGGGGGCGTTGCCGTCGGGCCCGGGCAGCACGGTCACGAGCTCCCAGCCCTCGTCGCCCCACTGGTCGAGGATCCCCTTGGTGTTGTGGATGATGAGCGGAATGGTGGCGTACTCCCACCGTGTCTGAGATGCAGTCATGCCCTCAGCCTAGCCGCGCACACCCAGCAGACGTCCAGTGAAGCGCGCGCCTGCGACGGTTACCATGGTCGTCATGGCTTCCTCCAAGTCCCCGTTGTTCGACACGGCCACCACGCTCGGCAAGATCATGTCCTTCCTAGGTGTGAGCGGGCTGTGCGGCGTGCTGGCCGCCGGACTCATCTTCCCCCTCGCGGCCACCGGCGGCGCTGCCGCCGCGGCGGGCAAGGACCTCCTGGACACGCTGCCGGCGCAGATGGACGAGGAGCCGCTCTCCGTGCCTTCGCACGTCTATGCCGCCGACGGCGAGACGAAGCTGGCGACCTTCTACGCCGAGGACCGCGACCCGGTGGAGTTCGACGAGATCTCCCAGCACATGAAGGACGCCATCGTCGCCATCGAGGACGAGAGGTTCTACGAGCACGACGGCGTGGACCCCCGCGGCCTGGCCCGCGCGATGGTCAACAACCTGACCACCGACACCCAGCAGGGCGCCTCGACGCTGACCCAGCAGTACGTGAACAACGTGCTCATCAACGCCCAGAACCTGCGCGGCGAGCGCACCACGATCTCGGGCACCAAGACCTACGCGGACAAGCTCCGCGAGATGAAGCTGGCCGTCGCCGCCGAGGAGGAGATGACCAAGGAGGAGATCCTCCAGGGGTACCTGAACATCGTGCCCTTCGGCGGACGCGTCTACGGCGTCGAGGCCGCCGCCCAGCACTACTGGGGCGTCTCGGCCAGCGAGCTCTCGCTGTCCCAGTCGGCCACGCTGGCCGGCATGGTGCAGTCCCCCAACGGCTACGACCCCGCGGACAACCCCGAGGCCGCCCGGGAGCGGCGCGACGTCGTGCTGGGCGTGATGCACGACGACGGCGTGATCAGCGACAAGCTCCACCGCCAGGCGGTCCAGCAGGACCTGGACGCCACACACAACAACCGCCCCGACGGCTGCGTCGCCGCCGATGGAGCGGGCTATTTCTGCGACTACGTCCGGCGCGTCGTCCTGGCCGACGACACCTTCGGCCCGGACCGCGATGCGCGCGAGCGGCTGCTGAATCGCGGCGGCCTGCGCATCACCACCACGCTGGACCCGGATCTGCAGAAGGAGGCGGATTCGACCTTCGATGACAGCGTCCCGACCGAGGACTACGCCGAGGACGAGATCACCCAGCAGGTCGGCGCGAGCCTGGTGACCGTGGAACCCGGCACCGGCAATATCAAAGCCATGGCCCAGAACTCGGAGTACAGCGCCGCGGACGACCCCGCGAGCAACGTGATCAACTGGAACACCGACTTCGCGTACGGCGGCAGCGGCGGCTTCCAGGGCGGCTCGTCGCTGAAGCCCTATGTGGCCGCGGCCTGGGTCGAACAGGGCAACTCGATGATGGACCGGGTGGACGCGAGCAAGGACCACTACGAGCGCGGCAGCACCTGGGAGGCCAGCTGCCTGCCCGGGGGCTCCTTCAAGCTCGATGACACGAACGGCTGGTCCATCGCCAATGCCATCGACGCCTACCGCGAGATGACCTTCGACTTCGGACTGTACTGGTCGCTGAACACCGCCACCGTGGCCGCGGCCAAGGAGATGGACATGTGCGCCATCACGGATGTGACGAATCGCCTGAACATCCACACTGCGCGCGGCAGCGAACAGATGAACCCGAAGGAGCCCGCCTTCATCCTCGGCGGTGCGGAGATCGCCCCGCTGACCCAGGCGGCGGCCTATGCGACCTTCGCCAACGGCGGCGAATACTGCCGGCCGCGGGCGATCACCGAGGTCACCGACACCGAGGGCAACGAGTACGAGGTCCCGGAGGCGAACTGCGAGCAGGTGATCGACGAAGAAGTCATCAACGAGGTCAACGTGACCCTGGGACACATCGCCGAGGACAAGGAGAACGACGGCGAGCTCGACTTCCCGGCCATCGGCAAGACGGGCACGAACAACAACGAGTCCTCGACCTGGTTCATCGGGTCCACCTCGGGGCTGACCACGGCGAGCTGGGTCGGCACGCCGGAGGGCCAGTACTCGATGGGCAGCGAGCTCGCCCAGGAAGACCGCGGGGGCATCGAGATCAACGGGGAGACCCACGAACACGTCTACGGCTCGACGATCGCGGCTCCGCAGTGGCAGCAGTTCATGAGCGCCGTCGCCGACGAGTACGAGACCGAAGAGTTCCCCGAGCCGAAGGACTCGCCGTGGGAGGACCCGGGGTCGACCGCGCGCTATCAGGGCGTGACCGCCGACGGCGACGGCACTGAGCCCGGCGGCTCCTCCGACGACGACTCCAGCGACGATTCGGACAGCTCGGACAGCTCGGACAGCTCGGACAGCTCGGACGATTCGGGCGGCTCGGGCGACGACTCGGGGAACTCAGGGGACTCGGGCGACTCGGGGAACTCGGGGAACTCGGGGAACTCGGGGAACTCGGGGAACTCGGGGAACTCGGGGAACTCGGGGAACTCGGGGAACTCGGGGAACTCGGGGAACTCGGGGAACTCGGGGAACTCGGGGAACTCG
>NZ_BAAAYG010000003.1:411437-585908 GCF_039536005.1 Nesterenkonia halobia | reverse complement strand
GCGTCGGCCGCCGTCGGCGGCCGACGCGCCCGATCGAGATCACGGAGCTTCGCCGTGCCCGACTGCAGCACTCTCCCGCGGATCCCCCGCCCCCTGGCCCTGGCCGCCGCCGGAACGGCCGCCGTCGGGCTGGGGACGCTGGCCTACGCCGGCACGATCGGCCTGACCCGCTTCACCGTCCGGCACGAGCGGCCCGCCGTGCTGCCGCCCCGAGCGCGGCCGCTGCGGATCCTGCACATCTCGGACATCCACTACGTCCCCGGCCAGCGGAGGAAGTTCGCCTGGCTGCAGTCGCTCGCGGAGCTGCAGCCGGATCTGGTGGTCAACACCGGGGACAACCTCTCGCACCGCGAGGCCGTGCCCGAGCTGCTGGAGGCGCTGGGCCCGCTGCTCCGCGTCCCGGGCGTCTTCGTCACCGGATCCAACGACTACCACGGGCCGCGGCTGAAGAACCCGCTGGGCTATCTCGTCGGCCCCTCGGCGCCGCCCGCCGAGCCGGAGCACCTGCCCGCCGACCAGCTGATCGCCGGCTTCACCGGATCCGGCTGGATCGATCTGCGCAATCGAGCCCAGGAGGCCGTCGTCGCCGGCCGGGCGGTGCACCTCTCCGGCGTCGACGATCCGCACATCGGCCTGGACCGCTTCGCCGGCTGGCCGCGGGGCACCGCGCGGGACGACGTGCTGCGCCTGGGCCTCGCCCACGCTCCGGTGGGCTCGACGCTGACCACCTTCGCCGACACCGGCGCGGACCTGATCCTGGCCGGCCACACCCACGGCGGACAGGTCTGCCTGCCCGGCCGCCGCGCCCTGGTGACCAACTGCGACCTCCCCCGGTCGCAGGCCGGCGGGCTGTCCGCCGTGCGTTCCTCGACCGGCCGCGAGGTCGCGCTGCACGTCTCCGCCGGCATCGGCACCTCGCGGACCGCCCCGCTGCGCTTCAACTGCCCTCCGGAGGCGACGGTCCTGGACCTGCTGCCGCGCGCCTGACCTCCTGCACTCCGGTCGTTCAGCAAGGACACCACCCCGCCGCGACGGCGCACGATGCCTCGTGGACATCTCTGAGGAGACGCTCGGACATGTGCCCAGCTCTTCCCTCCGAGTGATCGGTCAACTAAGCTGTGTGCTCTCATGCCACGAGATTCGCAGCTCTCGGACGCCGAGTCCTCCACCCGCCGCCGCACCCTCGTGCAGGCCCTGCGGCGGCTCGACCCGTATCTCCACGGCATCCGTCTCCGCTGGACCCTGGGCCTGCTCTCCGCCGTGGGAGCCGGCATCGTGGCGCTGATCATCCCCCAGGTGATCCAGGAGCTGGTCAACTCGGTGCTGGCCGAGGGGGCGGACTCCGGCGCCGTCTGGGGCGCGGCGGGGCTGATCCTGGGGCTGGGCCTGCTGGAGGCCGCGCTGTTCTTCCTGCGGCGCATCTTCGTCATCCCGCCGGCCTCCGACGCCGAGACCTCGATGCGCACCACGCTCTTCGACAAGCTGCAGCATCTGCCCGCCAGCTTCCACACCGCCTGGGGCGCCGGCCAGCTGCAGTCCCGGGCCATCGCCGATCTGAACCTGCTGCGCCGCTGGTTCGCCTTCGGCTCGATCATGTTCATCTCCTCGCTGGTCAGCGTGGTGATCGGACTGATCCTGATGATGTCGCTCTCGCCGCTGCTCGCCGTGATCTTCCTGGTCGCCGCCGTGCCGATCACCATCTACGGCCCGCACTTCCGCCGCCGCTTCGTCGGCTACTCCCGGCGCGCCCAGGACCAGGCCGGCGACGTCGCCACGCAGGTCGAGGAGTCGGTCCACGGCATCCGCGTGCTCAAGGCCTTCGGCCGCGGGCACCACGCGCTGAAGAGCTTCGCGACCGAGGCGGAGAAGCTGCGCGGCACCGAGGTCCGCAAGGCCCGGACCCAGGCCGAGTTCAACATGGTCATGGTCGTGCTGCCTGAGACGGTGCTGGGCCTCTGCCTGTTCATCGGCCTCTGGCAGGTCGCGAACGAGGAGACCACCGGCGTCAGCGTCGGTGCGCTGGCGGCCTTCTTCGCCACCGCCGCAGTGCTCAAGGGCCCGGTGGAGGGCGTCGGGATGCTGCTGGGCATGACATTCACCGCCAAGACCGCCATCGATCGGCACGCCGACGTGATGGACACCGAGAACACCATCGCCTCGCCCGAGGCGCCGGCCACCGCCGAGGAACAGGGGCTGCTCGAGTTCGACGCCGTGCACTTCCGCCACCCCGACGCCGACCCGGCCGAGCGCGATCTGCTCGACGGGGCCTCGCTGCGGCTGGAGCCGGGAGAGACGATGGCCCTGGTCTCGCAGACCGGCGGCGGGACCTCGACGCTGATGAGCCTGGTCCCGCGGCTGCACGACGTCACCTCCGGCGCAGTGCGCGTCGACGGCGTCGACGTCCGCGACTACGAGCTGGCCGATCTGCGCTCCCGGCTCGCCGTCGCCTTCGAGGACCCCACGCTGTTCTCGGCGACGGTGCGCGCCAACGTGCTGCTGGGCACCGCGCATGCCCGCGACGCCGACGACCCCCAGCACCCCGCGCGGGCGGAGACGCCGTCCGCCGACGAGCTGGAGGAGCTCATGCGGCGGGCGCTGACCACCGCCGACGCCGACTTCGTCGACGACCTGCCCCACGGAGTCGACACCCCCATCGGCGAGGAGGGGCTCAGCCTCTCCGGCGGCCAGCGGCAGCGCCTGGCCCTGGCTCGGGCGATCGCCGCCTCGCCGTCGATCCTGCTGCTCGACGACCCGCTCTCCGCGCTGGACGTGCGCACCGAGGAGCGGGTGACCGCGCGGCTGCGCGAGGTGCTCGACGGCACCACCACGCTGATCGTCGCCCACCGCCCCTCGACCGTCGCGCTGGCCGACCGCGTCGCGCTGCTGCGCGAGGGACGCATCGCCGCAGTCGGCACCCACTCCGAGCTGCTGGCCTCCAGCCCCGGCTACCGCCGCGTGATGAGCACGACGCCGGAGCCGGAGGAGCTGGAGGAGCCGGAGGACGACGGCGCCGGCGGCTCGACCCGCGAGGCCGAGGACGCCTGCGACTGCCCGGAGCCCGGATCGCGGCAGGAGGTGCCCCAGCATGGCTGAGCAGACCGACGCCCGGCACGCCGACCCGGGCACGGACGAGGTCCCGGACTTCGACGCCGACCCGGTCGCCGCGACCATCGGCACACCGATCTCCGACGAGCTGCGCGCCGGCCGGTTCTCCCCGTCGGACTCCGCCTACGACTACCTGCGCGGCACCGCCGGCGAGGAGCAGGTGCAGATGGACGCCGACGAGCGGAGGTTCATCCGCCGCCGCTCACTGAAGCTGCTCGCGCACCTGTCGCAGGGCGTGCGGGCGAAGCTGCTGCTGACCGTGGCCTGCGTGCTCATCGCCCAGGCCGCCCAGGCCTCGACGCCGATGATCATCGCCTGGGCCATCGACTGGGGCCTGCCGCGGATGACCGAGGGCGAGATGATCGGCATGTGGCTGCCCGGTTCGGCCTATGTCGTCGCCGCGCTCACCGCGGGACTGCTCATCATGGCCTACACCCGGATGACCGCGTCGGTCTCCCAGCAGATGCTCTTCACGCTGCGCGGCGAGGTCTTCCGCCAGACCCAGCAGCTGAGCCTGGACTTCCACGAGGAGTACACCTCCGGCAAGGTGATCTCCCGGCAGACCTCGGATCTGGAGTCGCTGCGCGAGCTGCTCGACGGCGGCATCAACTCGCTGGTGCAGGGCGTCATGTTCATGACCTTCACCGCGATCTCCATCTGGATCATGGACTGGCGCTCGGGCCTGCTGCTGCTCGCCGTCGCCGTGCCGATCGGCTTCCTGGGCCGCTGGTACCAGCTGCGCTCGGAGGTCGCCTACCGCCAGACCCGCATCTCCTCGGCACGGATGATCGTGCACTTCGTGGAGACGATGACCGGCATCCGTGCCGTGCAGGCCTTCCGCCGCGAGACCGCCCGCTCCCGGCAGTACCGTCGGCTGGCCGGGGCCTACCGCGACGACATGGTCCACTCGCTGGGGCTCTTCGGCATCCTGCAGCCCACGCTGATGGCGCTGGGCAATCTGACGGTGACCGCCGTGCTGGTCTGGGGCGGGTTCCGCGTGCTCTCCGGGGACCTCGATGTGGGCATCCTGGTGGCGCTGCTGCTGGCCACCAAGCGCGTCTTCCAGCCGCTGGACATGATCGCGATGTTCTACAACTCGCTGCAGTCGGCGACGGCGGCTCTGGAGAAGGTCTCCGGACTGCTCGAGGAGCAGCCGACGATCGAGGAGGCCGAGGAGCCGGAGCATCTGGACTCCTGCGCCGGCGAGGTGCGCTTCGCCGACGCCGCCTTCCGTTACACCGAGGACGGCCCCACCGTGCTCGGCCCGCTGGATCTGCACATCCCGGCCGGTCAGACCGTCGCCGTCGTCGGCACCACCGGTGCGGGCAAGTCGACGCTGGTGAAGCTGCTGGCGCGCTTCTACGACGTCTCCTCCGGATCGCTGAAGCTCGACGACGTCGACCTGCGCGAGCTGGCGCTGGACGACCACCACCGGCATGTGGCGATGGTGACCCAGGAGGCGTTCCTGTTCTCGGGCAGCATCCGGGACAACATCGCCCTGGGCCGGCCCGACGCCGACGAGGAGGAGATCGTCGAGGCCGCCTGGACGGTGGGCGCCCACGAATTCATCGCCTCGCTGCCCGAGGGCTATGACACCGACGTCTCCAGCCGCGGCGGGCGACTCTCCGCCGGGCAGCGGCAGCTGATCTCCTTCGCCCGGGCCTTCCTGGCCGATCCGGCGGTGCTGATCCTCGACGAGGCGACCTCCTCGCTGGACCTGCCCAGCGAGCAGCTGGTCCAGCAGGGGCTGCAGAAGCTCCTCGGACACCGCACCGCGCTGATCATCGCCCACCGGCTGTCGACAGTGACGATCGCCGACCGGGTGCTCGTCGTCGACCACGGGCAGATAGTCGAGGACGGCTCCCCCGACGAGCTCATCGCCGCCGGCGGCTACTTCTCCCGGCTGCATGCCGCCTGGGAGACCTCGATGACCAGCTGATCGCATCCAGCCGCCGTCGCCCGCCCCGGCGACTCAGCGCATCAGCGGCAGCACCGTCGAGAGGTCGGCGCGCACTCCGGAGGCGGCGACGTCGCCGGTCTCGAGCGCCTCCTCCCAGGCGCGCCCGCCGGCGGCCAGCTGCAGCCAGACCTGCGGACTGAGCTCGACCACGTTCGGCGGCGTGCCCCGGGTGTGGGTCGGGCCCTCGACGCACTGGGTCACGCCCAGCGGCGGCACCCGGACCTCCACGGAGTTCCCGGGCGCGACCTCGGCGAGCTCCTCGAGCAGATAGCGCACCGCATCGGCCAGCGTGCGGCGGTCCAGCGCGGCCAGGTCCTCGGCCTCGCGCCAGGCGCGCACGGCCGCGCGACCGCGGGCGGAGGTGATGCGGCGTCGGGCCATGCTCAGCGCCTCCCCGCCTCGGTCGCGGCCGTCACAGCCGCTCCAGCACCGGAGACGCCAGCCGGACGCTGCCGACCTGCTCGCCGTCGACGCCGCCGACGATGGGCTTGTTGATCTTCGTCAGCACCCGGGCCAGATCATCGAGGTCGATGACCCCGCGGGCGGCCAGCAGGCTCAGCGCCACGAGGTGGTGAGCTCGCTGGCTGCCGTCGAGGGTCTTGACCGCCACGGCGGTGCCGTCGGGCGCGCCGACGATCAGCACGCCCTCGGCGCCCAGCTTGGCCAGCAGTCCCAGCTCCTCCATGACCACGGTGTTGGCCTCGCCGCGGCCGTGCACCGCCCAGGGGAAGTCGAGCATCGCCTGGTTGACGGTGAAGGCGTGGACCTCGGCGTCGCGGCGGGAGGTGGCCGAGGCGATCGCGGAGAAGCCGCGGGCCAGCCCGGTCAGCGACACCGTCGGCGCCGGCGCGCCGCAGCCGTCGACGCCGACCACGCCCGGGGTCTCCCGGCAGTACTCGGCGATGACCTCCATGACCGCCTGCTGCATCGGATGCTCGGGGCGGGTGTAGGTGGCCAGCCGCCAGCCCTGGGTGCGGGCGGCTGCCAGGAAGGCGGCGTGCTTGCCCGAGCAGTTGAACGCCAGCCGCGTCTTCGGCCGGGCGTTCTCGAGGTGGTCGATGAAGTCCTGCTCGCGGGCGGGCCAGGCGGTCGGGCACTTCATGTCCGACTCGTCCAGGGACTCGGCGCGCAGCATCGAGGCCACCAGCTCCTGGTGGCGCTTGGAGCCGTGGTGCGAGCCGCAGGCGACGGCGACGGCCTCGCCGGAGATCAGCGCGCCGCTGCGCAGCGCGGCGATCGCCTGGAAGGGCTTGAGCGTCGAACGCGGGAAGATCGGCCGCGACGGCGCGCCGAGGGACTCGACGACGGAGCCGTCGGGATCGACCATCACCGCCGAGCCGATGTGCCGGGACTCCACCGTGCCGGCGCGGGTCACCCAGGCCAGCTCGGCGGACTCCTCGACGGCGGCGGTGTGCGCCGCGGTCGAGGACGAGGACTGCTTCGCGGAGTTCGTCGCGCTCATGCCTCCTAGTCTATGCACCCGCGCGCTCCCCGTCCGGGGGTTCATGGGCGGGCCGCGCGCGGGCGGATTCGCGTACGCTGGATCACTGTGAAGATCCTCGTCGTCGGCCCCGGAGGCCGTGAACACGCCATCGTCCGCGCGCTGCTGCGCGATGAGTCCGTCGCCGCCGTCGAAGCCGCGCCCGGCAACGCCGGGATCGCGGCCGACGTCGTCTGCCACGCCCTCGACGCCTCCGACGGCGACGCCGTCGCCGGCCTGGCGGTCGACGGCGGCTTCGACCTGGTCGTCGTCGGCCCGGAGGCCCCGCTGGCCGCCGGAGTCGCCGACGTCGTCCGCGCCGCCGGGGTCCCGGTCTTCGGCCCCTCCGGTGCGGCCGCGCAGCTGGAGGCCTCCAAGGCCTTCGCGAAGGACGTCATGCACGCCGCCGGGGTCCCGACCGCCGGATCGGTGCACGCCGCCGACGTCGGGACGGCCGCGGCGGCCCTGGACCGTTTCGGCGCCCCGCATGTGGTCAAGGACGACGGGCTGGCCTCCGGCAAGGGCGTGGTGGTCACCGAGGACCGCGCCGTCGCGCTGGCCCACGCCGAGACCTGCTTCGCCGCCGGCGGCAGCGTGGTGATCGAGGAGTTCCTCGACGGCCCCGAGGTCTCGCTCTTCGTGCTCTGCGACGGCGAGGACCTCGTCCCGCTCTCCCCCGCGCAGGACTTCAAGCGCATCCGCGACGGCGGCGAGGGCCCGAACACCGGCGGCATGGGCGCCTACACCCCGCTGGACTGGCTGGCCGACCACACCGAGGACGGCCCCGACGGCGTCTCCCGCGACGTCACCGAGACGGTGGTCGAGCGCGTGGCGAAGCCGACGCTGGCCGAGATGGCCTCCCGCGGCACGCCCTTCGTCGGGGTGCTCTACTGCGGGCTGGCGATCACCTCCCGCGGCGTGCGCGTGGTCGAGTTCAACGCCCGCTTCGGCGATCCGGAGACCCAGGCGGTGCTCGAGCGCCTCCAGACCCCGCTGGGCCAGCTGCTGCTGGACTGCGCCACCGGCTCGCTGGGCGCCGACCGCGAGCTGAGCTGGCGTGAGGGCTACGCCGTCGACGTCGTCCTGGCCGCCGAGAACTACCCCGACAGCCCGCGGAAGGGCGACGTCATCACCGGGCTCGACGCCGCGGCCGCCCGCGAGGGCACGGCCGTGCTGCATGCCGGCACCGCGACCGACGACGACGGCGCCGTCGTCACCGCCGGCGGCCGGGTGCTGGCCGTGGTCGGCACCGGTGACACGCTGCAGCAGGCCGTCGAGCGGGCCTACGCCGGCGTCGGCGAGATCTCCTGGACCGGCGCGCAGCACCGCGGCGACATCGCCGCCGAGGCGCTGGCCGGACGGGTGCAGGTGCCCGGCGTCGCCGGAGACGGCGATGACGCGGGAGACGCCGCGACCTTCGGCCGCGCCGACGACGGCGCGCCGTCGTCGATCCCCGGCTGGGTCCACGTCTCCTCCGGCAAGGTCCGCGAGCTGCACCGTCCGGCGCCGGGCTCGGCCTGGGACGGCGAGGACGTGCTGCTGGTGGTCGCCTCCGACCGGATCAGCGCCTACGACCACGTGCTCTCCACACCGATCCCGGACAAGGGCCGGGTGCTCACCCAGCTGAGCCTGTGGTGGTTCGCCCAGCTCGAGGCCGCCGGCGTCCCCTCGCATGTGGTCTCCACCGAGGTGCCCGCCGAGGTCGCCGGCCGGGCGATGATCTGCCGCGCGCTGGACATGGTCGAGGCCGAGTGCATCGTCCGCGGACACCTGGCCGGCTCCGGACTGGCCGAGTACCGGCAGTCCGGCACGGTCACCGGCATCGCGCTGCCCGACGGGCTCGTCGACGGCTCGCGGCTGCCCGAGCCGATCTTCACCCCGTCCTCGAAGGCCGAGCAGGGCGGCCACGACGAGAACATCAGCTTCGCCACGCTGGCCGAGCAGGTCGGCGCCGAGCAGGCCGAGCAGCTGCGCGAGGCGACGCTGCGGGTCCACGCGCTGGCCGAGGAGAGATGTCGGGCGGCCGGGATCGTCCTGGCCGACACCAAGCTGGAGTTCGGCCACGACCCGCGCACCGGTGAGCTGGTCCTCGGCGACGAGGTCCTCACCCCGGACTCCTCGCGGTTCTGGCCGGCCGAGGAATGGGAGCCGGGCCGCGCCCAGCCCTCCTTCGACAAGCAGTACGTCCGCGACTGGCTGACCTCGCCGGCCTCGGGCTGGGATCGCGGCTCCGACGTCGCCCCGCCGCCGCTGCCGGCCGACGTCGTCGCCGCGACCCGCGAGCGCTACCTGGACGCCTACCGCCGGCTGACCGGCGGCGAGCTGGAGGACTGAGGACGCGCCGGAGCCTCATGCGCCCAGCAGCGCGAGCGGCACCACGGCCACGCCGTCCTGACGCCGATACGCGTACCGACCGGTGGTCAGCACGACGAGGTCGGCGACCTGGTCCCCCATCCGTTCGCGCAGCCAGTGCAGGTGCCGCAGATCGCGATCGGTGACCGAGGCGGCGAGCTTCACCTCGATGCCCACGACGCGTCCTCCCCGTCCCTCCACGATGAGATCCACCTCGCGGTCGCCGTTGCCGGTCCGCAGGTGCCCGACACGAGCACGAGCCGCGCCGGCGGCGACGCGGACGCCCAGCGTGGCCAGGGATTCGACGAGTCGCCCGGCCGTCGACGCACCATGGGGCGACATGAGGCTGTCGACGTCGTGGTGGAGCAGACGTGCGGCGAGGGCCGGATCGGCCAGCTGATGCTTCGGCGCCTGCTGGAGCCGGCCGAAGGAGTTGGCCGTCGGGGACCAGCCGGGGACCGGGTCGAGCAGCCACAGCTGGGTCAGATGGTCGCGGTAGGCGATCGTCGTGGACTTGCTGGGCTGACTGCCGTCGCCGGCGGTCGTGGCGTCCAGCAGCTCGGAGTACTTCGTCGTCGTGGACGAGGCGGCGGCATAGGCCGCGAGCCAGCGGCGGAGCGTCTCCGGCCGGCGCACGGTGAACCCGAAGTCCGGCAGGTCGCGGTCGATGATGCGGTCGAGATACGAATCGAGCAGCTCCTCGCGCAGCAGGGCAGGCCGATCACGGATGCCCGGGAAGCCGCTCTCGACGACGGCTGCGAGATAGTCCGCCGCCGACCAGTCGGTCTCGCCCTCGATCGGCTCGGCCTCTCCGTCGAGGAGACCCTGGAGGCTCACCGTCGGAGTCGCCGTCCCCCGCTCGTGGAGGGCCATCGGCCGCATCCGCAGCGAGAGGATCCGTCCGGCTCCGCTGTGCGTACCCTGCCCGTCCGTCGGCGTCGCGCTGCCGGTGAGCAGGAACGAGCCGGCCTCGGCGCCGTCGTCGACCATCCGACGCACCACGTCCCACGTCTCGGGCAGTCGCTGCCACTCGTCGACCAGCGTCGTCCCGGACCGGCGTCTCAGCCTCGAGGCGTCGGCCGCCAGCAGTCCGCGCTGATCCTGGTCGTCGAGCATCCAGGAGGTCTCGGCGCGCCGAGCCGCCGTGTCGGTCTTTCCCACGCCCTTCGGTCCTTCGACGGCGACGGCCGGGGCGACGGCGAGGAGGGCGTCGAGCTGCTGATCCAGAGTGCGCTCCAGGTAGACCATAGCTCCACGATACCTTCAACAGAATACATACTGAACCCTGAGCAGAACTTATACTGCACCTCTACCGCGATTCATACTGCACTTCGAGCACGCATAATGGTGCGCGCCGCTCGTTCCCCTCGCTGATACCGCAGGGCTCTGAGATGTCGCAGCGCTATAGCCCGACGACATCTCACAGCCCGACGACAGGACGTCACGACGTCGCCACGGTCCGTCGCGGCACGGCGATGCGCCGCCGCGCCGTCCGCCTGACGGACGGCTGCCTCCCCGATTCATCACGCCTTCCCCGCGCCCAGTAGACTGGAGCCATGTCCTCCCGCGAGCAGCATCGGCAGGTGACGGTGCGCCATGCCCCGCGCCTGGTCCCCTTCCTGGTCGTCGGCGCCGCCGTCGGCGTGGTCGCCGCCGTCGTGCTGGCGATCGTCACCGGCCCGACCGAGGGGTACTCCACGCTGAGCTCGGCCGGCTTCCTCGCCGTCGTCCTCGGACTGCCGGGGCTGGCCCTCGGCGCCGTCGCCTGGCTGATCGCCGAGCGCCGCACCCGCGGGCGCGGCCGCACCTACGACGCGGTGCCGCGGGAGTCCGGATCCGGCGCCGCCCCCACTGAGAGGAACTCCGCCCATGGCCAGCGCTGACGGCCGCCTGAACTTCAATCTGCTGGACGAGGACGCCGCGCCCCAGGACGAATGCGGCGTCTTCGGCGTCTGGGCCCCCGGCGAGGAGGTCGCCAAGCTCGCCTACTACGGGCTCTACGCGCTGCAGCACCGCGGCCAGGAGTCCGCCGGCATCGCCGCCTCCGACGGCGAGTCGATCCGGGTCTACAAGGACATCGGACTGGTCTCGCAGGTCTTCGACGAGTCGACGCTGACCGCGCTGCGCGGGCACATCGCCGTCGGGCACTGCCGCTACTCCACCACCGGCTCCAACCAGTGGTCGAACGCCCAGCCGACCCTCGGCGACACCCCGCACGGCACCGTCGCGCTGGGTCACAACGGCAATCTGACCAACTCCGGGGACCTCTACGACCGGCTGGTCGAGCGCAACGGCGGCGAGGCTCCGGCCTTCGGCGAGCTGGCCCAGGGCAACACCACCGACACTGCGCTGGTCACCGCGCTGCTGAAGGACCAGCCCGGCGAGGACCTCGAGGCCCAGGCGATGCAGCTGCTGCCGACGCTGCAGGGCGCCTTCTGCTTCGTGTTCATGACTGAGAACACCCTCTACGCCGCCCGCGACGCCCAGGGCGTGCGCCCGCTGGTGCTCGGCCGGCTGGACCGCGGCTGGGTGGTCGCCTCCGAGCAGTCGGCGCTGGCCACCGTCGGCGCCTCGGTGATCCGCGAAATCGAGCCGGGCGAGTTCATCGCCATCGACGCCGACGGCGTGCGCAGCCAGCACTTCGCCGCCTCGGACCCGGCGCGCTGCGTCTTCGAGTACGTCTACCTGGCCCGGCCCGACGCGCTGATCAACGGCCGCTCGGTCTACGAGTCGCGCGTGGAGATGGGCCGTCAGCTGGCCCGCGAGGACAGCCACGACGCCGACATCGTCATCCCGGTGCCCGAGTCCGGCACGCCGGCGGCGGTGGGCTACTCCGAGGAGTCCGGGCTGCCCTTCGCCCAGGGCTTCATCAAGAACTCCTACGTCGGCCGGACCTTCATCCAGCCCTCGCAGACGCTGCGCCAGCTGGGCATCCGGCTGAAGCTCAACGTCCAGGACCACGTGGTCCGCGACAAGCGCGTGGTCGTCGTCGACGACTCCATCGTCCGCGGCAACACCCAGCGGGCCATCGTGCGGATGCTCAGGGAGGCCGGCGCCGCCGAGGTGCACGTGAAGATCTCCTCGCCGCCGATCAAGTGGCCCTGCTTCTACGGCATCGACTTCGCCACCCGGGCGGAGCTGATCGCCACCGGCGCGACGATGGACGAGATCCGCCAGGCGGTCTCCGCCGACTCGCTGGCCTACATCTCCGAGGAGGGGATGATCGCCGCGACCGAGCAGCCGCCCTCGACGCTGTGCACCGCCTGCTTCTCGGGCCAGTACCCGATCCCGCTGCCGCCCGAGTCCCGGCGCGGCAAGCTGCTGCTGGAGGATCCTGCCGTCGGCGGCTCCGCGCCGTCCGAGGCCGCCGGATCCTCGGGGTCGGGCTGCGAGCCCGGCCCGGACGCCGAGTTCGACGTCGCCGACGAGATCCCCACGGAGGCCCCCCGATGACCGGACAGCCCGAGCAGGCTGAACAGCCCGAGCCGATCACCTACGCGTCGGCCGGCGTCGACGTCGAGGCCGGAGACCGCGCCGTCGAGCTGATGAAGTCGGCGGTGCAGGCCACCCACTCCTCGGCCGTGATGGGCGGGGTGGGCGGTTTCGCCGGACTCTACGACGCCTCGGCGCTGACCCGGCTGCCGAAGCCGCTGATGGCCACCTCCACCGACGGAGTGGGCACCAAGGTCGCCATCGCGCAGGCGATGGACCGCCACGACACGATCGGCCACGACCTGGTCGGCATGGTCGTCGACGACATCGTGGTGATGGGCGCCGAGCCGCTGTTCATGACCGACTACATCGCCTGCGGCTCGGTGGATCCCGACCGGATCGCGGCGATCGTGCGCGGCATCGCCGAGGCCTGCTCGCTGACCGGCACCTCGCTGATCGGCGGCGAGACCGCCGAGCACCCGGGGCTGCTCGCCCCCGACGAGTACGACGTCGCCGGGGCGGCCACCGGCGTCGTCGACGCCTCCGCAGTGCTGGGCCCGCAGCGGGTCCGCGCCGGCGACGTGGTGATCGGCATGGCCTCCTCCGGCGTGCATTCCAACGGCTACTCGCTGGTGCGCCGCGTGCTGGAGTCGGCCGGCTGGGGCTACGAGCGCCACGTCGCGGAGTTCGGCCGCAGCATCGGCGAGGAGCTGCTGGAGCCGACGCGGCTCTACACCCGCTCCTGCATGGACCTGGTGCGCGCGCTCAACGGCGACCCGGCCGAGGCCCCGACCGCCGACGACGCCCCGGTGCGCGGTTTCAGCCACGTCACCGGCGGCGGGCTCGCCGCCAACCTGGCCCGCGTGCTGCCCGAGGGCCTGATGGCCACCGTCGACCGCTCCACCTGGTCCTGGCCGGCGATCTTCCGGGTGATCGCCGAGCTGGGCGCGGTCCCGCAGGCGGATCTGGAGCGCACGCTGAACCTCGGCGTCGGGATGGTCGCCGTCGTCGACGCCGAGCACGCCGAGTCCGCACTGGACACGCTCTCGGCCGCCGGCGAGGCCGCCTGGGTGATGGGTGAGGTCTCCGCGCACGACCCGCAGGACGCGCGGGTGGCCGAGGCGGGCGAGGACTTCGTCCAGGGGGCGAAGGGCGTCGACGGCGGCGGCGTGCTGCTCACCGGCTCCTACCCGTCCTGAGCGAGAAACTGTGCCGCAGGGACCCGCCGGGCCGCGTTCGGACGGCGTCCAGACTCTGCTCGGAGACTGCCGGTAGGCTCTCTGCTGTGAACAGCCCGACGCCGCTCCCGGAGACCCCGACCCTGACGGTCGCGCCGCTCTCCGCCGACGCCCACGCCGAGTTCCTCGCCGCCCACCCGACGGCCTCCTTCCTGCAGAATCCCCGCTGGCCGGAGGTGAAGAGCGGCTGGCGCGGCGAGTCCCTCGGAGTCTTCGCCGACGACCGCCTCGTCGCCGCCACCCTGGTGCTGCACCGGCCGCTGCCGGTGCCCTCGGCCGTGCCGCTGGTCGGCGGCCGGACGCTGGCCTACCTGGCCGAGGGGCCGGTCCTCGACGCCGACGACGTCGACCTGCCCGCGGTGCTCACCGCGCTCACCGAGCGACTGCGCCGCGACGGCGCCTTCCTGGTCCGCATGGGCCTGCCCGGGGTGCGCCGCCGCTGGGCCGCCGGCGACGTCCGCAGGGCGCTGGCCGCCGGCGAGCACCGGATGCTCACCGAGCTCGAGCCGCTCACCGTCGACGACGACGCCGAGGCCGTCCGCGAGGAGCTCACCGCGCTGGGCTGGCAGGCTCCCGGCGAGTCGGAGGAGTTCGAGGCCGGCCAGCCGCAGTTCCAGGCCCGCATCCCGCTGGTCGACGACGACGGCGCCGGCCTCGACGCCGAGGCGGTGCTGGCGCGGATGGACCAGACCTCGCGCCGGCAGACCCGCAAGTCCACCCGCTCGGAGCTGACCATCAGCGTCGGCGGCGAGGAGGATCTGCCCACCTGGCAGGAGCTCTACGAGGAGACCGCCGAGCGCGACGGTTTCACCGGCCGGCCGCTGAGCTACTTCCAGCGCATGCACCGCGCGCTCAACGCCGCGGACGACACCGAGTGCACGCTGTACTTCGCCCATCTGGACCAGACCCTGCTGGCCGCGGCGATCTTCGTCCGGCAGGGGCGCTTCGCCTGGTACGTCTACGGCGCCTCGGCGGCGCAGGAGCGCAAGCGCTACGCCCCGCGGGCGCTGCAGCTGCGCCAGATCGAGGACGCGCTGGCCGCCGGATGCCGCTGGTACGACCTGGGCGGGCTGAGCCCCTCGCTGGATCCGGAGCACGAGCTGGCGGGTCTGACCCGGTTCAAGACCACGATGGGCGCCGACGTCGTGCAGACCCAGGGCGAGTGGGACTTCGAGATCAGCCCGCTGCTGGCCAAGGCCTTCCGGCTCTACATGGCCCGCCGCTGAGCGGGCGGGGCGACGCCGGAGCTCAGCGGGCGGACGGCGTCGTCATCCTCGCCCCCTCCTCGCGACACCGTCAGGCCTCGATGAGCCCAGACCAGTGGTCGAGCACGTCGAGCGCGAGAGGTGTGCTCACGCCGGAGGGTGCTGACGCACCTCGCGCAGGCTCTTCAGCAGCACGGCCGCGTGGTACGCCCGCTTCCGCAGATCGGGGTCCGGCCGGTAGCGGAACGGACTGTGCACTGCTCCGGCCCGCGCGGCGGCGTCCACGCGGGCGCGCTGGTCGGCGTCGGCGAAGCGGCGCGCCAGCGACAGCGGCACTGTGGTGTGCAGCGCGTCGGGGCGCGTGGTCTCCGGCAGCTCGCGCGGCAGCTCGACGCCGGCGCCGGTCAGCGCCTCGGCCAGGTGCTGCTGGACGACCAGCTCGGCCGGGTTGACCCCGCCGGCGGTGAGGTAGAAGTGATTGCGCCCCAGCCGCGGATTCATCTCGAAGAACTGCGGACTGCCGTCGCGCGGGTCGATCTTCACGTCGAACATCGCGAAGCCGTGCCAGTCGACCTCATGCAGGAACGTCTCGGCGTGCTCGTCGATCTGCGGGTCGGCCGAGGTGAGGATGGCTCGGGAGTTGCCCTCCAGCCCCGGCGCATGGTCCTCCAGCAGCACCTCGCCGACGGCGCGCAGCCGGATCCGCCCGGCGGCGTCGCGGAAGTAGGAGCCCACCCTCATCTGCGAGTCGGGACCGGGGATGAGCTCCTGCAGCAGGAAGACGTCGTCGAAGCCGGCGCCGGCCGCGGCGTCGAGCAGCCGGCCGAGCTCGGCGGCGTCCTCGACGCGGTGCACCTTCCGCCGACCGGCGAAGGTGGTCTGCGCCCAGGCCCAGCTGTCGGCGGCCTTGAGGATCAGCGGGAAGTCGGCGCCCAGCTCGTCGAGCGTCGCGGCGACGATCTGCTCCGTGCGCGCCGGGTCGTGCTCGGCCATCGACAGCCGCGTCTCGCGCGGGTGCGGGATGCCCAGCCGGCGGCAGATCGCGGCGAAGGACTCCTTGTCGGCGACCTGCTCGACCGTCGCACGGTCCGGGAAGGGGATGACGTACCAGCGTTCGAGCTCCTCGCGGTGACGCAGCACCGCCTGGACGATGTGGTCGTAGGTCGCCAGCAGCACCAGCGGCCGCGGGTTCGCCCCGGAGTCGGTCAGCCGCTCGGCGACGTCGATCAGCGCGGTGATCGTGGTCTGCTCGTCGGTCATCACGCCGGCCGGGAAGGCGTCGAGGATGCGCGAATGCTTCAGGTTCCGGTTCAGCCGGGTGGGCACCACCGCCGAGACCACGCCGAAGGCCTCGTGGAACTCGCGGGCCCAGGAGTATGCCCCGACGTCTCCGCCGGTGATCACGGGGACGAAGGGCTGCTCGGCGGGGATCTGCATGCCAGGAAGACTATCAACACCCGGCCTGCGCGCTCCGGCAGCGGCACCGTCGTCGCCCCGGGTGTGACCCTGCTCGCCCCCTCTGACAAACTTAACCATACGTCCGGTATAGTTTGCGGCATGACGATGACCTCTCCCCTCCCGCTGGTGCGCCGGACCGCCATGCCCCGGTGGCGCCGCTGGAGCGTGCTGGGGATCGTCTCCGCCGCCCTGGCGCTCATCACGCTGGACAACTCGATCCTCTACACCGCGCTGCCGGTGCTCACCGAGCAGCTCGGCGCGACGTCGGGCCAGTCGCTGTGGATCATCAACGCCTACCCGCTGGTGATCGCCGGCCTGCTGCCCGGCGCCGGGGGTCTGGGCGACCGGATCGGGCACAAGCGGCTCTTCCAGCACGGCCTCGGCCTCTTCGCGCTGGCCTCGCTGACCGCCGCGCTCTCCCCGACCCCGGAGATGCTCGTCGGCGCCCGGGGACTGCTGGCCGTCGGCGCGGCGGCGATGCTGCCGGCCACGCTGGCGCTGATCCGCGTGACCTTCTCCGACGAGCGCGAGCGCACGCTGGCCGTCTCGATCTGGGCCGGGGTCTCAGTCGCCGGCCTGGCCGCCGGCCCCGTCGTCGGCGGCCTGCTGCTCGAACACTTCTGGTGGGGCTCGGTCTTCCTGGTCAACGTGCCCGTCGCCGTCGCCGCCTCCGCGGCGATCGTCGCGCTCGGCCCGGCCAACGTCACCGACCCCTCGCGCCGCTGGGACGGGGTCTCCTCGGCGCAGGCGCTGCTCGGCCTGGGCGGAGCGGTGCTGGCCATCAAGTCCCTGGCGACGACGCCGCCGCACTGGACCACCGCCGGCGCGGCCGCCGTCGTCGCCGCCGTCGCGCTGACCGCCTTCGTCCGGCGGCAGCGCCGGCTGGCCGACCCGCTGATCGACTTCTCCATCTTCGCCAATCGCGCCTTCAGCGCCGGCGTGGTCTCCGCGGGGGCCAGCATCTTCGCGATCATGGGGCTGCAGTTCGCCGTCACCCAGCGCTACCAGCTGGTGGAGGGCTTCACCCCGCTGCAGGCCGGACTCGTGGTCGCCGTGCTCTCGCTGGGGGCGCTGCCGGTCGCGCTCGCCGGCGGGGCGGTGCTGCACCGACTCGGCCTGCTGGTGCTCATCGGCGGCGGCCTGAGCGTGGCCGCACTCGGCGCCGGGGGCCTCGTCGTCGCCGCCGTCGTCGACCGGCTGGACCTGCTGCTCGCCGGGCTGCTGGTCCTCGGTCTCGGCCTCGGCGCGGCGATCTCCGTGGCCTCGACGGCGATCATCGGCAACGTGCCGCGGCATCGAGCCGGGATGGCGGCCTCCCTCGAGGAGGTCTCCTACGAGTTCGGCGGTCTGGTCGCCGTCGCCGTGCTGGGCAGCCTGCTCAACGCCGTCTACCTGCATGCCCTGGAGAGGCCCGACGGCGCCGACGGGGTCGCCGCGCCGAGCCCTGCGGCGGCGCTGAGCTCCTCCGATCCGGCGCTCGTCGCGGCCGCCGCCGAGGCGATGGACTCCGCCTTCCTCGCAGTGGTCGTCGCCGTCGCCGTCGCCATGGTCCTCGGCGCGGCGGCCACGGGCTGGCTGCTCCGCCGCCATCTGCCGGGCACCGCCTCGCAGGCGCATCCCGGCGACCACTGAGCGCGGGAGGCGAGGACGTGTTCGGCGGCCGGGCGCCGCGCGACATACCCTGGAATGCAGCCTGCTCCGCGGGCACCGCACCCGCCCGAGACCCCTGAGGTGACCGACCATCCGACAGTCCAAGCGCACCGAGATCCTCGAGGCGGCCACCCGCATCGTCCAGCGCGACGGCGTGACCGCCCTGACCTTCGAGTCCGCGGCCGTCGAGTCCGGGCTGACCAAGGGCGGGCTGCTCTACCACTTCCCCACCCGCGAGGATCTGCTGCTGGCGCTGCACGAGCATGTGGCCGGACAGTGGGAGGCCTGCATGGAGCGCGAGGCGGGGGCGCCGCACGACCAGCTCCCCGACGCCCGGCGGCTGGAGGCCTACATCCGCGCCTCGCAGAACCCGGACCGTGCCGAGCTGCTGCTCATGCTGGAGTCCGCGCAGGACTCGGACGCGCAGGCCGCCTGGGACCAGGTCCACGAGCGGTGGTCGCCGCCGGCCCCCAGCGGCGAGGCGGCGGACTCCGGGGAGACGGACCCCGGGGAGGCGGACTCCGGGGAGACGGACTCCGAGATGCAGCGCACCGGCGTGGCCGTCGATCCCGAGCTGCTGCCCTTCCTCGCGCGGCTGGCCGCCGACGGGCTGTGGTTCTACGAGGCGCTGACCCCGGGCACGTTCGACGCCGGGCAGCGGGCGCGGATCGTCGAGGCCATCGTGCAGCTGGGCGCCGCGGACGAGACGCCCTGATCCGCTCGGTGCGACTGGCCGACGGGACTGCCGGCGCGCCCGCTCAGCGCAGCGCGGCGTCGAGCTCCTCCAGCGCCGGAGTGATGCGCGTGCGCCAGCGGAACGGCGCCTTGGCGTCGGCGCGCGAGGGACCGCCGTTGATGACGCCGATGGGCCGGCCGGCGCGATGCATCTGCAGCGCGACGCGGAAGCCGCTCATCACCGCCATCGAGGAGCCGACCACCAGCAGCGCGCGGGCGTCGGCGACCATCGCGTCGACGGCGGCCTTGCGCTCGGCGGGCACGCTCTCGCCGAAGTAGACGACGTCGGGCTTCAGATGCGTCGAGCCGCAGACCAGGCAGCCGACCATGTGGAAGCGGGCGACCCAGGCCTCGTCCAGCTCGACGTCGCCGTCGGGGTTGACGTTCTCCGCGGCGACGGCCGCGGCCTCGGCGAAGCCGGGGTTGGCCTCCTCCAGCCGGCGGTCCAGCCCCGCCCGGTGCTCGCGGTTGTCGCAGGTCAGGCACAGCACCGTGTCCAGGTCCCCGTGCAGCGGGACGACCGGGTCCGCGCCGGCGGCGGCATGCAGCCCGTCGACGTTCTGGGTGATCAGCCCGCCGAGGTGCCCGCGTCGCTGCCAGTCGGCCAGCAGGCGGTGCGCGGCGTTCGGGGCCGCCGCGCTCATATGCCGCCAGCCGACGAAGCTGCGCGCCCAGTAACGACGGCGCGCGGCGTCGTCGTGCCGGAACTCCTGGTAGGTCATCGGCCGGTGCCGGCGCAGCGAGCCGTTCGGGCCGCGATAGTCGGGGATGCCGGAGTCGGTGGAGACCCCGGCGCCGGTCACGCACAGCACCTCGCCGCCGCGCAGCAGCTCGAGGATCCCGTCCCGCGCGACGGCCGGGTCCTGCGGCTCGGCGGTCTCGTCGACGACGCGGGCGATGGAGCGCAGCGCGGCCCGGTGGGCATCGGCCACGGGTGCCGGGAACGACTCCGACGTCAGCTCCTCCACGCGGCATGACCTCCCGGCACGACAGAGAACGACCCGACGGTCATCGTCGGGTCGGACGGACAGGATGCGCGTCGCACCCTCGGCGGCGGCGGCTCGCGGCGAGCGCGCCGCTCAGCGGCCGTAGCGCTCGGAGAGCTCGTCGACGTCGTATGGATCGTCCTCGGAGGAGGTGGTGTCCTCGGCAGGAAGATCGCCCCGCTTCTGCGCCAGCTCCCTCTCGAGAGCGGACAGATCAGTGTTCGGGGTGTAGTACTTGATCTCCCGCGCCTGCTTGGTTGCTTTCGCCTTCTGACGGCCGCGCCCCATGAGCGAGACCCCCTCTGTCGTCTCTGGTCCTCGCGATGTCGGGCAGGAATCACCGCGGGAGTAACTCTACGATCTCCTGATTCGTGCTTCCCAGGTTAACATGTCTGCGGAACGTCCGTCGCCGAGCGGGACGCGACGGCGCGGCCGCGCGCGCCCGTGGCATGGCGGAACCGCACAGCACTGACCCCCGCCGTCGCGGTCGAGGGGGCCTGCGGACCCCCGCTCGCTCGGAGCCGCCCCGACGCCGACGGGTGCGAGGGACGTCACGCCTCGGCCGATGCGCCATCGCCGGCCCGCCCGGGCCTCTGGGGACTCCCGTCCGCGGAGCGCCCGTCGCGGACCATCGCCGCCACGCTGTCCGCCCAGGGACTCGCCGGCCCGGCCTCGAGGAGCTCGGTGCTGGCGACCAGCGTGCCCGGCCGGCGCCAGAGCGGCTTCAGCCGCGCCACCTCCAAGATCGTCCGGCTGACCAGCCCGGCGGCGGCCAGCGCCGCATGCGGCAGCACCAGCGGCCGCCGCCGGCGCCCGCCGGCGACCTGTTCGGCCCGGGCGAGCACCTCGCGCAGCGTCGGAGCCTCGGACGGCGCGATGAGCAGCCGATGCGATCCCGCGCCGAGGACGTCCTCGGGCCGCTCGCCGGCTCGGCGCATCGCCGCGGTCAGGTCGGCGATGTCGGTGAGCGCGTGGGCGACGTCCGGATCGGCCGGGATCATCGCCCGGCGCCCGACGGCGACGGGATCGGTGATCATCATCCGCACCACGCTGGTGGCCGGCGCCGCGTCGACGCCGATCAGGTCGCCGGCCAGCACGCTGATCGCCCGGGCAGGGTGAGCCTGACGCGCGGCGAGCAGCTCCTGCCGCACCCGCCCCTTGGCCTCGACCGGAGCCGGCGCGGCGTCGTCGCGCAGCACGCCCTCGGCGGCGAGGACGCCGGCGAAGCCGTAGGCCGACTCGGGGAAGACGACGGTCGCCGCACTCTCGGCGGCGACGTCGAGGACTGTGCGCTCCAGCCCGGGGAGCTGCGCGGCCCAGCGACGGGCGTCGTAGGGCGCGTGGAAGCAGGCGAAGATGACCTCCGCGCCCGCCGCGGCCGCGGCGACGTCCGCGTGACGGCCGGCGTCGCCGATCAGGTGCCGCGCCGCCTCCGGCACCTCCGCCGAGGACCGCGTCATCACCGTCGTCGGCACGCCTGCGGCGAGCAGGTCCCGCACGAGTCGCGCCCCGATCTGTCCATGGCCGATCACCGCTGCCGCACGCATCCGCACTCCTTCCGAGACATTCGAGAGCAGTGCTCTCGCTTCCTGGACGAGATATTACGGCGCCGGCCTCCCGCATGACAAGAGCGCTGCTCTCTTTCGTGACCAGTACTCTTCTTCGCGACAGCACCACGCCGCCGCGAGCACTGCTTCCGCTGACTGCTAGGATCGCGGCCATGAGCACCGCCCACCGCCCGACCGGCGCGGCGGCCGAGGCGCCCCGGCTGACGCCGCGTCAGAAGAGCCGGCGGGACACTGAGGCCGCCGTGCTGGAGATCGCCAATCGTCAGCTCGACGCCGAAGGGATGCAGGGTCTCTCGCTGCGCGCCGTCGCCCGGGAGCTGGGACTGGTCTCCAGCGCGGTGTACCGCTACGTCCGCAGCCGGGACGAGCTGATCACCCTGCTGATCGCCGACGCCTATGACGCCCTCGCCGAGACGGTGGAGGACGCGCTGGCCCGCGAGGGCGACAGCCTCGACGTCCTCGCCGCGGCGATGCTGGACTGGTCGCGCCGCGCCCCGCGACGCTGGGAGCTCATCCACGGCACGCCGCTGACCGACTACCGGGCGCCGCGCGACCGCACGCTGCTGCCCGGCACCCGCGTCGCCCGGCACGTCGTCCGGCTGGTCGACGCGCTGCCCGACGACGCCGCGCCGCTTCCGGCGGAGGAGGCGGCCGAGCACCCGGCGGCGCAGCGGCTCGTCGCCGACCTCGACGAGCTGGGGGTCGCCGTGTCGCCGACGTCGGCGCTGCGGGCGGTCACCGTCTGGACCGGCCTGCTCGGCATGGTCCACACGCTGCGCTCCGGACTGCTGGGCCCCGGATACGACGACGTCGAGCATGAGCTGATGGCCGCCCACGTCCGCCGGCTGATCGCCTGACCCGCCGCTCTCCGCCCCTCGATCCGCGCACCCGACCTGGAGGACCCGATGAGCACATCCGCCGACGCCGCACCCGAGCTGCCCGAGCTGCGCTGGTCCTCCGCGCCGCTGGAGGACCTGGGGACCCTCGTGGTGGTCCACTCCCCCGACGACGAGACGATCCGCGCCGCCGGGCTGGCCCGCCCGCAGGGCGCCGAGCCCGACGTCGCGGCCATCGGGCGGCTGCTCGAGCAGCAGATGGACACGTTCGAGCGGCTGGACCCGGCCACCGCCGACCGTGAGATGAACCCGCTGCCCACTGATCGCGGCGCCGTCGCCGAGGCGGTGGCCGCCTACGCCGCCGGCGACCTGACCGCCTTCGACGCTCTCGCCGTCGCCCAGCCGGGGCCGGAGTTCCGCCAGCGGGTCTGGGCGGCGCTGCGCGAGGTGCCGGCCGGCGAGACCGTCTCCTACGGGGAGCTCGCCGTCATGGCCGGGCGCCCGCAGGCGCACCGGGCGGCGGCGAGCGCCTGTGCGCACAACCAGGTGGGCTTCGCGGTGCCCTGCCACCGGGTGATCCTCGCCGACGGGTCCATCGGCGGCTACGGCTTCGGCGGCGTGGGGATCAAGCGCGCGCTGCTCGCCCGGGAGGGCGTGCACCTGTAGCGACAGCCCTTCCCGATGCATCGAGTGGCGGCTCCCAGCGAGATCTGCCCGCCGACACGCCGTGTCGTGAGGGGAGATGCCGCTGGGGGCCGCCACTCGATGGAGGGCCGCCCTCGACGCCGGCCCGGCCGCCGAGGAGCGCGCGCTCCCGGCGTCGCGCGATCAGCCGGCGGCCGGGGCCTCCGGCTGCGCCGGCTCCTCCTGCTTCCGCACAGTCAGCCCGTGCATCGCCGCGGAGTCCGCCGAGAGCTCGTCGCGGTCGACGAGCACCGTGTCGCCGTCCTGGACGTCGCCGGAGAGCAGCAGCCGGGCCAGCTGGTCGCCGATCTCGCGCTGGACCAGCCGGCGCATCGGCCGGGCGCCGTAGGCCGGGTCGTAGCCGGCGACGGCGAGCCACTCGCGGGCGTCGTCGCTGACCTCCAGGGCGAGCCGACGCGAGGAGAGCCGCTGCGCCAGCGACTCGACCTGCAGGTCGACGATGCTGCCCAGCTGCTCCATGGACAGCACGTCGAACATGACGATGTCGTCCAGCCGGTTGAGGAACTCCGGCTTGAAGGAGCGGTTCACCACGTCCATGACCTGACTGCGCCGCTGCTCCTCCTCGAGCTGCTGGTCCACCAGGAACTGGCTGCCCAGGTTGGAGGTCAGGATCAGCACCGTGTTGCGGAAGTCCACAGTGCGGCCCTGGCCGTCGGTCAGCCGGCCGTCGTCGAGGACCTGCAGCAGGATGTCGAAGACCTCGGAGTGGGCCTTCTCCACCTCGTCGAGCAGGATCACCGAGTAGGGACGACGCCGGACCGCCTCGGTGAGCTGGCCGCCCTCGTCGAAGCCGACGTAGCCGGGAGGCGCACCCACCAGCCGGGCGACCGAATGCTTCTCCGAGTACTCGGACATGTCCAGCCGGATCATCGAGCGCTCGTCGTCGAAGAGGAACTCCGCCAGCGCCTTGGCCAGCTCCGTCTTGCCCACGCCGGTGGGGCCCAGGAACAGGAAGGAGCCGGTGGGCCGATCCGGGTCGGCGACGCCGGTGCGCGCCCGACGGACGGCGTCGGCGACGGTGGTGACCGCCGCCTCCTGGCCGATCAGCCGCGATCCGATGAGCTGCTCCATCTCGAGCAGCTTCTCCGTCTCGCCCTGCAGCATCCGTCCGGCCGGGATGCCGGTCCAGGCGGCGATGACCTCGGCGATGCCGTCGGCGTCGACCTCGTCGGCGACCATCTTCTCGCCGTGCTCCGGGGTGGTGGACTCCTCCGCCTCGGCGGCGGCGAGCTGCTCCTCGAGCTGCGGGATCTCGCCGTAGAGCAGCCGCGAGGCCTCGGCGAGGTCGCCCTCGCGCTGGGCCCGTTCGGCGTGGCCGCGCAGCTCGTCGAGCTGGACGCGCAGCTCGCCGGCCCGGTTGAGCTCGCCCTTCTCGGCCTCCCAGCGGGCGGTGAGCTCGGCCAGCTCCTCCTTCTTGTCGGCCAGCTCGCCGCGCAGCGTCTCCAGCCGCTCGGCGGAGCCGGCGTCGGTCTCGGCGGCCAGGGCCATCTCCTCCATGGTCATCCGGTCGACGGTGCGGCGCAGCTCGTCGATCTCCACCGGAGCGGAGTCGATCTCCATGCGCAGCCGCGAGGCGGCCTCGTCGACCAGGTCGATGGCCTTGTCCGGCAGCTGGCGGCCGGAGATGTAGCGGTCGGAGAGCGTGGCGGCGGCGACCAGCGCGGAATCGGCCACCGCGACCTTGTGATGGGCCTCGTAGCGCTCCTTGAGACCGCGCAGGATGCCGATGGTGTCGGGCACCGAGGGCTCGCCGACCAGCACCTGCTGGAAGCGGCGCTCCAGCGCGGCGTCGGATTCGATGTTCTCGCGGTACTCGTCCAGCGTGGTCGCGCCGATCAGCCGCAGCTCGCCGCGGGCCAGCATGGGCTTGAGCATGTTGCCCGCGTCCATCGAGCCTTCGGAGGCGCCGGCGCCGACGACGGTGTGCAGCTCGTCGATGAAGGTGATGATCTCGCCGTCGGCGTTCTTGATCTCCTCCAGCACCGCCTGCATGCGCTCCTCGAACTCGCCGCGGTACTTCGCCCCGGCGATCATGGCGCTGAGGTCCAGGGCGATCAGCGTCTTGTCGCGCAGCGACTCGGGGACGTCGCCGGCCACGATGCGCTGGGCCAGCCCTTCGGCGACGGCGGTCTTGCCGACGCCGGGCTCGCCGATGAGCACCGGGTTGTTCTTGGTCCGGCGGGAGAGCACCTGGACGACGCGGCGGATCTCGGCGTCGCGGCCGATGACCGGGTCGAGCTGCCCCGAGCGGGCGATCTCAGTCAGGTCGGTGCCGTACTTCTCCAGCGACTGGAAGGTGCCCTCGGGGTCCGGGCTGGTGACCCTGCGGTCGCCGCGCAGCCTCGGCAGCTCGGCCTTCAGCGCCTCGGAGCTCGCCCCCGCCTCGGCCAGCGCGCGACCGGCCGGGCCGGCGTCGGCGGCGACGCCGATGAGCAGGTGCTCGGTGGAGACGTAGTCGTCGCCCATCTGCTGGGCCTCGGCCTGGGCCGCCTTCACCACTGTGAGCCCGGCCTGGGAGAACTGCGGCGAGGAGACGGCGTCGCCGGAGGTCGAGGGCAGCTGCTGGATGGCCGCCGAGGCGCGGGTCGAGATCGCGTCGGGGTCGGCGCCGGCGGCCTTGAGCAGGGCGACGGCGACCGACTCGCGCTGGTCCATCAGCGCCTTGAGGATGTGCGCGGGCTCGACCTGGGGGTTGCCCGCAGTGTTGGCGTTCATCGCGGCGGCCGAGACGGCCTCCTGCGATTTGGTGGTGAGCTTGACGTCCATGGAGGAAGCCCCTTCCAGTCGATGTCGACGGCCGCTCCTCGAGGAGGTTCGACGATCCCCTGAGCTGCGTCGCGGAAACTTGAGTCAATGATACTCAACTTTGTCGGCTCACGGCATATTCCCCACACGTCGCCCGCCCCGCGATCGACGGGCTCAGGGCATATCATGGGAGCGGCCGACCGCCCGAGGCCACAGCACCGGGCCGCCCGGAGCACGGCGAGACCGCCGGTCCCGCCGATCGACTCGAGGAGGACCTCTGGAGCACACCGCCGCATCCCCCGCTTCCGCCGCGAGGCGCGTCCTGCTGGCCGGCTGCGGGGACGTCGGAGCGACCCTGGGCGCTCGACTCGCCGCGGCCGGAACCGACGTCGTCGGCCTCCGACGCGGGGGCGACCACCCGGGATTCCCGTTCCCGATCCGGGCCGCCGACCTGACCGAGGACACCGCCGCGGCTCTTCCCCAGGCCGACCAGGTGGTCGTGACCCTGTCGCCGGGCGGTCGCGACGCGGCCGCCTATGAGCACACCTTCCGCGGAGGCCTCGCCGGACTGGCCCGCCGGCTCCCGACGCCGCCCCGCCGGCTCGTCTTCATCTCCTCGACCGGGGTGCTGGGCGCTCACGACGGCGACCGCGTGGACGAGGCGACGCAGCCCACACCGGACCGGGGCAGCGCGGCCGCCCTGCTGTCTGCGGAGCAGGACGCGCGCGAGCTCTTCGACGGCGAGGTCGTGGTGGTGCGCCCGGCCGGCATCTACGGCCCCGGCCGCTCGCGCACCATCGATCGCGTGGCCCGGGGAACGCCGATGGACCATCGACGCATGACCAATCGCATCCACCGGGATGACCTGGTGACGATCCTCGCGGCACTGCTGGAGAGCTCGGCCCCTCCGCCCCTGTTGCATGCCGTGGACGCCGAGCCGGCGACGCTGGGCGCCGTCGCGTCCTTCATCGCCGAACGCCTGGGCGTCGACGTGCCGGCGGACTCCGGAGACGGCCGCGCGAGCGGAAAGACCATCGACGGTCGTCGCCTCCGGACCTTCCTGCAGGGGTCCCGCCTGCGCTTCCCCACGTTCCGCGAGGGGTACGCGGAGCTGATCGGTCGGCACGACCCGACGCGCTGACCCGGCGCTCGCCGCCGCACCCCTCGACCATCGGCGACGGTCAGCCGGGATCGAGACCGTCGGGCGCGGCATCCCGGCCGAGGCCGCCGTCGCCGGGGCCGAGGCCGAAGCGCACCGGCTGCTGGGACAGCAGCATCGTCGAGACCACCCGGTCGTAGGAGGTGACCACCAGCTCCTCGATCAGCTCCTCGGTGATGCCCTCGCCGGCCCCGACGGAGATCCAGTGCCGCTTGTTCATGTGGTATCCGGGCCGGATCGAGGCGAACTCCTCACGCAGCGCCTCGGACTCGTCGGGCGTGACTTTCAGCGTGATCAGCGGCTCGCCGGTCACCTCGGTGGCCATCAGGAAGATCTTGTCGCGGACCTTGTGGACGTCGTGCTCCGGCCCGAACGGATGGGTGCAGCTGCTCCAGGGCAGCTGCCGCGCGGCCGCACCGGCCACGTCCTGGATGCGCAGTCCGTCGAGGATCTCGGCCATGGCTCCAGAGTAGGCGCCGGGCCGCCGCGCGGGCAGCCCTCGGGGCCCGTCCGCCGCAGTTCCTCAGAGGTCCCTGGGAGCCCGCTCTGCACTCCGGGACACCGGGGCGTCGCTCTGAGCTCCCGCAGGACTGATGTGACATAGTGCGACTCACCAGGACTGCCCCGCCCAGCCTGCCGGTGGTCGGAGCCCGGCTCCGATCAGGACTGTCACCCCACGACCCGCCTTCAGGCACGCTCGAGAGGCCCCATGCACCTCCCCTCCCGCAGCACGACCGTCGGCCTGACGGCCATGGCACTGATGCTGACCTCGTGCTCCACGCCCGATCCGCGCTCCTCCGAGGCTCCCGCGCAGAGCGGCACGGCCTCCCCGTCCGAGACCTCCGGAGCCGGCACCGCCGCTCCCTCGGGCAGCCCGTCGTCGGAGAGCAGCGCCTCGGCGTCGGAGACGACGGAGACCCCCACGACGACGCCGGGCTCCCCGCAGCTCGAGGAGATGGCGGTGGCGGCGGCGCATCCCGAGGCCGTCGACGCCGGCATGGAGATCCTGCAGGACGGCGGCAGCGCCGTCGACGCCGCCGTGGCCGCAGCCTTCGCGGTGGCGGTCGTGGAGCCCTACGCCTCCGGGATCGGCGGCGGCGGCTCGACGATCCTGGCCGGCCACGGAGACGACCCCGTCAGCTACGACTACCGCGAAGTCGTGGCCGAGGACGGAGAGATCCCGGAGTCCGGCACCGGCGTCCCCGGCTTCGTCGCCGGCCTGGCCCGCATCCATGACGAGCACGGCGACATGGCCTGGCAGGACCTCCTCGACCCGGCCGTCGAACTGGCCGACGAGGGCTTCCCGGTCTCGGACTTCCTGGCGCTGCGCCTCCGCTCCGACGCCGGACCCGCCTCGATCGAGGGCCTCGACCATTTCCACGGCTCCTCGGGCGACCCGCTGGCCGCCGGAGATCGCCTCGTGCAGGAGGACCTCGCCGAGACGATGAGGACGCTGGCCCAGGACGGCCCGGAGTCGTTCTACTCCGGCGGCCTGACTGAGGAGCTGACCTCGGTGGACGGGCTGGACGCCGAGACGCTGACCGCCTATGCCCCGACGCGGACGGATCCTGTCGGCGGCCCCGTCGGCGAGCACACTCTGCTCTCGGCCGCTCCCCCGCTGCCCGGCGCGGCCCTGATCCAGCAGATGCAGATCGCCGAATCGCTGGGCATCGCCGATCACGCCCCGGACAGCGCCGGCCACGTGGACCGGCTCACCCGGGCGTGGACCACCGCCGACGAGTCGGTGGATCAGCTGTTCGGCGACCCCGACGTCGTCGACGTCCCGACCGACCGGCTCACCGATCCCGAGCGGAACGCCGCGCTCGCCGAGGAGATGGACCCGGCCGGCATGACGTCCCCGACCACGCAGACAGACCCCTCCTCGGCCGTCACTGCGGGGAACACCACCCATCTGACCGTCGTGGACGGGGACGGTGCCACCGTCTCGATGACCAACACGCTGACGAGCTTCTGGGGCGGCGGCGAGTCGGAGTACGTGGACGGCTACTTCCTGAACAATCAGCTCTCCCGCTTCGCCACGCAGGACTCCGACGCCAACCAGCCCGCGGCCGGCCGCCAGTCGGTGAGCTGGTCGGCGCCCAGCATGGTCCTCGACGACGACGGACGTCCGGTGCTCGGCCTCGGCAGCCCGGGCGGGCATCAGATCCCCAACATCCTGACCAGCGTTCTGGCGTCCTGGGGGCTGCGGGGAACGTCGCTCCAGGAGGCGGTGGACGCGCCCCGACACCACCTCGAGGAGGGCGTGCTGGCCGTCGAGGAGGAGCCCTCCGACGCGGTGGAGACGCTGATCTCCGAGCGGAACTGGGACCTGTGGGTCACCGAACGGGAGGAGGCGATCTTCGGCTCCGTGCAGGCGCTGGAGATCGACCACGAGACCGGCCGGATCTCCGGGGCGGAGGACTCTCGGCGGGAAGGCGGCTTCGCCGTCGCCGACGTCGGCTCCGCGACGGGGACGGGATGAGGGCCATGGCCGTCGCTCGCCGTCCCGCCGGCCCTGCCGAGCCCGCCGACGACGGCGGCCGACGTTCCCGCCGCCGCACGGACCGCACCGGCGGCCCGGCCCGCGCCGGTCGGCCGGCATCCCGCCCGCGCGCCGGCGGACGACTGCACGGCCTCGACGTCGCCCGCTCGCTCGCGATCGTCGGGATGGTCGCCGTCAACGTGGGACCGCGCGGAGCCGAGGGCCTCCTCGGCACCCTCCACGATCTCCCGCTGGGGCGCGCCTCGCTGCTGTTCATGCTCCTCGCCGGCATCGGCATGTCGCTGATGACCCGGACCGTGCGGCGACCGCGCCGCGCCCCGCTGCCGTGGGCGACGATCCTGTGGCGCGCCGCGCTGCTGCTCGTCGGCGGGCTGGCCCTGCAGCTGGCCGCCCACGAGGCCAGCGTCATCCTGCCGGTCTACGGCATCCTGTTCCTCGCCAGCCTGCCGCTGCTGCGCGCCCCCGCCTGGCTGCTCGGCGCTCTGGCCGCCGCCCTGCTGGCTCTGGGGCCGCTCCTCTGGCTGGCACTGCGGAGCGGCGCCGACGCGTTCGCCGTCGCGGAACCGACGCTGCTGGATCCTCCGGACGAGATCCTGCGAGGGATCCTCGTCACGGGGTCCTATCCCCTGGTGGTGTGGGCCGCGCCCTTCGTCGCGGGCCTGCTGCTCGGACGCCTGGACCTGCGCAGCCCGACCCTCCAGCGACAGCTGGTCCTGTGGGGCGCAGTGACGGCGGTGGCCGCGTACTCCCTCTCCCGGCTCCTGATCCTGCTCCTCGGGGAGCCGGACCGCAGCGTGGGGGTGCACCGGCTGATCTCGGCGACGGCGCACTCCCAGATGCCACTCTGGCTGATCTCCAGCACCGGGGCCGCGCTCTTCGTGCTGGGCCTGTGCCTGATGGGCGAGTCGTTCGCCGCCCGGCGCCTCTCGGCGCTGGTCGCGGCCGGACGGCTCTCGCTGACCCTCTACGTCGGCCATCTGGTCGCCCTGGCGCTGGTCGTCCGTCCGGGGCCCGATTCGCTGGCCGGAGGCATCCTGACCACTGTCGTGATCTGCCTGGTCTCAGTGGCCTTCGCCTGGCTCTGGACCCGGCGCTTCTCCGCCGGACCGCTGGAACGGCTGCTGCGCCTGCCCCGCCGGGGCGCCCGGCGAGCGGCGAGCTGAGCAGCCCCACCCCAGGGATGACTCGGCGGGACGTGTGGGAATGCGTCGGCGTTCCCACACTTTCCGCCGAGTCATCCCCGCCGCAGCCCGTCCCGTAGGCTGGTGACCGGTCACCCCCGCCGACACCCCCTCCCCGAGGTCTCCGCCATGGCATCCGAGTCGTCCCCGCCCGCCGGACCGTCGAACCCCGCGACGCCGCGCCGTCGCCCGACGATCCGCGAGGTCGCCCGGCGCGCCGGCGTCTCCCACCAGACCGTCTCCCGCCACCTGAAGGGGGACACGACGGTGAACGAGCAGCTCGCCGCGACGATCCAGGACGCGATCGAAGCCCTGGACTACCGGCCGAACCTCGTCGCGCGGGCGATGCGCAACCACCGCACCGGCCGTCTGGCGGTGCTGCTGCCGCCGGGCAGCGCGATCAGCTCGCTGGAGATCCTCTCCGGAGCCAAGGAGATCGCCGACGCCGGCGAGTACGTCCTGGAGGTCGTCACCGTCAGCGGCTCGGCCGAGATGCGCGACCGGCGCGCCCTGGAGCTGCGCGACTCGCGGCTCTTCGAGGGCGTGCTGGCGCTGACCTCGCTGAGTGACCTGCCCCAGCCCGACGACGCGCGGGTTCCGCTGGTGACCATGCCCCTCTACGACGAGGCGATGCGCGGCATCGGGGCGCTGGCCTCGGCCGGCCCCGAGCACGAGATCATCTCCCGGCTGGCCGGGATGGGCCACCGCCGCTTCCTGCACCTGGCGGGCAACTATGCCCACGCCGGTGCGGTGCGACGCCGCGACATGTACCTGCAGACCATCGAGGAGCTGGACCTGGAGTCCGCCGGCGTGGTCGACTGCGGCTGGGACGGCGACGCGGCGCGCCGGGCTGTGGTCGACCTCCCCGCCGACAGCGGGATCACCGCGATCATCGCCGCCAACGACATCCTCGCCACCGCGGCGGTCAGCGGGGCGATCCGTCGCGGCTGGAACGTCCCGGAGGAGCTGAGCATCACCGGCTGGGACGACACCCGCGTCGCGGCGGTGACCACGCCGTCGATGACCACTGTCGCGGTCCACCACGCGGAGCTCGGCCGGCGGCTGATGCGTCACCTGCTCGACGTCGTCGCCTCGCGGCGCCGCGGCGCCGACGACGCCTCGGACCCGGCGCCGTCGCCGCTGGAGGACGACTGGCGCCTGGCCGAGGTCATCTGGCGCGAGTCCACGGGCCCGGCGCCGCAGACTCCGCCCGCACGATGAGCTCCGCAGACCCGGGCGCGGTGCCGGCGTGCCCGCGCCCATTCCTGGACATCGCCTCTCAGCTTCCAGTTCATCGGCTGGTCGTCACCTGTCAAGACCCGATCCCTAGAGTGTCCGGACGGCTGCAACGCCCCTATCGATGAGGAGCAACATGTCGCACTCGCACTCCCGCCTCCGGCGTCGCGCCGGCCTGGCCGCCGTCGTCACCGTCGGTCTCGCCGGGCTGACCGCCTGCTCGCCGTCCGACGGCTCCACCGACGACGCGGACGAGGCCTCAGCACCGAAGAACGTGATCTACATGATCGGCGACGGGATGGGATACAACCACCTCTCGGCGACGAACCTCTACGAGAGCGGTCAGACGCGGTACCAGCTCGACGGCGAGGCCGATCCGGAGACGCTCGAGGAGCAGCCCGGCGACGCGGTCCAGACCTATGAGGAGTGGGACCACTACGCGCTGAGCACCTTCCCCGCCGGCGGCGAGTACGACCCCGAGGCCGCCTGGTCCAGCCACGACTGGGTGCAGTCGGGCGCCACCGACTCCGCCGCCGCCGGCACGGCGATGGCCACCGGGGAGAAGACCGAGAACGGCGTGCTGGGTCTGGACGCGGACGGCGAGAGCGTGGAGAACCTCTCCGAGCGCGCCGTCGCCACCGGCCGCTCGGCCGGCGTGGTCAGCTCGGTGCCCTTCAGCCACGCCACCCCGGCCGCCTGGGCGGCCCACGACGAGTCGCGGGAGAACTACCACGCGATCGCCTCGGAGATGATCGACTCCGACCTGGACGTCATCTTCGGCGCCGGCCACCCGCACTACGACGACGACAGCCAGCAGGTCGACGACGCCGACTACTCCTACATCTCCGAGGAGGACTACCAGCGGCTCAGCGAGGGCGAGACTGACTTCACCTTCACCGACGAGGACGCCGACTTCAGCGCCTACGCCGACGGCGAGGACGTTCCCGAGCGCGCCTTCGGCCTGGCCCGGGCGGCGTCGACGCTGCAGCAGGCCCGCTCCGCCGAGGGCGATCAGCCCTATGCGGCGGAGGCGAACGACGTCGTCGACCTGACGACGATGTCCGAGGCCGCGCTGAACGTCCTCGGGCAGAACGAGGAGGGCTTCCACCTGATGGTCGAGGGCGGCGCCATCGACTGGGCCGGCCACGCCAACGAGACCGGCCGGGACATCGAGGAGACGCAGAGCTTCAACGACGCCGTGGACGCCGTCGTCGACTGGGTCGAGGCCGAATCCTCCTGGGAGGAGACGATGGTCGTCGTCACCGCCGACCACGAGACCGGCTACCTGGCCGGCTCGGAGGACGACCCCGGCTTCAGCCCGATGACCGGCGAGGCCGACCAGATGCCGGACGCCGCCTGGTACTCCGAGGACCACACCAACCAGGTGGTGCCCTTCTTCGTCCGCGGCGCCGGGGCCGAGACCTTCGGCGAGGAGGTCGTCGGCACCGATCCGGTGCGCGGCGACTACCTGGACAACACCGTCGTCGCCGACGTGCTGATGGACGACCTCTGGGCCACGGAGGGCTGACCCCGCCCGACGGCCCGCTCCACGGCCCGCCCGGGACGCGATGAGTCCGTGGGACGTGTGGGAATGGCGCCGCATTCCCACACGTGCCACGGAGTCACCGCAGGGCGCGGCGTCGCCGCAGGGCACGGAGCCACCGCAGGGCGCGGGCTCAGAGGGCGCGGAACCGCAGCCGCAGCGTCCGCGCCTGGGGCCGCAGCCGCGCCGTCGGCCACACGTCCGGCCCGCAGGCCCGCGAGCCCAGCCCGTGCTGGGCCGCATCCAGGACGAGATGCGTCGCCGACGACGCCGGCAGCTCGTGCGGGTGGTCGGCGGCGGCGATCTCGTCGGCGGTGTGCCGCGCCAGGGTGAAACCGGGCCGCCGCCCGGCGGCGTCGGGCTCGGCGACGATCTGCAGCCACGGCGCCCCGCCGCGGCGCAGCACCAGCTCGCGCAGCCCGGGACGGTGCCCGGACTCCTGCGGGCGGGCGTAGTCGACGGTCAGCTCCTCGATCCCGGTGGAGAACCGCCCGAGGCGCACTGAGCGCATCGTGTCCGGATAGGCGTCGTGCGGGCCGAGGCCGAACCACTCGGCGCCGTCGACGTCGCCGGGCAGCTGCAGGTGCACCCCCAGCCGCGGCCAGACGTCGTCCCAGCCGGCCTCCGGCACCAGAGTCACCTCGCAGACGGCCTCGACGACGCCGTCGGCCGCCCGCTCGGCGGTCCAGGTCTCGGCGACGTCGAGTCCGGTGCGGGCCTGCGCCGCCGAGACCCGCCGCCGGACGGTGCGCCGCATCGCGTCGACGTCGACGGAGACCACCCGGCGCGTCAGCCGGTCGAGTCCGGCCGCCCGCCAGCGGTCGGCCGAGGACTCTGCCGGCTGCTGCGCGGCGACGACGTCGCGCGGGTCTCCCCAGCCGTCGTTGGGCGTGGCGTCGCCCTCGTCGTTGTCCGTCGGCGCGCGCCAGAGCTCCGCCTGCGGACCGGCGACGGCAACGCCGGCCAGTGCGGCCAGCGCCGGTCCGGCGAAGGCCGCCGGCGCCTCGGCCAGCGCGGCGGCGCGCGGCGCCGTCGTCGCCCGGGCGGCTCCCGACGGAATCGGCAGCTCCCACTGCCCCCGGGCGACGACGTGACCGGCCGGCGCCCAGGGGCTCGGCTCGGCCAGCACCGCCTCCATGCTCAGGTGCAGCTCGCCGGCTGAGTCCGTGCCGCGCCCACCCGGCTCCGCGTGGCGCCGCAGCGCATCCCGCGCCGCGGGCAGCTCGATCCGCGCCGCTCCCCCGGCGGGGATCGGGGCGCCGTCGGCGTCGACCAGTGCGACCTCGCCGTCGGCGGCCGGACGCCCCTCGGCCAGCAGCGTCCAGCGCAGCCGCAGATCGGCGGTGTCGGCGACGAATCGCCGCGAGCGCACGACGACTGCGCAGGAATCGTCGGCGGGCTCCAGCAGCAGCGGCTGCTCGACGACGGCGAACTCGGCCAGCCCGGGGGTGGGGGTGTCGTCGGAGAGCACCATGCCGTCCATGACGAAGTTCCCGTCGTGGACGACCTCGCCGAAGTCCCCGCCATAGCCGAAGTACTCGACGCCGTCGGCGGAGAGCGTGCGCAGGCCGTGGTCGCGCCACTCCCAGATGAAGCCGCCGTGCAGGTTCCGGTGCGCGTCGGTCAGCTGTCGATACTGGTCCAGCGCCCCGGGCCCGTTGCCCATCGCGTGGCCGTACTCGCACATCAGGAACGGCTTGGCCCGCTGCCGCGTCCCGGCGGCGAGGTCGCAGCCCAGCAGCGGGGTGAGATCCTGCGGGTCCGCGATCGCCTCGAGCTCCCTCAGGTGCGGGTACATCCGGGAGTACACGTCGGTGTAGTCGCCGGTGTAGTCCCCCTCGTAGTGCACCGGTCGGCTCGGGTCGCGGCGGCGGACCCACTCCGCCGAGGCCGCGAGGTTCTGCCCGGTCCCGGCCTCGTTGCCCAGCGACCAGAGCACGATCGAGGGGTGGTTCTTGTCCCGCTCGACGGCACGGCGGATCCGGTCCAGATACGCCGCGCGCCAGCGGGCGTCGTCGCTGGGATTGCCGGTCCAGTCGGCGGTGTGGAACCCGTGGGTCTCCAGGTCGCCCTCGAGGATGACCCAGAGGCCGAGCTCGTCGGCGAGGTCCAGCAGCCGCGGATGCGGCGGATAGTGGCTGGTGCGGATCGCATTGACGTTGTGCCGCTTCATCCGGGCCAGATCCTCGCGGGCGTGGGCCTCGTCGAAGACGCGCCCGCGGTCGGGGTGGGTCTCGTGCCGGTTCATCCCGGAGAAGGTGATCTGCCGGCCGTTGACCAGCAGCCGGTCGCCGTCGATCGTCACGCGGCGGAAGCCGATCGGCAGGGTCAGCGTCTCGGCCGCGGAGCTCACCGTCGCCTCATGGAGCACCGGCTGCTCGGCCGACCAGGGCGTCACCGCGCCGACGTCGAGGCCGGCCGCCGCGTCGTCGCGGAGCTGATCGGCCGACTCCCAGGTCCGGTCGACGTCGAGGGCGGGGATCCGCAGCCGCACCGGGAAGGCCTCGTCCGCCGCGTCGACCTCCGGATGCAGGATCCCGACGCCGGCCTGCGGGTCGTAGTCGGCATGCAGCCAGACGTCGTCGAGGCCGCCGGCCGGCCGGTGCAGCAGCGCGACCTCGCGGAAGATCCCGGGCAGCCACCACTGGTCCTGGTCCTCCAGGTAGCTGGCCGCCGAGTACTGCACCACGCGCACCGCCAGCGTGTTCTGCCCGGCGACGACGGCGTCGGTGACGTCGAACTCGTGGGCCAGCCGCGAGCCGCTCGCCGCCCCGATCCGGCGGCCGTTGACCCAGACGGTCAGGAAGGACTCGACGCCGTCGAAGCGCAGCAGCACCCGCCCGGACGCCAGCCAGTCCGCGGGAACCTCCATGCGGCGCCGGTGGTCGCCGGTCGGGTTCTCGTCGGGCACGTGCGGCGGATCGAGCGGGAAGGGGTACTGCACGTTCGTGTAGATCGGCCTCCCCCAGCTCGGGTCGGCGGCGCCGGCCGGTCCGGAGAGCCCGTCGGGGCCGTGCAGCACCCAGTGGCCGGGCACCGGCAGCTCGTCCCAGTCGACGTCGTCGTAGTCGGCGGCCGCGAAGGCCTCCGGCGCCTCCTCCCCGAGCACTCCGGGATCGCCGGGCGTGCCGGGGACCGCCGGCGAGGACCGGAAGCGCCAGGTGCCGGAGAGGTCCCGGCGCGCGGCGTCGGTCTGCTCGACCAGCCAGGAGCGCGGGGCGACCAGCGCACCGTCGGCCGGGTCGAAGGAGGTATGGCTCAGAGTCACTTCACAGCACCTTCCGTCAGGCCGCCGCGCCAGAAGCGCTGCAGCACGATCATCGCGAGGGCCAGCGGGATGACCGAGAGCAGCACCCCGCCGGTGGTCAGTTCGTAGAACTCGGGCAGCCGGTCGGTCTGGCTGCGCCAGGTGTTCAGCCCCAGGGTGATGGGGAAGAGCTGGTCGTCGGTGAGCATCACCAGCGGCAGGAAGTAGTTGTTCCAGATGCTGACCAGCTGGAAGAGGAACACGGTGACCAGCGCCGGGACCATGAGCCGCAGGCCGAGCACGTGGAAGATCCGGATCTCGCCGACGCCGTCGAGCCGGGCGGCCTCCACCAGCGAGCGGTCCACTGTCGCGTCGGCGTAGATCCGGCAGAGGAACAGCCCGAAGGGCGAGACGAGCGAGGGGATCAGCACGCTCCAGTAGGTGTTGACCAGCCCGAGCTGGCTGAACAGCAGGAACAGCGGCAGCGCCGTGGCCGTGCCGGGCACCAGCACGCCGCCGAGCACCAGCCCGAAGATCAGGTTCCGTCCGCGGAAGACGTAGGTGGAGAGCGCGTAGCCGGCCGCCGCGGCCAGATAGGTCGCGATCAGCGAGCCGACGCCGGCGTAGAGCACCGAATTGGCCAGCCAGCGCAGGAAGATCCCGGAGTCGTGGGCGAGCACCTGGGCGATGTTGTCGAACAGCGCGAAGTTCCCGGCGAAGAGGAACCCGTGGGTGCCGAAGAGGTCGTCGGTGGTCTTCGAGGCCGCGACCACGATCCAGTAGACCGGGACGAGGAAGTAGAGCGCGACGACGACGAGCACTCCGGTGACCAGGATGGTCCGGCCCCGGCGGCGCAGCGCGGCCGCGCCGGCTCCGGGCGAGGCGGGTCCGTCGGACCGGCCGGCCGCGGGATCGACGGCGGGCGCGGAGTCGCGCCGGTCGTCCTGGACTGCATCGGCGGCGGTGCTCATCATGACCTCCTGTTCGTCAGGCGCAGGAAGCTGAACGACAGCACGAAGGCGACCAGCGCGATCAGCACCGCCTGGGCGGCGGCGACGGTGTAGTCGTTGTAGGCGAAGGCCGTCGTGTAGGCCGAGAGGTTCGGGGTGTACTGCGAATCGATGGCCGGGGCCACCTGGGCGAGCAGCTGCGGCTCGGCGAAGAGCTGCAGCGTGCCGATGATCGAGAAGACCGTGGTCAGCATCAGCGCCGGACGGATCAGCGGCAGCTGGATCGTCGTCGCGATGCGCACCGGCCCGGCCCCGTCGACCCGGGCGGCCTCGTAGAGCTCGGCCGGGATGGCCTTCAGCTGCGCGATGATGATCAGCATGTTGTAGCCGGTGTAGGTCCAGGTGACGATGTTCGCGATGGACCACAGCACCGTCCCCGAGCCGAGGAAGTCGACCTCGACGCCGGTCGCCGAATGGACGACGTCGACGATCGGACTCAGTCCCGGCACGTAGAGGAAGGACCAGAGGATCGTCGCCAGCACCCCGGGGATGCCGTAGGGCATGAAGTACGCCGCGCGGAAGAAGCCCGGCCAGCGGGCCGCGGCGGATTCGAGCAGCAGCGCCAGGACCGTGGCCAGGGCGATCATCACCGGCACCTGGACGACGCCGAAGAGCAGCATGCGTCCGATGGAGGCGAGGAAGCTGCCGTCCTCCAGCGCCAGTCGGTAGTTCTCGAACCAGGCGAACGTGCTGGTCACCCCCTCCTCGCCGAAGAGTCCCCGCCGCTCGACGCGGGTGAAGCTCTGCCCGACCGCCATCAGGATCGGCAGCACGAAGGAGATCAGGAACACCAGCAGGAACGGGGTCACCAGCAGCCAGGGGGCGACGGCGGTGGCCGCCGGCCGACGACGCCGTCCGGGACTTCGCGCCGGGCTCCCCGCAGGACGCGGCGGGCCGCTCGTCGTGGTGGAGCTCGTCGTGGTGGAGCTCGTCGTCGTGCTCATCGCTCGGCCCTCCGGATCGCCAGCCCTTTCTCGCGGAAGACCTCCATGGTGTCCGCCTCCGCCTGGACGACGGCGTCGACCAGGGAGGTGCCGCCGGCCTTTCCGCGGAAGGCGTCGGCCAGCACGTTGAAGGTCTGCTGGGTGGTCGGCCACCACTGCCAGTCCGGGTTCTGCTGTTCGGCGGCCGGGGCGAAGATCTCGGTGTTGTAGGCCTGGCCGCCGAAGAACTCGCTGCCACCCTGCCGCGGCGCCCCGATGTGTCCGGGATTCGCCGACCAGCCGATGCCGCTGTGCTCGATCAGCCCGTCGATGCCGGCCGCGCTGGAGTTCAGCCACACGGCGAACTCCATGGCCTCACGCGGGTGGGCGCTGTTCGCCAGCACGGCCGTGGTGGATCCGCCCAGCTGGGCCGAGCCGTAGCCGGCGGGCCACTGCGGCAGCGGAGCCACCCGCCACTTCCCCTCGGCGTCGCTGACGCCCTCCAGCAGGGCGTCGCCCCAGGAGGCGCTCATCAGCGTGGCGATCCGGCCCTCGGCCGCCGCGGCGAACCAGCCGGGCGAGAAGGGCTGCAGCTGGGTGGAGACGATCTCCGCGTCGACGGCCGCGTCGAAGAAGCGGGCGACCTCCAGCGTGGACTCGCCGGCCATGTCGATGACCCAGCCGTCCTCCTCGGCGCTCAGCCAGACGGCGCCGGCCTGCATGGCGTGCGCGGCGAAGACCGAGGTGTCGGCCAGCGGGAAGGTGCCCATGAACCGGCCGGCGTCGCGGACCTCCGCGCCGATCTCGGCCCATTCCTGCCAGGTCTCCGGCGGAGCGGCGCCGACCTCCTCGAGGAGGTCGGGACGGTGATAGAGCGCCGTGGGCCCGGAGTCCTGCGGGACGCCGTAGACTCCTCCGGCGAAGCTGACCTGCCCCCAGAGCGTGGGATCGAAGCGGTCGGCGTAGTCGTCGATGCCGTATCGACTGAGGTCGATCACCCCGTCGACCAGCATGAATTCGGGGATGCTCCGCATCTCGACCTGCGCCAGGTCCGGACCGGAGCCGGCGGCGAGCGCGCTGTAGAGCTTCTGGTACCCGCCGTCGGGACCGCCGGGGATCCAGGAGATCTCGACCTGGACGCGGGGGTTCTCGGCATTCCACACGTCGGCGACGGTCTGCAGCTCCTTCAGCCAGGCCCAGTAGGTCAGCGTCACCGTCTCGTCGGGCCCGGCCGGCGGAATCGTCGGCTCGGTGTTCACCGACGAGGTGCCCGGCACCGTGCAGCCGGCGAGCGCGGCCGCTCCGGCGCCGACTCCCAGGCCCAGGCCGCCGCGGAGCAGACTGCGGCGGGTCATCGGCGGGCGACGGCGGGCCGTCATGGATGCGCTCCCCGCGGCGAGCCGATCGCTGCACTGGTCATCGACGCTCCTCCCGCCTGGCCAGGGCCTCATCGCCCGGCAACTCCCACAGAAACGAACAGGTGCGATCAACTATCAACGAGAGTCCTCATCGTGTCAAGAGTCACACTCGCGTCCTGTGCCATCGGCCGTCGCCCCGACGCACGACCGTCCCGGCGTTGCCCTCCGCCCGCCGGCGCGCCAGACTGACAGGATGCGCATCGCTCTGTTGCAGGCCGCCGCCGTCCCGCTCGACGTCGACCACGACCTGGCCGTGATCGACGCGGCCGCGGCCGACGCCGCCGCCCGCGGCGCCGAGCTGCTGCTCACCCCGGAGCTCTTCCCCGTCGGCTACGCCCCGGCGCGGATCCGCGCCGAGCTGACCGACGCGACGATCGACGACGCCGCCGTCCGCCTGGCGGCGATCGCCCGGCGCCACGGCATCGCCCTGGTGCACAGCCTCCCCTCGCCCGCCGACCCGCACCGCGGCATCACCGCGACGCTGGTCGACGCCGCGGGGACGGTCCGCGGCGTGCACACCAAGACGCACCTCTTCGGTCCGGCCGAGCAGGAGGCCTTCCGCCCCGGCGAGGCGCGGCCGCCGCTGGTCGAGCTCGGCGGCCTGACCCTGGGGCTGCTGATCTGCTACGAAGTCGAGTTCCCCGAGACGGTGCGGGATCTGGCCGTCCGCGGCGCCGACGTCGTGCTGGTCCCGACGGCGCTGGCGGGCTGCCCGACGGTGGCGCGCACCCTGGTGCCGGCGCGGGCCGTCGAGAACGGGATCACCGTCGCCTACGCCAATCACTGCGGCGTCGAGGACGGGCTGGTCTTCGACGGCGAGAGCGTCATCGTCGGCCCCGACGGCGCCCCGGCCCCACGACTGGAGGCCGGCCCCGAACCGGCGTCGTCCTCCGCAGAGGTCGCGCCGGCCCGCGCCGGCGGCGAGCCGGAGCTGCTCGTCGCCGAGGTCGGTCCCGCCCGCGGGCACTTCACCCCGGATCAGGACCCGGACGGCCCCTGGTACCTGCACGACCGCCGCCCCGCGCTCTACCGCCGCTGGGCGGAGGAGGGCTGACGACGCGGAATCAGCCTGCAGGCTGATGGCGCCGGCGCGGCGCTGAGCCAGGATGGGACCCATGATCGATCTGCTCTCCGCCGACGCCCTGCTCGCCGCCCAGTCCGCCGGCCTGCCCGAGGACCACTGGATCGGTCAGCTGCAGCGCTGGACCGACTCGCTGCCCGAGGCCCTGCAGTGGCTGGGCATCATCCTCATCTCCGCGATCCCCTTCGTGGAGTCCTACTTCGGCGCCCCCATCGGGGTGATCGTCGGCCTGCATCCGGCGGTCGCGGTGGCGACGGCGACAGTGGGCAACATGCTCTCGCTGGTCGTCGTGGTGTATCTGGCCCACTGGGTGCGCACCGCGATCCTGCACCGCCGCGACCCCGACCGCGCCGCGACCGATTCGCCGAAGCGCGACCGGGTGCAGAAGATCTTCGACCGCTTCGGCGTCCCCGGGGTGAGCATCCTGGGACCGCTGGCGCTGCCCAGCCAGATCACCGCCCCACTGATGGTCTCCTTCGGCGCGAACCGGCATGCGGTGATGGCCTGGATGCTGGTCTCGGTGGTCCTGTGGGGCACCGGATTCGCCCTGCTCGGCGTCGGCCTGCTGAGCCTCATCGCCTGACCGGCCGGCGCCGCCCGATCGGCGCCGCCCAGCACCGCGGCGTCCGCGCGGGCGCCGTCAGCGCTGCTCGGCGTCGCGCGGATAGCGCCGCAGCTCGCGGCTGCCCTGGGTGAGTCCCTCCAGATCGGCCTCCGGGTCGAAGTTCGACCCGATCGCCCCGGCGACAGTGCCCATCGAGGCCGCCAGCCAGGCGATGTCGACGTAGTTCATCAGCGTCCCGTCCAGCCCTTCCTGGGTCTGGGCCATGTACGTCGGATCGATCAGCAGCAGCGAGATCACCAGGATCCCGGCGAAGAGCAGCAGGTAGAGCATGGCCACGCTCACCAGCAGGCTGAGCACTGTGGCCACGGTGTACATCACCGCCAGCCGGCGTCCGCCGGCCGATCCGGGGCCGTCCCAGAGGCGGTTGCGCAGCATCAGCCACAGCACGAGTCCGAGGATCGCCAGCCCGGTGATGACCGCCAGCCGCCAGCTGGGCAGGGCCTCGGCGATCCCCCAGATCGACCCGTAGAAGACGCCGAAGGCCCCGGTGGCGCTGGCGGCGGCGAAGACGCCGGAGAGCTTGGGCAGCGAGAGCAGCGGCTCGTTGCTCACCGCGATGCCCAACGTCATCCACACTCGGGCGGGCCAGGTGTACCGCGGGGTGATGTAGGCGGAGTCCCGCTCGTCGTCCTGCTCCAGGCGCCAGCCGACGCGCAGGTGCTCCACGGGCTCCGGCGAATGCCGGCGCAGCGTGACCAGCGCGCGGTCGAGCTCGCGCCGCAGGCCGTGCATCACACCCGCCGGTCCCTGCACCGGCAGGGAGATGATCGCCAACCGCTCGGCGAAGTGCAGCTCGGCGGACTTCGGCCCACTGTCGCCGATCCGCGGCAGCTCGGTGATGACCACTGTCATCGACGCGCTCTCCTCGCGCGCCCACTCCTGGGCGACGTCGACGTCGAGGGTCCCGTCGGAGCGCAGCGGCAGCCGCGTCTGCCGGTGGGTGATCTCATGCTGCTCGCCCCACTGCCGCGGGCCGCGCCGCAGCAGGCGCCGGACCAGGTAGGACGTGCGTCCCGGGTCGGAGATGATGGTGACCCGTCCGCCGCGGGGCGAGCTCTCCTCCACCGTCTGCTCGGCGCGCTCCTCCGGAGACCGCCCGGCGCCCTCCGACGACGAGTCGTGCGTCGCGGACTGCCCCTGCTCCACGGACTCGCTCCTCCCTCTCCGACCGGCCGCGAGGGCCCCGCCGGGTGACGGTGCTGACGATGGCACCATCATAGTCCCCCGCTGGAAGCGTCGCCGTCGCTCGCCTTCGCCCCGCCGTCGGCGGTGGAACAGCGCGCGCCGAGAATCCCGCCCCCGCCGCTGATCCGGCGGTCCCCGAGTTTTCGCAGGATCACCGTGCTGTTTCACGGTGATCCTGCGAAAACTCGGGGTCCGCCGACGGGACACAGTCGACGCCGACCCCGCCGGCGAGGCGTCCGGGCCGCACGCCGCCGGGCGCCGCCGGGTGCCGCCGGGCACCGCCGCCGGCCGCTCAGGACTCGGAGAGCATGTCCAGCACCAGCGGCTTCACCTGCGAGCCGTAGAGCTCGACGGCGCGCAGCATGTGCTCGTGGGCCAGCGAGCCGTTGCCGTACTTCAGGCTGAAGCGCGAGATGCCCAGCAGCTTCTGCGAGCGCACGATCTTGCGCGCCACCGTCTCCGGGGACCCGACGTAGAGCGAACCGTTCTCGACCTCGTCGGCGAACTGGTCCGGCCCGGGTCGACCGCCGCCCCAGCCGCGCTCCCGGCCGATCTGGGCCATCGTGTCGGCCCAGGACGGGTAGAAGATCTCCCGGGCCTCCTCGTCGGTGTCGGCGACGAAGCCGTGGGAATGCATCGCCACGCGGCGGCCGTCGGCGAAGCCGGATTCGCCGAGCGCCCGGTGATAGAGCTCGACCAGCGGGCGGAAGCGCTGGGGAGCCCCGCCGATGACTCCCAGCTCCAGGCCGAGTCCATGGCGGGCCGCCCGGATCACCGAGGCCGGCGTGCCGCCGACGGCGACCCAGGCGGGCAGGCCGTGCTCGTGGGCGGTCGTCGGGTAGACCTGCTGGCCGCTCAGCCCCGGACGCATGGAGCCCTGCCAGGACACCGGGGCCTCGGAGCGCAGCCGGGCGAAGAGGTCGAGCTTCTCCTCGAAGAGCTGCTCGTAGTCGGAGAGCTCGTAGCCGAAGAGCCCGTAGGACTCGATGAACGAGCCGCGCCCGAGCGAGACCTCGGCGCGGCCGCCGGTGAGCCCGTCGAGAGTCGCGAAGCGCTGGTAGACCCGGACCGGGTCGTCGGAGGAGAGCACGGTGACCGCGGAGATGAGCTTGATGCGCTCGGTGGCCGCGCCGACGGCGGAGAGCACGACGTCGGGCGCGGAGATCGCGTAGTCCGGGCGGTGATGCTCGCCGACGCCGAGGACGTCGACGCCGGTCTCGTCGGCCATGCGCGCCTCGGCGAGGACGTTGCGCAGGACCTCGGGCTGGGTCAGGGTCCGCGAGCCGTCGGCGGAGGCGGTGACGTCGCCGAAGGTGTGCAGGCCCAGTTCGAAGTGGTCGTGGTGGCGCTCTGTGCTGATGCTCATGACCGTCCCAACAGCCGCGCCTCACCCTCCATTCCTTGAAATTTGAAATGCGACGACGGCGCCCGCGGTCCCCTCCTCGACGCCCCTCCTCGACGCCCCTCGACGTCGCCCCGCGGCTCCGCCGGCGGCACCCGATGCCGGCTGATTCGCCGCGGGCAGGTAGACTGGCCGAACCTGCGGACCCGCCCCGGGTCCCCTGCGTCGACTGGACGCCCCGCCCGCCGTCGCCGGCCTGCGCCGGCCCGGGCTCGGATGCTTCTCACTCGGCGAGAAGAGAGCACCAGACCGTGCTCCCGCCACCGTGCCGGACCCGCGCGCCGCCCTGAGACGGCGAGCCGCGCGCCGGCCCTTCGAAAGGTCCCCCATCACGACTTCGCAGACCACCTTCGCCGCCCTGGGCGTGCCCGCACCGCTGGTGCAGGCCCTGGACGCGGCCGGCAAGACCTCCGCCTTCCCCATCCAGCAGGACACCCTGCCCGACACGCTGGCCGGCCGGGACGTCCTCGGCCGCGGCAAGACCGGCTCGGGCAAGACGCTGGCCTTCTCCATCCCGCTGGCCGCCCGACTGGCCGCCTCCGGCGCCGGCCCCGCGAAACCGCGCCGCCCGCGCGGCCTGGTGCTCGCGCCCACCCGCGAGCTGGCCACGCAGATCGCCGAGGCCCTGGCCCCGCTGGCCGAGGCCTACGGCATGCGCACCACCACCATCTACGGCGGGGTGAACCAGAAGCGGCAGACCGATGCGCTGGCCCGCGGCGTCGACGTCGTCGTCGCCTGCCCCGGCCGCCTGGAGGACCTGCTGGGCCAGGGCGAGCTGAGCCTGGGCGAGGTCGAGGTCACCGTGCTCGACGAGGCCGACCACATGGCCGACCTGGGCTTCCTGCCCGGCGTCACGCGGATCCTCGCGCAGACTCCGGACACCGGCCAGCGGCTGTTCTTCTCGGCGACGCTGGACAAGGAGGTCGACAAGCTCGTCCGCCGGTTCCTGCACGACGAGGTGCTCCACTCGGTCGACGACCCGACTTCGCACGTCTCGGCGATGACCCACCACGTCTTCGAGGTCTCCGCCGACGACAAGAAGCCGCTGGTCCAGACGCTGGCCTCCGGCCGGGGCAAGCGGCTGCTGTTCACCCGCACCAAGCACCAGGCCAAGCGCCTGGCGAAGCAGCTGACCACCCAGGGGATCCCGGCGGTGGACCTGCACGGCAACCTCTCGCAGAACCAGCGCGACCGCAGCCTGGCCGCCTTCGGCCAGGGCGACGTGCAGGTGCTGGTGGCCACCGACGTCGCCGCCCGCGGCGTGCACGTCGACGCGATCGAGCTGGTGGTCCACGTGGACCCGCCGGCCGAGCACAAGGCGTATCTGCACCGCTCGGGCCGCACCGCCCGCGCCGGCAGCGCCGGCGACGTGGTCACCGTGATGCTGCCCGAGCAGCGCCGTGACACCGAGCAGCTGCTGCGCAAGGCCGCGATCGACACGACGCCGGTGACCGTCACCCCGGACTCGACCGCTGTGGCCGAGCTGGTGGGCGAGCAGGCTCCGCATGTGGAGCCCGCGCCCCGCGGCGGCTCCGGCGGCTCCGGCGGCTCGCCGAAGGGCGGGCAGAACGGCTCGCGCGGCGGATCCGGCGGCGGCTCGCGGAACGGCTCGCGCGGCTCCTCCGGAAAGGGTCGCGGACGCGGATCCGGCCAGGGGCAGGGCTCCGGGCAGTCCCGCGGCGGGCAGAACTCCGGGCAGCCCGCCGGCCAGAACGCCGGGCAGGGCTCCTCGCGCGGACGCCGCGGCGGCCGCGGCCAGGGCGGCCAGAACGGCCGCCGCGCCTCGGCCCCGGCGGGCTCCCCCAGCCGCAGCTGAGCGCACCATGACGCGGCGCCGATCCGGCGCTGACCCGCGACGGCGGCGCGCCGACGGAGGATCTCCCCCTCGGCGCGCCGCCGTCGTTCCATCGTCCCCGAGGTTTCGCAGGATCATCGTGATAGAGCGCGGTGATCGTGCGAGAACTCGGGGACACCACGAGGCTCGTGCCCTGCGCGCGGCCCTCGAGCCAGCGGCACCTCACGCCATGCGCGCCGCGGCACCTCAGGCCATGCGCGCCGCGGCACCTCAGGCCATGCGCGCCGCCGCACGACGCACTGCGTCGGTGAATCGGTCCAGCGCCGGGGCGCCGGTGGTCCAGCGCTGCCAGTGCAGATGCGCCTCCGTGGGACCGATCTCCTCGACGAGCACCAGATCCGGATGCTCGCCCTCCATCACACCGTCCGGCATCATCCCTTCAGGGATCATCCCCCAGCCCAGCCCGTGGGCGACGGCGGCGTTGTAGGCCTCCACCGAGGGGATCAGATGCGTCACCCGCGGGGAGACGCCGAGCCGCCGCAGTCCGCTGCGCTGCAGCGAGTCGCGGATGCTGTAGTCGACCTGCGGCACGCGCGCCCAGTCGACGGCGCCGTCGTCGCCGCGATGCCGGTCCAGCAGCTCCGCACTGGCCACCGGCCAGTAGCGCATGGTCCCCAGCGCGGTCGCCCGGCAGCCGGAGACCGGCGTCGGCGTCTCGGTGACCGCCGCGGAGACTGTGCCGCCGCGCAGCAGCTCGTGGGTGTGCTCCTGGTCCTCGGCATGCAGGTGCAGCTCGACGTCGTCCCAGGTCGCCGCCTCCTGCAGGACCCGCTGGAACCAGGTGTAGAGCGAGTCGGCGTTGACCGCGACCGACAGCGTGACGATCTCGTCGCCGGCGCCGCGGAAGCCCAGGCTGCGGCGGGCCTCGTCCTCCAGCAGCGTCATCTGCCGGGCGGTGCGCAGCAGCGCGGCCCCGGCCTCGGTGGGGCGCACCGGCACAGTGCGGGTGAGCAACACCTGGCCGACCTCCTTCTCCAGCGCCTTGACCCGCTGGGAGAAGGCCGAGCCGGAGATCCCCAGCACCGCGGAGGCGGCCTCGAAGGTGCCCTCGTCCACGGCGGTGACGAAGGCCCGCAGGTGGTCGGTGTTCATGCTCGCTCCCCTCCCTCGCGCGGTCCCGCTCCGTCCCGTTCCAGCCCTCATCATACCTGAAGCGATGCTTCGGACAGTGAAGAATTCTGCGCTGGTGCGGATGCTCGAGGCTGAGGAGGATGGAGTCCATGACGACCCTGCTGACCGGATTCTTCACCTGCCTGGCCCTGATCATGGCGATCGGTGCGCAGAGCGCCTGGCTGCTGCGCCAGGGCCTGCGCCGCGACCGCGTGGGCACGGCGGTGCTCGTCTGCCTGGTCGGCGATCTGATCCTCATCGGGCTGGGCACCCTCGGCGTGGGCACCGTCCTGGACCACACGCCGTGGCTGATGGAGATCGTCCGCTGGCTCGGGGTGACCTACCTGGTGTGGTTCGCCGTGCGCTCCTTCGCCTCGGCGCGCACCGCCGACCAGGGGCTCTCGGTCGAGGAGCCGGAGTCCTCCGACGACGACGGCGCACGCGACCAGCCCGCGAGCGACGGCGCGCGCGGCCGCGGCGATGCCGGTGCCGTCGTCGCCGGCGAGGACGGCCCGGACGCGACGCCGGGGCCGGTCACGACGCAGACCCGGCCGGTGCGGCTGACCTCGACGTCCTCCGACGACGCCGGGAAGACCGGAGCACGGGCGGTCTCCCCGATCCTCTCGGTGATCGCCGCCGGGCTGATGGTCAGCCTGCTGAACCCGCACGCCTGGGTGGACACCATGGTCGTCATCGGGTCGATGGCCACCAGCTTCGGCGCCGAGAAGTGGATCTTCTCCGCCGGCGCGGTGCTGGGCTCGCTCTCCTGGTTCCTGCTGCTGGCCTACGGCGGCCGCGCGCTGGCCGGCGTGCTCGACCGGCCGCGCACCTGGCAGATCATCGACGTCGGCGTCGGCGTCACGATGCTGGTCGTCGCCGGGCTGCTGGCCTTCGGCGGCTGATCCGGAGGCCTGCCCCGGACGCACGACCCTCAGCCGTGCCGCTGCAGCGCCGCGTGCGCGGCGTGCCAGCCGTTCATGCCGTGGGCGCCGCCGCCGGGCGGGGTCGAGGCTGAGCAGAGATACACCCCGTCGACGCCGGTGGTGTACGGGGCGCCGGTCGTCGGCCGGGCCAGGAACTGCGCCGGTGTGGGCACCCCGCCGCTGATCGAGCCGCCGACCAGATTCGCATCCATCGACTCCAGGTCCTGCGGGGACCACACCTGCTCGGCCAGCACGCGCGCGCCGAAGCCCGGCGCCTGGGACTCGATCTCCGCGCGGATCGCCGCGGCCGCCCGCTCGACGCCGCGGCCGGAGAGCCCATGCGGCACATGGGCGTAGGCCCAGGCCACGGACTGCCCGGCCGGCGCGCGGGTCGCGTCGGCCGCACTCGGCTGGGCGAGCAGCACGTAGGGCCTGCTGGCCAGCACCCCGCGGGAGGCGGCGGCCTCGGAGCCGGCGATCTGCGCGCCCGAGCCGCCCAGATGGACGGTCGAGGCGCGCCCCAGCTCCGGGTGCTTCCAGGGGATCGCACCGTCGAGCAGCAGGTCGATCTTCACGATGCCGGGGCCGTGCGTGAAGCGGCGCAGCGCCCGACGACGTGCGGCCGGCAGCGCCAGGCCCTCCAGATCCAGCAGCTGACGGGTGTCGAGGTCCAGCAGCACGACGTCGACCGGCTGACCGCTGCGCGCGCGCCCGGCCGAGTCGACGCCCTCGACGCGGCGCGGCCGGGGCCCGCCGCCTCCGATCGTCGTCGCCGTCGTCGGCGTTGATGAGGCGCCGGGCAGCGAGCCGGCGCTGACCTCGCTGACACCGGTGACGCGCATGTCGGCCTCCACCCGGCCGCCGTGCCCGGCGAGCTCGGCGAGCAGCGCGTCGACGATCGCCTGCGAACCGCCGCGGGCGACCGGCCAGCCGGTGCTGTGCGCCGCCGCGCCGAAGAGCACACCGAAGGCCCCGGTCAGCGGCTGGTGGAACGGCGCCGTCGAGTGGGCGGCGAGCCCGGCGAAGAGCGCCTTCGCCCGTGCGGTGCGGAAGAGCCGCAGCACCGCCGACGCCGGCCAGGCGCCGCGGGCGCCCAGCGAGGCCATCGCCGCCAGCCGGGCGGTGCCGTGCGGGTCGTCGTCGCGCAGCTGGGCGCAGATCTCCTCCAGCGTGGCGAACGGCGGGCCGAAGGCCGAGTCCGCGATCGCCTCCCAGCGCCGCGTGGGTCCGCCCATCAGCAGCCGCCAGATGCCGGCGTCCTCGCCGAGGGCGGCGGCGGTCCGCTCCAGCGAGTCGTGCAGCAGCGTCGGGTGCTCGTCGTCGAGGGCATGCGCGGCGGGGATCGGCGCGTGGTCCCACTCGAGGCCGTGAGAGGCGAGGTCCAGGGCGGCGAAGGCCGGCGAGGCCGCGCCGATCGGGTGGACGCTGGCGCCGAGGTCGCTGACGACGTCGTCGGCCAGCAGCCGCTGCGAGCGCACCGCACCGCCGGGCACTGCGGCGGCCTCGTGGACGGTGACCTCCCAGCCGGCGCGCGCGAGCACGCAGGCGGCGGTCAGCCCGTTGGGTCCGGAGCCGACGACGGCGGCGCTGCGCTGGGTCATGCCCCGACTCTAGTCGGCGACGGCGCGCAGGACGACGGAGGCGGGGTCAGGCCGCCGACGCCGTCACCGCCGTCGAGCCACCATGGCACCGTGCGGCCGCGAGCCGGGATCATGGCGCGCATGACCCTCCTCCACGGCGAACCCGGCCTCGGCCAGCAGCTCCTCGAGCATCTCCGGCGACCAGTACCAGGCCGGAGTCACGGCATGTTCGAAACGCTCCCCGGCCTCGCCGCGGAAGAAGCCCAGCAGCAGGCTCCCGCCCGGGGCCAGCACCCGGGAGATCTCGGCCAGACCCGTCGGCAGCCGTTCGGGCGGCAGGTGGATCAGCGAGTACCAGGCCAGCACCCCACCGCGACTCGCGGTCGGCACCGGCAGCCCTTCGGCGTCGGCTCGGCGGAACTTCGGAGTCTCCCATCGTACCCGCGCCGAGGAGATCATCTCCGCCGAGACGTCGACGCCGAGCACCTCGCGGCCGCCCGCGGCCAGCAGCGCCGTCCAGTGGCCGGGCCCGCAGCCGACGTCGAGCATCGGCCCGCGGATCGCATCCCGCCAGCGGGTGATCAGCGTGCGGTCCTCGCCCGCCATCTGCTCCAGCGCGCCGAGGTGCGCGACATACTCCGCGGCGCGGGCGTCGTAGGCCGCCGCCGTCGCGGTGACCGGCCCCGCCGCCGAGCCGACCGCCCCGCCGTCGCCGCTCATCCCCGTCCGGCCGGCGAGGCCGCCGACCCGCCGAAGAGCACCGGCACCGCCGGCGCGCCCGGGATCTCGGCGACGGCGGCGACGGTGCGGATGAAGACGATCAGCCAGAAGAACAGCACTCCGGCGGCGATGAGCTCCAGCGAGGTGAGGTTGTAGTAGCCGATCGGCTTCCACAGGCTGATCGCGAAGATCAGCCCGCCGGCGGCCAGCCAGCTCATCAGGTACGTCGCCCGCGGGAAGCCGGGCAGCCAGTACGGAAGCCCGACCAGCAGCCCGATGAAGAAGAGGCCGAAGCCGCTGGTGAAGGTCGAGTGCAGCTGGTCGTGGAAGTTGATCGGCACCAGCCCGACCCCGGCCAGGGAGATGCCCATGCCGATCATCGCGATGCGCACCACCCCGATCCGCGGGGTGTGGACATGGCGGCTGACGGCGATCCGCAGCCGTTCGCCGGCGCCGATGCGGCCGCGCAGCGCCCGGTCGATCTCCTCGCGGCGACGCAGCCGCTCCTGGTGCCGCGAGCGGGTCCGCTCGGCCCAGATGCGCAGGTCGCGGGTGATGAACGCGGTCAGCGTGGTGATGATGATCCCGGAGACCACCAGCGTGGTGTTGAAGGTCCAGAACGAGGTCATCCCGGCCTGTCCGGTGCCCAGCTCGGAGAACATCACCTGCCACCAGTAGGGATTCTCCGCATACAGCATCGAGACCAGCACGCCGGAGGCCATGAAGATGCCCAGCAGCGAGGAGACGGAGAAGGCGGTGAGCCGCGCGCCGGAGTTGAAGCTGAAGTAGGCGGCGACGACGCCGACCACGCCCAGCAGCGCCGAGCCGGCCAGATAGTCCACGCGCAGGCCGACGAAGGCCTCCTGGAACACCCGGAAGATCCCCAGCGCACCCATCACGGCGATGGAGGAGTGCACCACGAGCAGCGCGACGGCGTCGATGAGCTGACGGACCTTGGGACGCTGCCCCAGCCAGAGGTTCGCCATCCGCGCATTGAGCGAGTAGCCCAGCAGGAACGCCGCACCCGCGGCCACGCCGCCGACGATCGAGGCGTAGAACTGGATGGACTGCTCGCCGGCGAGCTCGGGATGCCGTCCGGGGAAGACCACGAGGCCGGCGAGCACGCCCAGCACCCCGCCGAGGATCGCGCTGAGCACTGCGCGGGATTCGATGAGCACCTGCAGCCGCGCCTGGGACTCCTGCTGGCGGGCCGTGGTGGTCGTCGGATGGGCCGCCTCCTCGGCCGCGGCGACGGCGGCCAGCCGGCGGGCCGACCCGTGGCTGGGCAGCCGGTCGGAGGGATCCGGCAGCGGATCGTGGGCGACGTCGCCGTCGACGCCGCCGGGCAGCAGGCCGACCCGTCGCATCCATCCGCGGACTCCGCGTCGGGCGTCGTCCTGGGCCATCGCGCCTCCCTTCCTCGCCGCGCGCTCGGAGCACCTATTCTGCCAAGCGATTCTGTCAGCACGACGACGACGCCGCCGAGACGCCGACGCCGGCTCCGCCGAGGACGAACGCCCCGGACCGGCCCGACGCGCGCCGGCCTCCGCGCTTAGACTGGCGTCCATGAGTCGGACCCCGCATCGCCTCGACCGCGGAGAGCACATCATCTCCTGGTCCATCGACGTCGACGCCTCGGCCTCGGAGCTGTACGCGATCATCGCCTGCCCGCACCGCCACCACGAGCTGGACGGCTCGGGCACGGTGCGCTCCACCGCGATCGGCCCCCGTCAGCTGATCGACGGCGACCGGTTCCGCGTGGACATGCGGATGAAGGGCATCCCCTATGCGCTGACGATGGTCACCACCGCCGCCGTCACGGACCGCCTGGTGGAGTGGCGCCACCCCGGCGGACATCGGTGGCGCTGGGAGCTGGAGCCCGTGTCGCAGGGCGTAACACGCATCACAGAGAGCTACGACTTCCGCGGCCAGCCCGCGCCGCTGCGTCGCCTGCTCGGCATGACCGGGTCGCATGCCGCCAACGACCAGGGAATCCGCCGGTCGTTGCAGAAGGTACATGATCGCTTCGACTCCTGAGGCGGAGACGGGCATGCGCAGTCCGACGCCCGCGGATCGCGCGATCGGCGGGCGTCATAGTCACCACCGTCGCGATGACGATCCATCTCACTCATGCCGTCAGGGCCGTGTCTCGTTACACTGAAGACACCTGTTGCACCAGACGTCTCCGCAGACCGTTCCCCCGCGGAGGCGTCGACACGACCCGTCAGGAGAGACTGCATGTTCCACGCAGAGATCAACCGGACCCTGACCGCAGCCGTCAATCTGATGAACACCGCCGAAGGCCTGCACAGCGCGAAGCCCAGCCCCGATGAGATCACCAGCATCGAGAGCCTGCGGAAGTTCGTCGCCGCCCAGGACCCTGAGCTGAAGTGGCCGTCCTCCGGCCTCGGCCGCTCCCAGGTGGACGGCATCATCGAGCTGCGGGACACCCTGCGCGAGATCTGGTCCGCCGCCCCGATCGCCGGCGGCCGGCCGGTCGAGCAGATCAACGAGCTGCTCGACGGAGTGAGCACCAAGCTGGTGCGCACCGACGAGACCTCCACGACGCCGGAGTATCGGGCCGCCCCGATCCCGGTGAGCGGCCAGCTCGTCGACGTCGTCACCGCCGCCGTCGGCGATGCGCTGAAGTTCCTGCTGGTCAACGATGAGACCAGCCGGATGCGCACCTGCCGCGGCGACGACTGCGACGCCGCCATCATCGATCTCACCCGCAACCGCTCGAAGCTGTTCTGCGACTTCGGCAACTGCGCCAACCGAGCCCACGTGCGCGCCTACCGCGCCCGGCAGGCCGCGCTGCGCGAGGCCGGCAAGCAGGCGCTGAAGGAGTCGGAGACCGGGGACAAGCTGGCCAAGCCCTCCGCCGCGGAGAAGGCCGCCGAGCTCGACGAGCCGACCTCGGAGTCGGGCGTCGCGGCGAAGCAGTTCCGCAGCGCCATGCGCGACGAGCTGATGGATCAGCGCGACACGAAGGGCGGCAAGAAGAAGAAAAAGAAGAAGAACAAGAAGTGATCGGCGCCCGGTGACCGGGGGCGGGTGATCGCCGCCGCGTCATCGGCCGCGCAGCATGCGGGCGGGCCCTTCCACAGGGCCCGCCCGGCTGCGTCTCCGGCCGGATCCCGGCCGGTCAGCGGCCTCCGACGGGGTCAGACCCGGTCGGTGGCCTGTGTGGCGCCGGCCTCACGCGCACAGTGCGCGCAGCAGTACATCGCGCCCGAGACGGATTCGACGCCGTGGCCGAGGATCCGGCACTCGCAGCGGCCGCAGCGGGGAGCCATGGCCTGGGCGGCGCATTCGAAGCTGTCGAAGACCCCGCGCGCCTCTCCCTGGGTGATGGTGAACGGCTTGTCGTACTCGTTGCCGCAGACGTCGCAGGCCGCCATCAGCGATTCACCTCCGTGCCGAGGCGCTGCGCCAGCAGGCTCTTGGCCTGCTCCGCCCCCTTGGCGCTCTCGCGCTGGGCCTTCTCGAAGAGTTCGGCGAGCTCGGCGTCGCCGTCGCGCTCGGCGTCGGCCCGGTACGTCTCGAGCCGGAGCGCATTGGAGAGGCACTGCTCGGCGAACCAGACGAGATTGTAGTTCTTGTCCTTCGTCCCGGTGACCTGGCCGCCGTCGACTGCATCAGTCATGGCCGCCTCCTTCCTCGACGCGCAGGATGCGCCGTCGATCCGTGGGGTGGTGTCACATCGGTCCATGACGCCCGAGGCGTCACTCAGGACGCTAACGCCCACTCCCCGCGAGGCCAAGGGCCGGCCGGCCGGTCGAGGCCCCCTTCACACGGCCCGGCGGTCGGCCCCAGAGTGGGGGCATGGCGACATATCGGACGACCAACCCGACCACAGGACGCACCGAGACGGACTTCCCCACGCTCGACGACGGTCAGGTCGAGCACATCCTCAGCCGCTCGGACGCGGCGTTCAGCACCTGGCGGACGACGCCCGCGCAGCAGCGTGCCGCGGCCCTGACCCGGGTCGCCGACGCCTACGAGGCCCGCGCCGAGGAGCTGGGACGACTCATCGCCACGGAGATGGGCAAGCCGCTCGACCAGGGGATCGGCGAAGCGCAGCTGGCCGGCTCGATCTACCGCTGGTACGCCACGCACGGACCGGACCTCCTGGAGTCCGAGCAGCTCGACCCCCAGGGCGCCCGGGAGTCCCTCGTGCAGACCGAGCCGATCGGGCCTCTCGTCGGCGTCATGCCGTGGAACTACCCCTACTACCAGGTGGCCCGCTTCGTCGCGCCCAACCTCATGGCCGGCAACACGATCGTGCTCAAGCATGCCGAGATCTGTGCGGCCTCCTCCGAGGTCATGGCCCGGATGCTGCACGACGCCGGAGTGCCCGAGGACGCCTACATCAACGTCTTCGCCGGCCATGAGCAGATCGCCGCCATGATCGCCGACCCGCGGGTGCGCGGCGTCTCACTCACCGGCAGCGAGCGGGCCGGATCGGCCGTCGCCGGCACCGCCGGCGAGCACCTGAAGAAGGCGGTGCTGGAGCTCGGCGGCTCGGATCCGCTCATCGTCCTGGACGACGTCGACGTCGAGCACGTCGCCGGCATCGTGGCGAAGGCGCGGCTCTCGAACGCCGGCCAGGCCTGCAACTCGCCGAAGAGGATGTTCGTGCCCCGGGAGATGACCGAGACCTTCCTGGAGACGGTGATCGCGACCTTCGAGCAGGCCACAGTCGGCGATCCCCTGGACGAGGACGTCGACGTCGGCCCGCTCTCCTCGGTGGAGGCCCGCGACGGCGTCGTCGAGCAGGTCGCCCGCGCCGTGGAGCAGGGCGCGACGCTGCACACCGGCGGCGTGGCGCTCTCCGGGGAGGGCGCCTTCATGCGCCCTGCCGTGCTGACCGGGGTCACGCGGGAGATGGATGCCTACTGGGAGGAGATCTTCGGGCCCGTGGCGGTGATCCACAGCGTCAGCTCCGTCGACGAGGCCGTGGAGCTGGCCGACGACGTCGACTTCGGGCTCAGCGGCTCCGTGTGGGGCCGGGATCTCGACCGCGCCCAGCAGGTCGCCGACCGGCTGGAGGTCGGCATGGCCTATGTGAACGAGCACGGCACCACGCTCCCCGGCCTGCCCTTCGGCGGCGTGAAGCGGTCCGGCTTCGGCCGGGAGCTCGCCCGCTGGGGCATGGGCGAGTTCGTCAACGTCCGGCTGCGCCGCACTTCGGCACTCTGATCCCGGAGGCGGCCGCGCCCCGAGCTGGCCAGTCCCGAGCTGGTCAGTCCCGGCGGTCGCCCTCGGCGTCGTCGGATACGGTGTCGTCGGGTGCGGTGTCGTCGGGTGCTGTGTCGTCGGATGCTGCGCCGCCGTCCGCCGCGGCGTCGGCGGCGCGGCCGAACTCCGGCTCGCCCTCGGCCTCGCGGGCCTCGCGGGCCTTCTGCCGGGCGGCCTCGCGCCGCCGTTCGGCGACCTGCTGGCGGTAGAGCTCCTCGGAGTCGCGGTTCACGCCCGATCCCTCGGCGAGCTCGTCGGGGTTCTCCCGCGCGGCGAGCTGCAGCATCGAGACGAGCAGCAGCGCGACGATGAAGGCCACGCCGAAGGCGATCAGCGCCAGGTCCACGCGCGGCTCGGCCTCAGTGCCGCCGGAGGCGGTGACCAGGGTGACGAGGGCGGCGACGACGCCCAGGGCCGCGGAGAAGATCAGCGGCGCCTTGACCGTCTCGATCAGCGAGCGACGCTCCTTGGAGTGGTCAGCCACGGGTCTCCTCGTTCCTGGTCGGATCGGTGGGCCCGGCATCATCCGCAGATCCTGCGGGCGGGGTGCACCCGCCGGGCCGTCATCCATTCTACGCCGCGTAGTAGAGCGGCGGCGAGCCGGGCTCAGCCGGCCGCGCGGCGGGCTTCATGGGTCATCGAGGCCCCGCTGATCATCAGCAGCACCGCCAGGATCACCAGCCCCATGCCGGCGATCCCGAGGATGCCGTGCACGTCCAGCCGCATGCCCGCCAGCAGCCCGACGCCGGTGGCCATCCCGACGCCGCCCTGGACCAGCAGATCCCGGGCGGGGACGAAGTCCGGCCGGCCGCGCAGGCCGGCGATCAGCTCGGCCAGCCCCATGCCGAGGAAGCCGGCGGCGGCGACGATCGCTCCCGCCGTCGCCGAGGGCACGAAGATCACGCCGACGCCGACCAGCACCCACAGCGCCGCGCCGGAGGCCAGCGGCCCGCGGACGGCGTCGGGGACCACGACGGTGTCCTTGGCGTAGTCCCAGACGGCGGTGCCGGCCAGCACGAAGTAGGCGGCCAGCGAGATCTTGAGCAGCAGCAGGGTCTCGCCCTGCCAGAAGATGGTCACCAGCGCCAGCAGGGCGGTGACGGCGGCGCGCAGCCAGACGGGGCGGGCCAGCTGCTCGGCGGTCGCGGCGGGGATTCTCTGCACAGGCACGCCGGCGATTCTACGCTCCCTCGCCCGCGGCGCTCACCCGAGCGGCGGGCGCGACATCGCCTGGCGAGACCCTCACGCGGCGTCCCCGCCGACCATCCAGGCCTCGCCGCGAGCGCGCACGCCCAGCGTCAGCGCCCGGGCGCCGATGAAGACCACGCCGTAGCCGACCCACAGCCACACCACGGAGGCGGTGCCGGTCAGCCCGGCGGAGCTGATCCAGTACAGCGCCGGGGCGTAGAGGGCCAGGTTCACCAGCCCGGCCAGCGCCAGGTAGCGCACGTCGCCGGCGCCCATGAGCACGCCGTCGAGCACGAAGACCAGCCCGGCGATCGGCTGCGCGGCGGCGACGACCAGCAGCGCGGCGCCGATGGCCGAGGCGACGGCGTCGTCCGGGGTGAACAGCGGGGCGCTCAGCGGGCCGACGACGGCGATCGCCGCGCCGGTGATCACGCCGAAGCCGACGCCCCAGAGCACCATGGTCCGGGTCAGCCGCGCCGCCGTCTCCAGCCGGTGGGCGCCGAGCTCCTTGCCGATCAGCGCCTGGGCGGCGATGGCCAGCGCATCGAGGATGAAGGCCAGCGTGGAGAAGACGGTGAATGTCACCTGGTGGGCGGCCAGCGTGTCCGGGCCCAGGTCCGTGGCCACCAGCACGGTCGCGACCATCGCCGCGCGCAGGCTCAGCGTGCGCAGCAGCATCCAGGACCCCACGGAGAAGGCCTTCCGCAGTCCCATCGGATCGGCGGCCAGCGGCACCGCGTGCTCGCGCAGCCGCGGGACCAGCAGCGTCAGGTACACCAGCGCCATCCCCCACTGGGCGATGGAGGTGCCCATCGCCGCGCCGGCGACGCCGAGGCCGACCGGGTGGACCAGGATCAGGTTCAGCAGGATGTTGGCCCCGAAGCCGCAGCCGGCGACGACCAGCGGGGTGGTGGTGTCCTGCAGCCCGCGCAGCACCCCGGTGGCGGCGAAGACCAGCAGGATCGCCGGGATCCCGGGCAGCGACCAGAGCAGATAGGCCCAGGCCTGGTCGAGCATCGAGCCGTCGGCGCCCATCAGCTGCAGCAGCGCCTCGCCGGCGGCCAGCCCGGCCGCGGCCAGCACGACGCCGATGATCACCGAGAGCCAGACGCCGTCGCGGCCGGCGGCCAGCGCCCGGGGCATCCGCCCTGCCCCGACGGAGCGGGCGACCTGCGGCGTCGTCGAATAGGCCAGGAAGATCATCAGCCCGGTGACCGTCTGCATCACCGTCAGGCCGAGTGCGGCCCCGGCGAGCTCCTCGACGCCGAGCCGGCCGATGATCGCGGTGTCGGCCAGCAGGAACAGCGGCTCGGCCACCAGGGCGCCCAGCGCCGGGACCGCCAGCGCGAGGATCCGGCGCGGCAGCGAGCGCCGGTCGGTCGCCGCGGGGACGTGCTCGGCCGGCCCGCCCTGCTCGGTCTGCCCGGTCTGCTCGGTCTGCCCGCTCTGCTCCTGCGGTCCGGCGCGCTCGTCGTCGTGCCGCGGGCTCATCCCGCCAGCACCGGTCCCAGCACCGGCGACACCACCGGCGCGACCGTCGCGCCGAGCAGGCCCAGCACTGCGACGCCGCCGTCGGGCATCGTGTCGGGCAGCTGCTCGGTGAACTCCTTCAGCGGACCCTGCAGCAGGTACTGCAGGCTGACCGCCAGCGAGTTGTTGAAGGCATGCAGCAGCCACGAGTACAGCAGCGAGCGGCCGGAGAGGATATAGCCCAGGGTGAAGACCAGGCCCATAGTCACGTAGGGCACCAGCGTCGCGATCGAGAGGTCGTCGGTCAGTCCGATCAGGGCGGGGATGAAGTGGATCATCGGGAAGACCGCCACGGAGATGGCTCCGCAGATCCAGATGTTCAGGTGCCGCGAGAGCTTGCCGACGAGCAGGTGGCGGAAGAAGAACTCCTCCACCAGCGGACCCAGCAGGCCGAGCACCACCAGTGCGCCCAGATACGGCACGGCGCCGAGCATCTGCTCGATGGCCTGCTGGTTCGCCGAGACCTGCGGCTGGTCGCTGATCAGCGAGACCAGCGTGGCGTTGACGAGGATGATCGCCAGCCAGCTGACCGGCACCAGCAGCAGCTTCAGCCACCACAGCGGCGCGAAGGTGCGCACGGCGCGCATCACCGCCGGGCCGGCCAGCAGCAGCACCACCAGGGCCATGAGCACATAGGCGCCGGCGTTGACGAGGAACTGCGAGAGGGCCATCTGGTCGGCGTCGCCGCTGGTCATCATCCGACGGACCGGCGGCAGGAGGGTCGCGACGAGGCCGGCGCCGCCGATCATGAAGGTCGCCAGATAGAGCACGACGGCGCCCAGGTCCCACCAGCTGAAGCGGCCCGGCTCGGCGTCGCGCTGGCGATGGCGCGACGGCGCCGGGCGGGGCGGCTGCGGCGGCATCCCCCAGCCGGGCTGGCCGCCGGGCTGACCCTGCGGCGCACCGGGCGGCGGGCCCTGCGGCCAGCTCTGCGCGGGCGGTCCCTGCGGGTCCGGCTGCTCGGGAGCGCCGTAGGGGTGCGGTCCGGGCGGCGGAACGGGCGGACCGCTGCGGTAGGTCTCCCGCGGATCCCGCCCCTGCTGGTCATCGTTCGGGGTGCTCATATGGCGCTCAGCCTAATGAAGCCGCCCTCGGCGCGCATCACCCCTGAGGCGGAGTCGAGGTCGCCGGGCTCGGCCCGCGCCGGGAGCCGGACCGGGCCGGCCTGGTCCGGAGGGATCAGACCGACTGCGCCACCGGGCTCGGCGCGAGCAGCGTGGCATTGCGCAGCTCGCGCAGCGAGCGGGCCTTCTGCGCCACGGCGTGGTCGGCGTCGGTGATCGGCTGCCAGGGGGTGATGTGTCGCGCCGAGCCGGCGCCGTCGGGGGCGACCATCACCGGCAGGCCGTAGGCGACCACCTCCGGGTCCTTCTCCCAGCGGGCGCCGGCGCGGACCCGGACCAGCACGTGCATCGACTTCGAGCCGGTCAGCACCAGCCGGGCGTCGGCCTCGACCAGGTCGCCGACGTGGATGGGCCGGTAGAAGCGCACGCCGCCGGTGAGCACCGCGGCGACGTCGAAGCCCGAGTACCGCTCCGCGCAGATCTCGGCGGCCAGATCGATCCACTTCATCACGGCGCCGCCGCGGATCTTGCCGTCCGGGTAGCGTTCGTCGGTCTCGGCCAGGAACCGCATGGTCAGGCCTTCGGAGGTGCCCATGTCCTCGGGCATCGAGCTGATGGTGTCCTCGACCTGGCGGCGGTAGATCATCCGCTGGGCGGCGTCGACCGAACGGCGGCGCTGCAGCTCGGTCTCCGCCTCGAAGGGCGTGATCCGCCGCGGTTCGCCGTCGTCGCCGACGGCCACGTAGATCATGAAGCACTCGGTGCAGACCTGCCAGCCGCGCTCGGGATGCTGGATGAGCACCCGCGTCTGGATGTGCACCGAGGTGCGGCCGGTGTGCACCACCCGGGCCTGGACGGTGGCCGGCGTGTCGCGCGGGACCGGCGTGGTGAAGTGCATGTTCCCGACGTAGGAGGTCACGCAGTCCGCCCGCGCCCAGGAGGCCGCACAGGCGTAGGCGGTCTTGTCGATCCAGTCGACGACGGTGCCGCCGGCCACAGTGGACTCCTTGGAGGTGCCCTTGACCTCGCGGAAGGTGAGTTCGATCGTGCTGCGCCGCGCCATGTCCTAGACGCTAGCACCGATGCCCGCGCCGGAGGGATGACTCCGTGGCACGTGTGGGAAAGAGGCCGCATTCCCACACGTTCCACAGAGTCATCACCTGGCGAACAGGCATGGGGGACGGGCTGACGGTGATCTCGCCGCGCTCCGGCCACGGCGCGAAGTTCGCCCCGCTGATCGGCGAGCTGGCGGCCGGGCTGGCCGCCGGCGACGTCGGCCGGCACCGTCCGGTGCCCGCGGCCTTCCGCGCCGACCGGCGGATCGGCTGAGCCGGTCACCGGGAATCGCCCCCGCCGACGTCTGGTGACCGGGGAGGAACCTGCTTAGGATGGGGAGGACGCGGACCCGGCTCCCCGTCGGCACGGCCCGTCGCGGCCGCTGACCTGCGCCGGGAGGCCGCAGCACCGCCGCAGCAGGACCGTCCGGCGGCACCGCGCCGGACGGAGGCCGAATCCGGAGGACTCCGACCGCTCCGACCGCTCTGACCGCCGCGCGCCGGCGACCCGCCGACGCCCGTCGTCGCGACGACGCATCCCATCCCGCACTCCACGAGGTATCGATGCATCCTTTCGAGAATCCGTTCCGCCACAGCGCCGAGGCTCGTCGGCACGCTCTGCGCCACTTCCGCGCCGTCATCTTCGACATGGACGGGGTGGTCACCGACACGGCGAGCGTGCACGCCGACGCCTGGAAGGAGCTCTTCGACGCCGCGCTGGAGGAGGTCGCCGGCGCCCCGCAGCCGGAGTTCACCCAGCAGGACTACCTGGACCACGTCGACGGACGGCCGCGCGAGGAGGGCGTGCGCGCGCTGCTGGCCGCCCGCGGCCTCGACGTCTCCGAGGGCACCGAGGACGACGGCCCCGACCAGCTGACGATCCGCGGACTGGCGGCCCGCAAGCAGGGCTACTTCGAGAGCGTCATGGACCGCGACGGCGTCGGGGTCTTCGACACCACCGTCGACCTCGTCCGCCAGCTCGGCGAGGACGGCATCCCCACCGCCCTGGTGACCTCCTCGCGCAACGGCCGCACCGTGCTGCGCGCCGCCGGCCTGCTCGACGCGTTCACCGCGATCGTCGACGGCAGCGACGCCCTCGAGCTGGGCCTGCCCGGCAAGCCCGACCCGGCGATGTTCCGGCACGCCTCCACGCTGCTCGGCGTCGAGCCCGAGGACTCCATCGTCGTCGAGGACGCCGCCTCCGGCGTGCAGGCCGGCCACCGCGGCTCCTACGGCATGGTGGTCGGACTGAACCGCGGCGACGACCCGCGGCGGCTCAAGGAGGCCGGCGCCGACGTCGTCGTCGCCGATCTGTCGGTGATGAACCTGGCCACCCGCACCACCCGCCCCCACGACCCGGACTGGGTGCTGGCCTACGACCACTTCGACCCCAGGGACGAGCCCACCCGGGAGGCGCTCTGCGCGCTGGCCAACGGCTACTGGGGCACGCGCGGCAACTATCCGGGCACCTCGGCCGACGCCACCCACTACCCCGGCACCTACATCGCCGGGGTCTTCAATCGGCTGCACACCGACCTGATGGGCAAGACGGTCGAGACCGAGCACATGGTCAACATCCCGGACTGGACCCATCTGGAGGTCACCCCGGAGGCCGGCTCGGCGCTGCTGCCGGGCTCGCCCGAGCTCGTCGACTACCGCCAGGAGCTGGACATGCGGCGCGGGCTGCTCACCCGCACCGCCCGCTACCAGGACCTGCACGGCCGCAGGACCCGAGTGGTCACCCGTCAGTTCCAGTCGATGGCCGGGACCCAGCTGGCCGCCATGGAGATGACGATCGAGGCGGAGAACTGGTCGGGCAACATCAATGTGCGCTCGATGACCGACGGCCGCGTCGCCAACCGCAACGTCGCCGCGGACCGCGAGCTGGCCGGCAACCACCTGGAGCCGGTCGACTCCCGCGAGGTCGACGGCGAGACGGTGCTGCTGGAGACGATGACCAACCAGTCGCAGGTGCGCATCGCCCTGGCCACCCGCACCTCGGTGACCTCCGACGTCGCCGTCCCGCCGATGCGTCGGCCGGTCTCCGAGGGCGACCTGGTCGCCGGCCATGACATCTCGCTGCAGCTCGACGCCGGCGCCCCGGTGACGCTGGAGAAGATCGCCTCCGTGGCCAACTCCCACGACCACGCGATCTCCACCGTCTGGCACGCCGCGGTCAAGCGGGTCCAGCGCGCCGACGCCTTCCGCACCATGCTGACCTTCCACGAGGAGATGTGGGGCGTGCTCTGGCGCCGCTTCGCCGTCTCCATCGGCTCGGAGCCCTCGCGGCAGCAGATGGCGCTGAACCTGCACACCTTCCACGTGCTGCAGACCGCCTTCGGCGCCCGCCGCGAGCTCGACGCCGGCGTCGGCGCCCGCGGACTCCACGGCGAGGGCTACCGCGGGCATCTCTTCTGGGACGAGATGTTCATCTATCCGATGCTGACCCTGCGGCGCCCGGAGATCACCCGCGGGCTGCTGATGTACCGCTACCGGCGGCTCGCCGAGGCCCGCGCCATGGCCGCGTCGGAGGGCCACGCCGGGGCGATGTACCCCTGGCAGGCCGGCTCCGACGGCCGCGAGGAGACGCCCACCGAGCTGTGGAACCCGCGCAGCCAGATGTGGATGCCGGACAACTCGCACCGGCAGCGCCACGTCTCGCTGGCCATCGCCTACTCGGTGCTGCAGTACTTCGAGACCACGCAGGACTACACCTTCCTGGCCGACTACGGCGCGGAGATGCTGGTCGAGATCAGCCGCTTCTTCGTGTCGCTGACCAGCTACGACGACGAGGCCGACCGGTACGACATCGACGGCGTGATGGGGCCGGACGAGTACCACGACGGTTACCCGGAGACCCCGGGCTCGGGGGTGCGGGACAACGCCTACACCAACGTGCTGACCTCCTGGATGCTGCGCCACACCGCCCGTCTGGTCCGCGAGCTCGACGGCCGCGACGACCCGCTCTCGGAGTGGCTGGACATCTTCGAGGACGAGCTCGACAGCTGGGAGCACATCAGCCGCCGGCTGCGCGTGCCGTTCCACGACGACGGGGTGATCAGCCAGTTCGCCGGCTACGAGGATCTGCTGGAGTTCGACTGGGAGGGCTATAAGGCCCGGTACGGCAACATCGGCCGGCTCGACCTGATCCTGCAGGCCGAGGGCGACGCGACCAATCGGTACAAGCTCTCCAAGCAGGCCGACGTGCTGATGCTCTGCTACCTGTTCTCCACCGACGAGCTGATCGAGGCCTTCGACCACATGGGCTACTCGGTCTCGGTGGAGGACGTCCGGGCGACGGTGCGCTACTACCTGGCCCGCTCCTCGCACGGCTCGACGCTGTCCCGGCTGGTGCACGGCTGGGTGGCGGCGAAGTTCGACCGCTCCAGCTCCTGGAACCTGTTCAAGGAGGCGCTGGAGGCCGACCTCTCCGACACCCAGGGCGGCACCACCCGGGAGGGCATCCACCTGGGCGCGATGGCCGGCACTGTGGACATGGTGCTGCGCTGCTACGCCGGAGTGGAGACCCGCGCCGACGCGCTCTGGCTCCATCCGCTGCTGCCCGACGAGCTGCCCGCGGTCACCTTCCGGATGCGGTACCGCAATCAGCCGATCGTCGTCCACGCCGACCACCGGGCGGTGACGCTGAACCTCTCCGGAGGCTCCGCCCAGCCGATCGACGTCAACGTCGAGGGCAAGCACAAGCTGCTGCATCCCGGCGAGGTCTGGGTCGTGGAGCTGGAGCACTCCGCCCGCGCGCTGGCCGACTGAGTCGGCGAACAGCATCGAGTGGCCGCTCATGACGACGCCTGACCCGGGATGCGACGGAGTCGGCGCCGAGATCTCGTCACCAGAGGCCACTCGATGCGGCGTGCGAGTCCAGGGTGCCGCATCCGACGCCACGAGGGCGCGGATCGTCTCGATTTCCGATCCACTCGAGAATCGAGTGGAATGGGCCCATGCATGACGCCCCGCGCCCTCACGCTCCGGAGCCGGCCGACGCGAGCCCGACCGACGCGAGCCGGGCCGGCCGCCCGGCGGCCCTCGCCGCCCTGGAAGCCGTCCAGCTGCTCGACGACTCCCTGGACCGGACGCACCATCGGCTGAAGTCCGCGGTGGAGATGAACGCCTCCGACGTCAGCACGCTCCGGATGCTGGTGATCCGCGAGCGGCAGGGCACGCGGACCACGCCTCAGGACATCGCCGAGCATCTGCGGCTGAGCACGGCGACGGTGACGACGCTGCTGGACCGCCTCGCCACGGCCGGCCACGTGCGGCGGACTCCGCACCCCGCCGACCGCCGGTCGCGGATCGTGGAGCTCACCGATCAGGCGCGGAGCACCTTCCTCCGGCACTTCGGCGGCGAGCTGCAGGCGATGCGCGAGGTCATCGAGGCCCGCGACGACGCGGACCTCGAGGTCGTCACGGCCTTCCTCGCCGACCTCGCCGCGGCCCTGGCGGATCCTCAGGACCAGGCACAGACCGTACAGACTGCACAGACTGCACAGACCGCGCGGCCGACGCAGCCGACGCAGCCGGCATCTCCGGAGGAGGACGCATGAGCGCCCCGACGCACGACGCGCGCACCCGATGGGCCCGACGGCTGCTGCTGCCGCTGCTGGTGGTGCTCGCCTGGCTGGCCTGGACCGGAGCCGGCGGCACGACGTTCGGCGCGCTCTCCGAGGTCACCAGCAACGACCAGGAGACCTTCCTGCCGGCCGAGGCCGAGTCCACCCGGGCGTCCGAGCTGCAGCAGCAGTTCGCCGACTCCGACGCCGTGCCGACGACAGTGGTCGCCGAGCGAGACTCCGGGACCTCTGAGGGACTGGAGGCCTCGGCCCTCGCCGACGCCGACGACGCCGCCGAGGCGCTGCGCGCGACGCCGGGGGTCACCGAGGTGGCCGGCCCCGTGCCCTCCGAGGATGGCGCGGCCGTGCAGCTCACCGTGCTGCTGACGGAGCAGGCCGCCGACGAGGGCGCCGTCCAGGAGGTGCGCGCCGTCGCCGCCGAGCACTTCGACGCCTCCGCGTGGACTGCGCATGTGACCGGCCCGGCGGCGCTCTCGGCCGACCTGTCCTCGGCGTTCGCCGGGATCGACGGCATGCTGCTGCTGGTCGCCGTCGTCGCAGTGTTCGTCATCCTCATCCTGGTGTATCGCTCGCCGCTGCTGCCGCTGCTGGTGCTGCTCTCCGCGATCGGCGCGCTGTGCGCGGCGGTGACCGTGGTGCACCAGATGGCCTTGCAGGGCTGGATCGAGCTGAACGGCCAGGTGCAGGGGATCCTGTCGATCCTCGTCATCGGCGCCGCCACCGACTATGCGCTGCTGCTGGTCGCCCGTCACCGGGAGGAGCTGCGGCACACCGCCGATCGCCATGCGGCGCTGCGCACCGCCCTGCGACGCTCGACGCCGCCGATCCTCGCCTCCGGCGGCACCGTCGCGCTGGCGCTGCTGTGCCTGCTCTTCTCGGACCTGAACTCCAATCGGGCCCTCGGCCCGGTGGCCGCCGCCGGCATCGTCTTCGCCATGGCCTCGGCCCTGACCTTCCTGCCGGCGCTGCTGTCCCTGACGGGCCGGGGCATCTTCTGGCCGCGCATCCCCCGCGCCGCCGACGCCGCTGCGGAGCGCGCGGACGCGCACGCCCGGACGGGCCTGTGGGCCCGGACGGCCGGATGGGTGCGCGCCCGCCCGCGTCCGATCTGGGCCGTGGTGCTGCTGGTCCTGATCGTCGGCGCGGCCGGCGTGACGCAGCTGCGCGCCGACGGCGTGGAACAGTCCGAGGTGGTGCTGACCGAGACCGACACGAAGGCCGGGCAGGCCATGCTGGCCGACCACTTCGACGCCGGGACCGGGGCGCCGACGAGCGTCTTCGCCCCCGCCGACGACGCCGAGTCCGCCCTGCAGACCGTCCGGGGCGTCGACGGCGTCGCCGCGGCGCAGCTCGTCGCCGAAGGCGGGGCGCCGGCGCAGGAGGCCGCACAGGCCCGCGTGGTCGACGACCAGGTGCAGATCTCGGCCACGCTGGAGGATGCGACGGACTCCCCCGCCGCCGAGTCCACCGTCCAGCGGCTGCGCGACGAGCTCGACGCCGTCGACCAGGAGGCGCTGGTGGGCGGGACGACCGCCACGCAGCTGGACACCAATGCCACCGCCCAGCGCGACCTGACGGTGATCATCCCGGCGGTGCTGGTCTCCGTCGGGGCGATCCTGGTGCTGCTGCTGCGCTCGCTGGTGGCCCCGCTGCTGCTGGTGGCCGCGACCACGCTGTCCTTCCTGACCGCGCTGGGCGTCTCCGCGCTGGTGTTCAACCACGTCTTCGGCTTCCCCGGCGCCGACCCCACCGTCCCGCTGTACGGCTTCATGTTCCTGGTGGCGCTGGGCGTGGACTACACGGTGTTCCTGATGACCCGCGCCCGCGAGGAGACCCCGCATCGAGGGCCCCGGGAGGGCCTGCTCCATGCGCTGGTGGTCACCGGCGGGGTGATCACCTCGGCCGGCGTCGTGCTCGCCGCGACCTTCGCCGCGCTCGGGGTGCTGCCGCTGATGTTCATGGTGCAGCTGGCGTTCCTGGTGCCCCTCGGGGTGCTGCTGGACACCTTCGTCGTCCGCACGCTGCTGGTGCCCGCGCTCGGCGTCGACCTCGGCGGACGCCTGTGGTGGCCCTCGCGGATCGGCCGGACGACGGGCGCGGAAGCGCGCGTGAGGGAGCCTGCGTGAGGCCTGCCGGCATCGAGCGGCCGCTAATGACGACGTCTGAGCCGGGATGCGACGGAGTCGGCGCCGAGATCTCGTCACCAGAGGCCACTCGATGCGGCGGGCGACACCGCGTGTCCGCCTCTCACCCCACGAGGGCGCGCAGCGCCACGTAGAGCACGGAGGGCCCCAGCAGGCAGCCCACCCCGGTGAAGAAGGTCGCGGTCATCGCGCCGTAGGGCACCAGCCGCTCGTCGGTGGCGGCGAGGCCGCCGGCGACGCCGGAGGTGGTGCCCATCAGCCCGCCGAAGGCCATCGCCGCCTTCGGATTGTTCAGCCGGATCAGCGGGGCGATCATCGGGGTCGCGACCATCACCACCACCGACTTCACCAGCCCGGCGGCCACCGACAGCGCGATGACGTCCGATCCGGCGCCCACGGCGGTGCCGGTGACCGGCCCGACGATGTAGGTCGCCGCGCCGGCGCCGATGGTCGCCATCGACTCGGCGTCGGTGTAGCCGAAGGCCGCGGCGACGACGGCCCCGACGAGGAACGAGACCACCACGCCCAGCAGGATCGACAGCACGCCGGTCGCCCCGCTGCGGCGGATGACGCTGAGGTCCACGCCGTAGGCGGTGGAGACGATGGCGAAGTCGCGCAGCATCGACCCGCCCAGGATGCCGAGCCCGCCGAAGATCGCCAGATCGGCCAGCCCGTCCTCGCCGCCGGTGGTCGCGCCGCCCCAGCCGGCGAGCGCCAGGCCGAGGATGATCGCGATGGCCGAGCCGTGCAGCCGGCCGCGGGTCAGGCCCCGCGACATCCAGCCGGAGACGAGCATCAGCACGCCGACAGCCGCGAAGGCGACCAGCAGATCGTTGTCCTCCAGCACTGAAGCGATGGTGTCCATCTCAGGCCTCCTTCGTCCGGGCGGATCCGGCCAGGCGGGCGTCGTCGCCCTCCCCGCGCGGCGGCAGCGGGTCCGCCGGCGGGCCGATCCGCGCGAGCACCGGGACCAGCGCCGCGGCCGCGGCCAGCGCGGCGAGCCCGGCGACGATCGCCATCGGCCCGCCGGTCAGCGCCTCGGCGACGTTCTGCGTCGAAGCCATCGCGACGACGATCGGGATGTACATCGAACTCCAGAACATCACCCCGCGCTCCGAGGACTCGGGGAACAGGCCCCGGCGCCTCAGCCGGTCGGTGACCAGCACCAGCAGGATCATCGCGAAGCCCACGCCGCCGACGTTGGCGTCGACTCCGACGGCGATGCCCAGCGCCTCGCCGATCAGCTCGCCGATCAGCAGGCACAGCGCCAGCGCCGCCACTCCGTACACCACCATGGGTCATCTCCTGATTCGTCGTCGCGGGGCCTGCGGCCCCGTCGTGCAGTCGTTCCTCCGGCGGGACCCGCCTCAGACGCCGGCGCCGGTGAACAGCTCGGCGAAGCGGGTCCGCAGCTCGGCCTTCTGCACCTTCCCCATCACGTTGCGCGGCAGCGCCTCGACCACGCGGACCGCCCGCGGCTGCTTGAACCGCGCCAGCCGTCCCTCCAGGGCGCCGACCACGCTCCCCTCGCTCGGGCTCCCGCCCGCGGCGGGCACGACGACGGCGACGACGGTCTCGCCGAAGTCCGGATGCGGCACCCCGATCACCGCCGACTCCGCGACGTCGGACTGGGCGTCGACCAGCTCCTCGATCTCCTTGGGGTAGACGTTGTAGCCGCCGGAGATGACCATGTCCTTGTCCCGGCCGACGATGGTCAGCGAGCCCTGCTCGTCGATGCGCCCCAGGTCGCCGGTGATGAAGAAGCCGTTCTCGCGGAACTCCGCGGCGGTCTTCTCCGGCATCCGCCAGTAGCCGGCGAAGACGTTGGGGCCGCGGACCTCGACGAGCCCGACCTCGCCGTCGGGCAGGACCTCGCCGCTCTCCCGGTCCGTCACGCGGATCTCCACGCCGGGGAAGGGCACCCCGACGGTGCCGGGCCGGCGCGCGCCGTCGTAGGGGTTGGTGGTGTTCATCCCGGTCTCGGTCATCCCGTAGCGCTCCAGGATGGCGTGGCCGGTGCGCTCGGCGAAAGCCTCGTGGTCGGCGGCGAGCAGCGGCGCCGAGCCGGAGACGAACAGCCGCATCGACGCGCAGGCCGCGGCGGTGAGCCGCTCGTCGGCCAGCAGCCGGGTGTAGAAGGTCGGCACGCCCATCAGCACTGTGGCCGAGGGAAGCCGCTCGAGGATCGCCTCGGCGTCGAAGCCCGGCAGCCAGTCCATCGCGGCCCCGGCGACCAGCGTCATGTTCGCCGCGACGAAGAGCCCGTGGATGTGGAAGATCGGCAGCGCATGGATCAGCCGGTCCTCGGCGGTGAAGCGCCAGGCCTCCAGCAGCGCCGCACAGTTGGAGGCGAGGTTGCCGTGGGTGAGCACCGCTCCCTTGGAGCGGCCGGTGGTCCCGGAGGTGTAGAGGATCGCCGCGGGCTCGTCCTCGGCGACTTCGGCCGAGACGTCGCTGGTCTCCTCGCCGGCCAGCAGGCTGCCGCCGCCGGAGGCGTCGAGGGTCTCGACGACGAGACCCGGCTCCCCCGCCCGTCCCGCGGTCCGCTCGGCATGCTCCGCGGCGCGGTCCGGGGCGCAGACCAGCACCCGCGGCGCGGCGTCGTCGAGGAAGTAGTCCATCTCCGCACCGGTGTAGGCGGTGTTCAGCGGCAGATAGACCCCGCCGACGCGCAGCGTCGCCAGATACAGCGCCAGCGCCTCGGGAGACTTCGGCACCTGGGCGGCCACCCGGTCGCCGCGCTCGACGCCGTCGGCCAGCAGCGTCGCGGCCACCCGGCGGACGGTGTGCTCGAAGGCGCCGTAGCTGATCGCGGTCCCGTCGGGCAGGTGGAACAGCGCCTGCTCCGGGCGGCGGGCGACCTGGGCGTCGAAGGAGCGGTGGATCGGGGTGACGGTCGCGGCCATGGCGGCGGGTCCTCTCGTGTCGTGGTCAGGGGTGCCGACGTCGGCGTCGTCGGCGTCGGGGCGGCCGGCCTGCTCGAGCAGCGGGCCCTCGACGGCGACGGTCCGACGCCGGGCGAAGTCTTCATGGCGACGCTCGAGCGCCGCCGGATCGTAGCGGTAGGTGATCATCGCGCCGTAGGACTGCTCGAGCCCCGACGCCGAGCGGTCGGCCGGCCAGTGCAGCTGCCAGGCGGCCGCGCCGTTGCCGAGATGGAAGCGGGCGACCGGGTCGACCGGGCGGCCGTCGTCGCGACGCTCCTCGGTGATGTAGCGGGCCAGCACCGGCAGCAGCCGGTCGCGCAGCGCGGCTGTCTCCGCGGACTGCTCGGGCTCCCCCGGCCCTTCCGGCCCCGCAGACTCGCCTCCCTGGTCAGCGCCGTCATGCGCACCGGACGAGCCCGACGTCGCGACGGATCCGCCCAGGTCGATGGCCAGCCGCAGCAGCTCGGGATCCTCCCGGCGCTCCAGCCAGCGGCGGAATCCGGGGATCGGGGAGAGCGTGACGAAGTGCTCCAGATGGGGCAGCTGCTGACCGACCTCCTCGATGACCTGCTTGATCAGCAGGCTGCCGAAGGAGATCCCGGCCAGTCCGGCCATCGCGGTGTTGATCGAGTACAGCGCCGCCGTGTCGGCCTTCGACGGGCTCAGCGCCGGCCCCGGCTCGAGCAGCGGGCCGACCTCGCGCGGGATGCCGCGGACCAGGGCGACCTCGACGAAGATCAGCGGCACCTCGCCGGTGGCGGGGTGGAAGAAGGCGAAGCAGCGCCGGTCCTTGGGCTGCAGCCGACGCCGCAGCTCCGTCCGGTCGGCCATCGGGTGGACCTTCTCGCTGCGCAGCAGATGCTGGTGGAGCTCGCGGGGCGAGTCCCAGGTGATCTCCTCCATGCGCAGGAAGCCGCGGTTGAACCAGGAGACCAGCAGGTGGTGGAAGTCGTGGTCCAGCGGCCGCAGTGCCGGATGCTCGCGCATCAGCCGCAGCAGATCCGCGCGCATCTCCACCAGCGCCGTCGTGGCGTGCGGGGCGTGGTTCAACCGACGCAGCAGCTGCTGGCGGGGAGGTTCGACGGCGTCGAAGAGCTCCGGCAGCGCGTGACGTCGCTCCTCGCCGTCGGCGGCCTCCCACTGCTGGTACGCGGCGCGCACCGCCGCCGGGTCGACGTCGTAGTCCTCCAGGAGATGGTGGAGGAACGTGCGCTTCGCCGCGTCGTCCAGCCGGCGGTACGCCGCCAGCGCCCGGGCGGCGACGGCGCGCCGGGAGGCCTCCCCGACCTCGCCCATCAGCGCCTCGCAGGCGGCGAGCAGCTCCTCCAGCGGCTCCGGGTCCTCCGGGCGGGGATCCGCCGCGCCGCCGCGGCGCCGCCGCAGGATGCGGAAGAGGTCGGCCAGCAGCCAGCCGTCCTGTCGTGCCATCGTCCCTCCTCATGCGTCGCGACGGTCGGATCCGCCATGTCATGTACATCAGCTATCGTGATGTATATAACAACGCACTGTACCGCACCGCAGGTGATGCGCGCCACACCCCGGAGCGGACGGAGCGGTCGACTACGCTGAGCCGCGGAGGTGGACATGGCACGGATCCCGGAGTCGCAGCGCGTCCGCGACGCGCTGGAGAACGCGATCGTCGACGGGCGGCACCGCCCCGGCGAGCGCCTGGACCCGACCCGGCTCGAGGAGGAGTTCGGCTGCTCCCGCACCCCGGTGCGCGAGGCGCTGCAGGCCCTGGAGCGTTCGGGGCTCGTCCAGATCCGGCCCAAGCAGGGCACCTACGTCACCGAGCTGGGCCTCTCCGAGCTCGCCGAGCGCTTCGAGGTCATGGCCGAGCTCGAGGGCATGGCCGCCCGCCTGGCCGCCCGCCGCATCGGGATCGCGGAGCTCGCCGCCCTCGACGAGGCGGTGGCCGAATGCGCCCGGCACGCCGAGGCCGGCGACGCCGACGGCTACTACTACGCCAACGCCCGCTTCCACGCCACGCTCTACGACTCCTGCGGCAACGAGTACCTGCGTCAGCAGGTCCACCAGCTCAAGCGCACGCTGCAGCCCTACCGGCGGCTGCAGCTGCGCGTGCCGGACCGGATGCGCCGTTCGCTGGCCGAGCACCGCACCATCGCCGCCGCCGTGCGCGCCGGCGACGCAGGCACGGCCGAGGACGCCGCCCGCGAGCACGTGCTGATCCAGGTCACCGAGTTCAGCCAGCTGGTGACCACCTGGCGCGCCGTGAGCTCGCCGGCCTCGGCGGAGTGACCGGCCGCGACCGCACCGCCGGCTCGGCGACCCGGACGGATCGAGTGGCCACGTGTGACGACATCTGTCCCGCGATACGGCGGAATCGAGGCGGAGATCCCGTCACCCGTGACCACTCGACGCCCTCGGACCTGACACGCCCCGCGGGACCATCGAGCATGTCCCGCGACCGCCCGGCCGGATAGAGTCGGGAGCGACCCGGCACCGACCCGGAAGGTGACCACGCATGGCGGACCCCCGCTCGCTGCGGAGCACGCTGGAATCCCTCGACGGCCGCGGCTACGCCTCCTACAAGCAGCTGCGCGGCCGGCATGACCTGGGCCCGGCGACGCTGGCCGTCGACCACGTCCAGGTCGACCCCTACGCGCCGCCGTCGCTGATGCGGCTGCTGGTCCCGCGCGAGGCCGCCGACCTGCCCGCCGACCTGGTCGACACCGCCGCCGGGCGCACCGCCGTCGCCGATTTCCTGACCCGCCGGGCCGCCGAGGCCGCCCGCCGGCACGGCCCCGACGGTCGCGACGCCGGCGAGGTGAGCATCAACCGGCCCGGCCAGGAGGTGCTCGAACGCACCAGCGTGGTCATCGGCGAGACCCACGTCGAGGCCCGGCTGCATGTGGCGCTGCCGGCCGCCGGACGCCGCATCCGCGGCCGCGACGCCGCGACCCTGCTCACCGAGGTGCTGCCGCGCCTCGCCGAGGAGGCGCTGCACCACGACGCCCTCGACGCCGCGGCGCTGCGCGCCCACGTGACCCTGCACCGCGACCAGTTGCATCTGCGCGGGCGCCTCGCCGAGGCCGGCCTGGTCGCCGTCGTCGGCGACGGGGCGATCCTGCCGCGCCGCTCCGGCGACTCGGACCTGCCCATGGACGCCGCCGACGCCGTGCCCTTCAGCTCCCCGGAGTCGCTGCGCGTGACCTTCGAGCTGCCCAGCGGCAGCACGGTGACCGGCATGGGCATCCCGGAGGGCGTGACGGTGATCGTCGGCGGCGGCTACCACGGCAAGTCCACGCTGCTGCGCGCCGTCGAGCGGGGCATCCATCCGCATATCGCCGGCGACGGCCGCGAATGGGTGCTCACCCGGGACGATGCGACCGCGATCCGCGCCGAGGACGGCCGTGCGGCGACCGGAGTGGACATCTCGCCGTTCATCGGCGATCTGCCCTCGGGCAGCGACACCCGCGACTTCTCCACGACCAACGCCAGCGGCTCGACCTCGCAGGCTGCCGGGCTGGCCGAGGCGGTGGAGGCCGGCGCGAAGACGCTGCTCATCGACGAGGACACCTCGGCGACGAACTTCATGATCCGCGACGAGCGCATGCGCGCGCTGATCCCCGCCGACCGCGAGCCGATCACCCCGTTCGTGGACCGCATCCGCCCGCTGCACGCCGAGCGAGGCGTCTCCACTGTGCTGGTCGCCGGCGGCTCCGGCGCCTTCTTCGACGTCGCCGACCAGGTCATCGCCCTGGACTCCTACCTCGCCCGGGACGCGACCGCCGAGGCCCGCGCGCTGGCCGAGCACCCCGAGGGCCCGACGACGGCCGGCCCGGTGTTCGCCGGCGAGCGTCGCCGCGTGCCGCAGCCGTCCTCGCTGCGCTCGGGCCGCGGCAAACCGGCCAAGGCCCGCGGGCGCACGGCGATCCAGCAGGACCGCACGACGATCGACCTCGCCGCGGTCTCGCAGCTGGTGGACCCGGCACAGACCGCCGCACTGGCCCATGCGCTGGACCGGCTGGACGAGATGGCCGACGGCCGCCGCGACGTCGTCGAGCTGATCGAGACGCTGTGCGCGCGGATCGATGCCGAAGGGCTGGACGCGCTGTCTCCGCACCGCGGGCATCCCGGCGCGATGGCGCGGCCGCGGCGCCAGGAGATCCACGCGGCGCTGAACCGGCACCGCGGCCTGCGACTGAGCTGACCCGGCCCCGGCCGGTCCCCGCGTCGACCCCGCGCGTCGACCCCGCCCCACGGTTCCCCCGAGATCCCAGATTCCAGACTCCAGACTCCAGGAGGAGAGATGAGCTTCACCTCGCACGACGGCCTCACCCTGCCCGACGTCGGCTTCGGCACCTATAAGCTCAACGGTCTCGCCGGCGCGCAGACCATGGCCGAGGCGCTCGACAGCGGGTACCGCCTGTTGGACTCGGCGTTCAACTACGAGAACGAGGGCGCCGTCGGCGAGGCCGTGCGGCGCTCGAGCGTCGCCCGCGAGGAGGTCACCGTGACCTCCAAGCTGCCCGGCCGCCACCACGCGCACGCCAAGGCGGTGCCGGCGATCGAGGAGTCGGTGCTGCGCACCGGGCTGGACCACCTGGACCTGATCCTCATCCACTGGCCGAACCCCTCCCAGGACCTCTACGTCGAGGCCTGGCAGGCGCTCGTCGAGGCCCGGGAGCGCGGACTGGTCCGGCACATCGGCGTCTCCAACTTCCTGCCCGAGCACATCGACCGGCTCATCGCCGAGACGGGCGTGACCCCGGCGGTGAACCAGATCGAGATGCACCCCTACTTCCCGCAGGCCGCGCAGCGCGCCTACGACGCCGAGCACGGCATCATCACCGAGGCCTGGAGCCCGCTGGGCCGGGCCAACGAGATGCTCACCGACCCGGTGCTGGTGCGCATCGCCGAGGCCCACGACGTCGGCGTCGGCGAGGTCATCCTCTCCTGGCACGTCGCACTGGGCGCGCTGCCGCTGCCGAAGGCCTCCTCGGCCGAGCGGCGGCGGAAGAACCTCGAGGCGCCGCAGGTGGCGCTGAGCGAGGCGGAGATCGCCGAGATCAGCGGGCTGGCCCGCCCCGACGGGCGGACGAACGACCAGGACCCGGCGGTCTACGAGGAGTTCTGAGGGCGCCCGACGTCCCGAGCCCGACTGCTGGACGCCGTGCTGGCACCCGTGATTGTCTCGGACCACGACGGGGCGGGCCCGCCCGAGGGCCCGTCGGGACCGTCATGACGATCATCGAACCGAGGAGGTTCCGTCGATGCATCTGGCTCCGCTGAAGTCGCTGTCCGAGAAGACCGCACCGTACTCCACGATCTATCTCGAGGCCCGCTCGCCGGCCGAGGACGCCGACCACCAGGTCCGGCTCCGCTGGGACGACCTGCGCCGCCGGCTGGCGGACCAGGGCGCCCCCGAGGCCGCCCTGGAAGCCATGCAGCAGGCCCTGCTGGGCGACGGCGAGGACCTCACCGAGGTCCAGACCGACGGCCGCGTGCTGGTCGCCGACGCCGAGACGGTGCTCCTCGACGAGGCCTGGGACGCCGCGCTGGGCGCCGGCGACGCCGCCCACGTCTCCCCCGTCCCCGAGCTCGGGGCCTATGTCCGCGAGCGCGCCACCTCGGCACGGCTGCTGGTCGTCGTCGTGGACCAGGAGCAGGCCACTGTGCGCCGCACCCTGGTCTCCGAGGGCCTCCACGCCGACGCCGAGGCCGAGGTGGACGTCGAGGGCCCGGGCCGCGGCTCGGTGCACAAGCCGCGCGAAGGCGCCTACTCCCACCTGGAGATCCAGCGCCGGGCCGACGAGGTGGTCAAGCAGAACGCCCGCGGCATCGCCGAGCGGGTGGACCGCCTGGCACGCCGGTGGAAGCCCGACGCCGTGGTGCTGGCCGGCGGAATCCAGGGACGCACGGCGCTGAGCGACGAGCTGCCGACCGCGCTGACGGAGATCACCCACATCGCCGAGCACGGCGGCACCGACGACGCCGGCGCCGAGGAGGCCCTGGAGCAGGACCTCCGCGAGATCGTCGCGGGGATCAGCGCCGAGGACGCCCAGGACTGGACCGGGAAGTTCGAGGAGGCGAAGGCCCGCAACCACGTCGCCGAGGGCGTGGACGCCGTGCGCCTGGCCGCGGAGATGGGCGCGGTGGACACGCTGCTGCTGACCCGCGACGGCGTGGTCGACGGCGAGGGCGCGGTGCTCGCCGCCTGCGCCCGGATCGACGCCGACGCCGCCGTCGCCGAGAAGGAGCTGCCCGGCGGCATCGCCGCGATCCTGCGCTTCGAGGCCCCGGACGAGGTCGCCAGCGCCTGAGCACTTCCCCGGGCGTCGAGCGGCGGCTCCGCGCAGCATCTCGCCCCGCGACACGGCGTGTCGGCGAGCAGGTGCCGCGCGGAGCCGCCGCTCGATGACGGGGCGAGCCGCCCTGCCCGGGTGACCGGGTCAGGGCCCGCTCAGTCGCGCAGCAGGTCCGTGCCGATCGTCTCGCGCAGGATCTCGCTGGTGCCGCCGAAGATCGTCATCAGCCGCACCGCCAGGTAGGCCTGGGCGACCGGGTACTCCAGGATGTAGCCGTAGCCGCCGTGCAGCTGCAGGCAGGTGTCGAGCATCGACTTCGCCCGCTCGCCGATGAACAGCTTCGCCTTCGAGGCGCCGACGACGTCCAGCTGCCCGGCGTCGAAGGCCTCCACCGTCGCGGCCAGATACCGCTGGACGGCCTCGAGCTCGATCTGCAGCTCGGCCAGCTGGAAGCGGGTGTTCTGGAACTCGGCGACCGGCTGGTCGAAGGCGGTGCGCTGACGCACGTAGTCCACGGTCTGCCCCAGTGCGGCCTCGGCGACGGCGGCGGCCCCGGCGGCCACGGCCAGCCGACCCTGCGGCAGGATCTCCTTGGCGATCTCCAGCCCGCGGCCCTCGCCGCCGATGAGGTTCTCGGCCGGCACCCGGGCCTCGGAGAAGAACAGCTCGGCGGTGTCGGAGGCCTTCAGCCCCATCTTCTCCAGCTGCGAGCCGACCTGGTACCCGGGGTTGTCCTCCTTCTCCACCAGGAAGAGGCTGAAGGACTCGGCGCCCCCGCGCCGCTTCACGTCGGAGCCGTCGGTGCGGGCCAGCACCAGCGCGCCGTCGCCGGAGACGGCGTTGCCGATGAACGTCTTCTGCCCGGTCAGCAGCCAGGAGCCGTCGTCCTGGCGGACCGCCTTGGTGCGGACACCGCGCAGGTCGGAGCCGGCCCCGGGCTCGGTGAAGGCCACCGAGGCGATGAAGCTCGAGTCCAGGAACCGCGGCAGCCAGGTCTGCTGCTGCTCAGCGGTGCCGAAGCGTCGCAGCGCCGGCAGCACCCAGTCGTCGTGCAGATGCAGGGCGAGGGCCAGTCCCAGCGCGTCGGCGCGGGCGAGCTCCTCGTCGAGGATCATCCGGAACCGGTAGTCGGTCAGCCCCATGCCGCCGTGGTCCTCGTCGACGGCCAGCCCCAGCAGGCCGTTCTCCGCGGCGGCCTCCCAGACCGCGCGGTCCATCAGGTGGGCGGCGTCCCACTGCTTGTAGTGCGGGGTCACCTCGCGGGCGACGAACTCGCGCACCACCTCGCGGAACTCCTCGTGGATCTCCTCGTAGAAGCCGGGGAACATCTCAGGTCCTTTCGCAGACGTCGGGCTCAGGCGGATCTGGGCATGCACCCGGTCGACCGGGCTGGCACGGCGTCGATCCGCCGCCCTCGCTCACCGCCGGGGCGGGCGACGACGGCGCGGCGACGCCGTCGTCGATTCTCTCACTCCGCCTCGTCGGCGTCGCGCCGGCGGCGCCCGCGGTCCTCGTGGTGCTCCCGGCCGGCGTCGTAGCGGGCCAGCACGCGCCGCGCCTGGGCGACCACCGGGGCGTCGACCATCTCGCCGCGGAAGCGGAACGCCGCCGGCGAGGACGGCGCGGCGGCGAGCAGCGCCTTGGCCCGTTCGACGTCGGCCGGCGCGGGCATGTACTCCCGCCGGATCGGCTCGACCTGGTCGGGGTGGATGCAGGCTTTCGCGGCGAACCCGCTGGCCCAGGCCTCCTCGGCGTCGGCGGTCAGCCGCGGCCGCGAGCGGAGCTCGGTGGAGGTCGCGTCGACGGCGGCGACGCCGTGCGCCGCCGCCGTGATCAGCACGATGTGGCGGATATGCTGCAGCGCCCCGCGCAGCGCGCCGTCGGGGGTCCGCGAGGTCGTCCCGCCCAAGGCCGCCGTCATGTCCTCCGTGCCCCAGAAGAGCGCCTCGACGGCGGGATGGGCGGCCAGCGCGGAGGCGGCCAGCACGCCGTCGGGCCGTTCGATCTGCGGGATCAGCCCGGCGTGCGGCATCGCCGCATGCAGCCGGTCGAGGACGGCGACGTCGGCGGCCTTGGGGACGACGACGTGACGCACCCCGGCGTCGTCGAGGGCCTGCAGATCCGCCTCGAGCTCCTCGGGGTCGCCGGCGTTGAGCCGCACCAGCGTCGTCGCCGGATCCAGCGACGGTTCGGAATGGTCCTCCTCCGCCCCGGCCGCGGCGCCGACGTCGAGCGCCCGGGCGACGTCGATCCGCGCGGCCGGCTTGTCGACGGCGGCCACGGCATCCTCGAGGTCGATGATCACCGCATCGGCCCGGGCGGCGGCCTTGTCGAAGCGCGCCGGCATCGACCCCGGGCAGAACAGCAGCGACGGGCCGAGCGTGAAGGCGCCGGGTGCGGCGGACGGGATCGACATCAGTTTCCCTCCGGTCGGACGGAGCCCGGGAGACGGTCCGGGCCGAGGTGCATGGCCCCAGGCTACGCCGGGACGCCGCCGTCCTCCGTCGAGGAGCGCCGGGGCGGCGCGGCTGACGATCACCGCGCTGACCGGCACCTGGTGGGCGACCCGTTCGCCGCGCCTGCCGGCGCAGGCCCCGGCGGACTGAGCCGCCGCGGGCGCGCCGGCACCGGACGCCCCGCTCGCATCCCGCTTCCCGCCGCTTCCCCGTCGTGCCGCGCGTCAAGAACGACACCTGCGGTGACTCCGGCCACGAATCCGTGGCAGGATGGCGGGGATGACCGCCGTCGGTTCCGCACCGCGGCGACGAAGACCCGTGGACAGTCGAGAGCGAGGCGAGGTCAGCCCCATGCCAGACGCGGCAGCTGGAACCCCCCTGCACATCATCACCCTGGTGAAGTGGGTGCCGGATGCTCAGCTCGAGCGCCGGTTCACCGAGGAGCGGCATATCGACCGCTCCGAGGGGGTCCTCGGAGAACTGGACGAGCATCCGCTGGAGGCGGCGCTGCGGATCAAGGAGGCCGCCGAGGACCGTGAGGTCCGGGTGACCGCCCTGACCATGGGCCCCTCCGGTGCCGCCGCCGCGGCGAAGAAGGCGCTGCAGATCGGCGCCGACGACGCCTTCGTGCTGACCGACGACGCGCTGGCCGGCGCCGACATCTCCGCGACCTCGACCGCGCTGCGCGCCGCGATCGAGCGCGTCCAGGAGGTCTCCGAGCTCGACGGCGAGCTGCTGGTGGTCACCGGCATGGCTTCCGAGGACGGCGAGTCCGGGGCGGTGCCGGCCCAGCTGGCCGAGCGTCTGGGCGTGCACCTGCTCTCCCAGGCGACCTCGGTGGAGCTCGCCGAGGGCCGGCTGGTCGTCACCCGCACCGCCACCGTCGAGCAGCAGACGGTCTCCGCGGCGCTGCCGGCGGTGGTCTCGGTGACCGACCAGGCCAACGACCCCCGCTACCCCAACTTCAAGGCGATCATGGCCGCGAAGAAGAAGCCGCTGACGGAGCTGAGCCTGACGAGCGTCGGCATCGGCCCGACGTCGGTGAAGCCGCGCGCCCAGGTGCTCACCGCCGATCCGCGCCCGCCGCGGCACGGCGGCACGGTGATCACCGATGAGGGCGACGCCGGCGTGCAGATCGTCGACTTCCTGCAGAAGGAGCGTGTGCTGTGAGTGCTGTCCTGGTCTACTTCGAATCGGTCGGCGCCGAGCTGACCACCGCCCAGCGGGAGCTGATCACTCTGGCCGACGCCGTCGGCGAGGTGCAGGTCGTCACCGGCTCCACCACCTCCGACGCGGTGCATGCGCTGGCGCTGGAGGGCGTGCACACCCTCTACACCGGCGAGGGCGAGATCCACGCCCCGGATCCGGCGGTGATCGACCTGCTGGAGACCGCCGTGCAGGAGACCCGCGCCCACGCGGTGCTGGCGCGGAACACCGCCGACACCACGGACGCGCTGGCGCGACTGGCGGTGCGGCTGGACACCGGGCTGATCACCGACGGCGTCGGCCTCTCCCACGACCTGCGCATCACCAAGTCCGTGCTGGCCGGCTCCTACACGACAACCGCCCGCGTGGCCGAGGGCCGGCCGCTGATCGCGACGCTGAAGCCGAACTCGACGGAGCCCCACCTCGTTCCCGGCGGGGCGCCGGAGATCGTCACGCTGCCGGTCACTCCGGCCGCGGCCGAGGACCTGCGGGTCCTGGAGCGCACTCCGCTGGAGGCCTCCGACCGTCCCTCGCTCACCGAGGCGCGGTGCGTGGTCGCCGGCGGCCGCGGCCTCGACGGCGACTTCGGCCCGCTGGAGGAGCTCGCCGACGAGCTCGGCGCGGCGCTCGGCGCCTCCCGCGCGGCCACCGACGCCGGCTGGATCGACCACGCCGCGCAGATCGGCCAGACCGGTGTGACCGTCTCCCCGCAGCTCTACCTCTCCGCCGGCATCTCCGGGGCGATCCAGCAGCGCGCCGGCATGCAGACCGCGCAGACCATCGTGGCGATCAACAAGGACGAGGACGCCCCGGTCTTCGAGATCGCGGACTTCGGCGTCGTCGGGGATCTCTTCGAGGTCGTGCCGCAGATGGTCGAGGAGCTGCGCAAGCGGCGCAGCTGACCTCCGGCGCTCTCAGCCCCTGCCCCCGCCGAGATCCCCGAGTTCTCGCAGGATCACCGCGCTGCAGCACGATGAATCTGCGAGAACTCGGGGATCTTCGGATCCCTGCGCCCGCCGCCTGCGGCATCCGCGGCTCAGCCCAGGTCCAGCCGGCGAGAGGTGGCCTCGGCAAGCTCCTCCAGCAGCCGGGGGTCCTCGTTGAGCGCCCGTCCGTAGGAGGGGATCATCTCGACGAGCCGGGGCTCCCACGCCGCCCTCTTCTCGGGGAAGACCTCCGACAGGGTGCGGAGCACGATCTCCGGCGCGGTCGACGCCCCGGGCGAGGCGCCCAGCAGACCGGCGACGGTGCGGTCCCGGGAGACGACGAGCTCGGTGCCGAAGAGCTTGACCTGCCCGCGCCCCGGCTTCCCGTCGACGGCGGGGCCGGGCTTGATGACCTGCACGCGCTGCCCGGCGGTGAGCAGCTCCCAGCGCTCAGGGTCGGCCGCGGGGACGTAGTCGAACAGCTGGTCCGCCCTGCTCCGGCGCGAGGCGGCGACCTCCTTGACCAGGAACCTGACGAGATCACGTCGGTCCTGCGCCACATGGAGCAGCGGCAGGATGTTGTCCCTCCGCAGGGACGCGATGAGGTCCGTCCGCCGGCCCTGGGCGAGGAATCGCGGCGAGAAGCTCGCATAGGGCCCGAACAGCACGGCCCGCTCCCCGTCCACGACGCGCGTGTCCAGATGCGGAACCGACATCGGCGGGGCTCCCGGACGCGGCAGCCCGTAGACCTTGGCGTGGTGCTCCTGCACCGTCTCCGGATCTGTGGTGCGCAGGAACTGGCCGCCCACCGGAAACCCGGCGTACCCGCGCACCTGGGGCAGACCGGCCGACTGCAGGAGCTTCAACGTGCCCCCTCCGGCTCCGACGAAGACGTACTTCGCGCTCATGGGCGTCTGCTCGCCGGTGGCGGTGTTCACCGCCCGCAGCGACCAGCACCCGCTGCTGTCCTGCTCCATCGCCGTCACGCGACGGCGATGTCGGAATGACGCACGCGCCCCGTCGAGGTGGGCGGCCAGCTGTCGGGTCATCGCGCCGAAGTCGACGTCCGTGCCGTCCTCGACCCGGGTGGCGGCGACCGTCTCGTCCGATGCCCGGCCGCGCATCAGCAGCGGCGCCCACCGGTCGATGGTGCACGGGTCCTCGGTGTGCCGCATCGCGGAGAAGACCGGCTGACGGGCCAGGTTCTCGTACCGCCGTCGGAGGTAGTCGACGTGCGCGTCGCCGCGGACGAAGCTCATGTGCGGCAGTCCGGTGATGAAGGTCCGCGGCGCGCCGAGGACGCCCTCCTCGACCCAGTGGGACCAGAGTTGGCGCGAGACCTGGAACTGCTCGTTGATCCCGATCGCCTTGGCCGGCGAGATCCTCCCAGAGGCGTCCTGGGGCGTGTAGTTGAGCTCACACAGGGCCGCATGACCGGTGCCGGCATTGTTCCAGGCGTCCGAGGACTCCCGCCCGGCCCGGTCCAGGCTCTCGAACACTCCGATCGACCAGTGCGGTTCCAGCTCGGAGAGCACCGCACCCAGTGTCATGGACATGATGCCCGCCCCGACGAGGATGACGTCGAACTGCTCCGTCGGCGTCGAGGACGACGGGCTCATGCTCCTGATGTTGCTGTCGTCGACGTCCATCGAGTCTCTTCCCTCTCGTCGGTGCTGGGTTCGGAGCGGGGGGGGTCAGGCCCCGAGGAGCCAGGCGAGGAGCAGCACAGTCGGCAGCGCCAGCACGGAGCTGGAGACGATCACGTCCTTGACCACGGTGGTCTCCATGCCGTGCTGGCCGCTGAACACGTGGACGTTCTGGGCCGTCGGAAGCGCGGCCATGATCACCACTCCCAGCAGCTCCTGCCCCTCCAGCCCCAGCAGCGGACCGCCGATCACCCACGCCAGCGCCGGCATCAGTACGACCTTGCACGCGGTGCCGAGGATCCCGCCGAGCACATGCTCCCGCACGGCGAACGGACGCTCCTGGCGCAGCGCCATGCCGAAGATCAGCAGCATCAGCGGGATCGAGGCTTCGCCGAGCATGCGCAGCGGCTCCCAGATCGGCGCCGGCGGCCGCGCACCGGTCAGCGAGATGGTCCCGCCGATCAGCACCCCGACCGTGACCGGGTTCAGGAGAGATCCGGCCACAGTGCGCATCCGAGCACGCCGACGGCGGACGCGCCGCCCGCTCGTCGGCTCGCCGGGCGCCTCCCCGGCGGAGAGCAGTCCGAACAACGTCAGGTAGAGCGGCGCCAGCACGAGCAGCTGCGCCAGCAGGACCGAGACCACAGGAGCGGTGCTGCCCACCATGTACACCGCGATCGGCACTCCGATGTTGCCGGCGTTGACGTAGCTGGAGGCCATCGCTCCGGCGACGACGTCGCGAGGACGTCGGCCGAGGAGCAGGCCCAGACCGGCGAAGACGCCGCCCGTCAGCAGCGCGATCACGAGTGCCGCGGGGGTGTAGAGCCCCACGATCTCCCGGACGTCGGCCCGAGAGACCAGCACGACCATCAGGCAGGGAGTGGTGACCCAGTAGACCAGCGGCGTGACGCCGCGCTGGATGGTTCCGGCGGTTCCCGGCGCGATCCCGGCGATTCCCGTGCCGGTCAGCACCAGCACGCCCACCACGCTGAATCCGAGGAGGATCCCGTCCATGCCACCTGCCTGAATCGTCGTGCCGGCCGCCGGCGGCGGAGTCAGCCGCCGCGCTGCGGCGCCGAGCGGATCACCGCACCATCGCCGGGCGCTTCGGGTCGAACTCCCATCCCGGGATCAGGTGCTGCATGGCCGCGGCATCGTCCCGGGACCCCAGCCCATGCTCTCGGTACAGCTGGTGGGCCGCGTCCAGCCGCTCACGGTCCAGCCGGACGCCGAGCCCGGGAGCGTCGGGGACCGCGACGGCCCCGTCGCGGATCTGCGGCGGCTGCTCGGTGAGGCCCTGTCCGTCCTGCCAGATCCAGTGCGTATCCAACGCGGTGATCTCTCCCGGAGCGGCGGCGCCGGTGTGGGTGAACATCGCCAGCGAGATGTCGAAGTGGTTGTTCGAATGCGACCCCCAGGTCAGCCCCAGGTCGTGGCAGAGCTGGGCCACTCGCACGGATCCGGCCATCGTCCAGAAGTGCGGATCCGCCAGCGGGATGTCCACGGCTCCGGCCCGGATCGCCGCGGCCATCTCACGCCAGTCGGTGGCGCACATGTTCGTCGCCGTCGGCAGGCCGGTGGCGCGCTTGAACTCTGCCATGATCTCGCGGGCGGAGAAGCGCCCCTCGGCCCCGCAGGGGTCCTCCGCGTAGGCGACCTTCCCCTGCATGCGACGTCCCAGGCGCACCGCCTCGTCCAGCAGCCAGCCGCCGTTCGGGTCCAGCGTGATCCGCGATTCGGGGAATTCTTCATGCAGCGCGGCCACGACGTCGACCTCGTCGTCGCCGGCGAGGACCCCGCCCTTGAGCTTGAAGTCCCGGAACCCGTAGCGCTCCTGGGCGGCGCGGGCGAGGTCCACGACGCCGGCGGCGTCCATGGCCTCCTCGCGCCGCCGGCGCCCCCAGGCGTCCGAGGCGTCGTCGTCGCGCAGGTACGGCATGCCGGTGACGTCGGGATCTCCGACGAAGAAGAGATAACCGAGCATCGGCACGCTGTCGCGCTGCCGGCCGTCGCCGAGGAGCTCCGCCACCGGCACGCCGAGATGCTGGCCGTGCAGGTCCAACAGCGCCGACTCCAGACCGGTGACGGCGTGGACGGCAGTCCGCAGGTCGAAGGTCTGCTCCCCTCGGCCGCCCGCGTCGAGACCGGCGAACGACTCGGTGAGCTCGCGCAGCGCCGAGCGGAACTCCCCGACAGGACGCCCCGTGAGTCGCTCGCCCCCCTCGCGCAGCGTCGCGGCGATCTTCTCCCCGCCGGGCACCTCGCCGAGGCCGGTGCGCCCGTCCTCGTCGGTGAGGATGACGACGTTGCGGGTGAAGAACGGGCCGTGGGCGCCGGAGAGATTCATCAGCATCGAGTCGTGCCCGGCGACGGGGACGATCTCGACGTTGGAGACGCGCGGCGTGCTGCCGGAGGCGGCGATGGTCATGCGGAGAGCTCCTCTCGTGCGGATCCGGTCGAACGGACGTCGGCGGGCAGGGACGCGACGAGGGCATCGAGCTGGGTCTGCTCGGTCGCGTCCAGGTCGCGCAGCGGCGGACGGACCGGACCGCAGTCCCGCCCCACCGACCGGAGGCCGGCCTTGACGATCGAGACGCCGAAACCCTTCTCCCGGTCGCGGATGTCCAGGTACGGCAGCACGAATCGGTCCAGCTTCTCCTGCACCGCCCGCGTGTCCTGGACCAGCACATCACGGTGGAAGGCCAGGGCGAATTCCGGGACGAAGTTGAACATCGCCGAGGAGTACGTCGTCATCCCCATCTGGAGCAGAGGCAGCGCGAAGGTCTCGGCAGTCGGCAGCCCTCCCAGGTAGAACAGCCGGTCGCCGGCGGCCGACCGCACCCGAGCGAGATGCTCGATGTCGCCCACGCCGTCCTTGAACCCGATGAGGTTCGGGTGCTCGTCCGCCAGCCGCGCGACCGTCCTCCCCGAGTACTGCGCATTGGCCCGGTTGTAGAGGATGACCCCGAGACTCGTGCTCTCCAGCACTGCCGCCGCATGGGCCGCGAGACCGTCCTGCGCCGCTTCGGTGAGATAGGGCGGCATGAGCAGCAGCCCGGCGGCGCCGGAGGCCTCGGCCGCCCGCGCCATCTCCACAGCCTGGGCGGTGCTGCCGCTCGCAGAGCTCAGCACCGGGACCCCGCGACGCACGGCGCCGACGGCCGTCCGCGTGACCTCGCGATGCTCCTCGGGGGACAGGGAGAATCCCTCGCCGGTGCCGCCGGCGACGAAGAGCCCGGCGATGTCATGTCCGGACTGCCACTCGAGGTGGTCCACCAGACGCCGATGGTCGACGGCGCCGTCCTCGGTGAACGGGGTGACGGGAAAGGAGAGGAGGCCGCCGGCCAGCCGTCCGGCGAGCTCCCTGGGCGCGAGATCAGTCATGGAGACCCTTCCTGAGGAATCTGTGAGTGGGTTCACGCTAATCGGCCCTCGCGATACCTGTCCAAAGCTCACAGCACATCTATTGATGCACGCCGCGCATGAGTGAGCCGTCCGAGCAGCCGATGACGTCCAGCCGACACCGGAATCGATGGCCCGCGAGACCGCCAGGGCATCACAACGCGAGGAGCGATACTCTCTATATGCATTCAGTGCATCAATAGATGTGTTTTGAGTCCTGGACAGGATCGACTATCACCCCATAGCGTCCTCATGACCGGTCGGACATGTGATCACGGCTACACCGAGCTGATCATCGCCCGGTGCTGCTCGACGATGAGCACATCGGCCTGATCCTGCCGGGCCTCCGGCGACTCGCACCGGGTCGCCGCCCCTCCCCACAGTCCGAAGCACCACCGGGCAGACACGCCCCTCGATGAACGTGAGGTAGCACCATGAAGAAGACGGCAGCAGCGATCACCGCACCGCTTCTGGCCCTCGGAGTCGTCGGATGCTCGAGCGACGACGGCGACTCGGGCGGCGACGGCGGCGTCGACGTCGACCGCGTCCGCGTCGTCCTCGGCTCGAGCTCGACGACCGCCGACACCTACCAGAACTCGCATGCCTTCACCACACACGTGGGCGAGGAGCTGGGCGTGAACATGAAGGCCGACGCCGTCGGCGCCAACAACGCCTTCCAGGCTCTGGACTCGGCCAAGGACGACGGCAGCACGATCATGTTCTTCCACGACATGGCCTACCTCTCCGTGAAGTACGGCGCGATGCCCGAGAAGTTCGCCCCCGAGAACTGGCAGATCGGTCCCGTCGTCTCGGCGAACCCGGGCGCGGCGTTCCTCGCCGCCCACGACGCGCCGTACAGCACCATGGTCGAGGCCGCCGACTGGCTCGAGCAGAACGGCGACGAGACCCTGACCTTCGCCGTGGAGGCCGGCGGCACCTCGGAGCTGTCGCTCGACGCCTTCTACATCTGGGTCCAGGAGGCCTACGGCCAGGACGTCGCCGACCGGATCGATGTCCTGCCCACCGGCTCGGACGAGGAGAAGAACCAGGCGCTCTGGTCGGGCAACGTCGACATCATCTACGGCTCCGTCGCCGGCAACGAGCAGTACACCGGCGACGACGTCGAGGCCGACGTCCGCGAGAAGTTCCTCGGCATCACCGCCAGCGAGCCGATCGAAGGCTACGACATCCCGACCTTCGCGGAACAGGGCATCGAGGTCGACGGCGAGCCCTTCACCTTCGACAAGGAGTTCTTCCTCCTGATGCCGGAGGACATCGACGAGGGCTTCCGCACCGCGCTGGACGAGGCGACGGCGACCGCGATCGAGTCCGACGCCTACGTCGAGGACCTGAACACCAACCAGTTCCTCGCCGACTACGTGCCCGCCGACGAGAGCCGGGAGTACATCGACGAGAAGCGCCAGCGTCTCGAGTCGATCATCGACCAGGCACCCGAGTTCTCCGACCTGGCCAACTGATCCGCCCTCACCCAGCACGCGAGGAAGGGCTGAAAAGGTACCCCCATGACTGATCTCCTGAGGCTGAACGTCGACTTCAGCGACTATCACCTGGTGTTCCCGGTGGCGATCGGCGTCCTGCTCGCGGTGCTGCTGCTGATCATCGGCCTGCGCTGGGCGGTGCGCCGCGTACGCTACGGCCCGGTGTCGGCGGAACAGCGCTTCCGCTTCTTCCAGCGAGGCTTCGACTGGAAGAAGCTCTTCGGGGCGATCGTCTGCATCATCGCCTACGTCGCACTGCTGAACCCGCTGGGCTTCCTGCTGTCGAGCATCCTGTTCGTCATCGCCGTCTCGGCGGTGCTCCGCCCCACGACGAGCGTGCGCGGACTGATCGGCATCGGAGCCAGCGCCATCTGCACGCCCCTGGCCATCTGGCTCGTGTTCGGCCAGCTGTTCGACATCACTCTTCCGTAAGGGGGATCAGTCATGGACATCTTCGAGGTCCTCACGCCCATGGCGTTCGCGCTCGTCGCGCTGGGCGTCCTGATCGGCATCGTCTTCGGCTCGATCCCCGGGCTGACCGCCACCATGGCGGTGGCGGTGTTCCTGCCGCTGACGTTCTCCATGGACCTGGCGGAGGGCGTGGCCCTGCTGCTCGGCCTCTACGTGGGCGGAATCAGCGGCGGCATGATCCCTGCGGCGCTGCTGAAGCTTCCGGGCACGCCGTCGTCGGTCGCCACGACCTTCGACGCCTACCCGATGGCGCAGAAGGGCTTCGCGGAGAAGGCGCTGAAGATCGGCATCGTCGCCTCCTTCGCCGGCGGGATCATCAGCTTGATCGTGCTGTACTTCTTCGCCCCGGCGCTGAGTTCGGTGGCGATCGAGTTCTCCTCGGTGGAGAAGTTCCTGATCATCGTCTTCGCCCTGACGATCATCGCCTCCATCTCCGAGAAGAGCATCGTCGTGGGGCTCTTCAGCGCCCTGCTCGGCGTCTTCTTCAGCCTGGTGGGGGTGTTCCCCACGAACAACGAGCTGCGGATGACGCCGAGCTTCCTGGAGGACCAGCTCTACAACGGCTTCTCGCTGCTGCCGGTGCTCATCGGACTCTTCGGCATCGCCGAGATCCTGCGGAACTCCGAGCTGGGCCTCCGGGACGCGGCCGACAAGAAGCTCAAGCTGAAGAAGGCCAAAGAGAGCGAGGAGGCGAAGTTCACGCTCAGCGTGTTCAAGGGGCAGACGACCAACGTCGTCCGCTCCGGGGCCATCGGCACGTTCCTGGGCGTGCTGCCCGGCGTGGGCGGCAGCGCCGCCTCGCTGATGTCCTACACGCAGGCGAAGAACTTCTCCAAGAAGCCCGGCAAGCTCGGCAAGGGGTCGCCGGAGGGCGTCGTCGCCAGCGAAGCCTCCAACAACGGCCTCACCGGCGGCGCGCTGGTGCCGCTGCTGTCGCTGGGCATCCCCGGTGACAGCACCACGGCGGTGCTCCTCGGAGCCTTCGTCCTGCAGGGCATCCACGTCGGCCCGCTGTTCATCACGGACAACCCCGACATGTGGTCGTCGATCATCTACGCGCTGATCTTCGCCAACCTCGTGATGCTCGTGCTGATGTTCACTTCGATCCGCTACTTCGCCCGGATCATCGAGATCCCGAAGTACGTGCTGTACCCGATCATCCTGGTGATGTGCGTGCTCGGCTCCTACGCCATCAACAACGGCGTGATGTTCGACGTCTGGACGGCGGTCATCTTCGGCGTGCTCGGCTTCGTCTTCATGAAGATCGGCATCCAGATCACCACCTTCCTCATCGGGTTCATCCTGGGCGGCTCGCTGGAGTCGAACTTCCTGGACAGCATGCAGGCCCATGACGGGGACCTGCTGATCTTCTTCACCCGGAGCCCGATCGACTGGGTCATCTGGGCGCTGATCATCGGGTCGGTGATCTTCGGGATCCTCAGCAATCGGCGGAAGAAGAAGGCCGACGAGGCCGAGGCTGCCGCCGGCGAGGCCCCGGCGGACCAGGACGGTGCCGACGACTCCGCCGCAGACCGGCAGGAGCCGGCAGGATCGCCGGCCGGCTCCCCGGAGGCCGCCGATGCTGCACAGGCGCCGGACGCCTCCGGCTCGTCCGGATCGTCCGGCCCGACGCCTCCCCGCAGACCGGACTGACCGCCGCGTCGTGCCGGGACCCGCTCCGTGCGGCGATCGGCATCACGCCCCCCTCCACGCAGACGATCCCCGAGTTCCCGCAGATTCATCGTGCTGCAGCACGGTGATTCTGCGGGAACTCGGGGATCGTCTGCGTCCGCCCCGCTCAGCGCGGGTCGCTCAGCCCGCCCGCTCAGCGCGGGTCGAGCGACGCCGCGCCGCGCAGCTCGCGCGGAGCGGTGCGCTGCAGCTGGGTGACATGCTCCGGGCCGAGCTCGTCGACGGACGTCACCTCGAGCAGCTTCATCGTCCGCTCCACCTGGGTGGAGAGGATCTCGATGGTGCGGTCGACGCCGGCCCGGCCGCCGGCCATCAGCCCGTAGAGGTAGGCCCGGCCGATGAAAGTGAACTTCGCGCCCATCGCCAGCGCGGCGACGACGTCGGCGCCGTGCATGATGCCGGTGTCCATAGTGACGTCGAGGTCGTCGCCGACTTCGCGGACGACCTCGGGCAGCAGGTGGAACGGCACCGGCGCGCGGTCCAGCTGGCGGCCGCCGTGGTTGGAGAGCACCACGCCGTCGACGCCGAGGTCGGCCAGCGTCTTCGCGTCCTCCACGGTCTGCACGCCCTTGACCACGATCGTCCCGGGGAACAGCTCGCGGATGATCTTCAGGTCGTCGAAGGAGATCGAGGGGTCCATCGCCGAGTTCAGCAGCTCGCCGACGGTGCCGCCGGTCGACGTCAGCGAGGCGAACTCCAGCGGCGGCGTGGTCAGGAAGTCGAACCACCACCAGGGCCGCGGGATCGCGTCGACCACAGTGCGCAGGCTCAGCTGCGGCGGGATGGAGAAACCATTGCGCGTGTCGCGCAGCCGGGCGCCGGCCACAGGGGTGTCCACCGTGAAGAACAGCGTGTCGAAGCCGGCCGCCGCCGCCCGCTCCACCAGCTGGTAGGAGATCTCGCGCTGGCGCATCACGTAGAGCTGGAACCAGTTCCGCCCGTGCGGGTTGGCCTGCTGCACGTCCTCGATGGAGGTGGTGCCCAACGTGGAGAGCGCGAAGGGGATCCCCGCGGCTCCGGCCGCCGAGGCGCCGGCGGTCTCGCCCTCGGTCTGCATCAGCCGGGTGAAGCCGGTCGGCGCGATGCCGAAGGGCTGGGCGGAGGGCCCGCCGAAGATCTCCACCGAAGTGTCGACCTCGGAGACGTCGCGCAGGATCGCGGGGTGGAACTCCACGTCCTGGAAGCCCTGCCGCGCCCGGTGGATGGACAGCTCGCCCTCGGCGGCGCCGTCGGTGTAGTCGAAGGCCGCCCGCGGGGTGCGGCGCTTGGCGATGGTGCGCAGATCCTCGATGGTCAGCGCGGAGTTCAGCCGGCGCCGCTTCGCATTGAGGTCCGGCTTCTTGAACTGCATCAGCTCCGCGAGCTCGCGGGGATCCGGCAGTCGACGTTCCACCATGGTGTTCTCCTTCGACGGCGCCGACCGGGCCGTTCCGGTCGGCGAGGGCTGGGAGCCGACGCGCGGGAGCGCGCGCCGGCGGGGGATCGCATCGGACGACTCAGCTGCGAGGACGATACCGCGTGGGCTGATGGGTCCGGCGGACGAGCTCGCGCAGCTCGGCCAGCGAGCCGGTCAGCGTGCCGGCGGTGCGCGCCTGGATGAGCAGGTTGCCGATGGCGGTGGCCTCCACCGGGCCGGCGACGACGTCGCGGCCGCTCCGATCGGCAGTGGCCTGGCAGAGCAGCGCGTTCAGCGAGCCGCCGCCGACCATGTGCACCACCTCGACCTCGCGGTCCGCCAGCCGGGCGGCGGCGTCGAGCGCGGCGGCGAATCGCGCGGCGATCGACTCGACAATGCTGCGCACCAGCGCCGGCTTCGAGGCCGGGACCGGACGGTCGTGCTCCGTGCACCAGGCACCGATCCTCGCGGGCATGTCCCCGGGGGCGACGAACCGCTCGTCCTGGACGTCGAAGACGACCACCTCGCCGGCGTCGATCTCCGCCGCGGCGGCCAGCAGCTGCGGCAGGTCCTGCGCTTCCGCCGTCTCGCGCTCCCAGGTGCGCAGCGTCTCGGAGAGCAGCCAGGTGCCCATGACGTTGGTGAGGAAGCGGAAGGTTCCGTCGACGCCGCCCTCGTTGGTGAAGTTCGCCGCGCGGCTCTCGGCGCTGACCACCGCCTCGTCGAGCTCCAGGCCGACCAGCCCCCAGGTGCCGCAGGAGATGTAGGCCGCCTTCTCCGACGAGAGCGGCGTGCCGACGACGGCGGAGGCGGTGTCGTGCGAGCCGACCAGCGTCACCGGCAGCCGCTGCCCGGACAGGAAGGGCGCGAGCTCCTCGCGGGTCTCGCCCAGCGCCGTCCCCGGGGCGGCGATCTCCGGGAAGATCGCCCGCGGCAGGCCGAGCTGCTCGAGGAGCTCGTCGTCCCAGTCGCCGGTGGCCACGTGGACCAGCCCGGTGGTGGAGGCGTTGGTCGCCTCGGCCACCGAGCGGCCGGACAGCCAGTGGCCGAGCAGATCCGGCACCAGCAGCAGCTGCTCGACGGCGGCGGCCGCGGGCCCGGTCAGCAGCGGCTCGGCGGCCAGCTGGTAGAGCGTGTTGAACGGGAGGAACTGCAGCCCGTTGCGGGCATACAGCGAGGCGAAGGGCACCTGGGCGTGCACCGCCTCCACGCCGGCGGCGGTGCGCTCGTCGCGGTAGTGGAACGGCGTGCCCAGCAGCGACGGCGCGCCCGCCGCGGCGGGGCCTCCGGCGCCGGAGGTCCCGCCGGTCAGCAGCCCGTAGTCCACCGCCCAGGAGTCAATGCCGACCGAGGCGATGCCGCCGTCGTCGGCCGTGGCCCGCACGGCCTCGCCGAGTCCGGCCAGCGCCTGCTCATAGAGGCCGACGAGGTTCCAGTGCAGCCCGTCGGGCAGGTGCACCGGACCGTTGGAGAAGCGCGCGGCCTCGGTCAGCTCCAGCGTGTCGGGGCCGATCCGGCCCAGGACCACGCGCCCGCTGGAGGCGCCGAGGTCCACGGCCGCATGCGTCGTCGTCGGTCCTGCCGTCGAACCCGCTGTCGAGCCCGTCATCGATGCCGTCGCCATGCTCATCTCCTCCGGTCAGCGCAGGAAGGCCGCGGCGACGCCGGCGTCGACCGGGACGTGCAGGCCGGTGGTGTGGGTGAGCTCGCCGCCGACGAGCGCGAAGACCGCGTTGGCCACAGTCGAGGGCAGCACCTCGCGCTTGAGGATGGTGCGCTGGGCGTAGAACTTGCCCAGGTCCTTCTCCTCGATGCCGTAGGTCTTCGCCCGGTTCGCGCCCCAGCCGGAGGCGAAGATGCCCGAGCCCTGGACCACGCCGTCGGGGTTCACCCCGTTGACGCGGACCTGGTGCTCGCCCAGCTCGGCGGCCAGCAGCCGCACCTGGTGGGCCTGGTCGGCCTTGGTGGCCGAGTAGGCGATGTTGTTCGGGCCGGCGAAGACCGAGTTCTTCGAGGAGATGTAGACGACGTCGCCGCCGAGGCCCTGCTCGATCAGCGCGCCGGCCGCCGTCCTGGAGACCAGGAAGGAGCCCTTGGCCATCACGTCGTGCTGCAGGTCCCAGTCCTTCGCCGTGGTCTCCAGCAGCGACTTCGACAGGCTCAGCCCGGCGTTGTTCACCACGATGTCCAGCCCGCCGAAGGCCAGCAGCGTCTCGTCCACGGCCTGCTGGACCGCGTCCTCGTCGGAGACATCGACGGCGACGCCGACGGCGACGTCGGTCCCGCCGATCTCCGCGGCGGCGGCCCGGGCCTTCTCCAGGTCCAGATCCGCGATGGCGACGACGGCGCCCTCGGCGGCCAGCCGCTGCGCGATGGCCTTGCCGATGCCCGAGGCCGCGCCGGTGACCAGCGCGATGCGCGTGGCCAGCGGCTTGGGCTCGGGCATGCGCTGCAGCTTGGCCTCCTCCAGCGCCCAGTACTCGATGCGGAACTTCTCCGACTCGTCGATCGGGGCGTAGGTCGACAGCCCCTCGGCGCCGCGCATGACGTGGATGGCGTTGAGGTAGAACTCCCCGGCGACCCGGGCGGTCTGCTTGTCCTTGCCGAAGGAGAACATGCCCACGCCCGGGACCAGCACGATCGCCGGGTCGGCGCCGCGGATGGCGGGGCTGTCGGCGTCGGCGTGGCGGTCGTAGTAGGCCTGGTAGTCCTCGCGGTAGGCGGCGTGCAGCTCGCGCAGCCGGGCCTTCGCGTCCTCGACGGAGGCGTCGGCGGGCAGGTCGAGCACCAGCGGCTTCACCTTGGTGCGCAGGAAGTGGTCGGGGCAGCTGGTGCCCAGTGCGGCCAGCCGCGGGTGCTCGGCGTGGGCGAGGAACTCCAGCACCGCGTCGTCGTCGCTGAAGTGGCCGACCTGCGGCTTGTCCTCGCTGGCGATCGAGCGGATCGTCGGCATCAGCGCCGCGGCCTTGGCGCGACGCTCGGTCTGCGGCAACGGGGCGTTCTCGGCGAGCGCGGGGCCGAAGGGCTCGGGCCTCGAGTGCTCGGCGATGTGGGCGGCGGCGGTGTCGATGATCCACAGCGAGTTGGCCTCGGCCTCCTCGGAGGTCTCGCCCCAGGCGGTGATGCCGTGGCCGCCGAGGATGCAGCCGATCGCCTGCGGGTTCTTCTCCTTGATCGCCGCGATGTCCAGGCCGAGCTGGAAGCCGGGGCGGCGCCACGGGACCCAGACGACCTGCTCGCCGAAGATGGTGGCGGTGAGCTGCTCGCCGTCGGCGGCGGTGGCGAGGGCGATGCCCGAGTCGGGGTGCAGGTGGTCGACATGGGCGGCGTCGACCAGGCCGTGCATGGCGGTGTCGATCGACGGCGCCGCGCCGCCCTTGCCGTGCAGGCAGTAGTCGAAGGCCGCGACCATCTCGTCCTCGCGCTCGACGCCCGGGTAGGTGTCGACCATCTTCCGCATGCGGTCCAGGCGCAGCGTGGCCAGACCCTCCGGCGTCAGCGTGCCGAGGTCGCCGCCGGAGCCCTTGACCCAGAGCAGCTCGACGTCCTCGCCGGTGACCGGGTCGACGGCGGTGCCCTTGGCCGAGGTGTTGCCGCCGGCGTAGTTGGTGTTCTTCGGGTCCGCGCCCAGGCGCTGGGAGCGGGCGATCAGCGCCTCGACGGCGGGGTTCTGCGACTCGGACATGACGACTCCTGGTGTGCGTTCCTGAGCGATCGAACACAAAGTATCACCGAGTGTGGCGTGGATCAACACATCCCGCCCGGGCGCCGCGTCCGGCTCAGCGGACCTCGACCAGCTCGCGGAAGGAGTCCAGGCGCGCGTCGTCGGGGTCCAGTTCGGTGATCAGCATGTCGACGGCGTCCAGTCCGACGCCGCGGGCGACGGCGCGGGCGCCGAGCTTCGAGGAGTCGGCCAGCATCACCGTGGTGTCGGCATGCTCGGCCAGCACCCGCTTCAGCGCCGCCTCCTCCGGCGTGGCCTCGGAGCTGCCCCAGGCGGCGTCGAGGGCCGCGGCGGAGGTGAAGAAGCGTGCGCACTGCAGCGAGGAGGCCATCAGCTCGGCCAGCGGACCGACGAAGCTGCGGGTGGTCTCCTGCCGGCTGCCGCCCAGCAGCACCGGCTCGATGCCGGGACGCCCGACGGCGGCCTCGAAGTTCTCCCCGGAGTTGGTCACCACGGTCAGCTCGCCGGCGCCGGTGAGCCCGGCCAGCAGCACGCCGGCGGTGGAGGAGGCGTCGAAGGAGCAGGTTCCGCGCTGGGGCACCAGCTGTCGGGCCTTGGCCGCGATCGTCCGCTTGGCCGCCGCCCGTCGGCCGCTGCGCTCGGCGAAGCTGCGCGGCTGCGACGGCGCGACCGCTCCCCCGCGCACCCGGCGCAGCCGACCGGCGGCCTCCAGGTCCGCGAGGTCCCGGCGCAGCGTCATCGCCGAGACGTCGAGCGCCTCGACGACCTCGCTGCTGGTGATCCGCCCCTGGGACTCAAGGATCTCCAGCAGGCGGGCGCGGCGGGACTCGCCGTCGAGGGAGGAGGAGGTGGCCATGGGCAGGGATGCTACCGGACCGGCGCCCGCACGCTCAGACCCCGCCCGGCCGGACGGCCCGGACTGCCCGGACCGCTCCGGAGATCAGCCCTGGTCGGCGTCGTCCTTCATCCGGATGATCTGGATGAGGTTGCCGCAGGTGTCGTCGAAGACCGCCAGCACGGCGGGCCCGATGTCCACCGGCTCCTGGGTGAAGCGCACGCCGAGGCCGGCCAGCCGCTCGTGCTCGGCGGCGACGTCGTCGACGCTGAACTGGGTCAGCGGGATGCCGTCGGCGTACAGCGCCTCCTTGAAGGGCTTCGCCGCCGGATGGGCGTCGGGCTCGAGCAGCAGCTCGGTGCCGTCGGGATCCTCCGGCGAGACGACGGTCAGCCAGCGGAACTCGCCGGCGGGGACGTCCACCTGGGTGCGGAAGCCGAGCGTCCCGGTGTAGAAGGCATGGGCCTTCTCCTGGTCGTCCACATAGACGCTGGTGATGGTGATCCTCATGAGGCTCCTCTCCGGATCCGTGCCAGGGGCGCACGGTCACCGGCTCAGCATGCCGGACGATGCGCCGCGGCAGGAACTGCCCGTCGCCCCGCCGGCCCCTCGGCGTCCGGCCCCTCAGCCCAGCAAGCGCGCGGCGACGCGCTCGATCGTGCTCACGGCCGCCTGCCCCTCGTCAGGACGGTTCAGATGGCCGTGCCGCACCCCGGGCTCCATGGCGAGCTCGACGTCGACGCCGGCGGTGCGCAGCGTCTCCGCATGGGCCTCGCCGGAGACGCGCAGCTCGTCGACCTCGCTGGTGACGATCGTCGTCGGCGGGTGCCCGGCCAGCTGCTCGGGCGTCGCCGTTCCGGGCACCGCCGCCAGCGGGGCCTCCTCGATCGGGCCGCCCAGGTGGTTCTCGTACATCCGACGCACCGGGTCGGGGCCGAAGCGGTCGGCCTCGGGATCGGCGTCGAGCAGCGCCCGCAGGTCCTCCGGCGTCGGCGGCTGGACGGCGTGCAGCGTGGGATAGGCGAGCACCAGGTGCCGCGGCGGCGTGCCGCCGTCGCCCAGCCGGGAGACGGCGACGCCGGCGGCGAGGTTCCCGCCGGCGCTCGCCCCGCCGAGGCTCACCGCCGCCGGGTCGGCGCCGAGGCCCGGTGCCTGCTCGCGCGCCCAGTCCAGGGCGAAGGCCAGCTCCTCGCCGGGCACCGGGTGGTGGACTCCGGCGTCGGCGGCGACCTGGCGCAGCTCTCCGGCCTCGAGCGCCTCGACCGGCGGGGCGAGACCGTAGTCGACCGAGACCACTGCGACGCCGCGGACGGCCAGCGCCCGGGCGACCCAGTCGCCCTCGGCCATGTCCAGGCTTCCGTAGGCGAAGCCGCCGCCGTGGGCCCAGACCAGCAGCGGGCGCGGCGCCGACGTCGTGGCCGGCTGCGACGCCGTCGGCACCTGCGCCGGCTCCCCCGGACCGGCCGGAGCGGCCGCCCGGTAGGTGCGCACCGACAACGGCCCGTGCGGTCCGTCGAGGAGGCGGTCGACCGCCTCGACGGCCTCGAGCGCCGTCGTCGGCGTGCGGGGATCGGGGGTGCTCATCAGGCGCCCCAGCCCACCTGCGCCCCGCCGACGCGCTCGGCCTCGATCTGCTCCTGGTGGCCGGACGCCTCATAGGCGCGCATCGGGTCCGCCGGCAGCCCGCGGGACTCGCGCCAGGCCGCCAGGTCAGGGCGCACGTCGGTGTAGAAGGCGTCCATGAAGATCTCGTGGGCGGTGAGCACGTCGCCGGCCTCCTGGGCCTCGGCGAGCGCGGCGCGGTCGACCAGCAGCGCCCGGGCGGTCATCTCCTGGACGTTGAGCACGCTGCGGATCTGCCCCGGGATCTTCTTCTCCACGTTGTGGCACTGATCGAGCATGAAGGCGACCTCCGACTCCGGGGCGTAGCCGCCGCCGCGGATGACCTCGAAGAGGATCCGGAAGAGCTGGAAGGGGTCGGCCGCGCCGACGATGAGGTCGTCGTCGGCGTAGAAGCGCGAGTTGAAGTCGAAGGAGCCGAGCTTCCCGGCGCGCAGCAGCTGGGCGACGATGAACTCGATGTTGGTGCCCGGAGCGTGATGGCCGGTGTCCAGGCAGACCTTGGCGTTCTCGCCGAGGGCCTGCACGTGGGTCAGGGCCGTGCCCCAGTCCGGGACGTCGGTGTGGTAGAAGGCCGGCTCGAAGAACTTGTACTCCAGGATCAGCCGCTGCTCGTCGCTGAGCTGGGCGTGGATCGCCGCCAGCGAGTCGGCCAGCCGCTCCTGGCGCCCCAGGATGTCAGCCTGCCCCGGGTAGTTGGATCCGTCGGCGAGCCAGATCTTCAGGTCGCGGGAGCCGGTCTGGCCCATGATCTCGATGCACTGCAGATGGTGATCGATGGCCTTCTGCCGGATCCGCCGGTCGTGGTGGGTCAGACCGCCGAACTTGTAGTCGTCGTCCTGGAAGGTGTTCGAGTTGATCGTGCCCAGCTCGACGCCGAGCTCCCCGGCGTGCGAGCGCAGCGCGCCGAAGTCATCGACCAGGTCCCACGGGATGTGCAGCGCCACCCGCGGCGCGAGTCCCGTGAAGCGGTGCACCGCGGCGGCGTCGGCGATCTTCTCTTCCACCGAGCGCGGCGTGCCCGGGGTGCCGAAGACCTTGAAGCGCGTGCCGGAGTTGCCGTAGGCCCAGGAGGGAACCTCGATGGCCTGGTGCTCCAGCTGCGGAGCGATCTCTGCGAAAGTCGTCATCATTCCTCAGTTCCGCCGACAGCCGGTCACCGTGATGACTGGCCGCCGCCTGGTATAAATCGTTTCAACATCTAGCGCCGACTGTATGACCTCGATCACATGGGCGTCAAGCTCCGCGTTCGGCGCCGCGCACTACTCATCGCCGGGACGGCGCGGCAGCATCGGCGCCCTCGACCCCGCCGGCGGCATCGGCCGTGCTGCCGGCGCCGGAGGCCGCACTGCCCGACGACTCGCCGTCGAGCAGCCGTCCATAGCGCTCGACCTCGATCTCCTCGAGGCTCTTGCCCCGCGTCCGCGGCGCCCAGACGGTGCCGATGACCAGCGCGGCGACCAGCAGTCCCACGATCAGCGCGCCGACGCCGTGCAGGCCGACCTCCTGGAGCATCAGCGGGAACCACAGGCTCAGCACGCCGACCATCACGCGCACCAGCATGAACATCACGCCCTGCGCGGAGGCGCGGTAGCGGGTGGCGAAGAGCTCCGCGGCCCACAGCCCGTAGAAGGCCTGCGCCCCGATGCCGGCGGAGAGCCCCCAGCCGACCGCGAAGATCAGCAGCGAGGTCCAGCCGGGCGGGCCCCAGATGAGCACCGACCAGGCGACGACGCCGAGGGCGGCGCCGATGAAGTAGAGCAGCCGGCGCGAGACGGCGTCGCCGTACTTCATGAACCCGAAGTACGTGGCCAGCGAGGTCAGCGTCCAGACCAGCACCTGCAGCGCGTTCTGCGCATTGGCGCTGTCCAGCCCGGCGGCCTCGTAGACGCGCGGCTGGAAGATGCCGGCCTGGCCGGCGACGGTGTTCCACAGGCCGTAGACGCCGATCAGGAAGAGCAGCGCGACCACGTTGCGCCGGTCGGTGAACAGCTGGATGAAGCCGCGGTAGGTGCCCACTCGGTTCGGATTCGCCTGCTGGTCCTTCCAGCGCTGCGACTCGCCGAGCCCGCGACGCACCCACCAGGTGATCGCGGCGACGACGAAGAGGTGCGCGAAGACCAGCCGCGCGCCGAGCAGCCCCAGTGGGGAGACGATGATCGCCAGCAGGAAGCCGACGGCCGGGCCGATCGACCACGCCAGCTGCGCGACGCCGACATGCCCGGCGCGACGCTCGTTCGGCGCCTCCTCGGCGATATAGGTCCAGGCCGCCGTGACGCCGGCGCCGACGGCGATGCCGGTGGCCACGAAGCCGATCAGCAGCATCGTGAAGTTCGTGGCGAAGACCGCGAAGAGCGTGCCGATCATGTACAGGATCAGATCGTAGGTGTAGATGAACTTCCGGCCGTAGCGGTCGCAGAGCGGACCGCCGACCGCCGCGCCGATCGCCGCGCCGAAGGCGTTGGCGCTCAGCGCGCTGAGCAGCCCCACGGCGAGGCTGTCGAGGCCGAAGGCCTCCTCCCAGAGGCTCATGCTGGTCGCGATCGCGATGATCGAGCCGGCCTCGATGTAGTTGGACATCGCCACGGCGATGGTGGCCTTCCAGCGGCCCATGGGACGGCGCTGCCGGCGCGCCGTCGTCGCTGACGTCCCTGTCATGACGCACTCTCCCGAAGTCTGCAGCCCCGGACGTCTCCGACGCCCGGGATGAATCGTTTCAATATTCGCTGCGTCACACCATACCAATGGCATGGATCACACTCCAGGCGCTCCATGCCGCCCTGCCGGACGGCGGTGTCGGCGGCGAGGCCCCCATCGGCGCTCCGGCATCGCGTCATGCCGAACGAGACTCGCCGCAGGGCGCGGAAGATCTTGCCCGCATCACTGGCGTCGCTCTAATGTGACTTACCACGCAACATATTGTGATGCACAGCACATATCCGGGCGCCGTCCCCGCCCGGAGACCGTCGACGAGCCCCGGCCCTGCCCGGCGCCGTCCCGCTCCGTGGACGACGACGTCCGACCCCGAGGAGACCCGATGACTCGCGCCGCCCGCCTCTCTCCCACCGATCCCAGCACGCGACCATGCCCGCCGCCACGTCCCCGTCGCCTCCGCCGCGGCGCCGCCGCGACGGCGCTGACCGCCGCTCTGCTCGCCGTCGCCGGCTGTTCCGGAGACGGCGACGGAGGAGACGGCGGATCGGACGAGCCGCTGACAGTCGTGTGGTGGGGCTCGCCGGAGCGCACGGAGCTCACCCAGGAGGCCCTCTCGGTGTTCGAGGAGCAGTCCGGCGCCGCCGTCGAGGGTCAGTCGGTGGACTTCGGCGGCTACTTCGACCGGCTGGCCACCCAGTTCGCCGGCGGCGACGCCCCGGACGTGTTCACACTGGGCGGCGCCTACCCGGCGGAGTATGCCCAGCGCGGGGCCCTGCTGGACCTCACCACCGTCGACGAGCACCTCGACCTCGACGCCCTGGATGCGACCGCCCTGGAGAACGGGCAGGTCGACGGCGCCCAGTACGGGCTGTCCACCGGGTCCAACGCGCTGGCGATGATCGTCAACCCGGACCTCGTCGACGAGGCTGGCGTCGAGCGCCCCGACCCGCAGACCTGGACCTGGGACGACTTCGCCGCCTTCACCGAGGAGATCTCGGCGCACACCGACGACGACACCTACGGCACCGCCACCACGCTCACCCACGACTCCATCGAGGCCTTCGCCCGCCAGCAGGGCGAGAAGCTCTACACCGAGGACGGCGAGATCGGCGTCTCCGAGGAGTCGCTCGCCGAGTTCTTCGGCCGGGCCCAGGAGCTCACCGAGGCCGGGGCCGCCCCCGGCGCGGCGATGATCACCGAGCTCGAGGACGCCTCGGTCGAACAGACGCTGATGGGCACCGGGCGCGCGGCGACGATGCTGACCTGGAGCAACAGCCTGTCCACGCTGTCGACCACCTCCGGCTCGGATCTGGAGCTGTGGCCGCTGCCCGGCGAGTCCGACACCGCCGGCGTCTGGCAGCAGTCCTCGCAGTTCTTCTCCATCTCCGCGGACACCGAGCAGCCCGAGCAGGCCGCCGAGCTCCTGGACTTCCTGGTGAACTCCCAGGAGGCCGTCGACATCCTCGGCCTGGACCGCGGCGTGCCGGACAACCCCGAGCGCCGCGCGGGCCTGGAGGGCCAGCTCGACGCGGACAGCCAGGAGGAGGTCGAGTACATCGACCAGGTCGCCTCGCGGGACACCGCTCCGCGCCCCATCGGCCCGACCGGATCCACCGACGTCGACTCCGTCACCTCGCGCGTGACCGCCGAGCTGCTGCACGGGCGGATCGATCCGAGCGAGGCCGCGGCGACATGGCTGGAGGAGGCGCGGGCCGCCGTCGAGCAGTGACGGGGCCGACCGCCCCGGAGAGCACGCCGCCGCGACCGCCCGCGACCGCCCCGACAGGAGGCCCCATGCCGAGTTCCCGCCCGAGCGACCGACCCGACGAACGCCCCGGCGACCAGCCGATCGACCGCCGCGCCCTGGTGGACCGCCATCGCATCCGCCGCGACGCCGTCGACCCCCGCGCCCCGCTGCAGATCGGCAACGGGGAGTTCGCGCTGACCGTCGACGCCACCGGGCTGCAGACCTTCCCGGAGTCCCATCCGGCTGCCGGACGGGATCCCGCCGATCCGGGCAGCCTGCTGGGCACGCAGTCGCAGTGGGGCTGGCACAGCACCCCGCGCGATCCCGAGCCCGGGGTCGAGGAGGCCGTGCGGACCTATACCACGCCGCGCGGGGAGCTGCCGTATGTGGACCTCAGCGGCCGGACCAGCACCACCGGTCCCGACGGCGGCACCGCCGAGGAGCTCTGGCTGCGCGGCAACCCCCACCGGCTCATGCTCGGCTGGATCGGGCTCGCCCCGCGCACCGCCGGACGCACGGCATGGGGGCCGGAGGATCTGCAGGTCCACGAGCAGGTCCACGACCTGTGGACCGGGATCATCTCCTCCGAGGTCACCCTGGCCGGAGTGCGGCTGAGCCTCCGCACGGCGGTGCATCCGCACCGGGACGCCGTCGCAGTGGAGATCACCTCCGCCGGCGCCGAGCCTCCGACCCTCGCGCTGCGCTTCCCGCACGGCAGCGAGGCCTGGGGCAACGCCGCCCGCTGGGTCGAGGAGGGGCACACCACTCGTCTGCAGGGGCGGGAGGACGACCTGCGCATCCGGCGGATCCTGGACGCGACGCAGTACACGGTCACCCCGCGGTCCGACGGCGCGCTGGTCGCCGAGCAGCCGGCGGCCCACTGCGTGACACTGCATCCCGCCGCGCACGAGCCCGGGGACACCTGGCGGCTCGCCCTGACGTTCGACGACGGCGACGGCGGCGGCGCCGGCGAGGTAGGCGCCGGCGCCGCCCGGCCGGGCGCGGCGTCGCCGGCCCCTGTCCCTGCCCCTGCCGAGGTCTTCGCCGCATCGGCCCGCGGCTGGGAGGAGTTCTGGTCGAGCGGCGGCGTCGTCGACCTCTCGGAGAGCACCGATCCGCGCGCCGCCGAGCTCGAGCGACGCATCGTGCTCTCCCAGCAGCTGACGGCGATCAACTGCGCCGGCTCGACGCCGCCGCAGGAGACCGGGCTGATGGTCAACTCCTGGCGCGGCAAGTTCCACCTGGAGATGCACTGGTGGCATGCCGCCCACTTCCCCGTCTGGGGCCGGCCGGAGCTGCTGGCCCGCAGCATGCGCTGGTACCGCGAGATCCTGCCGCAGGCGCGGGCGACGGCGGCGGCCCAGCACGCCCGCGGAGCGCGCTGGCCCAAGCAGGTCGGACCCGAGGGACGCGAGAGCCCCTCGGACATCGGCCCCTTCCTCATCTGGCAGCAGCCGCATCCGATCCATCTGGCCGAGCTGCTGCGCCGCGCCGGACAGCCCGGCGTGGTCGAGGAGCTGGGCGAGATCGTCGAGGCCACTGCGGAGTTCATGGTCGACCATCTGGCGCCCGACGGCGCCGACCATGCGCTCTCTCCGCCGCTGATCCCGGCGCAGGAGTGCTACGGCGACGTGAAGACCGAGCTCACCGACCCGACCTTCGAGCTGGCCTCCTGGTGGTGGACGCTGCGCCTCGCCGAGGAGTGGCGCGAGCGGCGCGGGGCGGCCCCGAGCGAGGAGCTGCGCCGAGCCCGCGAGCGCCTGCCGGCTCCCGCGGAGCGCGACGGCGTCTACGCGGCGGTGCGGCACCCGGTGCTCGACCGGCGCGAGGATCATCCCTCGGTGCTCGGCGCGCTCGGGGTGACGCCGTCGACCCCGCTGATCGATCCGAGCACGATGGCCCGCACCCTCGACGACGTCCTCGCCGACTGGCAGTGGGAGACCACCTGGGGCTGGGACTTCCCGATGGTGGCGATGACCGCGACCCGCGTGGGCCGGCCGGACCTCGCCGTCGAGGCGCTGCTGCGGGACGCGGAGAAGAACACCATGCTCAGCACCGGCCACGCCTGGCAGGCGGAGGGACTGCCGACCTACCTGCCGGCCAACGGCGGGCTGCTCATCGCCGTGGCGCTGATGGCCGCCGGCTGGGACGGCTCCGCCGACGCCCCGGGCTTCCCCGACGGCTTCGTCGTGCGCCACGAGGGCATCGCGCCGCTGCCGGAGTGAGCCTCACTCCAGCGAGTCGAGCTGGTCCTCCAGGTGGAAGACCTCCTCGAGCTCGACGAAGCCGGTGTCCGGCCGGGCGCCGTCGAGGGCGACGAAGAACTCGCCCATCTCGGCCTGCCAGCGGGCGTTGACCTCCTCATCCTCCATCGCCGCCTGCGCGGCCTCGAGCGACTCGCAGAGGAAGTAGCCGATCAGCAGGCCGTCGGGACGCAGGAAGAGCGAGTAGTCGTGCCAGCCGGCGCGCTTCAGGGCGCGGAGCATCTCCGGCCAGACTGCGGCGTGGCGGCGGCGGTACTCGTCGATCCGGTCGGGCTTGACCTGCAGCTGGAAGCAGACGCGGCGCATGCTGGTCCTCCTCGGAAGAGGTGTGTCGGGCATCACGTGGTGAATCGTTTCATCTCGCCCGGAGAAGCGCCAGCCCCTCCCCCGCACGAGGCGCGGAGGAGGGACGGCGCATCAGGGACGACGTCCGAGACGGATCGAGAACTCGGCGCCGTCGGGACCGGCCTCAGCTCCGCTCGGCGACCAGCTTCAGCAGAGCGGCGTCGAAGGCCTCCAGGTCGGCCGGGGTCCGCGAGGTGACCAGTCCGCGGTCGACGACGACCTCCTCGTCCACCCAGTCGGCGCCGGCATTGACCAGGTCGGTGCGCAGCGCGCCCACACTGGTCATCCGGCGCCCGGAGACCTGGCCGACCTCGGTGAGGATCCAGGGGCCGTGGCAGATCGCCGCGACCGGCTTGGAGTCCTCGAAGAACCCGCCGACGAACTCGCGGGCCTGCTCGTCGACGCGCAGCGCGTCGGCGTTCAGCGTGCCGCCGGGCAGCACCAGCGCGTCGAAGTCCTCGGCGCCGACCGTGCCCAGCTGGTGGTCGACGCCGAAGTGGTCGGCGTGCTCCCAGTCGCCCGACATCGCCTGCAGCGACTCCTTCTTCGGCGAGACGATCTTCGCCGTCCCGCCCGCGTCGCGGATCGCGGCCAGCGGCTCGGTCAGCTCCGGCAGCTCGACGCCGTCGGTGACCAGCAGCGCGACGGTGCGGCCCTCGATCGACGGAGCGTCAGCGGTGGTGTCGCTCATGGTCCTCTCCTTCCCAGACGTGTCCGACCCCGGTCGGGGCCCACCGATCACCAACGTCGCACTGCGGACCCCTGTTCCCCGTCGCGCCGGGCCGTTCCGCACGACCCTCCCCGCTCCCCGCCGCATGCCGAGACTGCGGCCCTTCCGCGGGCGAGCGGAGCGTCATCGATGTGTATCCTGACCTCATGGCATTGGCGCAGGTCCGCGACGTGGCGACCCATGCCGGCGTGTCGCCGGCCACGGTCTCCAACGCCCTCAACCACCCGGAGAAGGTCTCGGAGACCACCCGCCGCCGCGTGCAGGCGGCGATCGAAGAGCTCGGCTACGTCCGCAACGACGCCGCCCGCCAGCTGCGCCAGCGGCACAACACCGCGGTGGGGATGATCGTCCTCGACGTCGCCAATCCGTTCTTCGCCGCCGTCGTCCGCGGCGCCGAGGACAGCCTGGGCGTGCACCGGCGCCCGGTGCTGGTGGGCAATTCCGGCCAGGACGCCGAGCGCGAGCTCGCCCATCTGCGGCTCTTCGAGGAGCAGCGGGTCTCAGGCCTGCTCATCTCGCCGGTCGGCGACGTGCTGGACCGGCTGCGCGAGATCAGCCGCCGCGGCACCCCGGTGGTGCTGGTCGACCGCCACCACGGCGACGACGAGTTCCCCTCGGTGGCCGTCGACGACGAGCTGGGCGGACGCATGGCCGCCGAGCATCTGCTCGAGCAGGGCCGCCGGCGCCTGGCGATGATCGGCGGGCCCACGAGCATCCGCCAGGTCGCCCACCGACGCGCCGGGGCCCAGGCCGCCGTCGACGCCGTCGAGGGCGCGACTCTGACGATGGTCGGCACCGAGGCGATGGACGTCGAGTCCGGCCGGGACGGGACGCGGCGACTGCTGGCCGAGGACGCCGAGCGGCCCGACGCGATCTTCGCCGCCAACGACCTGGTCGCCCTGGGCGCGCTGCAGGAGCTGGTCCGCGCCGGCGTCCGCGTCCCGGAGGACGTGGCACTGATCGGCTACGACGACATCGAGTTCGCCGCCTCGGCGACAGTGCCGATCAGCTCGGTGCGCCAGCCCGCCGTCGAGATGGGCGAGCGCGCCGCCGCCCTGCTGGTCGCCGCCGTCGAGGATCCCGACGCTCCGCCAGAGCACCCGCGGTTCACCCCCACGCTGGTGCCGCGCGAGTCGACGCTCGGCGACTGACCGCCCCCCACCGTCCCCTCGACCCCTCGCCCCTCGCCTCCTCGAGATGAGTCCGTGGTTCGGGTGGGAATGAGCGCTCATTCCCACCCGAGCCACCGACTCATCGGGACCGCACCGGGACCGCACCGGGGCTGTGGTCATCGCTCGATGCCGGATCGGCACCGCCGGAGGACTTATCGGACAGGTTCAGGATTTGTACGATCACTTCCATGAGCTCCGCCGACGCCATCCGACACATCCGCCTCTCCTCGATCACCCTGCCGCTGTCCACCGCGATCTCCGACGCCAAAGTCTTCACCGGTCGGCAGAAGCCGATGACCGAAGTCGTCTTCCTGGTCGCCGAGATCACCACTGAGCAGGGTCTCGAGGGTCTGGGCTTCTCCTACTCCAAGCGCGCCGGCGGCCCGGCGCAGTACGCCCACGCGGCCGAAGTCGCCGAGGCCGCGCTCGGCGCCGACCCCAATGACATAGGCCGCATCCGCGAGACGCTGCTCTGGGCCGGCGCCTCAGTGGGCCGCTCGGGCGCGGCCTCGCAGGCGCTGGCCGCGATCGACGTCGCCCTCTGGGACCTGAAGGCCAAACGCGCGGGCCTGCCGCTGGCCAAGCTGCTCGGCGCCCACCGCGACGCGGTGCGCACCTACGACACCTCCGGCGGCTTCCTGCACGCCTCGATCGAGGAGATCACCGCCCGCGCCGACGAGTCGCTGGCCGCCGGCATCGGCGGGATCAAGATCAAAGTCGGCCTGCCCGACGCCCGCGAGGACATGCGGCGGGTGGCCGCAGTCCGCGAGCACCTGGGGCCGGACGTGGACCTGATGGTCGACGCCAACCAGCAGTGGGACCGGGCGACGGCGCTGCGCATGGGCCGGCGCCTCGAGGAGTTCGACCTGACCTGGATCGAGGAGCCCGTCGACGCCCACGACGCCGAGGGCCACGCCCGACTGACCACCGCGCTGGACACTCCGATCGCCACTGGAGAGATGCTCGCCTCCGTCGGCGAGCACCGCCGGCTGATCGAGACCCGGGCCTGCGACATCATCCAGCCCGACGCTCCGCGCGTCGGCGGGATCACCGAGTTCCTGCGGCTGGCGACGCTGGCCGACGACGCCGGACTCGCCCTGGCTCCGCACTTCGCCATGGAGATCCACCTGCATCTGGCCGCGGCCTACCCGACCGAGACCTGGGTCGAGCACTTCGACTGGCTGGACCCGCTCTTCGAGGAGCGGCTGGAGATCGCCGAGGGCCGCATGCTCGTCCCCGACCGGCCGGGCCTGGGCATCACGCTCAGCGAGCAGGCCCGCGACTGGACCACCGCCTCGACGGAGTTCGGGCGGCGATGAGCGCCGGCCGCACCGCCGCGCTGGCCGAGGCGCTGCGCGGGCAGATCGTCTCCGGCGGCATCGGCGTCGGCGAGAAGCTGCCCAGCGAGGCCGCGCTCATCGCCGAGCACGGGGTCAGCCGCACTGTGGTCCGCGAGGCGCTGAGCCGTCTGCAGGCCGACGGGCTGATCCGCACCCGCCGCGGCTCGGGCAGCTATGCGCTGACTCCGCCGACGCGGGCGACGACGGCGTCCGAGGAGGCCGACGACGCGGCACTCGCCCGCACGCCCGCGGAACGGCGGGCGCTGCTCGAGTATCGGATCGCCGTGGAGATCGAGGCCGCCGCGCTGGCCGCCCGACGGCGCGACGCCGCCCGACTGCGCCTGCTCTCCGCGGCGCTGGCCGGCCTCGCCGCCGCCGGCGACCATCCGGCCGACGCCGTCGAGCACGATTTCACCTTCCACCGCGAGCTGGCCGCCGCCGCGACGAATCCGCATCTGCTCCGGGCGGTCGAGGCGCTCGGCCCGGCGATGATCGCCATGCCCGCGCCCCGGCTGGCGCGCGGGGGTTCGGGCGCCCGGCACGACCAGGTGGTCGCCGAGCACCGGGCCGTGCTCGACGCCGTCGCCGAGCAGGATCCGCAGGCCGCCGCGGCGGCGATGCGAGCCCATCTCACCGCCTCGCGCCGTCGCCTGCTGGGCGAGCAGGACGACGAGGCCGATATTGCCGCGCTGTGACCTGCGTGACATGATGATGCGCAATTAAACCATTCAATGCGCATGATGATGCACGGAGAGTATTGATGTTCACCCTGGACCAGATCCGCAGCTTCGTCGCCGTCGCCGAGGAGCTGCATTTCGGCCACGCCGCCGAACGCCTGAACATGACCCAGCCTCCGCTCAGCCGGCAGATCCAGAAGCTGGAGAAGACCGTCGGCGTCCAGCTCATCGCCCGCGACAACCGCACCGTCTCGCTGACCACCGCCGGCGCGGCCTTCCTCACCGAGGCCCGCCGACTGCTCGTCGCCGCCGACCAGGCTCCGGTCACCGCCCGGCGCATCGCCCGCGGCCAGGCCGGCGTCCTGCGCATCGGCTTCACCGCCGCCTCGGGCTTCAGCGTGCTGGGCAGCGTGCTGACCACGCTCGCCGAGCAGCTGCCCGACGTCGACGTCGACCTGCACGAGCAGGTCACCCGCGAGCAGATGGCCGCACTGACCGACGGCGAGATCGACCTGGGGCTGGCCCGGCCGCCCATCGACCACGAGCTCTTCGACTCCCAGCTGCTGCTCTCCGAAGGGCTGCGCCTGGCGGTGCCGGCCGGCCACGAGCTCGCCGCCCTGGACCGCGCGGCCACCTCCGCCGACCTCGCCTCCGCCCCGCTGATCATGTACTCGCCGGTGCGGGCGCGCTACTTCTACGACCTCGCCATCCGTTCGGTGCCGATCCAGCACGGCAACGTCGTCCACACCGTCAGCCAGATCCTGACGATGGTCTCGCTGGTCGGCGCCGGCCACGGCGTGGCGATCGTGCCCGAGTCCGCCGAGCGGCTCGGCGTCGACGGCGTCGTCCACCTGCCGCTAGCCGACCAGCCCGGCGACGTCGTCGAGCTGCACGCCGTCTGGCGCCGCGGCCGGCGCAGCCCGGCGTTGCAGCGGCTGCTCGCCGCGCTGGAGGAGGAGCGCGCCGAGGCCGCGGGCGCGACGGCCTCTTCCTCTCCCGCGACGGGGACGCGAGAAGCATCACTGGACGCCGAGTGATGCAATCAGGCTATGAGTCGATACAGAACCGGGCTTAGACGCCCCTGTGGCCCGCTCCTAGAGTGAGGAGGACCGAAGGGCCTGCGCCGTCGAGCGCGCGCCCGCTTCCCCCTGGCCCCGACTCCAGGAAGGTCCCCGTGCCGACACACACCCCGCGAGAGCTCGCCGGCCGTCTCCAGGACGGCCTGCTCTCCTTCCCCGTCACCCCCTTCAGCGCCGAGGGAGCGGTCGACGACGACGCCTACCGCGCCCATCTGAACTGGCAGTCCCGCGCCGGCGCCGCCGGACTCTTCGCCGCCGGAGGCACCGGCGAGGGCTTCAGCCTCACCACTGAGGAGAACGCCCACGTGGTGCGCATGGCCGTCGAGGAGGCCGCCGGGATCATCCCGGTGCTCGGCTCCGCCGGCGGCTCCACCCGGCAGGCGATCGCCAACGCCGTCGCCGCCGAGGAGGCCGGGGCCGAGGGCGTGCTGCTGCTGCCGCCCTACCTCACCGACTGCGACCAGCAGGGCCTCGAGGCCCACGTCGACGCCGTCTGCTCGGCGACCTCGGCGGCGGTGATCGTCTACAACCGCGCCAACGCCGTCTACTCCGCCGAGACGGTGGCCCGCCTGGCCGCCCGGCACGAGAACTTCATCGGCTTCAAGGACGCCACCGGCGACATCGAGGCGGTGACCAAAGTCGTCGCGACCAACGGGGACCGGCTGTTCTACCTGGGCGGACTGCCCACTGCCGAGACCTTCGCGCTGCCGATGCTGCAGCTGGGCTTCAGCACCTACTCCTCGGCGATGTACAACTTCGTCCCGGAGTTCGCCCTGGAGTTCTACGCCGACGTGCGTCGCCAGGATCGCGCGGCGATCACCGAGAAGCTCACCCGCTTCGTGCTGCCGTACCTGGAGATCCGCGACCGCGCGAAGGGCTACGGCGTCTCCATCGTCAAGGCCGGCCTGACCGCCGTCGGCCGCGAGGCCGGCGTCGTGCGCCCGCCGCTGCAGGACCTGACCGAGACCGACCTGGCCGACCTCGCCGCACTGATCGACCGGGCGGGCCTCCGCCCGGAGACCCCCGCGACCCCCGCACCCGTCGCTTCGAGGAGCTGAGCATGACTGCACAGACCGCTGAAACCGCCCTGACCGGCCAGTCGATCATCGCCGGACGCTCGGTCGCCGGCGCCGGCCGCACCGTCTCCGGCGTCGACCCGGCCACCGAGGAGGCGCTGGAGCCGGCCTACTCGCTGATCGACGAGCAGCAGCTCGCCGAGGCCACCGCGGCCGCCGCCGAGGCCTACGAGACCGTCTCCCGACTGGACCCGGAGACCCACGCGACGTTCCTGGAGACGATCGCGGCGAACATCGACGCCGTCGGCGACGAGATCACCGCCCGGGCGATGGCCGAGACCGGCCTGCCGCAGGCGCGACTGGTCGGCGAGCGCGGCCGCACGGTGAACCAGCTGCGGCTCTTCGCCGCCGTCGTCCGCCAGGGCGACCACCGCGGCGTCCGCGTCGACCCGGCGAAGCCCGATCGGCAGCCGATGCCGCGCGCCGACATCCGCCAGCGGCGCATCCCGCTGGGCCCGGTGGCGGTCTTCGGGGCCTCGAACTTCCCGCTGGCCTTCTCCACCGCCGGCGGCGACACCGCCAGTGCGCTGGCCGCCGGCTGCCCGGTGGTCTTCAAGGCGCACAACGCCCACCCGGGCACCAGCGAGCTGGTCGGGCGGGCCGTCGCCGACGCCGTCGCCTCCTGCGGCCTGCCCGCCGGCACCTTCAGCCTGATCTACGGCCCCGGCCGCAGCATCGGCCAGGCGCTGGCCCAGGACCCGGCGATCGCCGCAGTCGGCTTCACCGGCTCGCGGGCCGCCGGCACCTCGCTGATGGCCGCCGCGGCCTCCCGCGAGGTCCCGATCCCGGTCTACGCGGAGATGAGCTCGATCAACCCGGTGTTCGTCCTCGACGGCGCCATCGCCGAGGAGGACGCCCGCCGCACGCTGGCCGAGGGCTACCTGACCTCGGTGAAGGGCTCGTCCGGCCAGCTCTGCACGGTGCCCGGCCTGGCCTTCGTGCCCGAGGGCGAGGCCGGCGACGCCTTCGTCGCCGCCGTCGGCGAGGCCGCCTCCTCCGCGGCCGGCCAGACGATGCTGACCTCCTCCATCGCCGAGTCCTGGCAGTCCGGAGCGGCGCAGCTGGGCGAACAGGCCGGCGTCGAGGTCGTCGGCCGCGGCGCCGACGGCGAGACGCAGAACGCCCCGGCCCCGGTGGTCTTCACCGCCGGCTCGGAGCAGTTCCTGGCCAACCCGGCGCTGCACGAGGAGATCTTCGGCGCGGCCTCGCTGGTGGTGCGCTACCGCGACGCCGAGGACCTGATCGCCGTCGCGCAGAAGCTGGAGGGCCAGCTCACCGCGACCCTGCAGCTGGCCGAGAGCGACCACGACGTCGCCCGGTCGCTGGTGCCGGTGCTCGAGCAGAAGGCCGGCCGGCTGCTGGCCAACGGCTGGCCCACCGGCGTCGAGGTCGGCGACGCGATGGTCCACGGCGGACCGTTCCCGGCAACCTCGGACGGCCGGACCACCAGCGTGGGCACGCTGGCGATCGAGCGCTTCCTGCGCCCGGTGGCCTACCAGAACCTCCCGGAGGACCTCCTGCCCGAGCCGGTGCAGGAGGCCAACCCGTGGGGGCTGACCCGCCGCGTCGACGGGACGATCGTCCCCGCCGACTGACCGGGCCGCTCGCTGACTCCCGATGAGTCCGCGGCACGTGTGGGAATACGGCATCTTTCCCACACATGCCGCGGACTCATCCGTGTCCGGGAGCCTCAGCGTTCGGCGACGACGGCGACGTCGCCGGCCGGAACCCGCAGGCTCCGGCGGATCCGACGCCCGGAGAGCAGCTCCTCGCCGCGGGCTCGCACCCGGACCTCGACCTCGGAGTGGTTGAGCAGGAACAGATGGCTCGTCCCGTCCTCGCCGTGCCGACGCACCGCCTCCAGCTCGGCCGGCGCGTCGGCGACCACCGGCTCGACGCCGGCGTCGGCCAGCAGCCGGGCGACCAGACTCGCCAGCCCGTCGGCGTCGGGACGAGTGCCCGCATACCAGGCCGCGCCGTCGCCGACGGCGCGCCGGGTGATCGCCGGCAGCCCGGCCAGCGGCCCCTCGGCCCAGCGACGCACCGCCTCGGCGCCCTCCAGATGCGTCTTCTCCGCCCAGAAGCTCGCCGTCGAGCCGTCGTCGAGCGCACGGACCTCCTCGCCCTGCATCGGGTGGAGCTCCTCGGTGCGCACGCCCAGCAGCTCGCGGAAGGCCCCGGGGTGGCCGCCCAGGCGGACGGCGTCCTCGGCGTCGACGATGCCGCTGAACCAGGTGATCAGCACCTGCGTGCCGGCCGCCGCGGCCGCGGCGATCCGCTCGGCGTCCTCGTCGCGGACCAGGTGCAGCGTCGGCACCACCGCGGCGCGGTAGGTGCGCAGGTCCGCCGAGGGGTGGACGACGTCGACGGCGACGCCGGCGCGCCACAGCGCCCGGTACCAGCGCAGCACCTCGTCCATGTAGGAGAAGTCGTTGCGCGGATGGGAGTCCAGCTCGGCGGCCCACCAGGCCTCGTAGTCGACCACCAGGGCGACGTCGGCGGCGACGCGGCCGCCGCGCACCGGCTCCAGCCGCCGCAGGATCTCGCCCAGCCGCACCGTGGTGCGCCAGACGTCGGTGTCGGTGCCGGCGTGCGGGACCATCGCCGAGTGGTGCTTCTCCGCCCCGCGGGCCGACTGCCGCCACTGGAAGAACATCACCGCATCGGCGCCGCGGGCCACGTGGGCCAGAGAGTTGCGCAGCATCTCCTGCGGCGGCTTCGCCCGGTTGTGCAGCTGCCAGTTGACCGCCGAGGTGGAGTGCTCCATGAGCATCCAGGGCCTGCCGCCGGCGACGCCGCGGGTCAGGTCCGCGCTGAAGGACAGCTCGACGTGCCGCTCGTCGTCGGCGGCGATCGTGTAGTGGTCGGTGGCGATGACGTCGAGGATGTCGCCGCCCTGCTCGGCCCAGCGGAAGTAGTCCATCCATTTGGTGCTGGAGGTGGCCATCAGATTCGTCGTCAGCGGCACACCCGGGGTGATCTCGCGCAGCACCTCGGCCATCGCCCGGCAGTGGGCCAGCAGCTCGTCGGAGGAGAAGCGCGCGAAGTCCAGCTGCTGGGCGGGATTGACGAACATCGGCGCGGTCCGCGGCGGCAGGATCTCGGCGAAGTCGCTGTAGCGCTGCGACCAGAAGGCCGTGCCCCAGGCGCGGTTGAGCTCCTCGACGTCGCCGTAGGTCTGCTCGAGCCAGCGGCGGAAGGCGACTGCGGCGTCGTCGGAATAGTCGTGGGGCACGTGGCAGCCGAGCTCGTTGTCGATGTGCCAGAGCTTCAGCGCCGGGTGGTCGGCGTAGCGCGCGGCGATCGCGCGGGTCATCCGCAGCGCGTACTCGCGGTAGAGCGGGCTGGAGACCGAGTAGGCCTGGCGGGCGCCGGGGTGCAGCACGGTGCCGTCGGCGGCCTCGGGCAGGATCTCGGGGTGCTGATGGGTCAGCCACGGCGGCGGGGAGGCCGTCGCCGTGGCCAGGGCGACGCCGACGCCGGCGGCGTGCAGCCGGTCCATCGTCTCGTCGAGCCAGCCCCAGTCGTACTCGCCTTCGCGAGGCTCGAGCATCGCCCAGGAGAAGATCCCGACGCTGACCAGGTTCACCCCGGCCTCGCCCATGAGCTCGACGTCCTCGAGCCGGGTCCCCTGCGGCCACTGCTCGGGGTTGTAGTCCCCGCCGAAGGCCAGCCCGGGCACCGCAGGCCAGTCCGGATGCGACGAGCCGAGCTCTGCCGCGGACCCCGTTTCGGACGCCGCCGCCGAGGAGCGGCGATCGGCGGCACAGCGAGCGGACGAGGAGCGACGCAGAGACGGAAAGCGCATTCTCCCGAGGCTATATGTGACCCGCATCATGCGCAATGGAGTCATGGCCGGAGCCGTCGTGCTCAGTCGGCCGCGAGGTGGTCCCGCAGCCGGCCCAGGTGGTGCTGCCAGCCGGCGCGGTGCTCGGCGGCGATCCGCGCGCCGTCGGCCAGCTGGGCGAAGCCGTCCTCGCGCACGGTCACCCGCGTGCCGGACGCCGACGGACGGAGCCGCACCGTCACCGCGGTGATGGCCTCCCAGTCTTCGTCCGACCAGGTGAAGGCCAGCTCGTCGGCGGCGAGGACCTCGCGGACCGTGCCGGTCGAGGTCAGCTGCGCGTCGCCCTCCTCCCAGGTCTCGCGCACCGCGCCGCCGACGACGGCGTCCAGATGCATGTCGGGCCACCAGGCCCGACGCTCCCTCTCGTCGACCAGCGCGCGCCAGACGACCTCCGGCGCGACGTCGACCTCCGTCGTCGCCTCGGCGACCTCGGTGCCGCGCTCCCCCTGTGCGGTCATGCCCACTCCCCTCGAGTGCGATGTGCGAGCGTCGCGGCAGATCCTGGCACGACGACGGCGACGACGCACCCCCCGCCGCCCGGAGCCGTCGCGGGGCCGCGTGGCGCCAGGGCCCGTGCCAGGGCCCGCACGCGCGACGGCGGGCGCCGCGCATCCGCTGCGCGACGCCCGCCGTGCCTGCCTCGCCCGGTCAGGGCCACGACGCCGGAGACGGCTCGCCGTCGTGCGAAAGGAACCCAGGACGCCCGGACCGGACGAGGTGATCGGGGGTGATCAGGAGCTGATCACTGCATGGCCTGCTCCATCTCCTGGACCATGCCCTCGGCGGCCTCCTGCGGGGACTGCCGCTCGAAGTAGACCTCGAGCTCGTAGCGCTGGAGGATCGACTGCATCTCGCTGAAGCCCGGGGCGGGGACCGGCTCAGGCTCGCCGAGCTCCGGCTCGATCTCCTCGATGAACTCCGCCGACGTCTTGTCGGCGCCGTCGAGCTCCGGCATGATCGCCTCGCGGACGTCGAGGTTGCTGGGCAGGCCGCGGTCGGTCAGGTTGATCTTCCCGGCCTCCTCGGAGTTGACCATGAAGTCGATGAACTCCTGGGCCTCCTCCGGGTGGTCCGTGCCGGCCGAGGCCGACATCATCATCGTGGACTTGTACCACATGCCGTTGTCCTCGGCGTTCCCGGTCTCCGAAGGCATCCGCAGCGGGACCATGTCGACGCCGGCCGCGCCGGAGACGGCGCCGAGCTGGTTGGTCCACCACATGCCCATGGCGACCTCGCCCTTGCCGGTCATCGACTCGTCCGGCCCCGGCGTCTGGTCCTCGGCGATGACCGAGGCCGGCGGATAGGCCCCCGCCTTCATCAGCTGCAGCCGCTCCTCGAAGTACTGGGCGGCGTCGGCGGCCTCGAAGCCGAGCTCGCCGTCCTCGGTGGTCAGATGCTTGCCCTGCTGGCGCAGCCAGATCTGCAGGTCGGCGGGCTGGCCCGGGCCGGTGGCGCCGTAGACGCCGTCGACCTCCTCGGTGATGGTCGAGGCGATCTCCTCGTAGTCCTCCCACGTCCAGGTGGAGTCGTCGGGCATCTCGACCCCGGCCTGCTCGAAGATCTCCGGGTTGGCCATCATGACCATGGCGTTGATGCCGGTGGTGACGGCCATCAGCCCGTCCTCGGTGGTGCCGTTGGCGACCGAGGACTCGTCCATCGCCGAGGTGTCGACCTGGTCGAGCTCCAGCAACGCGCCGCGGGAGGCGTACTCGTTCAGGTACTGGGCGTCCATCTGGATGATGTCCGGGGCGTCGTTGGCCGCGGTCTGGGTCGCCAGCTGGTCCCAGTAGCCGGACCAGTCGCCGTACTCGGTCTCGATGGAGATGTCCGGGTGCTCGTCCTCGAAGGCGGCGACGATCTCCTCGGTGGCCTGGTGGCGGGAGTCCGACCCCCACCAGGAGAAGCGCAGGCTGACCTCGCCGTCCTCGCCGCCTCCTCCGCCGGAGCCGCAGGATGTCAGGGCGAAGGTGCCGACGAGGACCGAGGCGGCGAGCGCCGCGGGACGACGGCCGCGCAGGAAACGGGAACGGGTGTTCTGGGGCATGGGACTCTCCGTCTGCTGATCCGGCGGAGCCTCGACTCCGAGGCGCCGCGATGGTCGTGAAGAGGAGGCGGACATGGCCCGCCTCACGTCGAATTGAATCGATTTTCTCCCACGCTAGTGTGACTGCGCTCACCTGTCAATACAGTCCGGAAAGCGCCGTCCAGGGCGGGCCGCCGACGGCCCCCGACGCGCGCGCAGAATCACAGGGTCTTCGCAGGATCACGGCGCTGTATCCCCGTGACGCGACGAAAGCTCCGTGATGACAGAGTCCCGTGCGACGCTCCCGGCCCGCCGCCGGAAGTCCCCTCAGCGCACGCGCAGCCCGCCGGGGATCTCCTCCAGCTCGATGAACACCGCCCGCTCCTCCGGCGTGCGGTTCGGCGCGTGCAGCGTGAGCAGCAGACGGCCGTCGAGCGCCCGGACGATCATCCCGTGGCCGCCGTCGGCGGTGTAGAGCGGCTCCGGCTCGTGCCGCCAGGGGCCCTCGACGCTCCCGCTGGTCGAGACGGCGACCCCCTGCGCATAGCGGCCGCCGCGGAAGCTGGCCCAGAGCATCAGCAGCGTGCCGTCGGCGGTGCGGTGCAGGAACGGCCCGTCGGTGACGAAGCCCGGTTCGTGGCCGGCCGGACGGATCTCCTCGGCCCAGGGCGCCTGCGAGGCGGTGAACAGCTCGATCGGCTCGCCGACGGCGCGCGTCAGGTCCTCCGCGAGCCGCACCGCGCAGACCGCGCCGTCGCGGATCTGGACCCACTCGTGGCAGAAGACCATCCACGGCGCCCCGTCTCCGTCCACGTGGAGGGTGCCGTCCAGGCACTCCCAGTCGCGCGGGGTGACCGGCCCGTCGCTGTGCGGGACGTAGGGTCCCGTCGGCTCGTCGGCGACCAGGATCTGGGTCCCGCGGCGGACCGCCGGGTCGTCGTGGCCGAAGGTGGCGAAGAGGTGCCAGCGCCCGCGGTGCTCGTGGACCTCCGGCGCCCAGTACTGGGTCGTCGACCAGAAGTCCGACGGCGGGCGGAAGGCCGGATGCGGGCCGCTCCAGTCCTGCAGGTCGGTCGAGGTGTAGACATCGAAGCCGGTGGCCGGCCCGCGCCAGATGTTCGGGTCCGTGGAGCCGAAGAGCAGGTGCCGCCCGCTCCGCGGGTCGGCCAGCACGAAGGGGTCGCGGATCTGGATCTCGTCGAGACGCGGCATGGGCGGTGCTCCTTCCGTGGGGCGGCGACGATGGTCTGCGTCGGCGCCGGGGGTTCAGCGGTGGTCCAGCGGCACCGGCGCCGGACGCTCGACCGTGGTGCTCATCGCGACCGCCCGCCCCGACTCGGCGGAGGCCAGCAGTCCCTCCATCACCTCGAGCACGTGCAGGGCCAGCTCGCCCTGGGCGCGCCCGCGCAGCGGGTCGCCGGCGAAGGCTCCGGCCCAGTGCAGATCGGCGATCCCGTAGCCGCGGGCGGCATGCCGGTAGCCGGCCGAGACCGGGATCTCGTGCCATCCGCCGCCGTCGCGGGAGAGCGTCACGCGCCCGGAGAAATGGTTCGGATCCGGCACCGAGAGCGCGCCCTCGGTGCCCTGCACCTCGATCGGTGCGGCGTGGGTGGCCGCGCCGTCGAAGCTCATCACCACCGTCGAGATCGCGCCGGAGGCGTGCACCAGGGCGCCGGTGACATGGCTCGGCGTCGTCACCGGGATCCGCTCGCCGGCCCGCGGCCCGGAGCCGATGACGCGCTCGTCGCGCAGCGCCGAGGCCGCGCCGACGACCTCGCGCACCGGCCCGAGCAGGGTGATCAGCGCGGTGAGGTAGTAGGGACCCATGTCCATCAGCGGGCCGCCGCCGGGCTGGTAGTAGAAGTCCGGGTTCGGGTGCCAGGACTCGTGGCCGGGCAGGATCAGCGTCGCCGTCGCGCTCGTCGGGGTGCCGATCACCCCGGCGTCGAGGGCGGCCCGGGCGGTCTGCACCCCGGTGCCCAGCACGGTGTCCGGCGCGCCGCCGACCACCGTGCCGGCCGCGCGCGCCTCGGCGAGCACCCGGCGGCCGGCGGCGACGTCGGCGGCGACGGGCTTCTCGACGTAGACGCCCTTGCCCGCGGCGATCGCGGCGGCGGAGACCTCTGCGTGGGCCTGCGGGACGGTCAGGTTGAGCACGACGTCGACGTCGTCCCGGGCCAGCAGTCCGTCCAGGTCCTCCGCGGCGGCCCCGTGCGCGGCGGCGACGGCCTCGGCGCGGGCGGCGTCGAGGTCCGCGACGGCGGTCAGCCGCAGATCCTCGAGCCGGCCGACGGTCTCCAGGTACTGCCCGCTGATGGTCCCGGCCCCGACCATGCCGATCCGCAGCGGCGACGCGCGGCTCACCGGCTCGCCCACAGTATGCCGCGTTCGATGATGGTGCGCACGCTGGGATGCTGCAGCACCTCGACCCGGTGCCCCGGCGTGCAGACGACGATCCGCCCCGTCCCCCACCGGCGCGTCCAGACCGCCGGGCTCACATGCGGCCGCTCCCACTCGTCGAACTCCCGGCGCGGCAGCGTGGTCGTCGCCAGCACCTCGATCAGGTCGTCGTGCAGCACCCAGTACTGCTCCGTGGTCAGCTCGAAGCTCTCCAGCCCGCGGGTGATCGGATGGTCGGCGGCCTCGGGGCGGATGTCGATGCGGTGCCGCAGATAGAAGTCCGACTGTTCGCCGGTGCGCTCCTGAGGCGGCACCGGCGGATGATGGGCGAACTGCCCGCCGATGAGCTGCAGGTAGGCGTCGCTGGCGCGGAAGGAGTCGGCGATGCCGCCGTGCCAGCCGACCAGTCCGGTGCCGGCGGCGACGGCGGCGCGCAGCCCGGCGACCTCCTCGCGCGCGATGGTCCCCATCGACACGCACTGCACGATCAGGTCGACGTCGGCCATCACGGCCTCGTCGGCGTAGACGGCCGGCGACTCGCGGATGAGGAGGTCATAGCCGTGCTCGCGCAGGAACGGCAGGAAGAACTCCGTGGCCTCGACGGGCTGATGCCCCTCCCAGCCGCCGCGGACGATGAGGGCGGTCCTGGTCATCCTTCAGCCTCCTCGCCCGAGGAATCCGGACCGACGCCGGCCACCGGAGTGAAGCGGCTGGCGTCGGCGGCGCTGGTCTCCACCGCGTGCAGGACGCGCTGCACGCCCAGCGCCTCCCGGAAGTCGGGGCGGACCGGCTCGCCGCCGTCCAGCGCGGCGACGACGTCGGCGACCTGGTGGACGAAGAGGTCGCCGTAGCCCAGCCCATGGCCCGCCGGCCACCAGTTCCCGGCGTAGGGGTGGTCGGCGTCGGTGACGTGGATGGTGCGGAAGCCCTGCTCGGCCGTCGGGTCGTCGCCGTCGAAGAACTCCAGCTCGTTCATCCGCTCGAAGTCGAAGGCCAGCGAGCCGCGGCTGCCGTTGATCTCCAGCCGGTTCGCGTTCCGCCGGCCCAGTGCATAGCGAGTGGCTTCGAAGACCCCGACGGCGCCGCCGGCGAAGCGCGCGGTGAACGCCGCGGCGTCGTCGACGGTGACCGGCCCTCGCTCCCCGGAGGCGTCGCCGGAGCCGCCCAGCCCTTGGGCGTCGCCGGAGACCGGCCGCGTGGGGACGAAGGTGTGCAGCAGCGCCGAGACGCCGGCGATCGAGTCGCCGAGGACCCACTGGGCGGCGTCGACCGAATGGGCGCCGATGTCGCCGAGCGCGCCGCTGCCGGCAGTCTCCCGGTCCAGTCGCCAGTTCAGCGGGGCGTCGGCGTCGGAGAGCCAGTCCTGCAGGTACTGCGCCCGCACGTGGCGGATCTCGCCGAGCCGCCCGTCCTCCACCAGCGTCCGGGCCAGGGTCAGTGCCGGGGTGCGGCGGTAGCTGAACCCGCAGAAGGTGCGCACGCCCCGCGCGGCGGCCTCCTCCGCCGCCGCGGCCATGGACTCGGCCTCGGCGACGGAGTTGGCCAGCGGCTTCTCGCAGAGCACGTGCTTGCCGGCCGCGAGCGCGGCCTCGGCGATGGCCGCGTGGGTGTTGCCGGGCGTGCAGATGTCGACGACGTCGACGTCCTCGCGGGCGACGGCGGCGCGCCAGTCGGTCTCGATCTCCGCGATGCCCAGCCGGTCGGCGGCCGCGCGGGTGCGCGCCTCGTCCCGGCCGACCAGGACGGCCACCTCGGGATGCCGCGGCAGGTCGAAGAAGCGCGGGGCGGTGCGCCAGGCGTGGATGTGGGCCGCGCCCATGAAGGCGTGGCCGACGACGGCGATGCGTACAGGTCTCGACACAGGAATGCTCCTCGCAGCGGAGAGGGGGCAGGAGTGATCCAGATCATCATAACGATTCACCGAGCCCGCACCGGCTCCCACGCCGCGGGCCTCACGCCACGCGGCGGGCCCCGGCCGACGGCGAGGCCGCGAAGACCTCCGGCTCGCCGAAGCCGGCGGCGGCATAGCGGTCGCGGACCGCGGAGCGGGCCCGGTCGAGCATCCCGGCCGGCGCCAGGGCCACCACGCAGCCGCCGAAGCCGCCGCCGGTGATCCGCGCGCCGTGCACTCCGGCGTCGAGCAGCGCCTCGACGGCGACGTCGGTCTCCGGCACGGTGACCTCGTAGTCCTCGCGCAGCGAGCGGTGCGAGGCGGTCACCCGCTCCCCCGCCGCGGCGACGTCGCCGGCGGCCAGCAGGTCCACGGTCTCGAGCACCCGGCGGTTCTCGGTGAGCACATGCCGCGCCCGCCGGCGGAGCAGCTCGTCGTCGAGGCCTGCCAGCAGCTCCTCCGCCGGCTCGTCCCGGTCGGAGAGCGCGCGCAGCGAGGCGACGCCGAGCTGCGCGGCGGCCTGCTCGCACTGGCGGCGCCGGGCGGCGTACTCGCCGTCGACCAGCCGGTGCGGGGCGCGGGTGTCGACCACCAGGACCTCGACCTCGGCCGGGTCGCCGACCGAGACCGGCCGCGGAGTCAGCGAGCGGGTGTCGAAGAGCACGGCGCGCGCCGGCTCGCCGAGCATCGAGATCATCTGGTCCATCAGCCCGCACGGCATGCCGACGAAGTCGTTCTCCGCGCGCTGGGCCAGCCGCGCCAGCGTCAGCGGCTCCGCCGAGACGCCGTGCAGCTCGGCGACGGCGAGGCCGACGGAGCACTCCAGCGCCGCCGAGGAGGAGAGACCGGCGCCGTGCGGCACGGTCGAATCGATGAGCAGGTCGACGCCGCCGAGCACAGGCGCCCCGCCGCCGGGGCCCTGCAGGGGCAGCCCGACGTCGGCGGCAGTGCTCAGCGACCAGATCATGCCGGCGACGTAGCCCGCCCACCCGTCGACGGCGCCGGGGCGCAGCGTCTCGACGGCGAATTCGACGGTCTCCTCGGCGAAGAGCGAGTGCACCCGCACCTGGCCGTCCTCTCGCCGTCGGGCCGCGACATAGGTCGACTGCGGCAGGGCGAAGGGCATGACGAAGCCGTCGTTGTAGTCGGTGTGCTCGCCGATCAGGTTCACCCGGCCGGGCGCGGCCCAGACGCCGGCGGGCTCGGCGGCGAAGACCCGACGGAACGCCGCGTCCAGCGACGCGGCACGCTCGGCGTCGCCGCGGGCGACCTCGTCGCGGGAGGCATCGTCGGTGCGGCTCACTGCTGACCACCTTCCTCGGCACCGTCGGTATCGCCGGCATCGTCGGCGGCGTTGTCGTCTGCGGCGTCGCCCGCGGCGTCCTCGTCCGCCGCGCGCAGCCGCTCGGCCATCTGCTCGGGCGGGATGTCGTTGATGAACACGCCCATCCCGGACTCCGAGCCGGCGAGGTACTTCAGCTTCTCCTCCGCCCGACGGATGGAGAAGATCTGCAGATGCAGGCGGAAGTCGTCGGCGGCCGCCGAGCTCGGCGCCTGGTGCCAGCCGGAGATGTAGGGCAGCGGGCGCCCGAAGAGCCGGTCGCCGCGGCGCAGCACGTCCAGGTAGAGAGCGGCGACGTCGTCGCGCTCGGCGTCGGTCAGCTCGTCGAGGGTGCGCACCGCGCGGTGCGGGAAGATCTGCACCTCCACCGGCCAGCGCGCCCAGGCCGGCACGAAGGCGGTGAAGTGCTCGCCGGCGGCGACGATCCGCGCGCCGTCGGCCTGCTCGGCGGCGAGCACGTCGGCGAAGAGGTCGCCGCCGGTGGCGGCCCGGTGGGCGCGCGCCTGCTCGAGCATGCGCCGGGTGCGCGGGGTGGTGAAGGGGTAGCCGTAGATCTGCCCGTGGGGGTGGTGCAGCGTCACCCCGATCTCCTCGCCGCGGTTCTCGAAGCAGAAGACCTGGTCGATCTGCTCGCGGGCGAGCAGGTCGGCGGTGCGGTCGGCCCAGGCGTCGACGACGGTCCGCACCCGGGAGACCGGCAGCTCGGCCATCGAGGTGGTGTGCTCGGGGGTGAAGCAGACGACCTCGCAGCGCCCGGAGCCGGGCGCCCGCACCTCGGTCAGAGCCGTGACGGCGTCGTGCCGATGTTCCTCGAGCGGCTCCCCGGCGGCGAAGGACGGGAAGCGGTTCTCGAAGACCACGACGTCGTAGTCGGCCTGCGGGATCTCGGTGGCGCGCTCGTCGGTGGTCGGGCAGAGCGGGCAGTCCGCCGTGGAGGGCTTATGCGTCCGGTGCTGCCGGGCCGCGGCGACGGCGACCCACTCGCCGAGCAGCGGGTCGCGGCGCAGCTCGGTGCCGCCGCCGGCGCGCGAGATGTCACGAGTGTCGTCGACGACGCGATCACGGGCGACGTCGTCGTAGAAGAAGATCTCGCGCCCGTCGGCGAGCTCTGCCTGGGTTCGATGCACCGGGTCACTCCTGACTGGTCTGATGAGGATGCGGGGTCTGCTGCCCGGCGCCGCGGGCCGCCGGGGTCATCTCGAACCGGCCTCGGCGAGCGTGACCTCGTCGATGTGCTCGCGCAGCGCCGCCGCCGCATCCTCGTCGAGGCCGTCGTCGACGATGAGCCGATCGATGCGCTCGAGCTCGGCGAAGGTGGCGATGCCGACCACGCCCCATTTGCCGCTGTCGGCGACGACGACCGCCTGGTGGGCGCAGTCCAGCAGCGCCTGGTTCGTCTCGGCCTCCATCACGTTGGGCGTGGTGAAGCCGGCCTCGACCGACATCCCGTGGGTGCCGAGGAAGACGACGTCGGCGTGCAGCCGGCGCAGCGCGTCCACCGCCAGCGGCCCGACCAGCGCGTCCGACGGCGTCCGCTCGCCGCCGGTGAGCAGCACGGTGCGGTCGGAGCGCGGCGCGGCGTGCAGCACCTCGGAGACCCGCGTGGAGTTGGTGATCACCGTCAGGTCGGCGACGCCGCGGAGGCGGCGGGCGAGCTCGCAGGTGGTGGTGCCGGCCGAGAGCGCCACCGCCATGCCCGGACGGACGAGGTTCGCCGCCTGGTCGGCGACGGCCTGCTTCTCCGTCTCCCTGCGGGAGATCTTGGCCTCGAACCCGGGCTCCTCGGTGCGCCGACTCGGGACCGGGACGGCGCCGCCATGGACCTTGGTGACGCGTCCGGCGCCGGCGAGCGCGTCCAGGTCGCGCCGGATGGTCATGTCCGAGACGCCGTAATGGTCGACGAGGTCGGTGACGCTCACCGCACCGTCGCGCTCGACCAGCTGCGCGATCTGCTCCTGTCGTTGGGCCGCGAGCATGTCGTCCTTCCTGGCGGCGGGACCTGTGTCACACCTATTCAAACACAGGATTCCTCAAGAACCAACACAAAACGACATCAGCGGCGGCGCACCCACTCGGCCGCGGCGGGCAGCGCCTCGGCCAGCGGCTCGATCTGCGGGTGCCAGGCGCGCTCCCACTCGAAGGACACCCAGCCCGACCAGCCCTGCAGCACCTCGGCCAGCTCCTCGACGGGCATCTCGCCGGCACCGGGCGCGACCGGCACCCAGCGGCCGTCGCGGGCCACCGCATCCTTGATCTGGAAGCCGACGCAATGGTCGCCGAGCACTGCGCGCGTGGTCGCCGGACCCTCGCCGCTGCGCCAGGGGTGCAGCCCGTCCCAGAGGATGCCCACCAGCGAGGTGTCGGCGAGTCCCTCGACCAGCTCCACCGTCGCCGCGCCGGTCGGGTGGGAGTCATGAGTCTCGACCAGCAGCCGCACTCCGGCGGCGCGCAGGTCGTCCAGCACCGCGGAGATCCGCCGTCGCGCCCGGTCCCGCTGGGCGATGCGCAGCTCCTCGGTTTCGGCCGCATCGCGCGGGGCCGACGGGTCGGTCCCGCCGCCGGGGAAGACCCGGATGTTCTCCGCGCCGACGAGCTCGGCGAGCCGGATGAGGCGTCGCAGCTCGACGAGGACCTCGGCGTCGTCGTCCGGCGAACAGACCCGCACATAGCCGACCAGCGTGGCCACGGCCAGCCCGGACGCCCGCACGCGGCGGCCGATGTCGACGGCGTCGTCGTCGCGGATGTCCAGGTGCAGGACCTCGTCGGCGTGCACCCGCAGCTCCAGTCCCTCGCAGCCCCCGTCGACGGCGACGGCGATCGCCTCGTCGATCGGTGCGGACGGGATGCCGAGCGTGCTCACGGCGAACTTCCAGCTCATGCGGTGCTCCTCCTCGATCAGTCTCCGACAGGATCGGACGGACCGGGGCACCCCCGCCAGGGACGACGCCCCGTCGTGTGTGACATCTGCACGGTACGGAGTCCGAGAGACGGCCGAAAGCGGGACACCGTCCCCGACCCGCCAGCGCCGGGCCGGCGGCCTACTCCAACTGGGCCACCATCTCGGCGTGCATCGCCTCGGCGGCCTCGGCCGGGGTCTGGCGCCCGAAGAACACCTCGTCCTGGTAGCGATACAGGATCGCGCCGAACTCCGACCCGCCCGCGGCCGTGACCGGCTCCGACTCTCCGATCTCGGACGCGATCTCGTCGATGTAATCGGCGGTCGCCCGCTGCATGCCCTCCATGTCCTCCGAGACCATCGAGCGCACCTCGCTGTTCGGCGGGATGCCGCGCTCGGCCTTCAGGATCTCACCGGCCTCGGCGGAGTTGGCGAAGAAGTCGATGAACTCCTGGGCCTCCTCGGGATGGTCGGTGCCGGCGGAGGCGGAGAGGAACTGCGAGGACTTGTACCAGGGTGTCGCGTCCTCGGCCTCGCCGGTGGGGCTCGGGAAGCGCAGCAGCTCCATCTCCACGCCGGCGGCGCCCGCCAGCGCGACGGCCTCGTTCGACCACCAGGTGCCCAGCGCCAGCTCGCCGCTGCCGCTCAGCGACTGCTCCTTGCCGATGTTCTGATCTTCGCTGATCGCCTCGGCCGGCGGAGTTCCTCCGGCCTCCATCAGATCCAGGTAGAACTGGAAGTACCCCTCGGCGTCGGCAGGCTCGAAGCCCAGTCCGCCGTCCTCGCCGCTGAGATGCGCGCCGTGCTGGCGCAGCCACATCGTGAAGCCCGAGGGCTCGCGGGGAGCCCCGGCGCCCCAGGCGCCGTCGAGGTTCTCGGAGAGCTCCACGGCGAGATCGGCGTACTCGTCCCAGGTCCATGTGGTGTCGTCCGGCATCTCGACCCCGGCCTCCTCGAAGAGCTCCGGGTTGGCGACCATGATGAAGGAGTTGATCCCGATGGTCGCCCCGTAGAGCTCGCCGTCGATCCGACCGTTCTCCACCACGCTCTCGTCGACCTGGGAGACGTCGACGCCGTCGAGATCCAGCAGCGCCCCGCGATCGGCGTACTCACGGATGTACTGCTCGTCCATCTGGATGATGTCCGGCGCTTCGTTCGCCGCCGTCTGCGTCGCGAGCTGGTCCCAGTAGCCGTCCCAGCTGCCGAACTCGCCTTCGATCGTGATGTCCGGGTGCTCCTCCTCGAAGGCGTCGATGACCTCCTGGGTGAGCTCATGGCGAGTGTCGGCGCCCCACCAGGTGAAGCGCAGCGTGACGTCGCCGTCATCGCCGGAAGCGCCTCCCCCGCAGGCGGTCAGGCCGAGGGCGGCCACGGTGCTCAGCGCCGCGAGGCGTGTCGTGCGTGCTGTCCTGGACATAGGTCATGTTCCTGTTCGTGGTCTCCGACCGGGATCAGCCCTGCCCAGTCGGTGAATGATCGTTCACTCGTCCTGCTGCGGGCCGGATCCGGGAACACCCCGGATCCGGCCCGGCACAGCATCCCGGTCGGAGATTCCGCCCGAGAGGTCTCACGACATCTCGGACTCCGCTCCCTCGCCGCCCCGGACGGCCCATCCGCGCCGCCCGGGGACCCCTGCTCGCTCGCTTGAGAGATTCCGCCCGAGAGGTCTCACGACATCTCGGACTCCATCTCCGCGATCATCTGCTCGGCGGCCTCCTCCGGCGCCTGGCGGCCGAAGAACACCTCGGTCTCGTAGCGGAACATGATGTCCTGCAGCGCGGAGAAGCCCGGGGCCGGGACCGGCTCGGGCTCGCCGAGCTCCGGGCCGATCGACTCGACGAACTCCGCCGACCGCTGGTCGGCACCGTCTAGCTCGGGGATGACCGTCTCGCGCACCTCCTCATTGGCCGGCAGGCCGCGGTCGACCAGGTTGAGCTGGGCCGACTCCTCCGAGTTCACAAAGTAGTCGACGAACTCCTGAGCCTCCTCCGGGTGGTCGGTGGCGGCTGAGACCGACATCAGCATGGAGGACTTGTACCACATGCCGTTGTCCTCGGCGCTGCCGCTCTCGCTCGGGAAGCGCAGCAGCTCCAGGTCGACGCCCGAGGCGCCGGTCAGCGCGCTGATCTGGTTCGTCCACCAGGGCGCCAGCGCCGAGTTGCCCTGCCCCATCAGCGCCTGGTCCGGGCCGGTGCTCTGGTTCTCCGAGATCACCGAGGCCGGCGGCAGGCCGCCCTCGTCGACGCGGTCCTGCCAGTAGGACAGATACTCCGCGGCGTCGGCCGCCTCGAATCCGAGCTCGCCCTCCTGGGTGGTCAGGTGCTTGCCCTGCTGCCGCAGCCACACCTGGAAGGACCCCGGCTCGTTGGGCTGCGAGGAACCGTACGAGCCCTCGGGCAGCTTCTCGGAGAGCTCGGCGCTGATCTCGGCATAGTCCTCCCAGGTCCAGGTGGTGTCGTCGGGCATCTCGACGCCGGCCTCCTCGAAGAGCTCCGGATTCGCCACGATCGCCAGCGAGTTGATGCCGGTGGTGACGCCGAAGAGCCCATCCTCGGTGGAGCCGTTCTCCACGATCGACTCGTCGAAGGTCGAGGTGTCGACGCCGGAGAGGTCGAGCAGCGCGCCGCGGTCGGCGTACTCGCGCAGATACTTCATGTCCATCTGGATGATGTCCGGGGAGTCGTCCGCCGCGGTCTGGGTGGCCAGTTGATCCCAGTACCCGGCCCAGTCGCCGTACTCACCCTCGACGGTGATGTTCGGGTGCTCCTCGTTGAAATTGTCGATGATCTTCTGGGTGGTCTCGTGACGGGAGTCCGAGCCCCACCAGGTGAAGCGCAGGCTGACGTCGTCGCCGCCTCCGCCGCCGCCGTCGGCATCGCCGCCGCAGGCGGTCAGCGCGACGGCCGAGACGGAGGTCAGGGCCACGATCTTGGAAAGTCGCGAGAAGGTCGTCATGGGGTTCCTCTTCATCGAGTGATCGGTGCGGTGCCGATGCCGAACCCTGCGCTCCAGTGGTGCAATTCTGTGATGCAGGTCACTCGGCAATCGGTTTCCAATGACTGTATGGCCGGGCCGGAACGCCGGTCAACGCATAGAGAGCCCGTCAGCGGTGCCGCTTTGACATGCAGTGATCCACCCCGCGTATGGACCGACCCGCTCAGGTGAGCATCACGGCATCGACGAGACCGGCGATGTCGACGAAAGTCCACGTCACCGGCGCTGACCGACCAGCACGCCCTCGAACTCGCCGGCGAAGAACTCCGCGGCCCGGCGCATCCGGCAGACCACACGCGATCCGTCGAGATGGAGCAGGATGCTGAGCTGGGCCAGCCACTCGTCGGTGACCTGCGAGCGCACCAGCAGCGTCTCGCCGTCGAGCCACGCGGCGGAGCTGTGCGTCTCGTACCCGTACCCGGGCAGCGGATGCTCGAGATGATGCCCGATGCCGAAGGGAACGTGCCGCGCGGCGCCGTCGGCGGGGGTCAGCGTCAGCTCGCCGGAGTCCGGACCGCAGCGCAGCGCCAGCCCGACGACGCCGAGGCGGTTCTCCTCCACCGCGTGGGCGAGGATCGCCGCGTCCCGTCCGACGGCTGCCGGAGCTGCCCCGCGGACCGGCTCCAGCTCCAGCCGCCGCGGCGGATGATCCGGAATCACGAGCCGGTCCACGGGCGCCGCGGCGCCGGCCCCTCCCGTCCCGGAGTCTGCGAGCTCGGCGGCCAGCGGATCCAGCAGCTCCTCCCAGAGGGCGTCGTGGAGCAGCTGGACGTCCGACTCGACGTGCTGGCTGTCGCCGGTGACGACGACGGCGACGTCGAGGTCGGGCACGCAGAGCATCAGCTGTCCGCCCATCCCCCAGGCGGCGACGGCGCCGCGGCGACACCGCCAGAACTGGTATCCGTAGCCGTGCTGAGCCTCGGGATGAGCGAAGCTCCCGCCGACGGTCGGCACCTGGGCGGCGACGGCCCGGTGCAGGTAGTCGGCGGAGATCACCTGCTCACCGTCCGCGACGCCGTCGCGCAGGCACAGCAGCGCCACGCGCGCCAGATCCCGCGGCGTGCAGGACAGCCCGGAGCCGCCGTGGCCGACGCCGGCCGGATTCTCGGCGACTTCGCGCCACGGCGGCCATCCGGCCCGCTGCTCCTCGCTCAGTCCCAGCGGCGAGCGCAGCGCGGCGATCTCGCCCATGAAGCCCAGCGGCCGGCCGAGCCGCTCGGCGAGGAACGTCTCGATCGACATCCCGGAGATCCGCTCGACGATCGCCGTCAGCACCACTGTGGCAGTGGTGTCGTAGGAGAACAGCGCGCCGGGCGGCCGTGTGGGCGGCACCGTGAAGAACGAGCGCACCCAGTCGACGTCGGCGACCTGCGTGTGCGGACTCTGCGCATGCGGCGTGCGCATGGTCAGCAGGTCCTCGATCGTCGTCGCCACCGCATGCTCGGGGATCTCCGCGGCCGGCGCGACGTCGCCGAGGTGCTCGAGAGCCCGATCCTCGAGGCGGACCGCGCCGTCGTCGACGAGCATCCCGACCGCCAGCGAGACCAGCGACTTGCCGGCCGAGTAGAGGCGATGTCGGCGCTGCGGTCCGTAGGGATGCCGGTACGTCTCCTCGACGAGCCGCCCGCGATGGACCACGAGCAGGGAATGGACGATCAGCCCGCGGTCGGCCAGCCGCGGCAGCAGCCGGTCGCCGACCCGGGAGGCCCACCAGGCCGACGACGGCGCGGGGCGCTGACCGATCTGCGAGCTCATGCCGACGGCGAGTCCGTGCGGACCACCTCGAAGGGATCGAAGCGCACCGTGATGGTGGCCTGCTCGTCGGCCCAGCGGAAGGAGACCTGCTCGTCGTCGACGACCAGCTCCCGCACGCCGGTCAGCGGAGCGATCTCCTCGGTGCCGGCGAGCCGGGCGAGCGAGACGAGCACCGCCGAGCCCTCGACGTCGGCGCGCACCGCCGGGATCGCGACCCATGGCGCGAAGGCCGTGCCCGCGGGCGAGGTCAGCCGTTCCTCGTCCTCCCAGCCGTGCAGTCCGCGCAGCTCGGAGCGCAGTTCGCCGGCCGGGTCCACCGCCCAGCCGGCGTGCCGGACCTCGACCGGATGCGCCGCGTCGACCACCCGGTCGATCCGGACCTCCTCGGCGCCGCGGACGACGACGACCGACTCCACCCGCAGCCCCGGCAGGGCCGCCATGCCGGCGGGGAAGATCGGCCGGTGCCAGGATCCCGCCCAGGCCCAGCCGCCCCCGCCGCCGGCGCCCAGCGGGTGGATGCGCCGTCGGACGCTGCGCCGACCGCGGAACTGCACCGAGACGTGGTTGTCGGCGACCTCGCCCCTCGCCGTCGGCCCGGTGCTGGTCGAGTAGGCCAGCCGCGCGTAGAGCGGGTCCTCGCCGTCGGGCTCCTCACCCTGGTGCGGCCGCATATGGTCGCTGCCGTGGTTGTGCACCCGCACGACGCCGTCGTCGCGGGTGGTCTGCACCGCCCAGCCGGTCGGCTCCATGCCGAAGGCGAGGTCCTCGCGCTCGATCGGCCGCTCGGTCTCTCTCGCGCGCCACAGCTCGGAATCCTCGCCGAGCAGCAGCGCGACGAAGGCCTTCGACGCCCACAGTGGCGAGGCAGGACCGGAGTATGACTGCACCGTCGCGGCGTGCGGACCGTGCCAGCCGAGGCTGAGCAGGCCGTCCTCGCCGATGCTGCCGCGGTCCAGGAAGTAGCGCAGCGAGGAGTTCAGCACCCGCTTCGACTCTCCCGGATCCATCGGCGTGTCACCGGTCAGCGTGCCGAGCCCGACGGCGGTGGAGGCGGCGAAGCGGTAGGTCAGCGAACGGCCGAGATGCAGCGGGGCGCCGTCGGCGCCGAAGAGGTGCCGGACCTCCTGCAGGTGCTCCTCGAGCCGCGAGCCGTGCACGCCGGAGGCTCCGCGCAGGTGGTCGTCCAGGACCGGGTAGAAGTGCAGCGCCCACCCGTTGTAGTGGTCGAAGGAGCGGCCGTCGCCGTCGGTGTACCAGCCGTCCCCGCAGTTCCAGGACTCCAGCAGGTCCAGCGCCCGCCGACGGACGCGGGCGGTCTGCTCGTCGCCGCGGCCGACCGATTCCAGGAAGCCGGCCACAGTGTAGGGGAAGAGATACCAGTTGTTCGCCGCCGGCAGCGCGTGCAGGGCGCCGGAGAGCCAGCGGGCGACGCCGTCCTGCACCTGCTCGTCCAGCTGGTCCCAGAGCCAGGGGCGGGTCAGCCGCAGCGACAGCGCCAGGCAGGCCGACTCGACCATCGGCTGGCCGCCGGCGTCGACGTCGCGGATGGGCAGCCAGGGCTCGGCGCCGGGCTCGTCGGGGCGGGACCCGCCGGCGCGCAGCCCGTCGGCGTAGCGCTCCAGCCAGCCGTGCGGGTCGTCGCCGTCGGCGCCGGCCACGCGGAAGGCCGCCGCCAGCATGGAGCGGGCGAAACCCTCCAGCCCATCCGACTGCGGGCCGCTGCGCGAGGCCCGCCCCGGCAGGTTCAGATGCGCGCGACCCGGGCTCGCCCAGTGCCAGGCGGATCCGACCAGATGGTCGGCCACCGCGACCCAGTGGTCCCGGGTGAACCCGGTGTACGGGCTCGCCGCGAAGTCCTCGGCGGGCAGCTCGATCGGATGTACGGCGTCTCGTGCGGTCATCTCCCCCTGCTTCCTCAGTGCGTGACTGCGCCTGCGTCGTGCGGACGCGGCCGAGGTCGGGCCCTCCATCAGCCTTCCGCACCCGCGCCGATGAGGGAAGACCCCCGGTGGGATCGTTCCGCGTCCGGAGTGAGCTGGCCGCCGGGCCTCCCCGTCCAGTTGGACGGGGTCGCCGATCCGCCTCGTCGTGTTTCTCCAGCCTCGTCCAACTGGACGGGGGAGAGGAAACACGACGGGGCCAGATGATCACGGACCGATGCGCGGAGCGGAAACACCGATCGGCCCCGCCCAGCTGGGCGGGGAGACCCGGCGGCCCCGCCCGAACCACCCGCGCGGTCGTCGATCCGCTCGACGCCGGCGGGCGGACCGCCTCCAGCCGACCCGCCGCACTCGAAGGCGTGATGCACACTATGGTGTCCCATTGCCATTACAGTGCCTCACACACTATAGTGCTGAATATGAGCAACGGTGACAGCACGTTCGACGTGCACCTCCAGGAGCTTCGCCGCGGCACGGTCGTGCTGGGGTGCCTGCGCCTGCTGCTGCACGCGCCCGGCTACGGCTACCACCTGCTGGAACAGCTGCAGGAGCACGGCCTCGCCGTGGACGGCAACACCCTCTACCCCCTGCTGAGGCGCCTGGAGAAGCAGGGGTTCCTGACGAGCGAATGGCAGGCCGCCGACCCCAGGCCCAGGAAGTTCTATCGCACGAGCAGAGCCGGCGAAGAGCTCGCCGAGGCCCTCGAGGCCGACTGGCGACGGCTCACCGCCGCCGTCGATTCACTGACCGAGGAGAGCTGACATGAATACCTGGACGGACCGCTATCTGGCCGCGGCCATGCGCGCAGTTCCCGAGCAGACGCGCGATGACCTCGGCGCCGAACTCCGATCGACCATCGACGACGCCGTGGCGGCTCGCATGGACGGCGGCGAGACGCAGGAGGATGCTGAGCGCGCAGTGCTGACCGAGCTCGGCCACCCCGAGGCCCTGGCGGCCGCATCGGTGGACCGCCCGCTGCACCTCCTGGGGCCGTCGGTGTATCTCGACTGGCGTCGCGTGCTGCGCATGCTCCTGGTCATCGTGCTGCCCGTCGCCGCGGTCGGCACCGCGCTGGTGCGCATCCTCGTCGGCTCGTCCGCCGGAGAGGTCATCGGGGGCACCCTGGCGACGACGATCACCCTCGGCGTTCACCTGCTGGTCTGGACCACGCTCCTCTTCGTCGTCGTCGAACGCAGCGGACGGGGATCGGACGGGCCCGGATGGTCGCTGGAGACCCTCCCGGAACCGCGCCCGGACGGCGGCGGGCGTTCCGAGCTCATCGCCTCGCTGATCTTCCTGGCGACCGCAGTCGGCGCCGTCGCCTGGGATCGCTTCGTCGGCTTCGTCCAGATCGACGGGGCTCCGGTGCCGCTGCTCTCCCCGGAACCGTGGCCGGTGTGGTTCCTGATCCCTCCGATCGTCCTCGCCGCGGCTGCCCTCGCCGTCGCCCTGCACCGGTCGAGGGGCTGGACCCGCCCCCTGGCGGCGACGAACACCCTGCTGTCCGTCGTCGTCGCCGGCGCCGTCCTGACGCTGCTCGCCGACGGCTCCCTGCTGAACACGGAAGCCTTCGAGCTCCTCGCCGAGGACGCGGACTCGGCGCGCACGACGGTCGTGGTCGGAGCGGCGGTGGGAACAGTCGCGATCTCCGGCTGGAGCATCCTCGACGGCTGGAGGAAGGCTCAGAACCGCACCAGGTGATGACACCGGCACGACGTCGGCACGACGTCGGCCGCTCCGCCGCCACGTGATAGCTGACTACTGCAGCTCGGCCTCCATCTCGGCATGCATCGCCTCGGCGGCCTCAGCCGGCGACTGCCGCCCGAAGAGCACCTCGTCCTGGTAGCGGTAGAGGATCTCCTGGAAGGTCGAGCCGCCCATCGCGGGCACCGGCTCGGGCGGGCCGAGTTCGTCCTCGATATCGGCGATGTACTCCGCCACCGCCTGCTGCGGCCCCTCGAGCTGCTCGGTGATCTGCTCGCGGATCTCGGTGTTCGGCGGGATCCCGCGCTCGGTCATCTCGATCTCCGCGGCCTCCTGCGAGTTCACGAAGAAGTCGATGAACTCCTGCGCCTCCTCGGGATGCTCGGTGTCCGCACTGGCCGATAGGAACATCGAGGACTTGTACCAGGGCGCGGCCCCGTGCTCGCCGCCCTCCGGACTCGGGAAGCGCAGCAGCCGCAGCTCGGTGCCGACCGCCTCGCTCAGCGCCACGGTCTGATTGGACCACCAGGCGCGCATGGCGACGTCGCCGCTGGTGGTCAACGAGTCGTCCGGCCCGACGCCGTGGTCCTCGGCCAGCGCCGACGCCGGCGGGGTCGCCCCGGCGTCCAGCAGCTCCTGGATGTAGGCGAAGTACTCTTCGGCGTCGGCGGGCTCGTAGCCGAGCTCACCCTCCTCGGTGCTCAGATGCTTGCCGTGCTGGCGCAGCCAGGTCTGGAACCCGCCGGTCTCGTCGAATCCGCCCGCACCCCAGGAGCCGTCGAGATTCTCCGACAGCTCGACGGCGACATCCTGGTAGTCCTGCCAGGTCCAGCTGGTGTCGTCGGGCATCTCGACGCCGGCCTCGGTGAAGTGGTCCGGGTTCGCCAGCATCACGAAGGCGTTGATGCCGATGGTGATGCCGTACTGGGAACCGTCGGCCTGCCCGTTCAGCACCACCGACTCGTCCATCTGCGAGACGTCGACGTCGGCCAGATCCAGCAGGGCGCCGCGGTCGGCGTACTCGCGCAGGTACAGCTCGTCCATCTGCATGATGTCCGGAGCGTCGCCGCCGGCGGTCTGCGTGGCGAGCTGGTCCCAGTAGCCGTCCCAGGGCCCGTAGCGACCCTCGACGGTGATGTCCGGGTGCTCCTCCTCGAAGGCGTCGATGATGTCCTGGGTGTTCTGGTGACGCGTATCCGAGCCCCACCAGCCGAACTCGAGGGTGACACCCTCGCCGTCGCCCTCACCTCCGTCGCCGCCCCCGCCGCAGGCGGTGAGCAGCAGGGCCGTCGCCAGTCCGGAGGCGGTGAGGATCGTGGTGCGGCCTCGGCGGGCCGTGCGGACGGATTCCATGGGTGCTCCCCTCGTCATGATGCGTGCTCTCATCATTATGTGAGGCGCATCACACGTCAACGGGGCCGGGACGTCCGGCGGAAACCGCTCGCCGCACCCAGGGCGTCACGCCCTGTCCGCGCCGACAGTCGAGGATCGTCGGACGACGCGCGCATAGCTCCACCACAGCGACGCCAGGAACACGACCACCGCCGCAGGGACGAACCAGACGAGATGGCCGTCGACGCTGCCGACGCCCAGCAGCGCGACCAGCGGAAGCACGATCGTCACCTGGATGAGCGCTGTGAAGTACGCCTGTCGCATGATTCCCCTCTCGTCGTTCACCGGCCTGGTCGCGTGACCCCTCGATGCCCCACGCGGGAGCCCCCACCCAATTGGACGGGGAACACCGGACCCCCGCCGCGGCTCAGTCCCGCCGGGTGCTCTCGCGCAGCACCGGCGTGCCCTCGACGACGGTCCAGCGGTCGGCGTCGCCGTTGTGCAGCGTCATCGCCGCGGTCATCCGCCCGATCTCCTCCAGCGGCAGGCGCACTGTGGTGATCGTCGGACTCTGGTCGGCCAGCGTGGGGATGTCGTCGAACCCGGCCAGGGCGATGTCCTCGGGCACGCGCAGTCCGGCCTCGCGCACAGCCGCCAGTGCGCCCAGCGCCATGACGTCAGAGACGCAGAACAGGCACAGCGGCCCCGCATCCGGCCCGCCGACCGCGCCGGATCGGATCAGCTCGCTCATCAGGAAGTAGCCGCCGTCGCGGCTGAACGCCCCGTGGTGGACCGCCTCCGGCTGCACCCCGGCGGCGCGCAGCTTGGAGGTGAATCCCGCAGTGCGCTGGGCGGCGGTGGTCAGCTGCTCCTCGCCGGCGAAGATCACGAACCGCCGGTGTCCGAGCTTGAGCAGCTCGCCGGCGAGCTCCGCCGCGGACCCGTCGTTGTCGATGCGCACGCCCCCGGCGTTGCTCAGCGGCTGACCGATCATCGCCACTTTGCCGCCGTTGTCCTGGTAAGTCTCCAGCACCTTCTGCAGCGCCGCGTCGTCGGCCAGCCCGCGGGAGCCGGCCAGCATGATCGCGTCGGTGCGATAGGACATGAAGGTGCGCACCGCCTCGACCTCGGCCTCGGCCTCGCGCTCGGTGGAGGCCAGCATCAGCTGGACCCCGGAGCCGGCCAGCCCGCGCTGAGCCCCGCGGGCGATCGAGGAGAAGTACGGATCGGCGATGTCGTGGACGATCAGTCCGGTGAGCCCGGCGCTGGAGCGGGCAAGCGCTTGCGCCTGCGCGTTCGGGAAGTAGCCGAGCTCGTCGGCGGCGGTGCGCACCCGCTCGGCGACCGTCGGATTCGGTCGGCGCGAGGATCCGTTGAGGACGCGGGACGCCGTGGACTGCGAGACGCCGGCGGCTTTGGCGACGTCGGCCAGGCGGACTGCCATGGAACAGCTCCTACTGTGACTGTTGACACACTCTTCACAGCGAGTCTACCCTGGAAAGCGCATTCCGGCATTATCGCCGCGACGCCCGCATCGAGATCCACCTGTCAGGAGTCCTGTCACATGTCTGAACCCCGCGTCCTCCGCATCGCCATGAACGGCATCACCGGCCGGATGGGCTATCGCCAGCACCTGCTGCGCTCGATCCTCCCCATCCGCGACCAGGGCGGCATCGAGCTGCCGGACGGCTCCAAGGTCACCGTCGAACCGATCCTGGTCGGCCGCCGCGAGGACAAGATCCGCGAGCTCGCCGCGAAGCACGACGTCGAGCACTGCACCACCGACCTCGACGGCATCATCCAGGACCCCAGCGTGGACATCGTCTTCGACGCCTCGATGACCTCGCTGCGCCACCAGACGCTGTCGGCGGCGATCGCCGCGGGCAAGCACCTCTTCACCGAGAAGCCCACCGCCGAGACCATCGACGGCGCCGTCGACCTCGCGAAGAAGGCCTCGGCCGCGGGAGTCACCGCCGGCGTCGTCCATGACAAGCTCTACCTGCCGGGCCTGATCAAGCTGCGCCGGCTGGTCGATGAGGGCTTCTTCGGCCGGATCCTCTCGCTGCGCGGCGAGTTCGGCTACTGGGTCTTCGAAGGCGAGCACCAGGAGGCCCAGCGGCCGTCGTGGAACTACCGGCTGGCCGACGGCGGCTCGATGACCACGGACATGTACTGCCACTGGAACTACGTGCTCGAGGGCATCGTCGGGACGGTCAAGTCGGTCACCTCGCGCACCGCCACCCACATCCCGCAGCGCTGGGACGAGAAGGGCGAGCGCTACGACGCCGACGCCGACGACGCCGCCTACGGCATCTTCGACCTGGAGACCCCGGACGGCGACGACGTCGTCGGCCAGATCAACTCCTCCTGGGCGGTGCGCGTCCACCGCGACGAGCTCGTCGAGTTCCAGGTCGACGGCACGCACGGCTCGGCGGTCGCCGGCCTGCAGAAGTGCGTCGCCCAGCAGCGCGCCCACACCCCCAAGCCGGTGTGGAACCCCGACCTGCCGGTGACCGAGTCCTTCCGCGACCAGTGGATGGAGGTCCCGAACAACGCCACCTTCGACAACGGCTTCAAGGCCCAGTGGGAGGAGTTCCTGGCCGACGTCGTCGCCGGCCGCGAGCACCGCTTCGGCCTGCTCTCCGCCGCCCGCGGCGTGCAGCTGGCCGAGCTGGGCCTGCAGTCCGCCGCCGAACGCCGCACCGTCGACATCCCGGAGATCACCCTGTGAGCACCACGAGCACTGCGAACACCGAGAACAGCACCGGCACCAGCACCAGCACCAGCACCCGGCTGCCCACGCTGACCCTGCCGACGCCCGACGGCGGCACGGTCGAGCACACGATGACCGGCCAGACCGATCCGCGCGTCGGGGCGTTCACCCGACCGAGCGAACCGCTGAGCTCGCGGGTGGTCTACGCCGCCGCCCACGTGGTCCCGCGCATGGACGCCGAGAACGTCCCCGGCGCTCCGGCGGCGACGGACTGGGAGGCCACGCTGGCCTACCGCCACGAGCTGTGGTCCTACGGCCTGGGCGTCGCCGACGCGATGGACACCGCCCAGCGCGGCATGGGCCTGGACTGGGCGGCGACGCAGGAACTGATTCGCCGCTCGGCCGCCGAGGCCGCCCGCGTCGTCGAAGCCGGCACCCACCCGGCGCTGGCCGGGAAGTCGGTGCGCGACCTCATCGCCTGCGGCGCCGGCACCGACCAGCTGAACCCCGCCGACGTCGAGCCCGGCCGCGCCGGTCTGGACGCCGTCCGGGCCGCGTACCGCGAGCAGCTGGACGTCGTCCAGGAGTCCGGGGCCAAGACGATCCTGATGGCCTCGCGGGCCCTGGCGAAGGTCGCCGCCGGCCCGCAGGACTACCTCGCCGTCTACGGCGAGCTGCTGGCCGAGGCTGAGCAGCCGGTCATCCTGCACTGGCTGGGCCCGATGTTCGACCCGGCGCTGGCCGGCTACTGGGGCTCCGACGACGTCGCCGCGGCCACCGAGACGTTCCTCGAGCTGATCGGATCACACTCGACGAAGGTCGACGGCGTGAAGGTCTCGCTGCTCGACGCCGAGCACGAGAAGCGGCTGCGCGCCCGGCTGCCGGAGGGCGTGCGGCTCTACACCGGCGACGACTTCAACTATCCGGAGCTGATCGACGGCGAGGAGCAGGGTGCCGACGGCTGGCAGCAGTCCGACGCGCTGCTGGGCATCTTCGCCGCGATCTACCCGGCGGCCTCCACGGCGATCCAGGCCTACGACGCCGGCGACGCCGAGCGCGGCCGGGCGATCCTGGACTCCACCCGGGAGCTGGGTCGGCACATCTTCGCCCACCCGACGATCTACTACAAGACCGGAGTGGCGTTCCTGTCCTGGCTCAACGGCCACCAGAACGGCTTCCAGCTGGTCGGCGGGCTGCACGCCGGCCGCTCGCTGCCGCATCTGGCCCGGATCTTCGTCCTCGCCGACGCCGCGGGGCTGCTCACCGACCCGCAGCTGGCCGCCGAGCGGATGCGCGCGGCGCTGATCGTCGGCGGCGTCGACCCCGACGGCGCCGCGAGCACCGGCAGCACCGCCAGCACCAGCGGCACCGAAGGAGGCGCCCGATGAGCTTCGAGCTCTCGCTGAACACCGGCACCACCCCGCAGCTCTCGCTGCGCGAGGCCGTCGAGGCCGTCGCCGCCGCCGGGCTGGAGCACATCGGCCCGTGGCGGCACCTGCTGGCCGACGCCGGCGGGGCCGAGGCCGCCGCGAGGATCATCGCCGAGGCCGGGCTGAGCGCGACCACGCTCTGCCGCGGCGGCTTCCTCACCCCGTCCGAGTCCGCCCAGCGGGCCGAGGCGCTGGAGTCGAACCGGGCCGCGATCCGCGAGGCGGCGACGATCGGCGCGGACGAGCTGATCATGGTCGTCGGCGGGCTGCCCTCGGCGGCGCATCTGCTCGGCGGCTCCGGCGACCGCTCGGACACGTCCATCGTCGACGCCCGCGCGCGGATGGCCGAAGGGATCGCCGAGCTCGTCCCCTACGCCGCCGAGCACGGCGTCCGCCTGGTGCTCGAGCCGCTGCACCCGATGTACGCCGCCGACCGCGCGGTGCTCTCCACCCTGGGCGAGGCGCTGGACGTCGCCGGCGAGCACCCGGCCGAGACCGTCGGCGTCGTCGTCGACACCTTCCACGTGTGGTGGGACCCGCAGCTGGGCGAGCAGATCGCCCGCGCCGGCCGCGAGGGGCGCATCGCCAGCTACCAGGTCTGCGACTTCAACCTGCCCATCGCCTCCGATGCGCTGAAGTCCCGCGGCATGATGGGAGACGGGCACGTCGACTTCGCCACGATCAGCCGCTGGGTGGCCGAGGCCGGCTACACCGGCCCGGTGGAGGTGGAGATCTTCAACGAGGAGATCAACGCCCAGGACGCGGCCACCACGCTGGAGACGATGACGGCCCGCTACGGCGAGCTGGTGCTGCCGGCGCTGCAGGCCGCCGCCCCGGCGCCGGCGCCCTGAGCCGTCCACCGACGTCCGCGAGCCTGCTGAGAGCCCGCCCCTGGGCATCGAGCGGCCGCTCCTGACGACGTTCTTCCGCCCTGCGCCCGCCGCAGGGCCGCAGATCTCGTCAGGAGCGGCCGCTCGATCCATCCGCATTCCGACCCATCCGCATCCCGAGGAGAGAGATGACCGACGACGTCGACGACGCACCCCGCACCCCGGCCTCCGTGCTGCTGGTGGGACTGGACGGCTTCGGCCGCCAGCACCTGGCGAACCTCGAGCGGCTGGCCGCGCGCGGCCGCGCCGAGCTCATCGCCGGGGCCAGCCTGACCGATCCGGGACCGGAGGTCCGCGGGGACATCCCGGTCCACGCCACGCTGGGCGAGGCGCGCGAGGCCGGGCACCGTCCCGACGTCGTCATCATCTCCACCCCGATCAACACGCATTCCGACCTCGCCCGCGAGGCGATGGACATGGGCGCCGACGTGCTGCTGGAGAAGCCGCCGACGGCGACGCTCGCCCAGCACCGCGAGCTGCTGGCCCATGCCGAGGCCGCCGGCCGTCGGGTGCAGGTGGGCTTCCAGTCCATCGGCTCCCACGCGCTGGCGGCGATCGAGCAGCTGCTCGCCGCGCCGCAGGCCCCGGGCGGGATCGGGGAGCTGCGCGCGGTCTCGGCCACCGGACTGTGGCTGCGCCGGCAGGCCTACTACGACCGCGCCCCGTGGGCCGGCCGACGGGTGCTCGACGGCGTCGAAGTCGTCGACGGCGTGGTCACCAATCCGCTGGCCCATGCAGTGCGCACTGCGCTGCACGTCGCCGGCGCACGCCGGGCCGCCGACGTCGACGACGTCGCCGTGGAGCTGCACCACGCCCATCGCATCGAGGCCGACGACACCTCCATCGTGCGGCTGCGCACCGCCTCCGGGCTGCCGGTCACCGCCGCGCTGACGCTCTGCGCGCCGGAGGATCAGGAGCAGGACCCGTGGGTGACCGTCCACGGCACCGAAGGCCAGGCGGTGCTGTATTACACCCGCGACGAGCTGGTCATCACCCCGAACCGCGAGGCCCCGCAGAATGCCGGCGACGCCGGGCAGCCGCGCACCGCCGTCCACGGCCGGACGGACCTGCTGGAGAATCTGCTCGACGTCCGCGAGGGAGCCGCCGCGGCGCTGCTCTCCCCGCTGGCCGACGCCGACGCGTTCATGCAGGTCCTCGAGGCGGTGCGCACCGCCGACGAGCCCGCGACGATCGCCGAGGAGCACCTCGTCCAGGTCGACTCCGGCTCGGAGCGGCACCCGGTCATCCCGCACGTCGCCGACTACCTGGCCCGGGCGACGAAGGCGCCGTCGACGTTCTCCTCGCTCGGAGCCCCCTGGGCCGCCCCGCCGGCGACCGACGGCGAGCTGCGGCTGGGCGAGCAGACCCTGGCGACGCTGCGCACCGGCGAGGACATCTCCCCGACGGACTCCCCGCGGCCGTTCCTCGACCGGGTGCGCACCCGCGGCGGCGTCGTCGTCACCGATCAGCAGCCGCTGGACCACACCTGGCATCTGGGAGTCTCGGCGGCGCTGCAGGACGTCGACGGCACGAACTTCTGGGGCGGACGGACCTACACCCGCGACGCCGGCCGCTACATCTGGCGCGAGGACCACGGGCGCATCCGGGCCGCCGAGCAGCGGCTGGAGCACGACGTCGCCGCGCTCGGCGGCGGCTCCCGGCTGGAGCAGCGGCTGGAGTGGCTCGACCACCGCGGCACGGCGCTGCTGGCCGAGGAGCGGGCGGTCGCCGTCGTCGGCCTCGACGACCGTGCCGAGGGCGTCGACGCCTGGGCGCTGGACCTCTCCTTCGCGCTGACCCCGGCGGTCGAGCGGACGGTGATGCTGGGCAGCCCGGGCTCCAACGGGCGCGTCGGCGGCGGCTACGGCGGTTTCTTCTGGCGGCTGCCCGCCGTCGAGGACGCCACGATCTGCACTGCCGAGGCCGAGGGCGAGGAGGCGGTGCACGGCAGCGTCACCGACTGGCTGATGTACTCGGGCCGCTTCGGCTCGGAGCACGGCGGCGGCGAGGCGACTCTGGTGCTGGCCTCGACCGACGCCGACCCGTGGTTCGTGCGCTGCTCGGGCTACCCCGGCGTCGGGATGTCGCTGGCCTGGGACGCGCCGGTGGCCGCCGAGCCCGGCCTCGAGGTGGCGCGCCGCGTGCGCGTCGCCGTCGTCGACGGCCGACTGGACCGTGACCAGGCCGCCGCCCTCGGCGAGCGGCTGATCGAGGAGCCGGCGAACCTGCCGGCGGAGGAGCGAGCATGACGCAGCAGACCCCTGGGACGCAGCAGTCTCAGCAGCAGACCCCGCAGATGTCCCCCGTCGAGGAGCTGGCCGCCAAGCACCGCCGGCTGGTCGGCGTGCTCGACGACGTCGGCGCCGACGGGCTGGTGCTCTCCTCCGAGGGCGCGCTCTCCTGGCTGCTGGTCGGCGCCCGGGTGCACATCAGCCTGGCAGGCGCGCCGATCCTGCGCGCGCTGGTGACCCGCGAGGGCGTGGAGATCGGGGTGTTCTCCAACGAGGCCGCCCGCATCCGCGAGGAGGAGCTGGCGCATCTGGCCGGCGCGCTCGACGACGGCACCGTCACCCTCCACCCGATCGCCTGGCATGCCGACGTCGACGCCGTCGCCTCCTGGTTCCCGGCCGCGGCGGGCTGGCGGCTGGCCGACGAGGCCTCGGCCGCGTTGCCCCTGCGCGCCGCGCGGGCGAGCCTGCTGGCCCCGGAGGTCGAGCGCTACCGAGCGCTGTGCCGCGAGTCCGCCGAGGTGCTCACCGACGCGCTCTCCACGACGACGCCGCAGACCTCCGAGTTCCAGCTCGCCGCCGAGCTGGGCGGCGCACTGACCGCGCGCGGGGCCGAGCCGGTGGTGCTGCTGGCCCAGGGCGCCGACCGGGCCGCGCACCGGCATCCGCTGCCGACGTCGGGGCCGCTGGGCCGCCGGGCGATGGCGGTGGTCTGCGCCCGCCGCGGCGGGCTGATCGCCAACGTCACCCGGTGGGTGGGCTTCGGCGAGCCGCTCGCCGGCGAGGACGCGCTGGACGCGGCGATCCTCGACGTCGAGGCCGACATCTTCGCCGCGCTGCGGCCCGGCGTCGCGCTGGCCGACGTGCTGGAGACGATCCGGCGGGCCTATCCCGCCCACGGCTTCGACGCCGAGGAGTGGTCCCGGCACCACCAGGGCGGCGCGGCCGGCTATCAGGGACGCGACCCGCGGGTCTCCCCCGGCGTGCCGGACGTGCTGCATCCCGACCAGGCCTTCGCCTTCAACCCGACCGGCTTCGACGCGCGGCAGGGTCTCGGCGCGAAGGTCGAGGACACTGTGCTGATGCGTCAGGATGGAGGCGTCGAGGTCCTCAGCCTCGACCCGCGCTGGCCGAGCATCGAGGTCGCCGGACGTGACCGGCCGAGGACGCTGCGGCGCTGAGCGCCGGCGTCGGATCTCGATTAGGCTGACCGTGACAAGTACCACTCGACCAAGGAGAGTCCCCATGTCAGCACCGATCATCGTCGGCGTCGACGGCAGCGAGACCGCCCGCAAGGCGGCCGAGCAGGCGCTCGAGCTCGCCCGCGCGCTGGACGCCGAACTCAAGGTGATCTCGGCCTACAGCCAGGACCGCAGCGAGACCATCCAGAGCGGCTCCGACAAGTGGGTCGTCTCCGACGCCGACAACGCGCTGCACACCGCCGAGAAGGTCGTCGCCTCGCTGGACACCGACGGCGTGACGGTCACCCCGGGCGCGGAGTTCGGCCGGCCCGCCGAGGCGCTGCTGGCCGCCGCGGAGAAGAACGACGCGCAGATGATCGTCGTCGGCAACCAGCGCATCCGCGGCATGGGCCGCGTGCTGGGCAGCATCGCCACCTCGGTGGCGCACAACGCCGACTGCGACGTGCACATCGCCAACACCTACACGGCCTGAGGCCGCAGGGCGGGACCGACGCCGGGCCCGCCCGGCACTCCCCGCCTCCGGCGATGACTCCGCGGGACGGGTGGGTATGAACGCGCATACCCACACGTTCCGCGGCGTCATCGTCATGCGGGTCGGGGAGGCTTGACCTTCCCGACGACGGCCGGCGAGCCTGTCGTCGCGACGCGGGACCGCGCGCCGTCGGACGAGGGGAGAGCATGGACGACGAGTGGGGTGCCGGCCGGCTGGAGCTGGGCGCGTATCTGCGCCGGATCGGCCAGCCCGTCCCGGTCCGCGCCGACGAGCGGACGCTGACCCGCCTGCACCGCGCCCACGTCGCCTCCATCCCCTTCGACAACGCCGACGTCGCCCTCGGTCGGACTGTGCCGGTGGAACTGGACGACGTCCAGGAGAAGCTGGTCCTCCGCGAGCGCGGCGGGTACTGCTATGAGCACGGCGTGCTCTTCGCCGCGGTGCTGGAGCGGCTGGGCTTCACCGTGGACCGCCTGCTCGCCCGCATCGGCGACGAGACCGAGACCCCGCGACCGCGCACCCATATGGCCCTGCACGTGCGCTCCGACGACGGCGCCTGGCTGGCCGACGTCGGATTCGGCGGCGGCGTGCTCTCGCCGATCCGCTGGGACGACGCCGATCCGGTCCGTCAGGGCGGATGGCGCTACCGGCTGCGCCCGCACCGCCCCGGCGGCCGCCAGGTCCTCGAGCAGCGCGACGGCCCCTGGCAGGTGCTCTACAGCCTGGACGAGACCCCGCAGCACGCCGTCGACGTCGAGATGGCGGCACACTTCACCGCCACGCACCCCTCCTCGCCGTTCGCCGGTGGACGGCTGATCGCGATGCACAAGGAGGACCGGCGGCATCGGCGGCTCGTCGGCCGGACGCTGACCACCAGTCGCCCCGACGGCTCCGCAGAGGAGCGGACGCTCGACGACGACGAGCTCGCCGCCCTGCTCGAAGAGTTCGCGCTGGGACTGACGGACGAGGAGACCGACCGCCTGGTGCGCGCAGCGCCCCCGCAGGAGCCTGCCGAGACACGATGACTCCACGGCACGGGTGGGAATGCTCTCGCTTTCCCACACTTACCACGGCGTCATCGCCCCCGGGGCCATCGCCTGAGGGCCCCTCGCCCCGGGGGCCCCTCGCCTCGCTCAGTGAGCCAGCTCGGTGCGCCAGGAGCGCTTCGGCTCCCAGCCGAGCACGCGGCGGGCCTTCTCGATGGAGAACGCCGTCGCGTCGCCGGTGAGGTCTCCGGCCAGATGCGCCAGATCCGGGAAGTGCTCCGGGATCAGCTCGGCCAGCGGCCGGCGCGCCAGCGCATCGGCGGCGCCGACGAAGAACGCCGAGCCGTTCTCCACGGCGTCGCTGTGCTCCAGCGCCGCCAGCAGGAAGTCGGTGACGTCGCGGGCGTCGACGTAGTTGAACATGGCCACCGCCGACAGCGCCGGGTCGTCCAGCCGCTCGCGCAGGGTGTGGCCCTGCTGCGTGGGCGCCCCCTCCCATTCCTCGGGCGCGATCACGTAGCAGGGGCGGAAGCTCATGAACTTCACCGCGTCGGTCTGCTGGGCGAACATCGCCGCGACCTGCTCGGCGACGTGCTTGCTCAGCCCGTAGGCGTGCCACGGCTGCGGGGGCACGTCCTCGTCCAGCGGCAGCCGCGGCGGGACCCAGCCGGCCGGCGAGCCGTAGCCCATGATCGACGGGCTCGAGGCGATGACCACTGTCGTCGCGCCGGAGCCGACCGCCGCGGCGGTGACGTTCTGCGCGATCGCCGCGTTGGTCGTCAGGATCACGTCCTCCGGCGCGGCGAAGGGCACCGCGATCGCCGCCAGCGAGATCACCGCCGTCGGGGAGATCTCGGCGAAGAGCGCGGCGGTCGCCTCGGCGTCGAGCAGGTCGACGGCGCGGTGGTCCGCCCCCTCGACCGGGTGCTCGGGCAGCTCGCGGTCGATGCTGATGATCTCGTGCTCGGTGGCGGCGAAGCCGGCGACGACGCTGCGCCCCAGCCGTCCGGAGCCTCCGGTGATGATGATGCGTTCAGCCAACAGATGCCTCCTGCAGTGGGCGGGTCAGGGATCGTGGACGGACGAGCCGACGACGGCGCGGCGGTCAGCTCGCGGCGGCCGCCGTCGCCGCCGCGCCCAGCCCCAGCTCGACGTCGGCGACCTGCACCGGCGCGCCGGCGGCCAGCGAGGCGTTGCCGCAGACGCCGACGGCGATCGCCTCGATGCCGTCGACCAGTCCGGCCGGGCGGTGGTGCGGATCCTCGCCGGGGCCGGTGAAGATGTCGGCGAGCAGCAGCCGGTCGCCGCCGCCGTGGGCGCCCTCGCCCTGGACGATCTCGATCTCCTCGGCCTCGTTCCAGTGGCGCTGCAGCACCAGCCGCTCGCCCTTGGCGCGCGCCGCCGAGGAGCGGCCGTCCTCGGACACCGAGGGGTCCACCGGCGAGCCGCCGGAGGCCGGCAGCACCGCGGCCCGCTCGACGACCTCCAGCTCCAGCCGCCCCTCGGTGCCGTTGACCGCCACCCGGTACCCCTCCCAGGGGCTGTGGGCGTTGAGCGAGTAGTTCAGCACCGGACCGCGGGCGTAGTCGACGATCAGCGCGAGGTTGTCCTCGATGGTGATGCCCTCGCCGAAGACGTCCTGGTCGCGGCGGTAGCCGTCGTGGTGCTCGTTCTCCAGGTAGAGCGCCCGCAGCGTCTCGTCGGTGCGCAGGTCCAGGGCGAAGGGGTCGGATGCCGAGCCCTCGCGGGTGCCGCGCTCGGCGGGGCTGATCCCGCGGGCGGCGGCGTTCTCCGCACCGTAGAACTTCAGTCCGCCGGAGGCGTAGACCTTCTGCGGGGAGTCGTCGAGCCACCAGTTGACCAGGTCGAAGTGGTGGGAGGCCTTGTGGATCAGCAGTCCGCCGGAGTTCTCCTTCGCCCGGTGCCAGCGGCGGAAGTAGTCGGCCCCGTGGACGGTGTCCAGCACCCAGGTGAAGTCGATCGAGGTCACCGTGCCGATCGCCCCGTCCTGGATCGCGGCCTTCAGCGCGGTGTTCCGCGGCGAATAGCGGTAGTTGAAGGTCACGGTGACGTCCCGGCCGGTCTCCTCGACGGTGCGGGCGATCCGGGCGCTGGACTCGGCGTCGACGGTCAGCGGCTTCTCCACCACGACGTCGGCCCCGGCGGTCAGCGACTCGACGATGTAGTCGGCGTGGGTGACGTCGGGGCTGGTGATGATCACCCGGTCGATGTCCCGCGACTGCACGACGGCGGTCAGCTCGCCCGGGTCGAAGGTCTCGACCTCGGCGCCGTGCTCGGCGGCGATCCGTCCCCGGTGGTGCTCGGCGCGGCCGGGGTTCGAGTCGGCGACGGCGACCAGCTCGGCGACGTCGGCGTGGGCGCCGAGGATGGCGTCGACGTACATCGCGCAGCGGCTGCCCATGCCGACGATGACGTACCGAGTGCGGGTGTTCTGGGTGCTCACGGGTGAGCCAGCTCCTTCGGAGTGCGGATGGGACGGGGCGGGACGCAGGGCCCCTCCAGCAGTCTGCTGGTGACTATGGGGAATGAGAAGAGCTCTTCTGATGCGTTGCGCATATCGTTCAGTGACCCGAGGGCATCCCCGCCGCTCCACGGCGACGACGGCGCCCCGCCCGCCGGAGCGGGTGCGGGACGCCGTCGTCGTCGGTGCCGCAGGCGGTCGGACCCGTAGCGGGTCACCGGATGCGGGTCACCGGATGCGGGTCACCGGATGCGGGTCACCGGATGCGGGTCACCGGATGCGGGTCACCGGATGCGGATCACTTGATACCGGTGGTGGCCATGCCCTTGATGAGGAACCGCTGACCGAAGAGGAAGATCAGGAACAGCGGCAGGATCGAGACGATCGACATCGCGAACATCGCGCCCCAGTTGGACTCGCCGGTCGAGTCCAGGAAGGACTGCAGGGCCAGCGGCACGGTGTACACGTCCGGCGAGGTCAGGAAGATCAGCTGGCTGAAGAAGTCGTTCCACGTCCACATGAACGTGAAGATCGCCGTCGTCGCCAGCGCCGGGACCATCAGCGGCAGGATGACCTGGATGAAGATCCGGATGTGGCCGGCGCCGTCGATGCGGGCCGCCTCGTCCAGGTCCTTCGGGATGCCGCGGATGAACTGCACCATCAGGAAGACGAAGAACGCGTCGGTGGCCAGGATCTTCGGCACGATCAGCGGCAGGAAGGTGTTCACCCAGCCGAGGTTCGAGAACAGGATGTATTGCGGGATGATCACCACGTGCACCGGCAGCATGATGGTCAGCAGCATCAGCGCGAACATCGGCTTCTTGAACCGGAAGTCCAGCCGGGCGAAGGCGTAGGCCGCCATCGAGCAGGAGATCAGGTTCGCCAGGATGGAGCCGAAGACGACCACCGCCGAGTTCCACAGGAAGTGGCTGAACGGGTGGCTCAGCGCGTTCCAGCCCTCGATGTAGTTGCCGAACTCCAGCGAGGTCAGCAGCAGGCCGGACTCGCGGAAGATCAGCTCGTCGGGACGCAGCGAGGAGACCAGCATCCACAGCAGCGGATAGATCATCCCCAGCGAGGCGACCACCAGCAGCACGTGCTTGATGATCGAGCGGGTCGCACGGCCGGCGGCCGTCGTCGACTTCATCGGCGAGTGGTCCTCGCCGGCGCCGGTGGACTGGGCGAGCGCGGCGGTGTTGGCGCTCATGTCCTCCTCGCGGCGCCGAGCGCCGTCGGAGGGGGCCGAAGTGGTCTGCAGAGAATCAGTCATCGTAGTGCACCCAATACTTGGACAGCCAGAAGTTGATGGCGGTGAGCGAGGCGATGATCAGCACCAGGACCCAGGCCATCGCGGAGGCGTAGCCCATGTCGAAGCCCTTGAAGCCCTGCTGGTACAGATACAGCGTGAAGAACAGCGTGGAGTCCGCCGGACCGCCGGTGCCGTTGGAGACCACGTAGGCCTGCGTGAAGTTCTGGAAGGCGCCGATGAGCTGCAGGACCAGGTTGAAGAAGATGATCGGGGTCAGCAGCGGGATCGTGATGGTGAAGAACTGCTTGAATCGGCTGGCGCCGTCGATGCTGGCGGCCTCGTAGAACATCTCCGGGATCTGCCGCAGGCCGGCCAGGAAGATGACCATCGGCGCGCCGAACGTCCAGACGTGCAGGATGATCAGCGTGCTCAGCGCGGTGTCCGGGCTGGACACCCAGCCCTGCCCCTCGATGCCGAAGTTGCCCAGGACCTGGTTGATCAGGCCGCCGTGGCCGAAGATCTGGCGCCACAGCACCGCGATGGCGACCGAGGAGCCGAGCATCGACGGCAGGTAGAAGACCGAGCGGTAGAAGGCCAGACCGCGCATGCCGCGGTCGAGCAGCATGGCCACCGCCAGCGAGACCGCCAGCTGCAGCGGCACACCGACGAAGACGTAGGTGAAGGTCACCTCGATCGCCTTGTGCAGCCGCTCGTCGCCGATCATCCGGGTGATGTTCTCCATCCCGGCCCACTCCGGCGGCTGCAGCAGGTTGTAGTCGGTGAAGGCCAGGTACAGCGAGGCCAGCATCGGGAACAGCGTGATCCCGAAGAGGCCCAGCGTCCAGGGCAGCAGGAACAGATGGCCGGCCTTGTTCTCCTTGTGCCGACGCTTGCCGCCCTTGCCGGTCTTCTTCAGCTGGTTGAGTTCGGCGACGACGCTCATGGCGCCACCTCCCCGCCCCCGACGCGACGCGGCGCGTGCGGCAGGTCCTGGTGGGACAGCATGGGCCCCCTCCTCGTGGTCTCCGGTCGTATTCCCCCGGCTGGCAATCGCTTTCCAGCCGTCACTGCCTCGACGGTAAGCTGGGTCACAGTGTGAGGTCAAGCACAACGAGGCGCGCAGACCGGCGCGTGCGCGGCGATCGGGGCGCGTCGACAGAAGTCCGGAACGGGTCGACGGCGGCGCATCCCCATGATCGCGGGGATCGCGGCTTGAATCGATTTGAGCGACGCGAAGTGATGCTGTTCATGGATCATTCCATGCCCCTGCGAACGTGGACTGCATCACAGGGCGGCATTACAGTCGAGACCACCGACCCCGACCGCGAGGAGCCCGTCATGGACCAGCGCGCAGACCATCCTGCAGGCCCCGCCGTGACGCAGGTAGAGCTGCTGCGCGCCGCGATGCCCTTCAGCGCCGGCCGCCGCGTCCGCGGCGAGGAGACCGTCGACGAGTACAACGCCTCCTCACAGTCCTTCACCCGCATGGAGGCGCTGATGGTCCGCGTCACCGACGCCTCCGGGGCCGTCGGCTGGGGCGAGGCCTTCGGCCACCGGGTCAATCCGGCCACCTGGGCGGCGCTGGAGCATCTGGTCGCCCCGTTCGTGCTCGGCCGGCCCGCCGACCCGGAGGCCGTCCGCCCGGACTCGGAATACGCGTTCCACGCCTTCGGCCGCACCGGACCGGTGCACTACGCGGTCTCGGCGCTCGACACCGCGCTCTGGGACCTGGCCGCCCAGCGCGCCGGAGCGCCGCTGCGGCGGCTGCTGAACCCGCAGGCCGGCGATGTCGTCGACTGCTACGCCTCGCTGGTCCACTACGGCGAGGACCCGACCGAGGTCGCCCACCACGTCGCCCGCGCCCAGCAGGCCGGATACCGGGCCTTCAAGCTGCACGAGTCGACCCCGGAGGCCGTCGGCGCCGCGCGCGAGCAGGCCGGCGCCGAGGCGGTGCTGATGACCGACGTGAACTGCCGCTGGGACGAGGCCGGCGCCGACGCCGCGCTGCGCGCGCTGGCCCCCTATGAGCTGCGCTGGCTCGAGGAGCCGGTCTTCCCGCCCGACGACGCCGCGACCATGGCCCGGCTCAACGGACGCCACGGCCGCGTCTCCGCCGGGGAGAACGCCTCCGGAGTCGCCGGCATGGTCGAGCAGATGCGCGCCGGGGCCGTGGAGGTCGCCCAGCCCTCGGTCGGCAAGATCGGCGGGATCTCAGGGATGCGCGAGGTCATCGCCGCCGGGGCCGAGCTCGGCGTCGACGTCGTGCCCCACAACTTCTACTGCGGCCCGGCGCTGAACGCCACCGCCCAGCTCCTCGCCGGGCTGCTGCCGGACGCGCAGCTGGAGGTCCCCTTCCTGCAGTGGCCGCAGAGGCTGCACGCCCTGCACGGCGCGGGCCCGTCGATCACCCTGGACGAGACCCCGGGGCTGGGCTTCGCCCCCGACGAGCAGGTCCTGCAGGATCACCTGCTGGCCTCGACCGTCATCGCGTGAGCCAGGACCTCGGCTGACCCCATCGATAGATCACCAGGCGCTTCTGCAGAAGGACAGGCCATCCAAGACGCCTCAGCCCCCGATTCCCATCAGGCCTGCAGTGGCAGGCAGGATGAGCACAAGCACGAGAGCACCCAGGATGTTCAGGCCGATGCCGCTCTTGAGCATCCGGACGATCGGCACGTAGCCGGATCCGTAGACGATGGCGTTCTGCGGTGTCGCTACCGGGAGCATGAACCCGAAGGAGGCCCCCAGCGTCGCCGCCATCGCGGGGACAACAGGGTCGACTCCCGCCGCGGCTGCCAGAGGCAGCACGATGGGGACGATGACGGTCGCGCTGGCCGTGTTGCTGGTGGTCTCCGAGATCATCATGGCCAGCAGCGCGGACAGCGCCGTGATCGCGAACGGGGAAGCGACCCCCAACCAGCCGAACAGCCCCTCACCAATGGTCGCGGCGAGTCCAGTGGCGCTCAGCATGGTGCCGAAGACCATCCCCGTCCCGAAGAGGATGATCGTCCCCCAGTCGATAGTGGCGGCATCGGACCATGACAGCGTGCCCGACCCGCTACGCCGACGCGCTGGCAGCAGGAAGAGCAGGGCGGCGCCGACGACGGCGACGATACCTTCGTCCAGCCGACCATCGAGGAATGTGTAGGCCGCCGATTCCATGCCTAGCACTACGCCCACGGTCGATGGCAGCAGCCACAGCCCGACGGTGAGGGCGAAGGCGGCGATGGTGTTCCATTCGGCACGGGATATGGGGCCCTGTTCGGCACGCAGTGTCGCGACATGCTCCTCGACACCTTCGATCCGCCGCACCTCCGGGCGATTCACCAGAAGCAGGACCACCATCAGGATCACAAACATGGACAGCGCGACCGGCGCCGCAGCGCCGATCCAGGCGGCGAACGAGATGGACTCGCCCGTCGATTCTTCGATGAGGCCGCGACCGATCAGATTAGGAGGCGACCCCACAGGCGTGAGCAGCCCGCCCACACCAGCACCGTAGGCCAGCATCAGCATCAGCGCAGTGCCCACGCGCAGTCGCGACGGGTCCTGCCCCGGCGAGGTGTGTCCGCTCTCCTCCAGCATCCGCGAGATGACCGCGAGGATGCCCAAGGCCGTTGGCAGTAGCATCGCGACCGTCGCCGTGTTGGAGATCAGCGCCGAAAGGATCGCTGTGATCACGCCGAAGGCAGCGATGATCCTGACCGTCGACCGCCCGACTCCAGGTAGGGCGAGGACGAAGCATGCGAGGCGCTGCGCGACGCCATGCTTGAGCATGGCCTGAGCCAGGATGAACGCCCCGATGAACGTGAAGATAGTCGTGGACCCGAAGGGAGCGAGCACCTCGTCGGCCGGGGCCACCCCCACCAGCACGATCACAGCGACGCCGATCAGCCCGCCGACCGGGATCGGCACCGCCTCGCAGAACCACAGGATGATCACGGCCGCCAGGACCGCTCCGAGACTCTGCTGGTGGGGCTCGATGCCCAAGGGGGCGAGCCACACCGCGAGCGCGGCGGCCGGAGCCAGGGACAACCCCAGGACTCTGCGGATCCGACTGGGCGCCGGAGCTCCCCGCGGCGCATCGGAGTCCGGGACCGACCCGTCCGAGGCCGGTCGACCATGCTCGTCAGGCCTCGGACGGGTCCTGACGTCAGCCTCCTCCGCAGGTGCGCCCCCTCCGGGAGCTCGAGCAGCGTCCGATGTCGAATACATATCGCACTCCTTCGTCCTTGGCTATCTGCCGCACCCCACCCTCGACCCGTGACTCACATCACGTCCAAGATGCATATACTCTGGGACGCATAGGGAATTCCTATAAGATGTGATCATGGATACGCGGCATCTCACCTACTTCATCGCGATCGTCGACCATGGCGGATTCGGCCGCGCCGCAACGGCTCTCCATGTATCCCAGCCGTCGCTGTCGCAGGCGATCAAACAGTTCGAGCGCTCTCTGGGGGTCCAGCTCTTCCACCGCGTCGGCCGCGGAGTCGCACTGAGCGAACCGGGGCGCCAGCTCGTCAAGCCGGCGCGTCAGGTGCTGCGCGGACTCGACTCCGCCCGGGACGCGGTCACCTCGACGCGCGACCTGGATCACGGCACGGTCGATCTGATCGCGACACCATCACCGGCCATCGAGCCGCTGACCACACTGACTGCACGGTTCCGGCGTCGACACTCCGGCATGGACGTCGCAGTCGCCGCAGCCTTCACCCCCGACGAGGCAGTGGAAGCAGTTCGATCCGGCGCCGCGGAGCTGGGGCTCCTCGGATCGGCAGGCACGCCGACGACTGCTGACCTGGCTCTCCTGCCCCTGGAAAAGCAGTCGCTGATCCTCATCTCTCCGCCTGGCACCGAAGGCCCCGGGACCGTCCGCAGCGAGGACCTCGACGGACTGGACGTGGTCACCTCCCCCCGCGGGAGCCTCATGCGTCAACTTGTCGACCAGGTGCTCGCGACCGGCACGCGGATCAGGGTCGTCGCCGAAGTGACGCATCGGACCTCTCTGCTGCCGCTGGTACTCGCCGACGTCGGCCACTCGGTGATGCCTGAGTCCTGGCGAGATCTCGCCCTGGCGGCCGGATGTCGCGTGCGGAGACTCGAGCCCGCCGTACATCTGGACGTATCACTGGTGTACCACCTTCGGGACCTGACGCCGGGCGCCCACGCCTTCCTGTCGATCGCCGAGGAGCACGCCACCCCCACTTGAACATAGGGAAAACTTATCGGTTTGATCGCAACTGGGTCTTGGACACTCGTTCCGACATGCGTCTGTACTGAAAGACGACACGACCGGAACGACCCGTCAGGAGCGACGATGACCACGATGCAGACCGAGGACCGCACCGAGACCCGCTCGGAGGCGCGCACCTACACGATCACGGCGATCCCCGCAGACGGAGTCGGTCAGGAGGTCGTCGATGCCGGACGCACCGTCCTGGACGCTCTGGCGCGGGAGTCGCGGGGCGCATTTTCATTCTCCTGGCAGGAGCTGGACTGGGGCAGCGAGTACTACGCGAAGCATGGACGAATGATGCCTGAGGACGGGCCCGATCTAGTGAAGGACTCCGAGGCCATCTACTTCGGCGCCGTCGGATGGCCGAGCGTGCCGGACCACGTCAGCCTCTGGGGTCTGCGACTGCGCCTCTGCCAGGGGTTCGACCAGTGGGCGAACATCCGTCCTGTGACCTTTCTCCCGGGCGTGGAGAGTCCGTTGCGCCGCGCTGACTCCTCCGATCTCGACTGGGTGGTGGTCCGCGAGAACTCCGAGGGCGAGTACGCGGGCTTCGGCGGCAGGAACTTCGCCGGCAGACCAGGCCAGGGGGAGGTCGCCACCCAGTCAGCGGTCTTCACCGAAGTTGGCTGCGAGCGGATCATCCGCTTCGCCTTCGATCTCGCGCGGACGCGCCGGCGCAAGATCTCCAGCGTCACTAAGAGCAACGCTCAACAGTACGGAATGGTCCTCTGGGACGACGTCTTCCAGCGCGTCGCTCGCGATTATCCCGATGTCGAGACGGAGAGCGTGCTGGTCGATGCCATGTCGGCGAAGTTCATCCTCCACCCGGAGGACCTCGACGTGGTCGTGGCTTCGAACCTCAATGCCGACATCCTCTCCGACCTCGGCAGTGCACTGGCCGGGTCACTCGGGCTGGCCTCCAGCGCGAACCTCAACCCGGAGCGGCGGTTCCCGAGCATGTTCGAGCCGGTCCACGGCTCTGCCCCGGACATCGCCGGACGGGGTCTGTGCAATCCGATCGGCGCGCTGGGGTCGGCGGCTCTCATGCTCGACCACCTCGGACTCGCCGCAGAGGGTGAGAACCTCCAGCAGGCCATCGCTGAAACGTGTCGGCGCGGCATCCTCACCCACGACGTCGGAGGCACGGCCATGACCCGCGAGGTCACCAGTGCGGTCATCGACCACCTGCAGTGAGCGCAATCCGAACGGCCCCGTCGCGAGACGCGGGAGACAGCGCTCGGTGCCATAGGATCACTGCATGACCTCGTTCACACAGGACTCCGAGACTCCGCCGCGCATCGCCTGCGTCCCCGACAGCTTCAAGGGTTCGGCGTCCGCCGCCGAGGCCGCCGCCGCCCTGGCCCGCGGGGCCGAGCAGGTCTTCGCCGGCGCCGAAGTCGTCACCCTGCCCTTCGCCGACGGCGGCGAGGGCACGCTGGAGGCGCTGCTGGACGCCTGGGGCCAGCAGGCCGAGGAGGTCGCCGTCGTCGACGCGCTCGGCCGCCCGGCCACCGGACTGGCGGGACGCTCGGCCGACGGCCGCACCGCGGTGCTGGAGGCCGCCCAGGGCAACGGCCTGCCGCAGGTCTCCGACGTCGCCGCGCAGCCGCGGCGCGCCGACACCCGCGGGGTCGGGATGCTGGCCGAGCACCTGCTCGACTCCGGCGCCGAGGAGATCCTGGTCTGCCTGGGCGGCTCGGCGACCACCGACGGCGGCACCGGCCTGCTGCGCGCGCTGGGGGTGCAGTTCCTCGACGCCGACGGAGCCGAAGTCGCCGAGGGCGGGCAGGGCCTGGCCGCCATCGCCCGGGTCGAGACGGCGGGGCTGCATCCGCGGGCGCGGCAGGTGCGCTGGCGGCTGGCCGTCGACGTGGACAACCCGCTGGTCGGAGAGCGCGGCGCGGCGGCGGTCTTCGGCCCGCAGAAGGGCGCGGACGCCGACGACGTCGCCGCGCTCGACGCCGGGCTGGAGCGGCTGGCCGAGGTCCTCGCCGAGACCGCAGGGGCCGACGCCGCCGAGCTGCGCGAACGTCCCGGGCTCGGGGCCGCCGGCGGGATCCCGGTCTCGCTGGCCGCGCTGCTCGACGCCGAGGTGGTGCCGGGCTCGCAGATGGTCGCCGAGGCGCTGGACCTCTCCGGCACGCTGGCCGGCGCCGACGTCGTGCTCACCGGCGAAGGGTCGCTGGACTCGCAGTCGCTGGGCGGCAAAGTGGTCGCCGCCGTGCGCGATCACGCCCCGGAGGGGGCGGCCGTGGTCGTGGTGGCCGGGGCGGTGGGGCTCACCGCCGCCGAGTGCCGCGCGGCGGGCCTGACCGCGGCGCTGTCGATCGCGCCGGCGGCGGCGAGCCTGGAGCAGCTGCAGGAACGGGCCCCGGAGCTCATCGAGCAGACGGCCGCCCAGGCCTGCGCGCTGCTGGGGCATCGGCCGCGCGGGTGAGCAGCAGGCTCACCGCCGTCGCGCGCACATCGGGCCCTGGCCCGACGGACGGTGCCCGTCCGTCGGGCCAGGGCCCGACATGTCGTCCTCGTCAGCGAGCTGCTCAGGTGAGCTGAGCGATCAGCTCCTCCACCAGAGCATCCTGGCTCTGCTCGCTGGTGTCGAGGGTGATGTCCGCGTGCCGCGGCGCCTCGTAGGGGGCGCTGATCCCGGTGAAGTTCTGCAGGTGCCCCTCGCGGGCCTGCTTATAGAGGCCCTTCGGGTCACGCCGCTCGCAGACCTCCAGCGGGGTGTCGACGAAGACTTCGACGAAGTCGCCGTCGTCGAAGAGCTCGCGGGCGGCGTCGCGGTCCCGGCGGTACGGAGAGACGAAGGCGGTCATCACGATGACGCCGGCCTCGGCGAACAGTCGGGCGACCTCGGCCACGCGGCGGATGTTCTCCTCGCGGTCGGCCTCGGCCATGCCCAGGTCCTTGCACAGCCCCTGGCGCACGTTGTCGCCGTCCAGGATCATCGTGCGGTACCCGCGCCGCTGCAGCTCGACCTCCAGCGCGTTGGCCAGCGTGGACTTGCCGGATCCGGAGAGGCCGGTGAACCAGACGCAGCGGCCGCCGTGGCCGTTCGTCTGTTCGCGCATCTGCCGCGTGACGGCGGTGCGGTGCCAGACTACCTGGGCCTTGGACTCGTGCTGCCGGTACTCGTACGGCGAATCCTGGGAGACGACCTCGCGGATCATGCCGGCGCCGACGGTGACGTTGGTCAGCCGGTCGATGATGATGAAGCTGCCGGTGCCCGGGTTGCCGCGGTACATGTCCATCGGGACCTCGCCGGTGAGCTCCACCTGGCACCGGGCGATGGCATTGAGCTCCATCGACTCGGCGTCCTGGTGGTCCAGCGTGTTGACGTCCACCTGGTACTCGATGGACTCCACCGTCCCGGAGATCTCCTGGGTGGCCAGCTTGAAGTCGTAGAGCTTGCCCGGCTGCATCGTGTTCTCGTGCATCCACACGATGTCGGCGGCGAAGGTGTTCGAGGACGCGACGTCGTCCTCGGCCGCCACCAGCCAGTCGCCGCGGGAGATGTCGATCTCGTCGGTCAGCGTGACCGTGATGGCGTCGCCGGGGAAGGCGGCCTCGAGGTCGCCGTCCCAGGTGACCACCCGGTCCACTGTCGAGGCCTTGCCCGACGGCGCGGTCTTGACCTGCTGGCCGGGCTTCAGGATGCCGGAGGTCAGCGTCCCGGTGTAGCCGCGGAAGTCGAGGTTCGGCCGGTTGACGTACTGCACCGGCAGCCGCAGGTCCTCGAGGTTCTGATCGTGGACGACCTCCACAGTCTCGAGATGCTTCAGCAGCGGGGTGCCCTCGAACCACGGAGTGTTCTCGCTCGGGTTGACGACGTTGTCGCCCTCCAGTGCGGAGATCGGGACGAAGGTGATGTCCTGCGCGTGCAGGTTGGTGGCGAACTCCCGGTAGTCGGAGACGATCTCGTCGAAGCGTTCCTGGGAGTAGTCCATCAGGTCCATCTTGTTCACCGCGACGACCAGGTGGTCGATGCCGAGCAGATCGCAGATGTAGCTGTGGCGGCGGGTCTGGGTGACCACGCCGTGCCGGGCGTCCACCAGGATGACCGCCAGCGAGGCGGTCGAGGCGCCGGTGGCCATGTTCCGGGTGTACTGCTCGTGCCCGGGGGTGTCGGCGATGATGAACTTGCGCTTGTCGGTGGAGAAGTAGCGGTAGGCGACATCGATGGTGATGCCCTGCTCGCGCTCCGACTGCAGCCCGTCGACGAGCAGCGCCAGGTCGACCCGGTCACCCTGGGTGCCCGAGTTCTTCGACGCGGCGGTGACGGCGGCGAGCTGGTCCTCGTAGATCATCTGCGAGTCGTGCAGCAGCCGACCGATGAGCGTGGACTTGCCGTCGTCGACGCTGCCGCAGGTGATGAACCGCAGGAGGTCCTTGTTCTCGTGCTCGGCGAGGTAGGCCTCGATGTCCTCGGCGATCAGTGGGGACTGGTGCGACATTTAGAAATAACCCTCTCGCTTCTTCTTCTCCATCGAACCGGCCTGGTCGTGGTCGATGGCGCGCCCCGACCGCTCGGAGGTGGTGGTCAGCAGCATCTCCTGGATGATCTCCGGCAGCGTCTGCGCGTGGGACTCCACCGCACCGGTCAGCGGGTAGCAGCCCAGCGTGCGGAACCGCACCCACTTCTCCTCGGGCTCCTCGCCCGGCTCCAGCGGCATGCGCTCGTCGTCGACCATGATGTCGATGCCGTCGCGCTCCACGATCGGCCGCGGCGCCGAGTAGTACAGCGGCACGATCGGGATGTCCTCGAGGTAGATGTACTGCCAGATGTCGAGCTCGGTCCAGTTGCTCAGCGGGAACGCCCGGATCGACTCGCCCTTGGTGAGCTGGGAGTTGTAGATGTTCCACAGCTCGGGACGCTGGCTCTTCGGATCCCAGCGGTGGTACTTGTCCCGGAAGGAGAAGACCCGCTCCTTGGCCCGCGAGGCCTCCTCGTCGCGGCGCGCGCCGCCGAAGGCGGCGTCGAAGCCGTGCAGCGACAGCGCCTGCTTCAGCGCCTGGGTCTTCATGATGTCGGTGTACTTGGCCGAGCCGTGGTCGAAGGGGTTGATGCCGGCCTGGCGCCCCTCCTCATTGGTGTGGGTGATGAGCTCCATCCCCACCTCGGCGGCCATCCGGTCGCGGAACTCGATCATCTCCCGGAACTTCCAGGTGGTGTCGATGTGCATCAGCGGGAAGGGCGGGGGTCCCGGGTAGAACGCCTTCCTCGCCAGATGCAGCATCACCGAGGAGTCCTTGCCGATGCTGTAGAGCATCACCGGGTTGGCGAACTCGGCCGCCACCTCACGGATGATGTGGATGGACTCGGCCTCGAGCTGCTTCAGATGCGTCCGGCGCTCGGGCGTGACCGGCGTCTCTGCGGTGGTCGCTGTCATTTTCCCTACCTTAGCTGTTCTCCGGTGCGAGGCTCAGTGTACTGACGAGCGCGTCCTCCCAGACGCGGTCCCGCGCCGAGGCGACGATGAAGCTCGGATTGAGCACCGACTCCTGCTGGTTGCAGCGCAGCGGCTCCAGCGTGTCCGCACGGAGCACCTCGCCGCCGGCGGCGGTGACCACCGCCTGCGCCGCGGCCGTGTCCCACTCCGAGGTCGGCGCCAGCCGCGGGTAGAGGTCCGCCTCGCCCTCGGCCACCAGGCAGAGCTTCAGCGAGGACCCCATCGAGACGCGCTCGTGCTCGGGCAGCTGAGCCACGAAGGCCTCGAACTCCTCCGAGCCGTGCGAGCGCGACCCCACGATCTTCCAGGGGCCGTCGCCCGGGCCGGGCAGCGGCCGCACGGCGATGGAGGTCGGCGCGGCGTCCTCGTCGCCGTCGATCCGCACGGAGCCGGTCCCGGCCTGGCCGATCCAGGTCTGCGAGAGCACCGGGGCGTGGACGATGCCGAAGATCGGCTCGCCGTCCTCGACGAGCGCGACGTTGAGCGTGAACTCGCCGTTCTTCTTGATGAACTCCTTGGTCCCGTCCAGCGGGTCGATCAGCCAGTAGCGCGACCAGCCGCGGCGCTCCTCCCACGGGACGTCGCCCGACTCCTCGGAGAGGACCGGCACATCCGGGGTCACCTCCTCCACCAGCGCGGTCAGCGCCCGGTGGGCGGCCATGTCGGCCTGGGTGAGCGGAGAGGCGTCGTCCTTGTACTCGACGTCGACGTCCTTCTCATAGATCTCCAGGACGCGACGCCCGGCCTCGTGCACGCCTGCGATCAGGCGGCGGCGGGTCGCGTCGTCGATGAACGACATGCAGTCGGATCCTCCAATGTGGTCGGACAGGGGCGGCCAGACATCGTCGTGGATGGTGGCGGGCGGTCAGAACGACCAGACCATCGGCACCAGGCCGACGACCACGATACCTGTGAGCAGGCTCATCGGGGCGCCGATCCGGACATAGTCGGTGAATCGGTACCCGCCGGGACCCAGCACCATGAGGTTCGTCTGGTAGCCCAGCGGCGTCATGAAGCTGGCCGAGGCGGCGAACATGATGGCGATGACGAAGGGCATGAAACTGACGTCGAGCTGCTCGGCCACGGCGACGGCGATGGGGAACATGAGCACGGCCGCGGCGTTGTTGGTGATCATCTCGGTGAAGATGACCGTCAGGGCATAGACGATGAGCAGCGCCAGCCACGGCGACCCCGCATCCGCGAGCAGCAGCCATTCGGCGATCTGCTGCGCGGCGCCGGTCTGCGTCATGGCCGCCCCCAGGGCGAAGGCGGCGGCGATGACGATGAGGACGGTCAGGTCGATCGCACGCCGGGCCTTGCCGATGGGCACACAGCGGGTGGCCAGCAGCAGCAGGGCCGCCATCAGCGCGGCCTCGAGGATGGAGACCAGGCCCGTGGCGCTGGCGGCGACCATCGCCGCGAGGATGCTCAGCGCCAGCGGCGCCTTCCGGAAGTTCGGCGGGGCCGCATCGTTCAACGCGCTCACCAGCAGAAAGTCCTTGCGGTGCCGGTACTGGCCGACGAAGTCGTCGCCGGCCTCCATCAGCAGCGTGTCGCCGACCTGGAAGGAGATGTCGCCGAGCTTGCCGGTGAGCCGCTCGCCGCCGCGGGAGACCGAGAGCACCACGGCCTGATAGCGCGAACGGAAGCGCGACTCGCGGATCGTGCGCCCCAGCGCCGGGAAGTCCGGGCCGACGATGGCCTCGACGATCCGCCGGCGCGAATGCCGGATGTCGAGCTTATGGATGTCCCCCTCCGCCGGGGCGAGACCCTGGATCCGACGGAGTTCGTGAGCACAGTCGGGCGCTCCGATGAAGACCAGAGCATCGCCCTCATACAGCGTCGTGTCCGGCGAGACCGCGGCGAGCAGCTCGCCGTCGCGGTGGACCTCGGCGAGATAGCCGTGGTTGAGGTGGCGCAGCCCGGCGGCGGTGATCGTCCGGCCCACCAGCGGCCCGCCCGGCTCGACGAGCGCATCGACGGCATATTCGCGGGCGGCCTCCAGCTGCTCGAACGCCCCCTGCCGATCCGGCAGCAGTCGATTGGCGAAGAAGAACAGGTAGGTCGCTCCCACCAGGACCAGCGGCACGCCGACCCAGACCATGTCGAACATGGCCAGCTGGACGTCCTGCTGGGACTCCAGCATCCCGGCGACCACCAGATTGGTGCTGGTGCCGATGAGCGTGCAGGTGCCGCCGACGATGCCCGCGTAGCTCAGCGGGATCATCAGCTTCGACGGCGCGATCCGCAGGCGGCCCGCCCACTCCTGCACGGCGGGGATGAACATGGCGACCACAGCGGTGTTGTTCATGAAGGCGCTCATCGCCGCCGTCGGCCCGAGCAGCCGCAGCTGGGCGGCGCGCGTGCCGGTGGGGTGGCCGAGGATCCGGCGGGCCATCCATTGGATCGCTCCGGACTCCTTGAGGCCGGCGGCGACGATGTACAGCGTCGCGATGGTCAGCACGCCGGTGTTGCTGAATCCTGCCAGCGCGTCCTGCGGCGAGAGGATGCCGGAGACCACGAGGAACGTCACCGCGGCCATGAGGACCACGTCCGGGGCCAGTCGGGTGGCGGCCAGCGCGGCGAGGACTCCGACCACCGTCAACAGGGCCAGAACGGCTTCGAGCGACATCGGGGACGATTCCTTCAGGTCACGGCACGAACGGCATCACGCTACCAGCAGGCTGCGGCGCTCCCGGGCCGGGCCCGCGGCGAGGCTCACCGCTCGAGCTGCAGGGCGCCGACGATCCGGTCCGCACACCTCGGAGGCTCGTCCGGCAGAGATCCGTCCTCGGCGACGACGCTGTCCAGATGACGACGGCGCCAGGATCGATAGTCCAGCCGCTCGGTCGTCAGCGCCCGGCGCACTGCTTTCTCGGCCGTGGTCTCGATCGGCCCCGGCACTTCGGCCTCGTAGTCCAGCGGGAAGCCCCGGCCGGCGCGGAACTCCTCGAGGTCATAGGCGAAGAAGATCGTCGGGATGTCCCGCAGCGCGGTCTCGTAGACGATGGAGGAATAGTCGGTGATGACCACGTCGGCCGCAGCCAGCCAGTCGAGGACACCGATGCCCCCGCCGTCGACAGTCTGCTCCCCTCCCGGGACACGGGACCGGTCGAGAGGATGCCGCAGGAGCACCAGCGTGTCCTGCTCGTCGGCCTGCTCGCGGAACGCCTCGGACAGCTGGCCGTAGGGAACCCCGCCGAGCCGGCGCGACGTCGGCGCGTAGAGCACGATGCGTCCTTCGGTCAGCCGCGGGTGGTGCCGCAGAAGGCGCTCCCGCGCGGCGGCCATCCGCTCGCGGTCCAGCAGGTAGTCGACGCGGGCCATCCCGTAGGGACGGATGGACCGGGGGTCTGCGCGGAAGGCGCGACCGAAGACTTCCGACGGCACGCTGCCGGCTGAGCAGAGGAAGGTGTAGTTGTCATGCATGCGCATCACTTGAGCGACCTTCGGGTCCGGACCGTCGACGGTCCCCGCGGTCAGATACGCGAAGTTCTTGAAGCCGCCCATCGCATGCCAGAGCTGCCCGACCGGCAGGCCGCGCCGATGCCGGAGCACGCTGACCGGCACGATGTAGCCGTCGACGAGGATCGCCCGACAGGTGGCCAGGTGGTACATCTCGCGCAGCGCGGCGACGACGTACCCGGGGGCGAACTTCTGATGCTCCAGCACGGTGATCCGGTGGTCCGGATGGCGCTCCCGCAGCGACTCGCGGAGCATCGCGAAGTCCACGCCCATCCGGTTCAGGTCGCGCGTCATGAGCACGACTTTGCGCTGGGCCGGCAGCAGCTTCAGCCCGGAATAGACGGCGCGCGCTCCCCACACCAGCACACTCAGCGCGTGCGGCATCATGCGCTTCACGGTCCCATCCCCTCAGAACAGCACTGGCCCATCAGTCGAATGATGAGTCGGCCGGCCCCTCACTGCTGGCATATATCGGAGCTACCCTAACGCACCCTGCAGACACGGTGAGCGGCGCGGAGCCCGGGAGCTCGTCCAGGCGATGCGGGAGCATCCGCCCGGACGGCTCTACACTGGGCACGCACCCCTCCCGCCCCCGAGAGGTTCTATGCACCCCTCCCGCCCCTCGGCGATGCCGTGGCTGCTCTCCGTCCTGGTCACGCCCGCTCTCGTCCTGCCGCTGACCGGGGCGACCGCCCCGCCCTCGCCGACGGAGGAGGCCCGGGAGGAGCCACTGGTGTGCACCCCCTCGTCAGACGCCACGTCCTATGACATGGATTCGTCACAACGCTGGCGGGTGACCGACCGCTCAGTCGTGGATCCCTCCATCTGGTCCGGCCATCTGGTGCCGCAGGACATGGTCGCCGACGGCCCGGCGAGCTATGTGGGGTACTACGACGCCGACCGACACCTGACCGTCGGCTACCGTCCGGCGCCGGGGCATCCGTGGGAGACCCGCCGACTGTCCGGCGCAGCCGCCGTCGTCGGCTGGGACAGCCACAACGGCATCGACCTGGCGGTCGACTCCGCCGGAGATCTGCACGTCGCGGCGAACATGCACCTGGACGACCTGCGCTATTGGCGCACCAGTTCACCGGGAGACCTCGATTCGCTCGAGCGCGTAGAGACCATGGTCTCGCCCGACCGGGAGGATCGGGTGACCTACCCGGCCTTCCGACGCGCCGACGACGGCACGCTGATCTTCGATCATCGGAACGGCGGCGCCGGCGACGGGACCCAGTACTTCAGCGTCTATGATCCCGATCGGCGCAGCTGGTCCTCCCTCGTGGACGGCCCGCTCTTCGACGGCGGGGCATCGCGCGGCAGCGATGACTACAGCGCCTACCACCGGATCACCGAGGAGCCGAACAGCGACGGCTACTATGAGATGACCTGGGTCTGGCGCCGGACCCCGGACGCGGCGACGAACTCGCGGCTCTCCTATGCGCGCAGCAAGGACCTCGAGCACTGGGAGACCGCCTCGGGGAAGCCTCTGGACCTCCCCCTCCGCCGGGACACCGCCGGCGTGGTGGTGGACGACGTCCCGGAGCACGGCGGGCTCCTCAACGGGGCCGAGCGAGTCGCCGAGGACGCCTCCGGACGCCCGGTGGTCGTCTATCCGCGGCTCGACGACGCCGGGGACCATCAGCTGTTCGGCGCCCGTCCGTCGGCCGAGGGATGGGAGACGCAGAGGCTCACGCGCTGGAGGGGCAGCATGGACCTCGAGGGAGAGGGCACCCTCTCGACCCCATTGCACCTGAGCGACGTCGAGTCGCAGTCCGACGGGAGCATCCGGGCAGACTTCCGGTGCTCGGGGCCGGAGGAGCGTGCCCGCTCCCTGATCCTGGACGGCCGCTCGCTGAAGCCGGTGGCGGAGACGGCCATCCCGTCGAACGGCTACCCCGCGGAGATCACCCGGCGACGGGAGACCACGCCGCCGGCCGATCATGGGGTGCTGGAGGTCGTCGAGCCCGCCGACGACGAGAGGCGCGCCATGTTCTGGCAGTCCCGGGGCACCAACGGAGATCGGACGTTCCAGCAGACGCCGTCTCCGCTGCCGCTGCGCGTCTACACGCTGGAACCGCAGACCGCCGCCTCCCCTCCGCGGCAGCTGCAGGCGGAGCCCTCGTCACAGGGCCTCCGCCTCACTTGGCGCGCACCGAGGGACGACGGCGACTCCCCCATCACCGGCTACCGCATCGAGACCTCGCGGGACGGCGGCATGACCTGGCGTCGCGCCGACCACGTCGACGGCACCGCCGCCCGGATCGATCCCGAGCGCGCGGACGGTCCGGAGGACCTCACCGTGCGCGTCACGGCGACGAATCGGAACGGAGCGGGAGACGGCGCCACCGTCGTGGCCTCGGTGCCGGGCACGATGGCCGCAGTCAAGGCCGAGGGCACCGCCGCCGGGCCCCGGAATGCCGGGGTCCCGACGGCGGCAGGCGGCGGCATCCTCATCCTGCTCGTGCTGGCCGCCCGGCGTCGTCGGCCGACCCGTTCCCGTCGTCGGCGCTACAGGCCGCGCTCGCGATAGGTCTGGTCCAGAGCCTTCACCAGCTGGTAGCAGAGATCGTCCAGCTCACTGTCCGCCGCCTCCTGCGGCCGCCAGTCCTCGACGGCTTTGGAACGAAAGACCTCCGGGTCCGACCATCGCCGGTCCGACGTGATGCGGTCCATGTAGGGCGCTCGCACGTGCTTCTCCAGGAGCGGTCTCTGCTCGCCCATGAAGTCGATGATCCGCTCGACCTCGTCCATGGGCACCACCCAGGGCGGCTTCCCGCCCGGCAACGACCTGCTGAGGATGAAGTCGAAGCGCGGCCGATGGGGCTCCGGCCGCAGATCCGGGTGCCGCTGGTACAGCCTCAGGGCCTCCCCGGGCAGGCTCGCGTTCGCTCTCTCGACCTGCTCGGCCCGTTGCCGGATGGAGTAGATGTCGCAGAAGTCGCCGACGATGTCTCCGCTCAGCGGGACGACGTCGACGCTGTCGACCAGGCCGGCGTACTTCTCGGCGAATTCTCCCCACCGCATCTGGGTGTCCAGGAACTTCCCGGTGTAATCCGACAGCGACGACGAGGACCAGGCGCCCCACTGCCACCAGGCCGAGTTGACCAGATCGACGGGGGACCGCACCCATGCGACGAACTCCACCCGCACGTCGTCCGGGACGCAGTCCAACAGCAGGTGCGCACCCTCGCTCGTGTGGAAGTACGACTCGTTCGAGATCACGAGGAAATCGTGGTCCTCGTAGTACTGCCCGAGACGCCGCCTCAGCAGCTCGGGGAACGAGTCTCCGAAGGTCCCCAGGTTAGAGAAGATCGGGGAGGACTTCGCCCCGGAGAGGCTGTCCTCGGCCCGTTTCCGCAATGACTCGCCCAGCACCAGACCGTTGCGGCGGAGGACCGCATAACGCCCGACGCCGATCTGGTCGGAGCGCATCAGCCCGGCGCGAGGCAACCAGGTCTGCAGGGCGCTGCTGCCGCACTTTCCCGCCCCACCGTGGATGATCAGTCGTTTGACCACGCTTCTCCTTCGTTCGACCTGGGCGCTCATCCCTCGCCGACGGACACGGTGAACTCGGCCTCGTCGGTCGCTGCGAGCCCCGTCAGGTGGTCCGACGGGTTCAGCCCCAGCTCCCGCACGACATCGAGGTACGACGCAGCGATGCTCCGTCTCCGCGCATCGAGGACCGCCGGATCGCTGTCGAAGACGACCGTCTGGAAGACATCCTTCAGATCCTCGAGGCGCCGCACCTCGTTCATCTGGTGCAGGGACGCCGACGGGATAGCCATAGTCTCGGTCAGCTCCTTGACGCGGAGATCGTGGACGACGGGCATCGCCGGGACTGCGGCTTGAATTCCCATCATGTTCCCGTGGATACGGGAACCGACCACGCCACTGCACTTCGCCATGTACGCGATCCACTCGTCGACGCGGGAGAAGGCCTGCGCGCGTGAACGGAGCAGCTTCTCGAACGCCTTGACGTCCATGCCGGCGATGTAGGAGTTCAGATGCGCGAGCTGCTGTCGGTTGACCCGCTCGTCGAAGCCGAGGCCCCACTGCAGCACCGCTGGCTGCATCTGCCCGACGTAGTCGGCCCCCCGGTACCGCACATACTCGAAGAGGAGCTTCTCGACCTTGTCATGCATCGGCGTCCGAGCCGACTGGCCGTAGATCCCCTCAGTGATCGCGAGACGGTCCAGGACCGAGTCCCGGCTTCCCTTCTCGATGATCGTGGTCCACAGCGCAGGATCGGCGTTGATCAGGTACGAGGGGCAGCCGAGCGCCACAACGTTGTCGATCCCGTACCGGGACAGGACTTCCTTCGTGAACTCGCCCCGCACGAGGATGGCGGGCGTGCGCGCCGCCACTTCCTGGAGGAACGTCACCGTGCCCGAGGGGATCTCGGGGAAGTCGGACGGCGTCATGTCCATCTTCGCCTGGGAGCCCACTCCGCAGAGCAGGACCGGCTTGTCGACCTTGCGGACGAAATGGGCCTGCTGGCCGTAGTCGATCTGGGGATTCACCAAATTCGCCTCGGGCAGCACCAGGACGTCGACGTTGTCCCGCACCCACGCGGGATCCGACGAGTAGGTGAGATACACGACCTCGTCGGCGAAAAGCTTCCGCGCCCCGTACTTGAAGGCGAGGTTCCCGGTATTGATGCTCGTGACCTGGATCAGCTCGTCATAGCTGAGGCCGACCCGGTCGGTCACCCCGTTGTAGTCCTGCAGTCCCGTCGCGTCGTAGACGAAATATCCAACACGCATTGTCACTTCCTAGCCTCTGGTCTCGGTCGTCTGACTGTACTGGCCGATCATCGGCGGGCCCGCCTAGACCAGCTTCGGCCGTCCCGAGGCCTCGTCCATGTAGCGCTTCGACGCGTCCCAGGCGCCGTCGATGTACCGCTCCTTGGAGGCGAGGAAGGCCGCCAGCTCGCTCTCGCGCAGGCCGCTCCGGGCCGCCGCATCGGTCGCCTGCTCGGCTTCGTGCTTCTTCGCATGGACGACCTCCTTGGCATTCCGGAACCGCAGGAGGCCGAAGTTCTGGTAGAGCGCCGCGGCCTCCTCCGTGCCCCGTTTATAGGCCAGCTCCGGATCCTGCGTGTAGTCATGCGAATGGATGACCTGCGACGAAGGCGCATAGGCACGCGAGTAGCCCATCGTCAGCAACTTCCGCGCGATCGCCTGATCCTCGGCGAAGGGCACCGGCGGGAAGCCGTGCTCGCGCAGCAGGTCCCCGCGATATCCGGCGTTGTTGTCGCTGTTGAAGCAGACGGTCGCCACGAAGTACGGGTCCTTGTCGAACCGCTCCGCGACATCCTTGCGCTCCATCACGTAGCCCAGGCCCCGCAGTCCGTTGAAGTGCTGCTTCAACTCGACGTCGTACAGCTCATGGTGCTCCGAGTAGGCGCGGTGACTGCCGAAGGAGTAACCGCAGCTGGGCAGCATCGCGATGGGGGCGATCAGCGACTCGAGCCAGTACTCGTGCGCCGGGATGGCATCCTGTGTGATGTAGGCGTAGTAGTCCGTCTCCAGCAGGCGAGCCGCCTCGGTCCGCGCCGGGCCGTGGGAGAAGGTCCGGGCGTCGATCGGGTGGACCTTCGCCAGTCCGCGCCGCTCGACCTCGGCCACGACCGGCGCGACCTCGCCGTCGAGCCGCGAGTCGATGATCTGCAGCTCCACGTCGAACGACGTCAGCTGGCCGTGGACCGCCTCGATGACCTCCGTGAACTCCTCCCCGGGATAATAGGTCGGGATCACCACGCCGACGCTCCGTCGACGCAGGGCCGGCTCGCGCTGCTCCTCGGCGACCAGGAAGTTCTCCTCCATCCAAGCGCCGATCTTCTCGAACTCGCCCTCCCAGGAGAGCGAGCGCGCGAAGCTGTGGTACGCCCCGCGGAGCTCGTCGAAGGACTCCTGCGTCAGCCGACGTGCCTGCTCGGCGACGAACCGGACGATCCCCTCCGCGGACGGCTCCACGGAGTGGGCGCCGCGGGCGTCCGTCGTCTCCCGCGTCGACTCCGACGCCGGCTGCACGACGACGGTGCCGGCCGCGGCGAGCTCCACCGGCATGATCGAGTAGTTGGTGGCCGATGCGACGAGCCCGAATCGCGACTTCTGGAACAGCTCCGCCATCTCGGCCGGAGCGATGACCCCGGCGTTCACCACCTTGTCGCCGAGCGGATAGGCCGGGTGGTCGTCGCCGAAGACGACCACCTCGCCCAGGCCCAGCTCGGCGAGCTTGTTGGCGGCGTCGGCCATCATCTCAGAGGCCCGTCGCGCCGAATGGCCGCGGACGTAGACGGCGGCGAGCACGTCGCGCTCGGCGAGCGGCAGGTCGCGCTGGGAGAACATCGGCTCCGCACACAGCTCGAAGCTCGTGTGCAGACCGCCGTACGGCTCGACGAGCTGCTCGAGCCACGGCCCGGCGCAGACGAAGTCCAGCCCGAGCCGGTAGGTCCACTCGGCCCGGAGAGCGTCCGCGCCGGCGGGGAGGAACAGCGACTCGCGGTCCTGCACGAAGTACAGGCGCGCGTTGGCGTTCTTGTTCTCCGTGGTCAAGTACGCGGTGTCCCAGGAGCTCGCCACGAGGACCTCGCCCGCCACTTCATGGAAGCCGTCCTCGAACCGGCGGAAGGAGATCGGGCTGATCGGGAAATGCCCGATGAACTCGGCGTAGAGGTCGTCGATCTGCGAGACCGTCTTCTCGCCCGGGATCCAGAAGACCGACTCCCAGCCCAGGCGCGCCAGCGTGCGCGCCGCACGGAACATGGTGGTGTGACCGCCTCCGCCCTTGCTGAAGGCGGGGACGACCCAGTTGATCCGCCGCCGACCGACGCGGACGGAGGAGAGCACCTCGGTGGTCTCCAGGTCGACCTCCGATTCCAGGACCTCGGCAGGAGTCTGCACGTCGATCCAGTCCTGCTCGGTCCAGTGGCCGACCCAGGCCACCGCGGAGGCCAGCCGGGCCCGCTGCATGCCGGCGGCAACCTCCCGGGACGGCAGATGCCCCAGGAGGATGCCGATGGACAGGAAGTGCGCGAGCGCCGTGCCGTCCCAGCCCTGGAGCTCGGTCGCATACCGCTCGCGATAGTAGCCGGGGTCGAAGAAGCGGGACGGCGGCGTATCCTCGCGCTCCCCGTTCAGCTGATAGTGCAGCGCGAAGTCGAAGTCGTCGCCCGCCTTCGTGAGATCCGGCCGCCGATTCCGATAATGGGCCGCATCGAAGTCGAAGAACTGCCGTGCGGCGTGCAGCGCCGCGCGGCTGTGGAGCGTTCTTCCACGCTCCGTCGCCGCCGTCGGCGAGGTGATCTCGCGGCCCTCGAGGTGCCCGAACTGGCGATAGTGCTTCACCGGGTGGATGCGCTTCGCCGCCACATCGCCGAAGCGCTTCCAGTAGTCGATCGGGGAGAAGTTCTGGTTGGGGGCCAGCAGGTTCTGCCGACCCACCCGGCTGTAGTGGTTCCGTGCCTCGTCGGGGCCGCTCAGACGGTGGACCTCGGCATACCACTCCGCATCCAGTTCGACGATCTCGTCGACCCCGGTGCCGCTGGAGATGCCGGTGGCCGGCGCCGTATAGGGGCGGTCCTCGTCCAGCCCGTGCGTCAGCAGGTGGAGCGTGATCAGCCAGCGTCCCCAGGTCTGCGGGATGTCCGTGTTGAGGTCACGATACTGCTCCCAGTCGAAGGTGGGCGGGACGTCGGCGGGGTCCACGTTCTTCGACTCGGCCAGCGACTCGAAGGTCGGATGCCGTTCGGCCGCTCCGCCCTTCTCCCTCCAGTGCGCCTCCGCTTCGGCGGCGTTCAGCCCGCGGGCGTCCTCGTACCAGGAGGTGTAGAAGTCACTGTCGAAGTGCGGGGTGTTCACCAATCGTTCTCCCTTGATCCAGAGCTGTCGGACGAGTTGCTGCGAGCGGCGGGCGGGCAGACCTGTTCGGCGGGCGTCGCGCAGGATGGATGCTGGGGCCTCCGACGACCCACCGGGCCGGACGGAATGGGCCCATCCCGGAGTGCACGACGTCGCCGCCGGGCGTTCCCCTCGCGCCCGGACGAACCTCCGAGACGCGGCGACGTGGACTGCGCCGCGCTGCACAGGTTCTGCCGCTGGCGCAGTCTACCTGTGTCCGGTGCCCTACCCGCCGGTACCCGTTGGCGCGCCTCCGCGAGTTCCGCAGGTCTCGGTTCAACGGGTCGGTCCATCGACTCGGCTCACTGCTCCGGGATCTGCGGCATGAACCGTTCGATCGTCTGGCCGATGACCACATCCGGCCGGACGCGCTCGATCTCCTCCCAGTCGAACTCCGCGTGCCAGCGCATCCGGAACTCCGCGAAGAGGTGCTTCGCCCACCACCCGAGATGCTCAGAGTCCTCGCCCGGGCCGAAGGACGAGCTGCCGAAGGCCATCGCGCTCTTCGGCGACGCAGCCGTGCTGTTCCTGAAGTCGAACCACAGGCCGCGATGCCGCCCGGACCCGATCTCGCCGCGGGCGGTCCTCCTGGCGGCCTCTGCGTACGGCTGGAAGTCCCGGTCGTCTGCCACCATGACCTGCTCGTAGAACGGCAGCGTGCCGAAATACTTGGAGAGGTCTCCGCGCCGGGCCTGGGTGGTGCTCATCGGCACGCGCTCGACGACTCCGCGCAGCCGCGGCTCGACGGCGGCGAAGAGTCCTGCCGCCACCTTCTGGGTGCCCTGCGGCGAGAGATGCGTGTCAGTGGCGAAGAATCCCGAGCGCTTGGGCTTCATCTGTTCGAGCGTTGGACGCACGTTCACCCACCACGGCTCACCGCGCAGCGCGGCGCTGACCTCCCGGAGGAGCGGAGTGGGGCCGCTCACCGGGACCGGCGCCAGGTCGCGGAGGATGCTCAGCTTCTCCGGCAGGATCGTCTGGACGTAGGTGATGCCCAGCTCGGCGCACCGCTGAGCCCGCCGCCGGAGGAGCTCGACCCACTGGGCGGAGAGCTCCCGCACGTCCTCGCGAGTCATCCGGTACTGCTCCATCAGACTGTTCGATCCCCCGGTGAGGAACATGACGCCGTCATGGCCCAAGACGGCCGGGTCCGCCGAATACCCCACCGGCAGATGGACCGGAGAGAAGTCCTCCGGGCGGGGGTGGACCACACGCTGCGGATAGTCCGTGCCGCCGGGGCCTCCCCGGGCGGCGGCCTTGTTCTCCAGCTCCTGGCGGGCCTTGTCCGCGCAGACGACCCGGAAGCCGTCGGTAGGGCTGAGGATCGTCCGACGCCGCCCGGCCACCGCGACCAGGCGGACCTTCTCCGCGACGAAGGCGAGCGCCGAATACCGCCGGGGAAGATCCAGCTCGAAGGGTACCGCCTCGGGGACGGCGCGCTGCAGCGTCGTGTCCGTGCCCTGCGGCGTGATCGTCATCAGCGTCCTGCCGTCATGGACCAGCTCCACGTACTCGGCATGAGCCGCCCAGCCGGACGCCGTCGCCTGGGCGAAATCGATGCGGAAGTAACCGTACGGCTGGTCGGCGGCCTGCGTGTCGGATGCGTGCTGCTCGATCGCCTGCTGCTCGGCCGTCGGGTGGTCAGTCGTCATGGGTCACCATCTGCTCGGTCTGTCGGGCGGCACGCAACCGGCGGACGTCCTCCACCAGCCGGCATGCTCGGGCATCGAAGCTGTGCTGCTCCCGCACCATCGCCGAGAGCTCCTCGCGGGCCTGCTGCGGGTAGAGCTCCTCCGGATCCCTGTCCAGGATCTGCAGCAGCTCCCGCGGCGCGGTGAAGACGGCGAGGCGATCGCCGAACACCTCCTCCAGCCCGACGACGTCGTCGGTGACCAGCCGTCCACCGGCGGCCAGCACGTCGAAGATGCGGTTGGAGAGGAAGCCCTCGTCGCGCATCTGCGGCCAGTGGTCGTTGAGCACCCACCGTGCGGAGGCATAGTAGCGGCGCAGCTCCTCGTTCGGCAGCGTCCGGCCAGCGATGACCCCCTCCGGGACCACCGACTCCCAGTCCTTGCCCCAGATGCTCAGTGGCACTCCCGCGTGGGCGGCGTGCCAGGCGGCCGGGCGGTACTGACGCCGCGAATTGCCCACCATCAGCGCCCGGCTCTCCAGCTCGGGGATCAGCTCATCGTCGAGGTGGAAGCGTCGCGCGTCGGTGCACTGCATCAGGGGCTCGACGGCGACGCCCCACTGCTCGCCGACCGTCCGCGCCCACGAGGTGCTCGCCGCATAGCGCAGATCGTACGTCTCCAGTTCCTTGGCCGAAACCTGCTCCGGGTGGCTGATGACCCAGAGCAGGCTCGTGGCATTCGCCGGCACCGGGACGTCCCGCAGCCCTCGGAGATTCAGCACGACGTCCTCGAAGTCCGTCGTGCCGCGCAGCGCGTTCTCCTGATAGTCCACATGCACCTGCTGGCCCAGACGGCGCAGGGCGTCGGCCAGTGAGTTCGCGTAGTGGAAGTCGCCCCAGTTCGCCGCCTCTCGGGAGGCGGGCGCGCCGGTGCGGATCGCCCAGCGCAGCTGCTGCGGGCGCTCAGTGATACGGACAGCTCCAGAGGGCACCCAGGTCGCCTGCGTCCAGCGGGACGCGTCGGCGGGGAAAGACTGGGCGGTGTACTGCGAGTAGAGCGCCTCCACCCCGACGGCGGCCAGCGCCTCCTCGCTGCCCCGCGGCGGCGTCGGCCAGAGCTCGGCGAAAGTCCGCACGTCGTCGGGGTGGCGGGTGCCGCGACCGGCCCACCCGTGCCGCTCCGCCCGCACGGCGACCGAGGACAGCGTGCGCACCGGCCGCTCGACGGCGCGGGCGAGCTTCTGCGACAGATCCACGTCCGCCCAGAGTCCGGCGAGCTGGGTCGACAGTCCGCGGACGGCCAGCAGATCCCGGGTCCACGCCAGCAGCGGGAAGGGGGCCCCGGGGATCGGGATCCGCTGCTCCTGCTGAAGGATGGTCGGCGGCATGCCGGCCAGCAGCGGCACCGGGTCGCGTCCGTGCCGGGGATACACGACGCCGACATCCTCGATGAGCAGCGTGCGGCCCAGCACCACCGGGTGCACCGCCGCCGCACCGTCGAGCGCCGCCCTCAGCTCGTCCATCCCGCCGGACTGCATCTCGGGACCAGTACCGGCGTCGATGAGGAGCGTCTGGGCACCCCGGGCCTGCCGCAGCGCGGCGTTGACGTAGCTGGGCCGGTCGCCGCGCAGCCCGGCGGGCAGCACGCGCACCTCGGCGTCGGACAGCTCCAGGGCACGGCACTGGGCGAGCAGCGCGGCGTCATGGGTCCGCGGAGTCAGCAGGAACTCGACGCGGCACGACGGCGAACCGGCCAGCATCCCGGTGATGAACGCCGCTGCCTCGGAGACGTCGGCGACGTCGTCGAGGATGACGGTGACCAGATCCTCGTCCAGCGACGGCGCGGGCTCGGCCTCGAACTCGAACTCCCGCCAGGCCTGCCGGTCGCCGACGTGGAAGTTCCACGCCTTCGACTCGAACTCGCTGATCCGGCGCGGATCCGAATCCGCCTCGCTGTAGCGGACTCCGACGAACGGGACCTGATGCATCTCCGCGGCCGTCGAGAGCTTCAGCACCAAGTCGTAGTCGACGGCGCGACGCAGGCTCTCGTCGAAGCCGCCGACCTCGTCGAGGATCCCACGGACGGCGACGATCGCCGTCTGGTCCACGGAGTTGCCGATCCGCAGCGACTCGCGCGTCGGCGCGACGGCGCGCAGCACTGGCTGACCGCCCATGGTCACCTCGCAGGCGGCGAAGCCGACCTGGTGGCCCTCGACGACGAGCACGGCCAGCATCGTGCGCAGGAACTCGGGGGCCCATTCCTTGTCCGAGTCGAGGAAGGCCACATACTCGCCCCGGGCGGCGGCCAGGCCCTGGTTGCGCGCGCGGCTGACGCCTCCGTGGTCCAGGCCGATGTACCGGACCCGCTCGTCGCGTGCGGCGAGGGAACGGGCCACGGGCTCGGTGTCGTCCGTCGAACCGTCATCGACGATCAGCAGCTCCCAGCGGGCGTAGGTCTGACGCTGGACCGACTCGACGGCCGTCCGCAGCACGCCGGCGCGGTTCCACGTCGGCAGGATGATCGAGACCAGCGGCGACTCGGCGCGGCGGCCGAAGGTCTCTCGCGCGGCGTCGAGCTCCGGGGTCGCCTCGGGCATCTCGGAGGCGCCGACCAGCGGGGCGTAGCGCCGAGCGACCTCGGCATGGTCGGTCCGGGCGGCGGCGATCCGGCCGCGCAGCGCCTCCAACGTGACGTCGTCGCCGAAGAGCTCGGGATCCACCGGCACCGCGCTCTCCGGCGAGGCGCCCGCCAGGAAGTGGTCCAGCAGACTCTCCTCCTCGGGCAGCCCGACGCCGGCGGCGTCGAGCTGACGCCGGTACTCGTCCTCGGAGAAGAACCCGGCGGCGAGCACGTCGCGCAGCAGCGTCTCCTCGTCCGGCATCTCCTCGGCCTCGCCC
>NZ_BAAAYG010000003.1:0-411428 GCF_039536005.1 Nesterenkonia halobia | reverse complement strand
TCGACCGCGGCGGACGGGCGATGCCCGTGATCCTCCGGCGCAGCGAGCGCTGGGCGCGCAGCTGGACTGCGACGGCGACCAGCCACAGGCCCGCGGTGCCGACCCAGGCCACGGCCTGGGCACCCAGCACTGCCGCGACCAGCACCGCGGCCCAGAGCAGACCTCCGACGGCGGCGCCGCGCCAGGCGTCGCGCCCGGACTGCGGCGGAGTCCTCATGCCGGAGACCTTGCGGCCGGCCGCCCGGGCGGTCTCCCGGCGCACCCGGGTCCGCAGCTCGGCCAGCTGCTGCCGGGCGCGGGTCCAGAACTGCGTCTGCAGCCCCAGCGTCGCCAGCGCGAAAGTGCTCATCAGCACCGGCATGGCCTGCTGCGCGTCGAGGAGCGCGGCGAGGATCACCAGTGCGGCGAGAACCGCCGCTCCCGCGGCGAGGAGTCGTCCCATCTGCTCACGCATGCTGCGCCCCTCCACGCGCCGGCCGTCCCGGGCCGGTCGCCGTCGTCGCCTCGTCCATCAGGTATCCGATCCGCTTCCGCCGCAGCTCCTGCCGGGTGACCGGGAGGTTCTTCTCCCCGGGCCGGACCGGGTAGTTCTCCCGGGTGGCCTCCAGGAAGTCGCGGACCTCGCCGAAGCGCTCCGGCTCACGCTCGACGCAGGCGGCGAGGAGATCCTCGGCACCGAGCGCGTAGGGGTCGAAGCGCAGCGTGTCGAACTTCAGCAGCGGCAGCCGGGAGTCGTCGAGGATCCGGTCGGCGTAGGCGACCGCCGGATTCCACGGCTTGCCGTCCAGGTCGAAGCGGTGGACCTCGGCGATCACCTTGCTCGGATCCTGCAGGTCCAGCCGATGGGTGGTGAACCAGTGGTAGCGGCGCCGCGCCAGGGCCTCCTCCTCCGCGGTGGGCTGGAAGTAGGCGCCGAGCGAGAAGCCGGCGGCGGCCATGGCGCGGGAGAAGCCGACCTCGTAGCGCTGGATCACCGCCATGCGGTCCGAGACCGGCTCGAGGTCCTTCCAGAACCGCCGGAAGGCCTTGGACCCGGCCACGAAGCCATTGACCAGCATGAAGAAGCTCTGCACGTGGCCGCCGTGGTGGTGGGAGTAGGTCATCCCCATGACGTCCACGGCGCGGGCCTGCGGACTGTCGAAGATCTCGTCGACCGGCACGGTGGGTCCGACGAAGGTGTCGTTGCAGATCAGGATCTGGCTGTACTGGCCGAGATCCCCGGCGACGTCCAGACCCCACTTATAGCTGTAGAAGTCGTAGCCGAAGTTCTCCCGGATCACGAACTCCACGTTCGGCGGCAGCTGCGCCTCGGCCTCGTCGGCGCCGGAGGTGGAGACGACGATGACCCGGTCGGCCGCGGCGGCATAGTCCTGAACCGCGCGCAGAGTGTGGGCGCGCAGCCGACGCTGCACGTCGAAATGCGCCATGACGACCAGACGGCTCACCGAGGTGCTCCTTCTGCGCGGCCGGCGGCGCCTGCGGAGGCCGCGGCGCACCTCGTCCCCTGGGTCCTCACTGCGGCGCCCCTCTCTCGCTCGTCGCTGCTCTGCATCGCTCTGTTCGTCCCGCTCTGCCGTCTGCGGTCGCGTCCGTGCCGCCGGTCAGTGTACCGGCCCGCGGCGACGGGCCCGCGAGCGCCGCCGCGGCGCGGGGCGCCACGCGCAGCCCGGCGTAGACTGCCGGTCGATGACACCTGTGGACCCGTCCGACGCCGCCCGTGCCCGCACCGCCCTCGAGGAGGCCCACGCGCTGCTGCTGGAGCTGCTGCCGCGGCTGCACGCGCTGCGCGCCGACGTCGCCGTCAAGGGTGACGACACTCCGGTCACCGCCGCCGACCGGCTCGTCCAGGCCGAGCTGGCGCGCCTGCTGCGCGAGCGGTTCGAGCAGCTGACCTTCGTCGGCGAGGAGGACCGGGCCGGCTGGGACGAGGAGGCGACCGGCTGGGTCGCCGTCGTCGACCCGATCGACGGCACGGAGAACTTCGCCTCCGGCCTGCCCGAATGGGGCACCGCGATCGCGATCTTCCGCGACGGCGTCCATGCCGGCAGCATGATCGCCCTGCCGGATCTTCACCTGCGGCTGATCACCGGCGACGTCGTGGAGCCGACGAGCTCGCGGATCACCGCCTTCTCCTCCGGCGTCGACGACGCGCTGGTCCGGCGCATCGCCGAGACCCCGCAGGCGCGCATCATGGGCGCGGCCGTCTACAACCTCCACGGGGTGATCACCGGACGCTTCGCCCGCTTCGTCAACCCCGTCGGCGCCTACTCCTGGGACCTGCTGGCCGGCCTCGCGCTGGCCCGCGAGCACGGCTGTCGGGTGCTGGTCGACGACGTCGAGTACGACGGCGGCTACCTCGCTCCCGGCGTGAAGCACCGGGTCGACATCCGGCGCTGACGCGACCGACTGCTCAGCGACTCGGCCACTCAGGTGCTCAGCTGCTCCTCAGGTGCTCGGCGAGCGCCTCGAACTGGTCGGTCGGGGCGAATCCGGTCGCCTCCAGCTTGGCCAGGTCGAAGGTGCTCTGCGCCGGACGCGGGGCCACGCCCTCCTTGCCGGCGAAGTATTCAGCCGTGGTGATCGGGGCGACCCGGGCGGGGTCGTGGCCGGTGAGCTCGTAGACCTTCGCCGCGACGTCGGCCCAGGCGACCGGCTCGCCGCTGTTCGAGACGTTGTAGGTGCCGTATGGCGCCCCGCTCGCCAGCAGGTGGTCGACGGCGGCGGCGATCGTGGTGGTGAAGCTCAGCCGGCCGATCTGGTCGCTGACCACCGTCGGATCCACGCCCTTCTCCGCGAGCGCGGCCATCGTGGCCACGAAGTTCTTCCCCTCGCCGATCACCCAGGAGGTGCGCAGGATGTAGTGCCGCGGCGCGACGGCGACGGCGTGGTCGCCGGCGGCCTTGGACTGGCCGTAGACGCCCAGCGGGGCGAAGGGCTCGTCCTCCGGATGCAGCTCGCGGGTGCCGTCGAAGACGTAGTCGGTGGAGAGGTGCACCAGCGTCAGCCGGTGCTCGGCGGCGATCCGCGCCAGCGCGGCGGGCCCGGCGGCGTTGGCCGCCCAGGCGGCCGCGCGGCCCTCGGGCGTCTCGGCGGCGTCGACGGCGGTGTACGCGCCGGCGTTGACCACTGTGTCGTACTCCGTCCAGGGGAACTCCGCCAGCGTCTCCGGCCGGGAGAGGTCCAGAGTCTCGCGGCCGACGACGTCGACGTCGTCGCGGGACTCCCACAGCGCGGCCAGCGCCCGGCCGAGCTGGCCGGAGGCGCCGAGGACCAGGGTGCGGCGCGGCTTCATCGGAGTGACCTCGGCCAGCCGCGGATGCGCCTGGTCCTTCGCCGAGAGCTCGCCGTCCTGGAGCGGGATCGGCCACGGGATCGCGGCGGTCTCGTCGGCGAGGTTCAGGAAGGTGTACTCGCTCTGCGCCTCGGCCGACCAGTGGTCGTTGACCAGATAGGTGTAGGCGGTGCCCTCCTCCAGGGCCTGGAAGGCGTTGCCGACGCCGCGCGGGACGAAGACCGCCACCGAGGGGTCGATCTCGCACCAGTAGGTCGCCCCGAAGCTCGGGCCCTCGCGCAGGTCCACCCACGCGCCGAAGACGCGCCCGGCGGCCACTGAGATGAACTTGTCCCAGGGCTCGGCATGGATCCCGCGCGTCACGCCCGGCGAGGCGTTGAAGCTGATGTTGTTCTGCACCGGGCCGAAGTCCTCCAGGCCCAGGGCGGTCATCTTCTCGCGCTGCCAGTTCTCCTTGAACCAGCCGCGGCTGTCCCCGTGGACGGACAGGTCGATGACCTTGAATCCGGGGATCGGGGTGTCCTCGACGGCCAGCGGCCTGCCGGTCCGCAGCTCATGCGTCGTCGTGTCGGTGCTGTCCACGCTGTTCGCCTCCGTGCTCTCCGTCATGCTCAGTGCCCCGCCTTCGCGTACTTCGCCTCGACCTCGGCCTTCTGCCCGCGCCACCAGCTCTCGTTGTCCCGGTACCAGGCGATGGTGTCCCGCAGCCCGGAGCGGAAGTCGGTGAACTGCGGCTCCCAGCCCAGCTCCTCGCGCAGCTTGGCGGCGTCGATCGCGTAGCGCATGTCGTGGCCCGGCCGGTCCCTCACGTGGTCGAAGTCGTCGGCGGACCGGCCCATCTCGGTGAGGATCGTCTCGATGACCTCACGGTTGTTCACCTCGCCGTCGGCGCCGATCAGATAGGTCTCGCCGATCCGGCCGGCCTCCAGGATGCGCAGCACCGCCGCGGAGTGGTCGTCGGCGTGGATCCAGTCGCGGACGTTCAGCCCTTCGCCGTAGAGGCGGGGGCGGACGCCGTCGAGCAGGTTTGTGATCTGCCGCGGGATGAACTTCTCGACGTGCTGGCGCGGGCCGTAGTTGTTCGAGCAGTTGGAGATCGTCGCCTCGACGCCGAAGCTGCGCACCCAGGCGCGCACCAGCAGGTCGGAGCCGGCCTTGGTCGAGGAGTAGGGCGAGGACGGGTTGTACGGCGTCTCCGGGGTGAACTTCTCCGGATCGTCGAGCTCCAGGTCGCCGTAGACCTCGTCGGTGGAGATGTGGTGGAAGCGGGTGCCGTGCTTCCGCGCCGCCTCCAGCAGCGTGTAGGTGCCGACGATGTTCGTCTGCAGGAAGGCCGAGGGGTCGGCCAGCGAGTTGTCGTTGTGCGACTCGGCCGCATAGTGCACCACCGCGTCGGCTGCGGCGACCAGCGGGTCGACCTGCTCGGCGTCGGCGACGTCCCCGACGACCAGTCTCACCCGGTCCGCGGGGAGCCCGGCCAGCGAGGCCTCGTCGCCCGCATAGGTGAGGCTGTCCAGCACGACGACGTCGTGGTCGGTGTGCTGGACGACGTAGTGGACGAAGTTCGATCCGATGAAGCCGGCGCCGCCGGTGACCAAGAGGCTGCTCATGGCCTCCAGCATATGGGCTGTAGTATGCACCACGGACTCGCCGCACGGATGTCGAAGGACTCAGGAGCACTCGATGGCACGCAAGGGAATCATCCTCGCCGGGGGATCGGGCACGCGACTCCACCCGATCACGCGGGCTGTCTCCAAGCAGCTGCTGCCGGTCTACGACAAGCCGATGATCTACCACCCGATCTCCACGCTGATGCTCGCCGGCATCCGCGAGATCCTCATCATCTCCACTCCGGAGGACATGCCGCAGTACCGGCAGCTGCTCGGCGACGGCGAGGACTTCGGCGTGCGCTTCGAGTACGCGGTCCAGGAGAGCCCGGACGGGCTGGCCCAGGCCTTCATCATCGGCGAGGAGTTCATCGGCGACGACCCGGTCTGCCTGGTGCTCGGCGACAACATCTTCCACGGCCAGCACTTCTCCGAGCAGCTGCGGCGGGCCAGCGCCCAGGAGCGCGGCGGCACCGTCTTCGGCTACCTGGTCAAGGACCCGGAGCGCTTCGGCGTCGTCGAGTTCGACGACGCGGGCCGGGCGCTGACCATCGAGGAGAAGCCGGAGCACCCGCGCTCGCCCTACGCGGTGACCGGGCTGTACTTCTACGACAACGACGTCGTCGAGATCGCCAAGGGCGTGCAGCCCTCCGCGCGCGGCGAGCTGGAGATCACCAGCATCAACAACGTCTATCTGGAGCGCGACGAGCTCACCGTCGAGCGGCTGGGCCGCGGCTTCGCCTGGCTGGACACCGGCACGCACGACAGCCTGCTGGAGGCCGCCCAGTACATCGAGACCGTCGAGAAGCGCCAGGGCTTGAAGGTCGCCTGTCTGGAGGAGGTCGCCTGGCAGCAGGGCTGGATCACCGACGAGCAGCTGACCGCCGCCGGCACCGCCCTGAAGAAGACGGACTACGGCCAGTACCTCCTGCAGCGGGTGCAGGGCCGCTGAGCGCCGGAAGGTGCCTCCCGCCATGACCCTCGATCCGCCTGATCCCTCCGCCGATCCCGCGGCCGCGGTGAATCGGCTGGCCGCCGACCTCGCGCCGGTCTCCAGCACCGACACCATCGTCATCCTCGGCAAGGGGCCCTCCGCCGAGGGCGTCTCGCCGCAGGTCTTCGCCGGGAACCTGGTCATCGGCATCAACGACGCCGAGCGCATCCAGCCCACCGACGTCACCGTCTTCCACGAGGACTGGGTGGCCGACTCGCTGCACGACGGCGGGCTGCGCGCCTCCGCCTACGTGACCTCCGCGGAGTTCGAGGCGCCGGGACGCGCCGTCGTCCGGGCGCCGCACCAGCCGCTGGGCAGCAATGAGGAGGACCTCATGCTGTCCCGCTTCCAGGACCGCGAGGAGTTCGCCGTCGAGGGCGCGATCTTCCTCAGCGCCCTGGAGATCGCCCGGGCCGTGGCCGACCAGCGGGGCCGGACGCAGACCGTCTGGATGGTGGGCTTCGACTTCACCCCGGGCACCGGGCCGGCCCGCTCGGCGACGACGCAGTTCGCCCCGGACAGCTCCATCCGGCGGGCGAACCTGGAGCTGCAGCAGTACATCATGCGCAACGCGCTCTACGCGCTGCAGGACTCCAATCTGGACGTCCGGCATGTCGGCGCCAAGGAGTTCTCCGCGCTGACCGTGGAGGAGCTCAACGCCCGGCACCGCGTCGAGGTCTCCGAGCCGACGCGGGGACGGGCCGCGGACGAGGAGGAGCTCGTGGTGCCGCCGGTGGAGATCACCGCGGAGCTCACCACCAACCACTTCGGCGACCTGGACCGCCTCGAGCAGCTGGTCCGCGCCGCGCACGCCGCCGGCGCCGACTGGGTGAAGGTGCAGAAGCGCGACGTCGAGACCTTCTACACCCGCGAGCAGCTGGCCGCCCCCTATAAGTCGCCCTTCGGCACCACCTTCGGCGCCTACCGCCAGCAGCTGGAGCTGGATCTGGACGGCTTCCGCGTGCTGGACGAGCTCTGCGACGACCTGGGCATCGGGTGGTTCGCCTCCGTGCTGGACCAGCCGTCCTTCCAGTGGATGCTGGACCACCTCGACGTCCCGCGGGTGAAGCTGCCCTCGACCATCTCGGAGAAGCGGGACTATCTGCGCTTCGTCGCCGAGGAGTACACCGGCTCGCTGGTGATCTCCACCGGCATGACCGACGCCAGCTACGAGGACTGGCTGCTGGAGACCTTCACCCGCCAGGACACGCTCTACCTGCTCCACTGCAACTCCGCCTACCCCACGCCGGACGAGCACACGAACATCGGGGTGGTCCGGCACTATGCCCAGCTGGCCGCGCGGCGGGCCGCGGAATCCGGTCCGCGGATCGTGCCGGGGTACTCCAGCCACGACTTCGGCTGGATGGCCTCGGCGCTGGCCGTGGCCGGCGGCGCCGGCATGGTGGAGAAGCATGTGAAGCTCGGCAACACCGAGTGGGCGCACTTCGACGCCGTCGCCGTGGACCTCACCACCGAGGAGTTCGCCGAGTACGTCTCCGCGATCCGTCAGGCGCAGGTGCACGTGGGGTCGACGGAGAAGCGGATCACCGCCAGCGAGCACCACAAGTACTGAGCCGCGGGCGCCGAGCCGACCGGCACGACGGCTCAGCGCTTCATGCGGTCGATGATGTCGACGGCCACGCGCCGGTCGGCGCCGTAGGTCGGGTGCCGGAACTCCACGATGTCGCCGGTCGGATCCACGCCGGCCGCCGCCGCGCCCTCGGCGGCGTCGAGGCGCGGCGTGCGGAGGTCGACGACGGCGCCGTCGAGGCCCGGGAAGGCCCACATCGCATCCACCGCCAGCGAGACGAGGTCCTCGCCCAGATCCTCGAGGACATCCACAGTGATGGCCCGGCCCGGCGCGCCGCTGAGCTCCTCGAGGAAGACCACCCGGCCCTCCTCGGGCACGGAGTCCTCGTCCAGCCCCTGCCGCGCGAGGTGGCGGCGCACCCGCTTGCGGGGCAGATCGGCGAGGTAGGCGCTCTTCCGCCAGACCCCCTCCTCCGCGGCGATCAGTCCGGCCAGCGAGTCCTCGCCGGTGCCGACCACATGACGCGGCACGCGCACGACTGCGGCGACCACGGACTCGCCGAGCACATAGCAGCGCAGCGCGAGCGCCGCGCCGTCGGCGGAGTCTCCGACGGCACCGTGGGCGGAGGGTTCGGAATCGCCGGTCTCCGACGCCGTCGGCACGCCGGCGGCACGGAGGTATCCCTGCTGGAGGCGGGACGATTCGGCGGCCTTGGCGGCCTGGGCGCTGACCAGGTTCGTCTCCCGCCCGTCGAAGCTGCCGACCAGCCGGGCGCCGGCGTAGAAGAGCAGGTGGGTCTTGCCGACCCGCCGCAGCGTGAGCCCGCGGGCCTTCGCGGCCCGTTCCAGGAGACCCCCGGTTGAGACCACGCCGTCCCGCGGCCAGTACCTCATGCCCTCCCGCGGGGTGATGCGGTCGGCGATGAACTCTTCGACGGACGTCGGCTCGGTCTCCACCGGGTCAGGTATACGGCGTGCACGGGGGCGCGTCAAATGTCTTCGCACAGTCGCGGCTCCGTCGCGACGCCGCCCGCGCAGCGGCGCGAGTCCGGGGCCGCGGCCCCGGACCGGATCGCGCCGGGCCGGGTCGCGCCGGGACCCGAGCGGCTATCATGACGGACGGCCGCCCTCCCCTCCCTCTGCTCACTCTGCGACAAAAGGACCCGCGCGTGATGACCACTCCCCCCGTCCCGGACGCCGCCGCGCTCGACGCGCTGCTGCGGCGCGGGCACGAGGCGCTGCGGCAGGGGCGGCACGCCCGGGCGATCGACGCGTACGAGGAGGCGAAGCGCACCTTCGGCGAGCTCGCCGACGTCGTCGACTTCTCCCTCGACCTGGCCCGCCGCCGGGCCGCGCGCGACTCCCCGGCGCAGCCGGCGGCCCCCGGCGTGCACCGGCGGTACGGGGCCGCGGCCGCCGCGGCGGAGCTGCTGGACGCGCAGCAGCTGCCGGCCGACGCCGAGCCGGACTCGGCCTCCGCGGACCGGCCGTCCGCCGCGGGCCCGCTGGTCTCGGTGATCATGCCGATCGAGCACGTCCCGGAGAACCTCGGCCACAGCCCGCGCGCCGTCGTCGGCGAGGCCGTGCGCAGCGTGCTGGACCAGACCTGCCCGGACTGGGAGCTGCTGGTCTGCGACGCCTCGGACGCCGAGGACGTCGCCGAAGCCGTCCACCTGCACCCGGACCGCCGGCTCGCCCACCACCGGCTGTCCGGAGCGGCCGGCGCGACGGCGCGCAACCACGGGATCGCCCGCGCCGCCGGGCCGATCCTCGCCTTCCTCGCCCCGGAGGACGTCTGGCATCCGCGCCACCTGGAGGAGGTGGTCCGCGTCCACCGCGCGGGCCCGCATCCGGTGGTCCGCAGCGGACAGTGGGAGGCCGCGCTCGACGGCGAGGACCTCGTGGCGGCCTCCCTCACGCCGGAGCCTCGCGCAGAGGCGACGCTGAGCACCGTCAGCCTGCACCGCGCCGTGCTCGACGAGGTCGGCGTCTTCGATCCGCGGCTCGACGGCGCCCAGGACCGCGAGCTGCTCGCCCGCTGCGCCCGGCACTGGACGCCGGTGCAGCTCGACGCGCCGCTGGTCCTGCGACGCCGCCCGGCGGCGGGCGACGCCGTCGGCCCGGCGCCCGAGGGCTACCCCGCGGTGGACGCCGCGGCCGCCCCCGCCGTCGACGCCGCACTGCGGCCGCGCGCCCTCGACGACTGGCGCCCCGTGACCGAGCCGGCGCGCACGATCGCGATCAAGATCGCCGCCCCGAGCCGGGAGACCGCCTGGGAATGGGGCGACTACCACTTCGCCCGCCACCTGGCCGATGCGCTGGAGCGGCTCGGCTGGCGCTGCGCCGTGCACTGCCTCGACCAGTGGTACACCCACGACGCCGACATCAACCTGGTGCTGCGCGGGCGCATGCGCTTCGACCCCGACCGCAGCCGGGCCGCGCGGAACCTGCTGTGGAGCATCAGCCATCCCGACCGGTTGGAGGGTCGCGAGGAGCTCGACGCCTACGACCACGTCTTCGTCGCCTCCTCACCCTTCGCCGAGGAGCTCGATCAGCTCACCGATGCCCCGGTCTCGGTGCTCCACCAGGCCACCGACCCGGAGGTCTTCGCCGACCCCGAGCAGCCGGCCGAGCTGCCGGAGGCGGTGGCGTTCATCGGCAACTCGCGCGGCGTGCGGCGGCGGCTGGTCTCCTGGGCGGTGGAGGCCGACGTCGACCTCGCCGTCTGGGGCACCCGGTGGGGACGCTTCCTGCCCGAGCGCATGGTCCACGGCGACCACGTCCCGAACGACGAGCTCGCCGCCCACTACGCCGGCGCCGCCATCGTGCTCAACGACCACTGGGAGACGATGGCCGCGCACGGGTATCTCTCCAACCGGCTCTTCGACGCCAGCGCCGCCGGGGCCTTCGTCGTCTCCGACCCCGTCGCCGGGATCGAGGAGACCTTCGGCGAGGACATCCCCGTGGTCGACTCGCCGCAGGCGCTGCGGCGCACTGTCGACTGGTACCTGCAGCACCCCGAGGAGCGCCGCGCCCGGGCCGAGCGGGCGCGCGAGCGGGTGCTGGCCCAGCACACCTTCGACCACCGTGCCTGGGAGCTGACCCTGGTGCTGCGGCGGCTCGCCGCGGCGCAGTCGGCTCAGTCGACCGGGTCGGCTCAGTCCGTCGAGCGGCGCAGCAGCCGGCGCACGGCCTTCGCCGCCCGGTAGGCGCGGGAGTTCTCCGCACGTCGGGCGCGGGACTCGGCGGCGCGGAGCCGGCCGGTGAGCTCGCGGATCCTGGTGCGCTGCTCGCCGAGCTCGACGCGCTGCTGCTCGCGGACGACCACCAGCTCGGCGCACTCGCTCTGCAGCCGCTGCAGCTCCTCGGTGATCCGCCGGTTCTCGACGTCGAGGCTCTGCACCTGCTGCTCCAGGTCCGACTGCTGGTCCTGCTGCTGGTCCTGCGGGGAGTCGGGTGCTGCGCTCACGGGCGAGACCGCCTTCCGTCTGCTCGATCCGCCCCGTCCGCCGGGGCGTCGACGGTCAGTCTATTCCACGCCTCGGGCCGCCTCGGCGGCGGCCCGGATCGTCGCGGCGTCCTCGGAGGCGAACGCCTCCAGCATGAGACGCGCCTCGGGCACCAGCGTCGTCCGCGAGGTCTCCGCCCCGTAGAGCTCGGCCAGCGCCGTCGCCTCGCGCGCCAGGTCGACGACGGCGTCGTCGTCGGTCTTCCGCCGGACCAGCACCGGCAGATGGACCTTCAGCAGCCGGTTCCAATAGTGCGCCCGCATCCGCCCGGCCCGCCGGGCGGCCTCCCCGCCCTCGCCGCGAGCCAGCGCGAGCACGCCGAAGCAGTCGTGGAGGAACTGCAGCTGCCGGCGGGCGGGGATCTCGGCCCGCGAGACGTGCGTGCGCCGCCCCGTCCGGCCGGACCGGCCGGGCCGGGCGGACGCCGCCGTCGAGCTCGGTTCCTCCAGCGTGAGGAAGTAGCAGTCGACGTCGTCGACGAAGGCCACTGCGCGAGCGTGGAGGAAGACGCTGATCATGTACGGGTGGTCGCTGGCGTAGATGAGCGACTCGTTGAAGCGGCAGCCCAGGTCGCGGAGGAACTCGGTGCGGAACAGCTTCTGCACGTGCAGGCTGTTCAGCCAGCCGGGGTGGTAGTCGTCGCGGCGCTGCGTCGCCTTCTTCGGCGGGAGCACGTTCGGCGCCGAGCGATTCACCCCCACGTAGCGGCCGACGACGACGTCGGCGGACTCGCGCGCCGCGGCCCGGGTCATCGCCTCCAGCGCCTGACGGCCCAGGTAGTCGTCGGCGTCGAGCAGGAAGACGTGCTCACCGGCGGCGGCGTCGACGATCCTGTTGCGCCCTGCCGACGGGCTGCCGGTGGCGGCGTGGCTGGTCACGGTGAACGCCGCCCAGTCCGCGGCGTCGGCGTAGCTCCACGCCGTCTCCACCGTGTCGTCGGTGGAGCCGTCGTCGACGACCAGCACCTCGATCTGCTCGGCGCCCAGCGTCTGCTCCACGAGGCTCTCCAGGCAGCGGCCGATCCGCTCGGCCTCATGGTGGGAGGTGATGCCGACGGTGACCAGCGGCGCGCCCTCCGGACGCTGCGAGGCCGCGTCCCGCGGAGCCGGGCGCGGACGACGGCGCGCGGCGAGGTCCGGGGCGGGCCGCGGGCGCAGCCGGGAGGCGACCGCCGTCGACACGGCGGCGACCCGCTGCCGCGCCGGAGCCTGCAGCCGAGCCGGCAGCCGGTCCAGCAGCCGCTCGGCGATGGTCGCGACGGTCATGGCGTCAGCTCCTCGAGCTCGTCGTGCTCTGGCATGGGCGGGCGGGGTCAGAGGACGCTGATGCCGCGCAGCTCCTTGGCGCGGACGATGTCCTCCAGCAGGGCGAACTGCTCCTCCCAGTCGATGTCGAGCACGACGTTCTCCGGCAGCTCGTGCATCCGCGGCGCCGCGCCGACGCGGTCGTCGACCTCGCGCATGGTGCGGAAGGGGATGAAGTAGGCGCCGTGGTTGACCTCGTAGAGCGGTTTGATGTCCTGGCTGCGCGGCCACTTCTCCTGCGAGGCGTCGTAGTTGAAGGGGCCGTTCTCGTCCCAGAGGAAGGTCTGCAGCTTGGTGACCGTCAGCAGGCTGTCGTGGCCGGCGTCGGCGGCCTCGCGCCAGGCGCCGACCAGCTCGGAGAAGTGCTGCGAGCCGATGAGCGGGTGGGTCACATGGGTCATCATCATCGTGCCCGTCTCCTGCAGCTCGGCGACGTACTGCAGGAAGACGCTCATCGGAGTGGAGGAGCGACCCAGCTCGTCCGGACGCTCCAGCGCCTCGATCCGGCCGTCGTCGTGCTGGGCGGCGAACTGCGCGGTGTAGTCGAGCACCGCCGGGTCGTTGGAGGAGACGATGATGCGGTCGATCTCCCCGGTGCGGGTGAGCTGCTCGAGCTTCAGCTCCAGCAGCCCGCCCTCGTAGGAGGCGAACGGCCGGGTGTTCTTGTGCTTGACCCGCTCGCTGCCGGCGCGCGCGGGGACGACCACGGTGATCTGCTCGGCGTCGTCGCGGGTCGGGCTGGTCTCGGTGGTTCGATGCAGGCTGCTCACGGACCCCGAGTCTATCCCCAGCGGCGGGGCTCGCTCCCGCCCCGCCCCGCCGGCGATGACTCCGTGGAAAGCGTGGGAATGCGACGACATTCCCACATATGCCACAGAGTCATCCCTCGCGGCGCGGCATCAGGGCGGGCTCAGGGGCGCGCGCCGAGGAACCAGGCGTCGAGCATGCGGCGCATCCGACCGCCGCGGCTGCGCCGCTCCTCCGGCAGCATCCGGGACAGCGCCAGCGAGAGCATGAAGATCCCGTTGATGAAGTCCTCGACGTCGACCTCCGGATTCAGCGTCCTCCCGTCCCGGACGGCGACGTCGACGACGACCTCCTGCAGGCGGTCGGCGAGGGCCCGAGTCCGCTCGATCTCCTCGGGCTGCGAGATCAGGTCGATGACCACGGCCGCCTCGACCGCCTCGTCGATCACCCCATCCATGAAGGTGACGTAGGGCGTGTCGGAGGCGGAGACCGCGGCGGCCAGCCGCTCGACGTTCTCCGAGAAGACGGCGACCGCCAGATCCGTGCGGTCGGAGAAGTGGCGGTACAGGCTCCCCTGCCCGACGCCGGCGCGGCGGGCGATGCGCGTCAGCGGCACGCGCGCGCCGTGGTCGCGGAACTCGACCCTGGCGGCGTCGATGATCGCCGCGCGGTTCCGCGGGCCGGCCGCCGGGCCGCGGTTGGGCCGAGGAGCTTCTGACCTGGGAGTCGTCAGTTCACGCGTGAGGTGAGGCACGCGACGAGGCTACCGCACACACCCCCCTGGACACACCCGTCCGGTTCCGGTGAGCTGATCGTGTCGGACCGGCGGCTCACCCGCGCGCGGCGTGCTGCTCGATCCAGGCGGTCAGCGCCTCCATGTAGTGCCCCGCGCGACGGCGCAGCTGCTCGGCGCCGGCCGCGCCCTCGGCGAAAGTCTCATCGGTGACCTGGACGGTCATCTGCGGCGTGCCCATCAGCGGCACCCCGAGCTGCGGCAGCATCCCGCGCAGCTGCGTCTGCGAGCTCAGCGTGCCGAAGCGGCTCTTCGACGCACCGGCGATGCCCATCGGCACACCGGAGAGCACCCCCTGCTTCGGCGGACGCGTGAGGATGTCGATCGCGTTCTTCACCGGAGCCGGCACACCCTTGTTGTGCTCCGGGCTGACCAGCAGCAGCCCGTCGACGGCGGCGACCTGCTCCTTGAACGCGGTCATCTCTGCGGGGAAGTCCTCGTCGAGGTGGCGGTCGTAGAGCGGCAGCGGTCGCAGGTCGATCTCGCTGGTCTCGGCGCGCTCGGGCGCCTCGCCGACCAGCACCTCGGCGAGCTGACGATTGAGCGAGTCCTCGGCGAAGCTGCCGATGAGGTAACCGATGCGGGTCATGGTGCTCCTCTCCTGCTGGGCGATCACGGGATCTGGTGGGGGCGCGGGGCGGCTCAGCCGCGCGGCCGCATGCGCACGCCGGGCAGCTCCGGCGCCGGCAGCGGAGCCTCCTGGCCGGGCGGGAAGTCGCCGAACTGCGGGAACGGGCGGCCGTCGGCGTAGGTGGACCCGGCGAGCGCGTCGCGCAGCGCCCCGTGGACCGGCTCGCCCAGGGCGACGCCGCCGTCGGCTCCGTCGCGGCCGCCGTCGTCGGCGACGCCGAGCGTGCCCGGCGCCCGCCGCAGCGGCGAGCCCTCCTCCGGGGCCTCGAAGCCCATCTCGGCCTGGTACGCGGCGCGATAGGCGGCGATCTCCTCATGCGAGCGGCCGACGAAGTTCCACCACATCACGATCTGCTCGCCCAGCGGCTCGCCGCCGAGCAGCAGCGCGATGACCGGCTCCTCCCCGGCGGTGATCCGCAGCCGCTCGCGGCCGACGTCGACGACGGCCAGGTGGTCGGCGGCGACGTCGACGCCGTCGAGGGCCACTGCGCCGGAGACGTGCAGCAGCGCATGCTCATGCTCGGCCGGGACCTCGATCTCCAGCTCCGCGCCGGGCTCCAGGCGCAGCTCGGCGCCGGTGAGCGGGACGGGAGTAGGCACCGGCGAGCGCACGCCGAGCAGCTCGCCGAGGAAGACCGTCGCCCGCCATCCGTCGCCGGAGGCGACCTCCGCCGGCCGGGAGTCCAGCCGCGGCGTCGTGAAGCGGTGCTCCTCGGGCAGCGCGTACCAGAGCTGGGCGCCGTGCAGGGTGGTGGTGTCGACGCTGGAGTACTCCGAGTGGGTGATGCCGCGGCCGGCGGTCATCAGCGCGACCTCGCCGGGCCGGACGGTGGCCCAGTTGCCGGCGGAGTCGATGTGGTCGATGCGGCCGGAGAAGAGCCAGGAGACGGTGGCCAGCCCGGTGTGCGGGTGGCGCGGGACGCGCATCGGCGTGGAGACGGAGAGGTCGTCGGGACCGTAGAAGTCCAGGAAGCACCAGGCGCCGACCAGCGACCGGGCGCGCTGCGGCAGCGTGCGACGCACCGTCATCGCCCTCGGGCCGCCGAGCGGGACGTCGCGCGGCTCGAGCAGCTCGACGCCGGCGGCGGTGCGGGTGACGCCGTCGCGCAGCCCGGAGGCGGCGTCGTCGGCGGTTCCGGTCGCGGCGGCCGGGGCGTCCGGGGCGCCGGGCGGCGGCGTCGGATCCTGCGGCCCGTTGACGCAGACCTGCTCGGCGGGGCGCGGTTCGGTGTTGCTCATGCTGACCTCCGACGTCGGCGTCGTGCCTGGTGCGGCCAGCCTAGCGGAGAGCTCCCGCGAGCACTGAGTGGTCACTTGTGACGACGATTCGCCCGGGTGGAACGATCCACTCGCCGCAGAAGCCGTCAGGAATGGCCACTCAGCGCGAGGCGGGGAGGCATCGGCCGGGCGGCCCCGCCCGGCATCCCTGCGGCACCGGTCACCACTGCGTCGTCCAGAGGAGCTCGACGACGATCGCCGTGGCCAGCTGGCTCGCGATCAGCGGCCGGTGCCAGCGCACGGGCAGCAGCACCGGCAGGATCAGGACCCACAGGGTGAACGGCAGCCAGATCCGCTCGACCTCCCCCTTGCTCATCCCGGAGAGCGTGGCCACCAGGATGGCCGCCATCCCCGCGCAGCCCAGCACCGCGACCACGAAGCGATCCCGGCTGGCGCGCCGTCGCACCTCGGCGACCGCCCGGGGGAAGGAGGCCCATGTCGCCAGGCCCGCGGTGAAGGTCCAGACGCCCAGATTCGCCCACACCCAGTACCCGTAGGGCCGCTCGGTCTGGATGCCGTCGTAGTAGCGCGTGACCAGCACCGGGTAGGCCTCCCACCAGCTGAAGCCGGCCAGGGAGAACGCCCCGGCGACCAGCAGCGCGGCGCCCGCGGCCCAGGGGAGCGCCCACCATCGCCGGCCCAGGAACAGCACCGCGAGGGCCAGGACGCCCAGCAGCACCAGCCCGTAGGACAGATGGACGCACAGACCGAGCACGAGCCCGGCCGCGACGCCGCATCCCACCAGGCGCGTGCGACGTCCGGCCGTGGCGGCGAGCGCCAGGAGCGCCAGCCCCCAGGCGCCCGCCGCCGTGAAGAGCGCATCGCCCGAGACGCCCATCCAGATCCACGACGGCGCGACCACCAGCCAGGGCGCGGCGCGCCGGGCCAGCCGCTCGGAACCCAGCGCCCGCAGGGTCAGCAGGACCGCGACCACTGCCGTGCAGCCCAGGCTCAGCACGATCATCCCGGCGGTGTAGGGGTCCTGGATGCCCAGCCGGTCCAGCAGGATGAAGAACATCGTCGCCGCCGGGGGATGGCCGGCGATGTGGACGGGCCAGTTGTCCGGCGCGTCCAGGGGGATGCGGTCGATGAATCCGGAGAGGAACTCCGGGACGGAGGAGACCTCCTTGGCACCCACGAAGTACTCGCTGTCCCGGCCGAAGACCCTGCCGATGCTCTCGGCCCCGCCCACGTGCCCCAGAGAGGCCGTCCACAGCCACGACGCGGCGAACGTCAGCAGCAGGAACGGGGCCCAGGTCAGCCGGCGGCTGACACGCCCCCAGCACAGGAGTCCGAGGACCGCCGCCACCATCGGCGGCAGCAGGGTGGCCGTCAGCTCCGGCTCCCACGCGGCCTTCAGCGGAGTCCAGTCGTCGAACACCGCCTTGCCCGTCGCGACGTCGGTCCCCGAGGCCCGCGGCCAGATGATGGCGGCGGCGACCAGTGCGACACCTGCGAGGACACTGGACACAGCCTTGATCCTGGTCAGGCGCGCAGACTGCAGTGTATGGTCAGCCATCACCACATGCTACCCCGCTGATAACATCAGTCCATGGAAGGCCCGATGACGGATCATCCGAGGTGCGACGTGATCGTTCCCTGCCGGAACGAGGCACCCGCTCTGCCCGACGTGCTGGCCCGCGTGCCGCAGGGCATGGACGTGATCGTCGTGGACAATGGGTCCACCGACGACACCGCCGCAGTGGCCCGCCGGCTCGGCGCGACGGTGGTGCCAGAAGGAGTGCCCGGCTACGGCGCCGCCGTCCATGCCGGGGTCCTCGCGGCCGCGGCGCCGCTGGTCGCCGTGATCGACGGCGACGGGTCCATGGATCCGGCCGAACTGGCCGAGCTGGCCGCGGTCGTCTCCCGCGGCGACGCCACGATGGCGGTCGGCCGCCGGAGGCCCGATGAGCGCGGCGTCTGGCCGTGGCACGCCCGCGCCGGCACCGCCGTGCTGGCCGGGTTGATCCGCCGCCGCAGCGGCTTCGGGATCCACGATCTGGCCCCCATGCGGGTCTGCCGGCGCGAGGAGCTGCTCGCCCTGGAGATCGCCGACCGACGATTCGGCTATCCGCTGGAGCTGATGATCAAGGCCGCCCACGCCGGCTGGACCGTCCACGAGCAGGACGTCGTCTACTCCCGGCGCGCCCGCGGCACCAGGTCCAAGGTCTCGGGATCGGTCAGAGGCACCGCCCGGGTGCTCGTCGACTTCGCCAAGGTCCTGTCATGAGCGACGAGCCGACTCTCCTGATCGTCGCCCGGGCGCCCGTCGCCGGACAGGCGAAATCCCGCCTGGCGGCCACCGTCGGCGACGAGCCGGCGGCGCAGATGGCCGCCGCCGCCCTGCTCGACACCCTCGAGACCGCCGAGGCCCTCGGCTGGCCGCTGGTCGTCGCGATGACCGGCGAGCTGCGCGACGCGGCCCGCGCCGAGGAGATCGCCGCCGTCTGCGCCCGGCACCGGGTCGTCGCGCAGCGCGGCGAGGACTTCACGTCCCGGCTGATCGCGGCCCACCACGACGCCGACGCCGGCCGCGGAGTGGTCCAGATCGGCATGGACACACCGCAGGTCTCCGCCGACGACCTGCGGCGGGCCGCCGTCCCCCTGGAAGACCATGAAGCCGCCCTGGGGCCTGCCGAGGACGGCGGCTGGTGGGTGCTGGGGGTCCGGGAGCCGGGCTGGACACGCTGCCTGACGGAGGTGCCGATGTCGCGACCGGACACCGGCGCGCAGACCGCAGCCGCCCTGGAACGCTCCGGCGCGCGCGTCGGCCGCGTCCCGCCCCTCGCCGACGTCGACACCTGGGCCGACGCCCTCGCCGTGGCCGCCCTGCGGCCCGGCGGACGCTTCGCCGCCGAGGTCTCCCGCACGCCCGACCACGAGCAGGCAGGACCAAGCCCATGACCGATCTGATGAACATGCAGCCACTGACCGCCTGGGACGCGGTGCTCTCCGGACACGACTGCGAGGTGATCGGGTCCGACGGCACGGCGATCCCCATGGACGTCCGCCGCTGGATGGGCCTCTCCGACGCCGCTGATCACGCCCTGCTGGTGGACCGCTGCACCGGTCCGACGCTCGACGTCGGCTGCGGCGTCGGACGCGTGACGCAGGCTCTGGCGGCGCGCGACATCAGGGCCCTGGGCATCGACATCTCCCCCGAGGCCGTGAGGATGGCCCGGGAACGCGGCGCCGACGCGGTGCACCGGAACATCTTCGACGAGGTGCCGGAGGAGGGGAGCTGGCGGGAGGCGCTGCTGGCCGACGGCAACATCGGCATCGGCGGAGATCCCGTCCGGCTGCTCCGCCGGCTCCGACGCCTCATGCGCCCGGACGGAGCCGTCATCGTCGAGGTCGACGGCCCGGGGACGGGCGTGGTCCATGACATCATCCGGCTGCGCGTGGCGGGGCGGCTCACCGAGTCCTTCGCCTGGACCTGGGTGGGCGTCGACGCCGTCGCCGAGCTCGCGGCGGAGGCCGGACTCGCCGTCGGCGAGATCCGCCGCCACGACGGCCGGTGCGTGGCACGGTTGATGCCGAGAGCCGCAGGGAAGGAGACCGCATGACTCCGAGACCAGAGATCGCCATCATCGGCGGATCCGGGTTCTACACGTTCCTGGAGGACCCTCAGGAGGTGGACGTCGAGACGCCGTTCGGGACGCCGTCCTCCCCCATCGCCGTCGGCACGGTGACGTCCGACGAGCCCGGCGGGACCGGCCGCACTGTGGCCTTCCTGCCCCGACACGGGCGGCGCCACGAGTTCCCCGCGCACCGGGTGAACTACCGCGCCAACCTCTGGGCGCTGCGCAGCCTGGGCGTGCGTCAGGTGCTGGCACCGTGCGCGGTCGGCGGGCTCCACGACGGCCTGGGGCCCGGGACCCTGGTGGTCCCGGACCAGCTGGTGGACCGGACGAGCCGCCGCGAGCAGACCTATTTCGACGAGGGCGCCTGCCACATCTCCTTCGCGGACCCGTACTGTCCCCGGCTGCGCACAGCCCTGGTGGACGGGCTCGACGACGAGGAGTCCCCGCCCGTCGACGGCGGAACCATGGTGGTGATCGACGGCCCGCGGTTCTCCACCCGCGCGGAGTCCCAGTGGTATGCGAAGCAGGGCTGGGACCTGGTGAACATGACCGGGCAGCCCGAAGCGACGCTGGCCCGCGAGCTGGAGCTCTGCTACGCGGCGACGGCCCTGGTCACCGATCTCGATGCCGGGATCAGCGCCGGACACGCCGTGGACCAGGAGCAGGTCTTCCGGGTGTTCGCCGAGCACACCGCGGCGCTGAAGCGCCGGCTGCACACGGTGATCTCCTCCCTCTCCGGCGAGCGCGACTGCTCCTGCTCCGCGGCGCTGGCGGGCATGACGCCGCCGCTGGAGCTGCCATGAAGGTGCTGCTGACCGGCGCGGCCGGCTTCATCGGCCGCCACATCGCCGAGGCCGCCGCCGACGCCGGCCACGAGGTCGTCGGCGTCGACATGCTGCTGCCGCAGGCCCACGGGGAGAGTTCGACGACGCCGCCGGGCGTGGTCCGGGGCGACGTCCGCGATCCGGATCTGCTGGATCGACTGCTGCCGACGGTGGACGTGGTGTGCCACCAGGCGGCCACTGTGGGCAACGGCGTCGACGCCCAGGATCTGCCCGGCTATGCGGCGCACAACGATCTCGGCACCGCGACGCTGCTCGCGGCGATGGCCCGCGCCGGCACGACGCGGCTGGTGCTGGCGTCGTCGGTGGTGGTCTACGGCGAGGGACGGTACACGTGCCCCCGCGACGGCGACGTGCCTCCGGCGCCGCGGCGGGAGAGCGACCTGGCCCGGGGCCTGTTCGATCCGCGGTGCCCGCGATGCGGCGACGACGTCGAGCCTCGCCTCGTCGACGAGGACGCACCGTTCGCCCCGCGGTCCGGATACGCCGCCTCGAAGATCGCGCAGGAGCACTATGCCGCCTCCTGGTGCACGCTGGAGTCGGCCCGGGCGATCGCGCTGAGGTATCACAACGCCTATGGCCCCGGCATGCCGGCCGACACCCCCTACTCCGGCGTGGCCGCCATCTTCCGCTCTGCGCTCGAGCACGGGGAGCCGCCGCGGGTCCTCGAGGACGGCGAGCAGCGGCGCGACTTCGTCCACGTGGCCGACATCGCCCGGGCCAACCTCGCCGCGATCGAGGCGGTGGGCTCCGGACCGGTCGGGCTGCGCGCCTACAACGTCTGCTCCGGCAGCACGTTCACCATCGGCGACATGGCCCGCCGGCTGGCCGCCGTGATGGGCGGGCCGGAGCCGGTGGTCACCGGCGAGCACCGGGCCTTCGACGTCCGGCATGTGACCGCCTCGCCGGAGGCCGCCCGGGCGGAGCTCGGATTCGAGGCCGCCGTCGGCCCGCACGAGGGCATCGCCGAGCTGGCGACGGCGCCGCTGCGGCACCGGTAGCGGCCGGCACCGGCCGCCGTCGAGCGGACGGAGGCCGCAGCGGCGCCCTGAGTGGTCACTTCTGACGACGGATCGCCCCGTTGAAACGTTCCATCAGGGGGAGAAACCGTCAGAAGTGACCACTCAGCGCGGGGCGGGACGGGGAGAGGGCCGCTCAGCGCAGGATGGAGGCACTCAGCCCGGCGACCACTCAGCGCGGGGCATGCCGCAGCGCCGGATCACAGCCCCTGCCAGCTCGGCTTCGAGGCGTAGGCCTGTCGGTAGTAGTCGGCCAGCTGCAGCCGCGAGGCCGCGCCCTCGTCGAGCAGGACGGTGGCATGCGGGTGCAGCTGCATCACGGAGGCCGGCCACAGCGCCGAGACCGGACCCTCGACCAGCTGGTGGACCGCCTCGGCCTTGTGCCGGCCGGTGGCCAGCAGCACCAGATGCCGTGCGTCGCTGATCGTGCCCAGCCCCTGGGTGAGGCAGTGCGGCGGGACCTGGTCGACGTCGTCGTCGAAGAACCGGGCGTTGTCCTGCCGCGTCTGATCGGTCAGCGACTTGATCCGCGTGCGCGAGGCCAGCGAGGAGCCGGGCTCGTTGAAGCCGATGTGGCCGTCGGTGCCGATGCCCAGCAGCTGCAGATCCACTCCCCCGGCGTCGGCGATGGCCTGCTCGAACGCCGCGCAGGCTGCCGGCAGGTCCTCGGCGAGCCCGTCGGGTCCGTGGACCTGATCGGCCGGCCAGGCCACCCGGTCGGCGATCTCGGCGGAGATCACATTGCGGTACCGCTGCGGATGCTCGGCGGGCAGGCCCACGTACTCGTCGAGCATGAAGCCCTGCGCCTGCGCGAAGGACAGCCCCTCCTCCGCGTGGCGGCGAGCCAGCTCGTCATAGACGGCCAGCGGGCTCGATCCGGTGGCCAGCCCCAGCGCCGCCGTCGGCTTCGCGCGCAGCAGCTCCTCCACGGCGTCGGCGGCCAGTCGGGCCAGCTCCTCGGCCGGAGCGATCACGACCTCCATCACCCATCACATCCTCTCGTCTCGTCCCGGACTGGTCCTCCGGATCAGCAGGGTCAGCTTCTCGCGCCCGGTCACCGAGCGCGAAGGTCCTCGGGCCGCGGCGTGTCGACGACGTCGCGGCCTGCCGCTGAGTGGCCACTTCTGACGACATTCTCTGCGATTTGAACGATTCGTCCAGGGCAGATGCCGTCACAAGTGGCCACTCAGTGCGCGCCGAGCCCCGCGCCAGGCCCCGGGGCAGGCGCCGGGGCAGGCCCCGGGCCCCCGGCGATGACGTCGGCCAGCACCTCCAGCACGTGCCGATAGTCCCGGCCGGTCGCCCGGGTCATCGCAATCTCGCAGGCGCGGTTGCAGGAGGCGTGCTCGACGGCGTCGAACGCCTCCACCTCGACGGCCTCGGCGGCAGCGGCCGCGGCCGTCAGCTCCGGATGGAGCATCCCGCGGTCGCCGGCGAAGCCGCAGCAGCCCCAGTCGACGGGGATGTGCACCTCCACCGCGGCGGCCTCGGCGACGGCGCGCAGATCGCCGTCGAGCCCGGCCCGATGCGCCGAGCAGGTCGGGTGCACCGTCAGCGAGGCCACCTGGGACCCCTCCGGGATCTGCAGCCGCGGCAGCACGTCGTCGGCGACCAGCCGCAGCGCGTCGACGACGGCGCCGGCCCGCGGATCGCCCGCGCGCTCGGCGGTCTCCATGATCGCCGCGACGCCCTCGGTGCAGGAGCTCGCGTCGACGAGGACCGGCACGGCCTCCGCCTCCCGGCCGTCACCGGCGGCGACCCGCTCGCGGGCGGCGGCGACGGCGTCGAGGACCCTCTCGGCCATCGCCTCATGGCCGGCGGTGAAGCCCTTCGACGACCACGGGGTGCCGCAGCACAGCCCGTCCAGCCCCTCCGGGACCACCAGGCTCAGCCCGGCGGCCGCGCACAGCCGGGCGACTGCGCTCTGCACTCCGACGGATCCCTCCGCGGGGGCGAACATCGCCCCCTGGCAGCTGGACAGGAAGACGGCGGCGACCTCGCCTTCCGAACCCCGACCGCCCGACGCCCCGGCCGGCACGCCGGTGCCGCCCGGCGTCGCGCTGCGCCGTCGCCCGCCGCGCGGTAGGTCCGTGCTCCACTGCGGCACCGTCTCCGCACCGAGCACCGACCGGGCGAGCGCGTTCGGCCCGGTCACCGCGACTGAGGGCACCGTCGCGGCGAGGTCCAGCCCGCGGGAGGCCGCCGTCGTCGCCGCGCCCCAGTGGTCGGCGGCGGTGCGCCAGGCCCGCTGTTCCACCGGCCCGCGGGACTCGGCGCGCAGCCGCTTGACCAGCGCGCCGGTGTCGATCTGCACCGGACAGGCGGTGGCGCACATGCCGTCGGCGGCACAGGTGTCGAGGCTGTCATAGGCCTGCTGCTCGTCCAGCTCGGCGGCGAGCTCGACGTCGCCGTCGGCCAGCGCCCGCTCGCGCGCCCGGCGGACGACGATCCGCTGTCGCGGGGTCAGGGTGAGATCCCGGCTCGGGCAGACCGGCTCGCAGTAGCCGCACTCCACGCAGCGGTCGACCTCCTCGTCGACGCGGTCGACGGGCTTGAGGTCGTGGACGTGGGCCCGGGCGTCCTCGGTGAGCACCACCCCGGGATTGAGGATGCCGGCGGGGTCGAAGGCGGCCTTGACCTCGTGCAGCACCGCCACCAGGGTCGGCGAGTACTGCCGGTCGATGAACGGCGCCATCGCCCGCCCGGTGCCGTGCTCGGCCTTCAGGTTCCCGCCGCGGCGCAGGATCAGCTCGACCAGATCCTCGGTGAAGGCCTCCAGCCGGGCGACGGCGGCCGGGTCCTCAGTGTCCTCGGTGAGCATGAAATGCAGGTTGCCGTCCTTGGCGTGGCCGAATATCACCGGGTCGGCGTAGTCGTGGGCGGCGAGCAGCCCGGCCAGCTCGTCGCAGGTCTCGGCCAGCTGCTCGACCGGCACGACGACGTCCTCCAGCAGCGCCATCGTCCCGGGCGGCCGCGCCCCGGCGACGGCGGCGTAGAGGCCCTTGCGCACTCCCCACAGCGCCGCGCGCCGGGCCGGATCACGGGTCAGATCCGCCTTCGGATCGACCTCCCGAGTGGTCTCCAGCCCGGCGAGGACCTCGGCGGCGGCCGCGACGCGGGCGGCCAGGGCGGCGTCGTCGTCGCCGCGGTACTCCACCAGCAGTCCGGCGTGCTGGTCGACGTCGAGGGCGGTGATCTCCTCCGGCGCGTCGGGCCCGCGGCGGGCGACCTGCAGCGAGGTCGCGTCCATCAGCTCCAGGGCGGCCGCACCGGTGTCCACCAGCGCCGGCAGCGCCCGGGCGGCGGCGTCGACGGAGTCGAAGACCAGCAGCCCGGTGGCCGCGCGGGGCTGCACCGGCACTGTGCGGAAGACGGCCTCGGCGACGAAGCCCAGCGTGCCCTCGGAGCCGATGAGCAGCCGGGAGAGCAGCGCCACCGGGGAGTCGACCTCGCAGAAGGCGTCCAGGGCGTAGCCCATGGTGTTCTTCATGGCGAAGCGCGCGGCGATCTCGGCGACGGCGGCCTCGTCGGCGCGGACGGCGTCGCGCAGCCGCTCCAGCGTGGCCACCAGCTGCGGCTCGGCGGCGCGCAGCCGCGCCTCGGCGTCGTCCGCGGCGGTGTCGACGACGGTCCCGGAGGCCAGCACCACCGTCATCGACTCCAGCGTGCGGACGGTGTTGTGCTCGATGCCGGCGGCCATGCCCGAGGAGTTGTTCGCGATGATCCCGCCGACGGTGCAGGCGGCCTCGCTGGCCGGGTCCGGGCCCAGCGCGCGGCCGTGGCGGGCCAGCCGGGCGTTGACCGCGCGCAGCGTGGCGCCGGGCTGCACCCGCACCCGCGCGCCGTCGTCGAGGACCTCGATGCCGCGGAAGCCGCGGCGGGTGTCCAGCAGCAGCCCGTCGCCGGAGGCCTGCCCGGAGAGGCTGGTGCCGCCGGCGCGGAAGGTCACCGGCGTGCGGTGCTCGGCGGCGACGGCGAGCGCGGCGGCCACCGCTTCGGCGTCCTCGGCGACGGCGGCCAGCTGCGGGACGAGCAGGTAGTGCGAGGCGTCGTGGGCGCGGGCATGGCGGTCGATGGCGCGGCCCAGGACCTGCTCGGCGCCCAGGGCGGCGGCGAGGTCGGTCGCGAGGTCGGTCGCGGGTGCGGTCGAGGGGTCGGCGGAGGCGGAGCCGGTCGGCTCCGCGGGGGCGGCGGTCATGTCCAGAGGAATCCCTCCTGCGTGACGATCCCGGAGGCGGCGGCCAGCCGGGCCAGGTGCAGTGCGCCGTCGAGCGGGTCGCCGGCGACGGCGGCGATCTCCGTCTCCGGGCGGCGGGCGGCGATCTCGGCGGTGAATCCGGCGGTCAGCGCCCCTCCGGCGGCGGCGAGCCCGCCGGTGAGCACCACGCGCCCCGGGTGCTCAGGGGTCAGGGCCGCGAGCGCGCTGGCGGCAGCCTCGCGGCCGGCGGCTTCGACGAGTCGGCCGGAGACGACGTCGCCGGAGGCGGCCAGGGCCACGACGTCGGCGGCGAAGCCGGCCAGCACGCCGGCACGGTCGTCGCGGGTGTAGAGCTGCGCCGGCCAGTCCGCCGGCGCGCCGAGCCGTTCCCGTCCGGCGGCGAGCAGCGCGGCGCCGGCCGGGTCGACGCCGTCGTGGGCGCGCAGCGCCTCCTCCAGCCCGCGGCGGCCGAGCCAGGCCCCTCCGCCGCGGTCGCCGAGCAGATGGCCCCAGCCGTCCACGCGGCGCCAGCCGGCCGGGCAGGCGGCGGAACCGGTGCGCTCTCCCGCCGCGCTCGGCAGCGTGCTGCCGGGGTGCCCGACGGCGACGGCGCCGGTGCCCAGCGCGACGATCGCCCCGCCGGCGCCGTCGAGGGCGCCCAGGTGGGCGGTGACCGCGTCGATGGCCGCGGCCGCCGGCACGGAGAGCCGCTCGGCCATCCGTCGCGGCAGCGTCTCCGGCTCGTCGACCAGCGAGGCCAGCCCGGTGGCACCCAGCGCGACGCCGCGGAGCCGGTGGTCGCCCGCGGCAAGGTCGAACACCTCCGGCCAGGCCTCCGCCGCATGATCGAGCAGCGCATCGACGACGGCGGGAGCGCTGCTGCCCTCGGGGCCGATGTGCACCCGGGGACCGGTCAGCTCGCGGCGGGACGCCGCAGATCCCGCACCGTCTCCGGCATCCGGCAGGGCGCCGGAGGCCGGATCCAGCGGGGCCAGGGCGATGCGGCTGCCGGTGCCGCCGACGTCCAGGCCGAGGACCAGCTCGCTCACCCGCGGCTCCCCTCGTCAGCCCTGTCGCCACCAGCGCCGGCCCCGTAGGCCGCCGCCAGCGCCTCGCGCACCGAGCCGTCGTGCCGCCCCAGCAGACTCCGGGCGGTCTCGACCGCGACGTCGGCCAGCGTGGCCACCAGCGCGACCTTCAGCTCGCCGTCGGCGCGCTCCAGCAGCTCCCGGGCCGGCTCCTCCTGAAGTCCTGTGGCTTCCTGCAGGATCCGCACGGTGCGGTCACGCAGCTTCGCGTTGGTCGCGACGACGGAGACCATCAGGTTCTGCCAGGTCCGGCCGATGGCGATCATCAGTGCAGTGGAGAAGCCGTTGAGCACCAGCTTCTGCGCGGTGCCGGCCTTCAGCCGGGTCGAGCCGGTGACCACCTCCGCTCCGGTGTCCAGCGTCAGCACCGTCCCGGCGCGGTCGGCCAGCGGAGCCCGCGGATTGCTGGAGATCAGCACCGTCTCCGCCCCGGCCTCGGCCGCGGCGGACAGCGCCCCGCCCACATACGGGGTGGAGCCGCTGGCCGCCAGGCCGATGGCGACGTCGTCGGCCCCCAGCCGGGCGGCGTCGCGGCGGCCGGCCTCCTCCGAGTCCTCGGCGTTCTCCACCGCGTCGACCAGCGCGGCCGAGCCGCCGGCGATGTGGCCGACGACCCGTCCGGGCTCCAGGTTGAAGGTGGGCATCAGTTCGCTGGCGTCCAGGACGCCGAGCCGCCCGGAGGTGCCGGCGCCGAAGTAGTGGACGGTGCCGCCGCGCCGCAGCCGCTCGGCGGCCTGCTCGACCACCGGGGCCAGCTGGGGCAGCACCGCCGCGGCGGCGTCGACGGCGACGCGGTCCTCGGCGTTGAGCAGCTGCAGCACTCCGAGGGTGTCCAGCTCGTCGAGGGCGGCGCTGCGCGGGTTGCGCCGTTCGGTGGGCGGCAGCGAGGTGTCGTGCTCGGTCATCGGCGGGGTGCGTCCTTCCGGGTCTCGTCACGGGTCTCGGCGGCGAGGCCGGTCCGCGGCGCCGCCGGGCGGCGCAGCGAGAGCAGACCGCCGACGACGAAGGTCACGATCACGCCGAGCAGCGGGTACCACTGCCAGGCGACCCAGACCTCTCCGGTCACATACTTCTCCATGACGAAGAAGTAGGCGTTGACCGCCACGGCGGCGACGAAGGCGATGTTCGCGTCGGCCGCCGTCGCCCGCCGGTTGAGGATGCCGAAGGCGAAGGCGCCGAGCAGGCCTCCGTAGGTGATGCCGGCGACGCCCAGGGCCAGGATGACGATGTTGCCCTCGTCGGACTGGAAGATCGTCGCCGGGGCGATGAACGCCAGGCCCCAGCCGATGGTGGCCCAGCGGCCGACGCGCAGCCCCTGACGGTCGGTCAGCGGCGTGGAGCGGAACTTGCCGATGACGTCGGTGACCGTCGAGGAGGACAGCGCCGAGAGCGAGGAGGACAGCGTGGACATCGCCGCGGCCAGGATGCCGGCGAGCAGCAGCCCGGAGATGCCCTGCGGCAGCCCCTCAATGATGAAGTGCGGGAAGATCTCGTCGTCGCGCGTCAGACCCATCGCCGACGGCGACTGCTGGTCGTAGTAGCTCCACAGCGCCAGGCCGACGACCAGGAAGATCGCGAACTGCACGAAGACCACGACGCCGGAGGCGATCAGCGCCTTCTGCGCCTCCCGCTTGCTGCGGCAGGTCAGCAGCCGCTGGACGACGAGCTGGTCGGAGCCGTGCGAGGCCATCGCGAAGATCGCGCCGCCCACCAGGGAGGTCACGAAGGAGCTGTCGGCGGAGACCGGGTTCCCGTCGAAGAGGAACATGGTGAACTTGCCGGCGTCGGCGGCCTCGGTGAACCAGCCGCCGCCGGTGGCCGCGGAGACGACGATGATCGAGAGGATGCCGCCGGCGACGTAGAGGCCCATCTGGGCGACGTCGACCCAGACGACGGCCTTGATGCCGCCGATGAAGGTGTAGAGGATCGTCACCACCGCGAGCACCACGATGATGGTGAAGTAGTTGGTGTGCACCCCCATGCCGTCGAGGATGGTCTTCAGCGGGATCGCGGCGGCGAGCACGCGGATGCCGTCGGCCATCAGCCGGGTGAAGAGGAAGGTCACTCCGGCGGTGGTCTGGGTGCTGCTGCCGAAGCGCTTGCCCAGATAGGCGTAGGCGGTGACCATCTCGCCGTCGTAGTAGCGCGGCAGCATGAAGAAGGCCACCACGATGCGGCCGATTATGTAGCCCAGCCCCAGCTGCAGGTAGGAGATGTCGCCGAGGTAGCTCATCACCGGGATGCCGATGACGGTCAGGGCGCTGGTCTCCGTGGCGACCACGGAGAGGCAGACCGCCCACCAGGGCAGGTCACGCCCGCCGAGGAAGTAGTCCTTCAGGCCGGACTGGCGTCCGCTGAGCTTCAGGCCCAGCCAGGCGGTCGCGGCCAGATAGGCCACGATCACCACGAGGTCGATGATCTGCATGGCATGTCTCCTTCGTCATGATGCGAGTGCGAGCGGGTCGAGGTCGGGTGTGCGGCGCGCGTCAGCGCCGCACGATCAGTCGTCGCGGGGCATGCTCGCGCGGCGCGGGAAGCCGCAGCGGCCGCGCGCCGGGGGTGAGTCGTCCGGCGAGCGTGGCCCGGCGCGCGCCGGTCAGCGCCGGGGCGACGGCGTCCAGCCCGTGCCAGCTCAGCCAGCCGACCAGCGTCATCAGACAGGCCTCCTTCGCCCCTTCGGGCAGCCCGAAGGCCTCGTCGCTGGTCCGCACGCCGACGGCGTCGCCCAATTCGGCGCGCAGCGCGGCCATCAGCGTCGGGTTGCGGGTGCCGCCGCCGGAGGCGACGACGGCGCCGACGTCGTGCGCGGCGCAGGCCTGCGCGACGGTGCGGGCGGTCAGCGCCGTCAGCGTGGCGATGACGTCGTGCTCGTCCAGGCCCGGATGCGCGGCCAGATGCCGGTCGAGGTAGGCGGCGTGGAAGAGCTCCTTGCCGGTGGACTTCGGCGGGACCTGCGCGTAGTAGGGCTCGGCGAGCAGGTCGTCGAGCAGCGCGGGGATCACGCGGCCGCGGGCGGCGAGCGCGCCGTCGCGGTCGAAGCCGCGCTCGTCGCCGGTGATGCGGCGGGCCATGAGGTCGATGAGGGCGTTGGCCGGGCCGGTGTCGAAGGCCATCGGCTCGGCGTCCGGGGAGATGACGGTGATGTTGGCGATGCCGCCGAGGTTGAGCACCGCCGTCGGCTCGGCGACGTCGGCGAGCAGCATCCGGTCCAGGATCCCGACCAGCGGCGCGCCCTGGCCGCCGGCGGCGACGTCGCGGGCGCGCACGTCGGAGAGCACCGGGGTCCCGGTGCGCTCGGCGATCCAGGCCGGCTGGCCCAGCTGCAGCGTGGAGGTCACCGCGCCGTCGGCGACGTCGTGGCGGACGGTCTGGCCGTGCGAGACGATCAGCTCCGGCTCGACGCCGGCCTCGGCGGCCAGGGCCGCGACCGCCTCGGCGCTGGCCTGCCCGAGGCGGGCGTCGACGTCGCTGACCAGCGCCAGCGGCACGTCCCGGGGCTCGAGCAGGCGCAGGATGTCCAGGCCGAGGGCGGCGTCGAAGGCCACCTCGCGCGCGGCGAGCAGACGCATGGTCAGCGCGTCGCCGTCGGCGTCGCTGTGGGGCTCGAGCTCCACCAGAGCGACGTCGAGGCCGTCGGCGGAGGTGCCCGCCATCAGTCCGGCGATGATCATGACGCCTCCTCCGTGCCGGGGGCGGTGAGCTCGGTGCGGATCTTGTAGCGGTCGCCGCGGTAGACCGAGCGGACGAACTCCACCGGCTGGTCGTCGGCGCTCCACGAGGTGCGCTCGAAGAGCAGCGCCGGCGAATGCACCGGCACGTCGAGGTCGGCGGCCTCCTGGGCGTCGACGACAGTGGGCTCGATGGTCTGGACGCTGCGGGCGACGACGATGCCACAGCGTGCGAGCAGCAGGTCGTAGAAGGACTGGTCCTCCAGGTCGGCGGCGGCCAGGTCCGGGACCAGCGCGCGCGGGACGTGCAGCTCCTCCAGGGCGATGGGCTCGTCGTCGGCCAGGCGCAGGCGGGTGACCTGGGCGGCGTCGTCGTACTCGGCCAGCTTCAGCCGGCTGCGGATGCGCGCGCCGACGGGGCCGACGTCGAAGGAGAGCGTCCGGGCGCCGGGACGCAGGCCGCGGGCGCGCATGTCCGCGGTGAAGGAGCTGGCCATCAGCGCCTGGTCCAGCTTGGGGCCCAGGGCGAAGACCCCGGAGCCGTGACGGCGGCGGACGGCGCCGCGGGCGACGAGCTCGTCGATCGCGCGGCGCAGGGTCATGCGCGAGACGCCGAGCTCGACGGCGAGGTCACGTTCGGGCGGGAGCTGCTCGCCGGAGGCCATCTCCTCGAGACGGTCCAGCAGCTGGTCGCGGACGGCGTGGTACTTGGTCACGCACCTATTGAGACACAGCCCACAGCCGAAATCAAGACCACTGGACTAACTTTTGGCCTCGCGGGGATCTCGCCGGGGCGGATCGGGCGCTCCGGGAGCGCTCCGGGGCGCCCCGAGACGTCCGCGCGAGCCCTGAGCGGCGCTCCGGGAGTGCTCCCCGACGTTGAGTGGCCACTCCTGACGACACTCACCCCGGCCGGAACGATTCATCCGGGGCAGATGCCGTCACACGTGGCCACTCAGCGCAAGGGAGGGCCTGCGAAGAGCCCGAGGCGCCGGACCCGCCGCACCGGGACTCGCCGCTCGTGTAGCGTCCTGCCCATGGACCAGCACTCCGACGACGCCCCGTCCCGACCGCGCCGCCGGGTGACGATCGCCGACGTCGCCGCCGAGGCCGGAGTCTCCACCGCCGCAGTGTCGAAGGTGCTCCGCGAGGCCTACGGCGTCAGCGAGGAGATGCGCACCAAGGTCAGGACGGCCGTCGACGCCCTCGACTACCGCCCCCACACCGGAGCCCGCACGCTGCGCGGACGCTCCTTCACCGTGGGCGTGATGCTGCTGGACGTGGCCGCGCAGTTCCAGTGGGAGATCATCGAGGGGATCAGCACCCACCTGGAGCCCACGCCGTTCCAGGAGGTCCTCATCACCGGAGGGCTGGACCCCGCCCGGCAGAAGCGCGCCGTCGAGGCCCTGCTGGACCGCCAGATGGACGGACTGATCCTCATCACCCCCGGTATGGAGGCCGCGTGGCTCGAGGAGCTGGGACGCCGCGCGCCGCTGGTGACAGTCGCGCGCCACGGCCCTGCGGATTCCTATGACTCGGTGGTCACCGACGACCACCTCGGCGCAGGCCTGGTGGTCGATCATCTCGTCGCCCTCGGGCACCGGCGGATCGCGCACATCACGGCACCGCTCGGCGAGCTGGCACGCCCTTCGGTGCTGTCCCAGACGCCGCGGCTCGACGGGTACTGCGCGGCCATGGCCCGCCATGGACTCTCGCCCCACGTAGTCGAAGCGGACTATTCGGAGGCCGGGGGCCACCGCGCCACCGCCCGGGCGCTGGACGCCGCCGTCCCGCCGTCGGCGATCTTCGCCGGAGCTGACAGCAGCGCCCTGGGCACCCTGCGCGCCGCCGAGGAGCGGGACCTCGACGTACCGGGGGACCTCTCCGTAGTGGGCTTCGACAACGCCTCCGTGGCCGGCATCGGTCGGATCTCACTGAGCACTGTGGATCAGGACGGACCGTCCACCGGGACGTTCGCCGCAGAGCTGCTGCTGCAGCGGCTGGACGGCCGGGCCGACCCCGCGCATCGGGTGATCACCCCCGAGCTGGTGATCCGCGGCACCAGCGCTCCCCCGCGCTGACCTGGGCCTCCCGGGGCGCGCGTCGACGCGCTTCATGAATCGTTTCACCATCCGCTTGTAAAACGTTCTACGCACCTCTACGCTGAGTGATCACGACCACGTGACCGGGCTCACCGGACGCCCTCCCGTCCGGCGCCCCCTCCGCACCAGAGGAGCTGCACCGATGCCCCTGATCCCCTCGACTCCCGAACGCCGACGCGCCTGGTGGACCGCCGGCGTCGCCGGCATGGCGTCCTACCTCGACGCCGGTGCCATCGTCACCACCGGCACCGCGCTCGTGCTCTATCAGGAGCCGATGGACATCACCTCCGCCCAGTTCGGTCAGCTCTCCGGGCTGCTGACGCTGATGATCGGTCTCGGCGCGCTGATCGGCGGCAACCTCTCCGACCGCTTCGGCCGTCGGCGCGTCTTCACCGTCACGGTGACGCTCTACGCGATCGGCGCGCTGCTGCTGGCCGCCGCACCGGGAGTCGGCGCCCTCTACGTCGGCATCCTGCTGCTGGGCTTCGCCTCCGGCGCCGACCTGCCGCCCTCGCTGGCGATGATCGCCGAGGCCGCCCCGGAGCACGACGAGGGCAAGATGGTCGCCTTCTCGCATGTGCTGTGGATGGCCGCGATCCCGGTGGTCAACGTCTTCGGGATCATCGTCGGCGACATGGGCGCCGCCGGCGCGCGCATCATGTACGGCCATCTGCTCGTCGTCGCCACCGTCGTCCTGCTGCTGCGCCTGCGACTGCCGGAGTCGCCGCTGTGGACTCGGCACGCGATCAGCATCGACACCGGCGCCGTCGACCGCACCAGCCTGCGCCGGCTGTTCTCCCGCCGGTGGCTGCCCACGCTCGCCGGCGTGGCGCTCTTCTACGCGATCACCAACATCGTCGCCAACACCCATGGCCAGTTCTCGCAGTACCTGCTGGTCAACGTCGTGGGCACTGACGTCTCCACCGCCTCGGCGGTGAGCCTGATCGGATTGGGCTGCAGCCTCGCCGCCGCGCTCTTCCTGATGCGCATCGTCGACACGCGCTTCCGCATGCTCGGCTTCGTGCTCGGCTCGATCGCGGCGATCATCGCCTGCCTGGTGCCGGCAGTCGTCGGGATCTCCATCGCCGCGGTGGTCATCTTCGGCGTCGTCTACGGCATCTCCGGCATCGTCTCCGGTGAGCCGATGTTCAAGGTGTGGTCGCAGGAGCTGATCCCCACCGAGCACCGCAGCACCGCGCAGGGCATCTCCATCGCCTTCGCCCGCGCAGTGGCCGCGGCGTTCGGCCTGGTCACTCCACTGATCATGGACTACAGCGCCGAGCTGATGTTCCTGGTGCTGGCCGCGGCGATCCTGGTGTCCGGACTCATCGGCCTGCTCTGGGTCTCGCGCCGGCCGCAGGTGCTGCGCGACGAGAAGACCACGATCCCCACCGGCGCCGTGCCGGCGGCGGACAGCACGCGCGCGTCCGGAGACTGAACAACACCCCCGCCCGCCCCGCACCCCGTGACAGAGAGAATGGGCCCATGACCACGCTTCCCCCGCTCACCGCCTCCGCCGTCGCCCCGGCCGCCGCGCTGGACTCCGCACCCCGCTTCCGCCGGGTCTTCCGCCTGGAGCCCGGCCACGGCGCCGTCGTCTCCGCCATGCTGCGCGCCAGCGCCCTGGGCGTCTACGAGGCGCAGCTCGACGGCGCGCCCGTGGACGAGGACGTCCTCGCGCCCGGCTGGTCCAGCTACGAATGGCGGCTGCGGTACCAGACCTATGACCTCACCGACCGCCTGCGGGGCGCCTCCGCCGAGGACGGGGGCCCGCATGTGCTCGCCGCCGTCGTCGGCAACGGCTGGCATCTCGGCCAGCTGGGCTGGCAGGAGAAGCGGCGGCTCTACGGCGAGCATCGCGCGCTGCTGGCGCAGCTGGACATCGTCTACGCCGACGGCCATGTCCAGACCGTCGGCACCGACGAGTCGTGGCAGGCCCGCGGGTCCGAGATCCTCACCGACGACCTCTACGACGGCCAGACCATCGACGCCCGACGCCGCGAGACCGACTGGGCCTCGCCGCGGCGCGCCGACGACGACGCCGACTGGGCCGCCGTCGCCGCCGTCGGCGTGGACGCCGAGCTCGTCGAGCCGATCGGCCCGCCGGTGCGCCGGCAGCAACAGATCGCCCCGCAGCGGATCTGGACCTCGCCGAGCGGCAGAACGCTGGTGGACTTCGGGCAGAACCTGGTGGGCTGGATCCGGCTGACGGTCCGCGGCGCCGCCGGCAAGACGGTCACCGTCCGCCATGCCGAGGTCCTCGAGCACGACGAGCTCGGCACCCGGCCGCTGCGCCACGCCGACGCCGCCGACCGCTTCATCCTCTCCGGCGACGAGGACACCTTCGAGCCGACCTTCACCTTCCACGGGTTCCGCTATGCCGAGGTCAGCGACTTCCCCGGCGAGCTGACCGCCGCGGCGCTGACCGCCGTCGTCGTCCACTCCGAGATGCCGCGCACCGGCACCTTCCGCAGCTCGCACGAGCTGGTGAACCAGCTGCACGAGAACGTGGTGTGGGGACTGCGCGGCAACTTCCTGGACGTGCCCACCGACTGCCCGCAGCGCGACGAGCGGCTCGGCTGGACCGGCGATATCGCCGTCTTCGCGCCGACAGCGGCCCACCTCTTCGACGTGCGCGGCTTCCTGGCCGACTGGCTGCGCGACGTCGCCGCGGAGCAGCGCGCCGCCGACGGCTTCGTCCCGTACGTGGTGCCGGACGTGCTGAAGCACCAGGACATGCCCGAGGAGTTCACCCCGGTGGAGTCGGCGGCCATCTGGTCCGACGCCGCGGTCTGGGTGCCCTGGGCGCTCTGGGAGGCCTACGGCGACCGCGAGGTGCTGGACGCGCAGTATGAGTCGATGACCGCGCATCTGCGGCGCGTGGAGTTGCTGCTCTCGCCGACCGGGCTGTGGGACACCGGCTTCCAATTCGGCGACTGGCTGGATCCCGACGCCTCGCCGCACCGGCCCGCCGACGCGAAGGCCGACCCCTCGGTGGTGGCCACCGCCTGCGTGATCCGCACCGCGCGCATGGTCGCCGAGACCGCGGAGATCCTGGACCGGCCCGACGACGCCGATGCCTTCCACGCGCTGGCCGAGCGGGTGCAGGCCGCCTTCCTCGAGCACTACGTCGACGGCGATGGGCGGATCACCTCCGACGCGACGACCGTCTACACGCTGGCGATCGTCTTCGACCTGCTCGACGAGCCGCGCCGGGCCGCCGCCGGCGAGCGGCTGGCCGAGCTGGTGGCCGCCGCCGAGTACAAGGTCTCCACCGGCTTCGCCGGGACCCCTTACATCACCGAGGCGCTGAGCCGGACCGGGCATGTCGAGACCGCCTACCGCCTGCTGCTCGAGACCGGCTGCCCGTCCTGGCTCTACCCGGTGACGATGGGGGCGACGACGGTCTGGGAGCGGTGGGACTCGATGCTGCCGGACGGGAGCATCAACCCCGGGGAGATGACCAGCTTCAACCACTACGCACTGGGGTCGGTGGCCGCCTGGCTGCATCGCGTGGTCGGCGGTCTCGCCCCGGCCGAACCGGGGTATGCGCGGGTGCGGATCGCCCCGCAGCCGCCGCAGGGCGCGATGGCCAAGGAGCTGACCTGGGCGGAGACCGCGCAGGAGACTCCGCAGGGACTGGTGACCGTCCACTGGGAGCGCGTGGGCGAGGAGCTGGTGCTCGATGTGCGGCTGCCGGAAGGTGTGGAGGCCGACGTCGACGTCTCGGCGACGGTGCCCTCGGCCGCGCCGCAGGTGATCGTCGGCGATGGCGCCGAGCGGCGGATACGGTTCAGTCGGGAGGAGGTCGGGGCGCCGATGCGGTGAGCGGAGCTCGCCGCGGCCTCGAGTGGCCACTCCTGACGACTTCTCGGCCGGCTGGAACGATTCATCCGGGGCAGAAGCCGTCACACGTGGCCACTCAGTGCGCGCACATCCCCCGAGACGCGAGAAGGGGGCCGAGCGTGATGCTCGGCCCCCTTCAGCAGCGGCGAACGCCTCGGACGAGGCATCTGATCGCCTCGGTCAAGAATCGCGGGCGATTCTCGCCTCTCGGCTCGATCAGTCGTCCGTGACGACGACCTTGACCTCGATGTTGCCCCGCGTCGCGTTGGAGTAGGGGCACACCTGGTGGGCCTTGTCGGCCAGGCTCTGGGCCTCGTCGTGCGGCAGCTCCGGCACCACGACCTCGAGGGTGACCTCGAGGCCCATGCCGCCGTCGTCCTGCTTGCCGATGCCGACCTTGGCCCCGACGGAGGAGTCGCCCAGCTCGGCCTTCTCCTGGCTGGCGACCAGCTGGAGCGCGCCGTGGAAGCACGCGGCATAGCCAGCGGCGAACAGCTGCTCGGGGTTGCTGCCCTCGCCGGAGCCGCCCATCGCCTGCGGGGCGGCCAGGTCCAGGTCCACGCGGCCGTCGTCGGTGCGGGTGCGGCCGTTGCGGCCACCACCCGTGGCGATCGCCTCTGCGGTGTACAGGGTCTCCATAGTGCACTCCTCTCGATCGGGGTCGATCCACCGATCAGCACATCACATGCCCCGGAGCTTGGCCAGGGCTTTCTCCCCGTATTCGCTGAGAGCTGTGCGACGTTCATGCCGCGGCTCCGACCGGGCCGCAGCCGCCCGTTTCGCGCCGTCGTCGCCCAGACGGCAGAATTGCCCGCATGGACACCGAAGACGCCGCCTGGCTGTCCCCCGGGGACGCCGCCGAGATCCGCCGCAGCCTCACCTCGCAGTTCGCCGAGGAGTTCGGGCACGGCCCCTCCGGCGTCTGGTTCGCCCCGGGCCGGGCGAACCTCAACGGAGAGCACGTCGACTTCCACGGCGGCCGCTGCCTGCCGATGGCCCTGGCCCACGGCACCTACGTCGCCGCCGCGCCGCGCACCGACGGCATGCTGTACCTGCGCACGCTGGAGCCGACGCTCGACGCCGGCGTCCAGCAGGTCTGCATCAGCGAGGTCACCTCCGGCCCCGACGCCGACGTCCACACCATCACCGACGATCAGCCCTGCGGCTGGACCAAGTACGTCGGCGGCACGCTCTGGGCGCTGCGCGCGCTCGGCGAGGAGATCGACGAGCTCGCCGTCGACGAGAGCTTCGGCGCCGACCTGCTGATCACCTCCACGCTGCCGATCGGCGGCGGGCTGTCGTCCTCGGCGGCGCTGGAGTGCTCGGCGATGCTGGCCTTCGTCGCGATGGCCACGCCGCTGGGCCGCGCGAACCCCGGCGCCGCGCTGGACGCCGCGCTCACCGACGAGCTGCGCGCCCGGCTGGCCGCGGCCTGCGTGCGCGCGGAGGTGGAGATGGTCGGCGCCGGCACCGGCGGGCTCGACCAGACCGTCAGCCTGCGCGGACGGGCCGCGCATCTGCTCTCGCTGGACTGCCGCGACTTCACCGTCGATCGCATCCCGGCCTCCGGCCTGCTGGCCGACCACCGGTTCGTCGCCGTGGACACCGGCCAGGCGCACTGGCTGGGCGACGGCCAGTTCGACGACCGCCGCGCCGACTCCGAGGCGGCGATGCGCCTGCTCGAGGTCGAGCGGCTGCGCGACCTGCTGCCCGATCGCCCCGGCACCGCCGACGTCTCCGCAGTGCTGCGGCGCTTCGACGAGCGCGCCGGCGCGGGCGAGACCCTGCCGTCGCCCGTCGACGGCGCCCCGGCCCGCGACCGTGCGGCCTGCCGGCGTCGCCTGCGGCATGCGCTGACCGAGATGGTCCGCTCCGAGGAGCTGCACGGCTTCCTCTCCGACGACGAGCTCGACGCCGAGTCCACCGCGATGCTGGTGGGCAATCTGATGACCGCCGGCCACGCCTCGATGCGCGACGAGGCCGAGGTCTCCTTCCCCGCGGCGAACACCGTCGTCGAGACCGCCGTGGAGAAGGGCGCGCCCGGGGCGCGGCTGATCGGCGGCGGCTTCGGCGGCTCGGCGCTGCTGCTCTGCCGCGCCGACGACGTCGCCACGATCACCGGAGCCGTCGCCTCGGCCTGCGCCGAGGCCGGACACCGGACGCCGCGCTTCCTGGAGATCACGCCGTCGGATCCGGCGCATGTGATCGCCTGACGCCGCCGCGGCACGCCCCGCCCGGGCCGTCGCGCGCGACGGCCGGGATCACGAGGCGGGGCGGCGCATCTCGGGCAGGGCGCGATGGGCGAAGCGGATGTGCTCCTCGGTCAGCCGGGTTCCGCGCGGACCGTCCCCGGCGGCGATCGCGGCATAGATCTCGCGGTGCTGGGCCTGCAGGCTCTGCCGGAGGTCCTGGGAGTCGTCCATGTCGTGGAAGGCCCGGAGGATCACCTGTCGCAGGGAGCTGCGGATCGCGGTGGTGAGATCGGCGACCAGCCGGTTCCCCGCGGCCTCGGCGATGGCCACGTGGAAGGCGGTATCGGCGTCGTTGAACTCCTCCAGCGGCACCTCGGCGGACTCCATGCGGTCGAGGGGCTCGCGGATGGCGGCGAGCCGCTCCTCGTCGGCGTGCTCGGCGGCCAGCAGGACACTGGCGCGCTCGAGGGCCACGCGCACCTCGACGACGTCGTCGACGGGGAAGTTCGACAGGCCCACGTGCATCCGCAGCAGGCGGGTCAGCGCGGCGCTGGGCATCGCAGTGATCACCGTCCCGGCGGACCGGCCGGAGCCCACCCGGGACTGCAGGACCCCCTGGCTCTCCAGCACGCGGATGGCCTCACGGACGCTGGCCCGGCTGACCTCCAGCTTGGTCGCCAGATCCCGCTCGGGCGGGAGGGAGTCCCCGACGGTCAGCCGGCCGGCCATGACCTGGTCCTCGATCGCGTCGATGACCAGCTCGTGCGCACGGCTGCGCGGCACGGGCGACCAGTCGATGGCGGGACCGGAGTCGTCCGGGGAGGAAGCTGACATGATTCCTTTCTATCACTGCCGCCGGGTCACTTCTCACCCTGCAGACGGGCACGACCGGCACGATCGCGCCGCATCACCCCCGCGGCCAGCGTCCCCAGCCCGGCGACGACGACGAACAGCCCGATCGTGCCGAGGTTGAGGCCGAACCCGTGGGCCATGACGTAGGTGATCGATCCGCCTGCGGTGCAGTAGTACAGCGTCACCAGCAGCACCTTGCGCAGCAGGTCGCCCTCGCGGCCGAGCAGGCCGACAGTGGCCGAGGCGGCGACGATGTTGTGCACCGAGATCGGGTTGCCGCCGGCGCCGCCGACCGCCTGCGCGGCCACGACGGTCTCCGGGCTGACGCCGATCTGGGCGCCGGTGGACCACTGGAACTGCGCGAAGGTCAGGTTCGAGATGGTGTTCGAACCGGCCACGAAGGCGCCCAGCGCGCCCAGGAAGGGGGCGAAGAACGGCCAGGCCCCGCCGGTCAGCGTCGAGGCCCCTTCGGCGAGCATGACCGGCATGCTCTCCAGCCCGGACTCGTTGATGCCCGACTGCAGCAGCACGCGCACCAGGGGGACGGCGAAGAGCAGCGCGACGGCCGTGCCGGCGAGCTGCCGACCGGCGGTCTGCCAGGTCCGCAGGATCTGCGCGCCGGACATCCGGTAGATGCCGTAGCCGAAGACGACGGCGAGGATCAGCAGGAATCCGGGGAGGTAGAAGGGGTCCAGCGTCGCGCTGATCCCCTCCACGCCCAGCAGGTCGGGGATCACGAAGCGGGTCAGGCCCGGGGTGGTGAGCAGCTCGGTCAGCGGCTCGATGACACGGGTGGCGACCAGCAGGCCGGCCAGCACCAGGTAGGGCGACCACGCCCGCAGCAGGCTGATCGGCGCCCGACCCTCGGCCTGCGCGGACTGTTCGGGGGCGATCCGGCCGGTCCAGCGCGTCTCCCACTCCGCCCGCGGGCCGAAGCTGAAGGTCGTCCGGGGCATGAGGAAGCCCTTCGAGGAGGTCAGCATCACCAGCATCAGGCCGGCGAATCCGCCCAGCAGCGCGGGGAACTCCGGACCGAGCAGCCAGGCCACCAGCACTGAGGGCGCCGTCATCGCCACTGAGGCGTACACCGCGAAGGGCGCGACCTTCAGCCCGTCGGCGAAGCTGCGGCCCGGTCCGAAGAACCCGGTGAGCAGGACGACGATCAGCATCGGGATCAGCAGGCCGACGGCGGCGTGGATCAGGGCGACATGCAGGCCGATCTCGGCGATGTACTCCGAGTAGCTGAGCCCGGTCTCCGCCAGGCGGGACTGCACGGCGTCGGAGCTGCTGTTCAGACCGTCGCCGACGCCGATGAGGATCGGGGTGCCGACGGCGCCGAAGCTGACCGGGGTGGACTGCACGATCAGCCCGACCATCACCGCCGCCATCGCGGGGAAGCCCATGGCCAGCAGCAGCGGCGCCACCACGGCGGCGGTGGTCCCGAACCCGGAGGCTCCCTCGATGAACGAGCCGAAGAGCCAGCCGATGATGATCGCCTGGATGCGCGGGTCCGGGGAGATGCGGTTGAACCCGGCCTTGATGGCCTCCATGGCCCCGGAGCCGACCACGGTGGCGAGCAGCAGCAGCGCGCCGAAGACGATGTAGAGCATGGTCCCGGCGATGACGAGCCCCTCCAGGGAGGCGGCGGCCACAGTGGCCGGGGCCATGTCCCAGGTGAGCCAGGCGATCGTGACCGCGACCAGGTAGCCCACCGGCATGGCGTACTTGGCGGGCCAGCGGAGCACCGCCAGCAGGATGCCGACGACGAGGATCGGAGCGATGGCGAGCAGGCTGTACCAGGCGATGGAGTCCACAGCGGTCGTCCCTTCGGGAGCGGGCTGGCGAGGGGTACGGTCAACCACCTATGTGGTCTGACCATTTGAGGAGAGTAGCCGGAGAATGTGACGTGCGTCAACGTCTCCGACTCGACGGCTCCAACTCGACGGCGCCCGAGCTGCCACCGTTGACCACGACGGCGTCCAGTCGTATCGTCAGTGTGGTCAGACCACTGAATGCGCAGACCACACACCAGGCCGTGGACGCGCCGCCGACGACCCGCTCGCCTCGGCGCCGGCCGGCGACCTCGGACTGCGCCCTCCCGAAGGAGACTCCCGCATGGTGAAGCGTCAGATCCCCGACCCCCGCGAGCTCGTCGAGCTGATGCAGTTCCGACGCCCCAGCCTCGACCGCGTCGGCAGCCGCCTGGCACGCGCGCAGTCGATCGACGATCTGCGGACGATCGCCCGCCGCCGCACCCCGGCGGCGGCCTTCGACTACACCGACGGCGCCGCCGAGGCGGAGGTGTCCCTGCAGCGGGCCCGCCAGGCCTTCGAGGACGTCGAGTTCCACCCCGGCGTGCTCCATGACGTCTCCGACGTCGACACCAGCACCACGATCCTCGGCGGGCCCTCGGCCCAGCCCTTCGGCATCGCTCCGACCGGGTTCACCCGGCTGATGCAGACCGAGGGCGAGATCGCCGGAGCCGGGTCCGCCGGCGCGGCGGGGATCCCGTTCTCCCTCTCCACGCTGGGCACCAGCTCCATCGAGGACGTGAAGCAGGCCAACCCGGACGGCCGGAACTGGTTCCAGCTCTACGTCATGCGCGACCGCTCCATCTCCTTCGGCCTCGTCGACCGCGCGGCGGCCGCCGGATTCGACACGCTGCTGTTCACCGTGGACACCCCGGTGGCCGGCTCCCGCCGGCGGGACAAGCGCAACGGATTCTCGATCCCGCCGCAGCTGAGTCTCGGCACTGTGCTGAATGCGATCCCGCGCCCCTGGTGGTGGTGGGACTTCCTGACCACGCCGCCGCTGGAGTTCGCCTCGCTCTCCTCCACCGGCGGCACCGTCGGCGAACTGCTGAACTCCGCGATGGACCCGACCATCGACGTCGAGGACCTGCGCGAGATCCGCGACCGGTGGCCGGGACGCCTGGTGGTCAAGGGCGTCCAGACGGTGGAGGACGCGAAGAAGCTCACCGACCTCGGCGTGGACGGCCTGGTGCTGTCCAATCACGGCGGCCGGCAGCTGGACCGCGCGCCGGTGCCCTTCCACCTGCTGCCGGAGGTGGTCCGCGAGGTCGGCGACGACGTCGAGGTCATCGTCGACACCGGCATCATGCACGGCGCCGACGTCGTCGCCGCGCTCGCGCTCGGCGCGGACTTCGCGCTGGTGGGCCGGGCCTACCTCTACGGCCTGATGGCCGGCGGGCGCCGGGGCGTGGACCGAGCCGTGGAGCTGCTCTCCGAGGAGGTCGAGCGCACGATGAAGCTGCTGCAGGTCACCAGCGTCGCTGAACTGGAACCGGACCACGTCACGCAGCTGCGCTCGCTGGGCCCGGTGCCGCGGGACTGATCCGCCGACGACGGCGCCGATTCGGCCCATCGAACCGGCCAGCCGATGGGTCGCCCATGTCCGCCGGCACGTCCATGATCGGAACGCGCCGCCCCGACCGGAGTGCGCCACGCAGCCAGCAGCTGCAGGGCCGACTCCGAGACACCCAGATCCCGGCAGACCTGCTGCGGGGGCATGCCGGACTCGAGACGCTCCGACGCTGTGGTCCTGAACTCCTCGGAGCAGTTCTTCGGCACGGCGACAGGGGCCGGACACGGGAGACGCGCGCCGAAGCCGTGAGGAAGGCTTCTGCGCGCATCGCGCATCCCGTCGCGCCGTGCCATGACGACACGTCTTCCCGGTCGCCTGCAAGACGTCGGGCCACGGAGTCGAGGGGAGGGGCGACTCCGTGGCCCGTGAAGAACCCGTCAGACCGAATGTTCGACGCGGTCTCTGCGGCCCACGTCAGCGGGGGTTCCGGACGACGGCTCGACACCCCGCGGGGAAGGTGCCGACACGTCGGGGAGCGGACCCTGCTCGTCGTCGGAGATGCGCACCGCGTCCTCGATGCGCAGCAGATCGCGGCCCCGGGTCTCCGGCGTGAGCACCGTCGCCGCCGTGGTGATCGCCGCCAGCGTCGCCATGTAGATCGCCGGGAGCAGCCAGTTGCCGTCGGACACCGCCAGCATCCAGGCGCCGACGACGCCGGCCAGACCGCCGGCCAGCACGGCGGAGAGCTCGCGGGCCATGGCCACCCCCAGGTAGCGATGCCGATTGCCGAAGAGCTCCGGCAGCATCGCGCACTGCGGTCCGAGCATGGTGTTGACGCCGACGCCGTAGCCGATCGCCACTGTTGCGATCACCGCGACAGGACTGCCGGTCTGCAGCAGCCACCAGCCGGGGAAGGAGAAGACCAGCAGGAACAGTGACCCGGCTCGGTAGATGGGGAGACGGCCGATGCGGTCGGAGAGGCGGCCGGTGATCGGGATGACGGCGATGCCGATCAGGGCGCCCAGGGTGATGCCCCAGGTGGCCAGCGACTGGTCCACAGTCGCGGCAGCCGTGCCGGTGGCGAAGCTCAGCGCCAGCGTCTGCATCATGTACGAACCGCCGTTCTCGGCCATGCGCAGCCCGATGCCGGCGACCACGCCGGGCAGCCCGCCGGTGAGCACCTGACGGAGCGGCTGCTTGGTGACGTCCTCGTTCTTCTCCAGCTCCACGTAGGTGGGCGTCTCCTTCAGTCGGGCCCGGATGAACAGCGCCAGCAGGATGAGGACGAAGGAGCAGAGGAACGGCACGCGCCAGGCCCATTCGACGAAGATGGCGTCGGGCAGTGCGGAGAGCGCCGCATAGACCACCGAGGCCATCAGGGTGCCGAGCTGGATGCCGATGAAGGGCAGCGACGAGAGATACCCGCGCCGTCGGATGGGTGAGTACTCGGCCATCAGGACGGTCGCGCCCGCCTGCTCGGCGCCGGCGCCGAAGCCCTGGGCCAGGCGCAGCACCGTCAGGAGGATCGGCGCCCAGATGCCGATCGATTCGTAGGTGGGCAGTGCGCCGATCAGCGTCGTGGAGCCGCCCATGAGCAGGATGGTCACCACGAGGACCCACTTGCGGCCGATCCGGTCCCCGAGCGTGCCGAAGAACAGGCCGCCGAGCGGGCGGGCGACGAAGCCGACGCCGAAGGTGGCCAGCGACGCGACAACGCCCATGGCGGGATCGAGGTTCGAGAAGAACAGACGGTTGAAGATCAGCGCCGAGGCGAGGCCGTACAGCGCGAAGTCGAAGTATTCCAGGGCGGATCCGACGGTGGAGGCCAGAGTCGCGCGTCGCAGGTTCGCGACGTACTCCGGGTCCTCCTCCGCGGCGGGGTTCTGCGGCTCCTTCACCGGCATCTCCTCAGTCGTCCGGGGGCATGTCTGGGACGCACTCACAGTGCGCAGTGTGTGCTGGAGCACATCCAGCATGCGGCCAGCGTAACCATATTCTGAATCACGTTCAAGATGATGAACCGCCCGAGGGATCGCGTGACGGCGGCCGAAAGACGGGCGAGGCCGTGTCCCGAAAGGGGAGGGCCCGTGACGTCGCGCTCGGCAGGCGGCCGGAGTCCGCGGCGCACGTCAGAGTGCGGCCGGGCGCCTCAGGAGGTGCGGCGCGCGAAGGGGTTCGACAGCTGGGCGACGGCATCCTGCAGGGCGGCGGCGACGCAGCCGACCGAGTCCTCGTCGGCCTCCTCGGCGGGCAGCGGCACCCCGAGCGCGAACGGGGGATCGCTGGGCGTCCAGGGCTCCAGCGGCACCGCGATGCCGGTGACTCCGTGGACGGATTCGTTGACGTCGACGGTGTAGCCACGACGGCGCCCCCGGCGGATCTTGTCCAGCAGCCCGGCCAGATCCACCACGCTGTCGCGGGTGAGCTGCGGAAACGGCTCGGTGGGGCCGACCAGCTCGATGATCTCCTCGTCGCTCATCCGCATCAGATGGGCGTTGCCGGCAGCCGTCAGCGTCGCGGGCAGCCGGGAGCCCAGCGGCGTGCCCAGGCGGTAGCGGCGGCGACCCTCATGGCGCGCCAGATACAGCGCGTCGAGTCCGGCGAGGACGGTCATCTGCACCACGTGGCCGGCCAGCACCTCGGAGGCCTCGCAGACGGCGTAGAACTCGCGCGCCTGGTTGAACTGCTCGGCGTAGGATCCGCCGATCTCGGCGGTGCGCCGCCCCAGCGTGCAGCCCTGCGGGGACCGTCGCAGCATCCCGCCGTCCTCGAGGGCCGCGATGAGGTTCGTGGTCGAGGACTTCGCCAGGCTCAGAGTGCGGGCGATCTCGGCCGGGGGCAGGGGCCGTCCGTCCGCCTCGGCCAGCAGATCGAGGATGCGCAGGGAGCGGGTGACCGCCGGCGAGGGGTCCCGATCGGGGCTCTGGGACATGGCCGACCTTCCTCCGCGGGGCCTGAGGTCCCCGGGGCGATGCTGCTCGTCGGGCCTGTGGGCAGGCCCGTGGGCGACGATCCCGCCCGTCGTCCGGAGCGGGCGGGACGTCTCTGGAGATTGTCAGTAGAACTCCATGGTATCCACGCGGCTGCGCATCGGCTCCCCGTCGAGGAGGCGTCGGGCGTTCTCCGCGAACATCTTCGCGATCCGCTCCTCCTCGGCGCGATTCAGCGCGGCGGTGTGCGGGCTGACCAGCACATGCGGATGGTCCCACAGCGGGCTGTCCTCCGGGAGCGGCTCGACGGCGAAGACGTCGAGGGCGGCGAAGCCGACCCGGCCGTCGTCGAGGGCGGCGACGAGCGCATCCTCGTCGATCACCGTGCCGCGCCCGACGTTGACCACCGTGGCGCCGGGCTTGATCGCGTCGAGCACGTCGCGGCCGACCAGCCCCTCGGTGGCCGCGGTGCCCGGCAGGGTGACGACGACGGCGTCGGCCTCGGCCGCCGCCGAGGGCAGATCGGCGACATCGACGATCCGGTCCACCCCGTCGACGGGGCGCCCCGAGCGGCTGGTGCCGACCACCGTCGCGCCGAGGGCATCGAGCTTCTCGGCGACCGACGAGCCGATCCCGCCCAGGCCGACGACCAGCACGGTCATCTCGTCGATCTGGCGCATCTCCCAGCGCTGCGTCCAGCGGTGCTCGCGCTGCTGGGCCTGCAGCCGCGGCAGGTCCTTCGCCCCGGCGAGGACGCCGAAGAGCGCGAATTCGGCCAGCGTGTCGCCGTGGACTCCGGCGCTGCTGGTGAAGGCGATCGATGCCAGGGCCTCGCGCGGGAGGTCGGCGGCCTTCACCTGGGCGCCTCCTCCCGCCGCCGTCGCGTGGACCCAGCGCAGCCGCGGATTCGCCGCCACGGTGCGGGCCAGCTGGGACGGGTCGACGTCGGGGAGTCCGAAGAGCGCCTCGGCCGAGTCGATCATCTCCTCGTAGGCGCTCCGCTCCTCCGGACTGCGGACGTGCTCGGGGTCGCCGGACCAGTCGGCCGGTCCGCGCATCGGTCGGTACAACGAGTGGTCGCGGATCAGGTCGATGCGCGGCTCGAGCTCCTCGATGCGCCGGCAGAGCCGCTCGTCGAGGTCGACGGCGACGACGGCGCGCAGTGAGGTCGTCTCCGCGGCCGCAGGACGTCCGGATTCCTCGGCGAGGTCGCGGCGCGCGGCGGCGGGAACGGTCGGGACGTCGGTCATGGGGCTCCTCCCGGAACAGGGGCGACTGTCGACCTCCACTGTAACCGGAGTTCAATATATTGAACACCACAGGCCAGCGAAGGGAGCGTGATGCGAGGACGACGTGATCGACGCCGGGCCGGTCGGGCGGCGCACCCCTCCGGGCGCGCACGCGGCGGTCGACGACCTCGACCAGCTGCCGACCGGCCACGCGGCGAGAGGACACCTCCATGGCGAACGCGGCATACATCCAGTCGGCGAATGTGCGGACGGCAGGCGGAGACACCTCCCGCGTGCCGGGACATGCCAGCGACCCGCAGAGGATTCGGCGCCGTCGCGGTGACGTCGCGACGCAACTGAACGTGCACCCTCCCCGGTCCGCAGGCCCCGCCGCTCGCCGGCTTCAGCCATGGCCTCGAACTCGCCACGCGCACACATCGCGGATCCACCACCATCCCACCACCCCACTCACCAGACGTCTTGTGTCCTGGCTCACACCGTGGAATAGTGATTGCTAACTATTCGACATTCCTCGCAGGACACGGAGAGTCCCCATGAGTCAGAGCACCACCGCATCCGGCCCGCGCTTCGGCGTGCGCTGGGCCAACACTCCGCCGATCGGCGAGACCCCCACCGAGCCGAAGAGCATCGGCTTCCTGATCGCGCTCTGTGCGGCGCAGCTGGGACTCTTCACCGCACTGATGGGGCCGGTGATGGTCTCGATGGCCATGAAGGTCAGCGCCCTCACCGAGGACCCCGTGGAGCGGACCTCGATGGTCGGCACGATCCTGGGCACCGGGGCCATCGCCGCGGCCATCGGCAACGTCTTCTTCGGTCGACTCTCCGACCGCACCATGTCCCGGTTCGGCCGGCGCCGCCCCTGGCTCGTCGGCGGAGCGCTGGTCATGGCGCTGGGCATGCTGATGGTCACCCAGGTGGAGACCACCGCGCTGCTGACCCTCTCCTGGTTCATCGCCCAGATCGGCGCCAACGCCGCGCTGAGCCCCTTCATCGCCACCCTCGGCGACCAGCTGCCGCAGCAGCAATACGCGCGAGTCTCCGCGCTGATCGGGATCATGCAGAACATCGGCATCCTCGGCGGCATCTGGCTGTCGAACGTCTTCGCCGAGAGCCTCTTCCTGGTCTTCATGGTCCCGGCGGTGTTCGGCCTCATCGGCATGACGATCTACGCGGTGATCCTGCCCGACCCGGTGCGCACCGAGCGGCCGCCGCGGTTCAGCCTCCTCGAGATCCTGCGCTCCTTCTGGGTCAGCCCGATCAAGCACCCGGACTACGCCTTCGTCTGGTGGTCCCGCTTCCTGGTGATCCTCTCGGCCTTCCTGTTCACCACGTTCCGGCTGACCTTCGTCCAAGACCGCCTCGGCGTCCCCGAGGCGGAGGCCAACGGCGTGGTGCTCAACGGCGTGCTGGTCTACACCATCACTCTGGTGCCGATCGGCTACCTCGCCGGCTGGATCTCGGACAAGACCGGCCGTCGCAAGGCGCTCGTCGGCATCTCGGCCATCATGTTCGCCGTCGGCAGCTACCTGCTGATGCACATCGACTCGCCGCTGGAGTTCTACCTGGTCGAGGTCCTGCTGGGCGCGGCCTTCGGCATCTACATGGGCGTGGACATGGCCCTGGTGCTGCAGGTGCTGCCGAACAAGGACGACACCGCCAAGGACCTCGGCGTCTTCAACCTCGCCAACGCCGGCCCGCAGTCGCTGGCGCCGTACGTCGGCGCTTTCCTGCTGGCCACCGCCGCCGGAGCCTCCGGCCCGAACTACACCCTGCTGCTCGGCGCCGCAGCCGCTGCGGCTGTCGCCGGCGCCCTCGTCATCATCCCGATCAAGAAAGCGAAGTGAGCATGACCGTCACCTCCACCTCCGGAACCGCGGCCGACGCCGCCGACTCCACCGACTACGCCGCGCTGATCGCGCAGCTTCCGCTGGAGGAGAAGGTCCACCTGCTCACCGGCGAGACGGCCTTCACCCTGCCGGGGAACGGCGGGATCGGCCTGGCCCCGCTGGCCTTCTCCGACGGCCCCACCGGCGTGCGCGGCCTGAAGTTCATCGGCGGCGACCACGTCGCGCTCTTCCCCAACGCCACGCTGGTCTCCGGGGCCTGGGACGACGACGTCGCCCGCCAGGTCGGTGAGATGCTCTCCGAGGAGGCCCGCCGGCAGAACATCCACGTGGTGCTGGGCCCGACGATCAACCTGCACCGCACCCCGCTGGGCGGGCGGCTCTTCGAGGGCTACTCGGAGGACCCCTACCTCACCGGGCGCACGGCATCCCACTACGTGCAGGGCCTGCAGAGCGCCGGCACCGCGGCCTGCCTGAAGCATCTGGTGGCCAACGAGTCCGAGGAGCTGCGCAACTTCATGGACTCCCGCGTCAGCGAGGAGGCTCTGCGCGAGGTCTACCTGCTGCCCTTCGAGATGGCCGTCGAGGACGCCGGGGCCTGGTCGATGATGGCCGCCTACAACGACGTCAACGGCGTGCCCGCCACCGAGCAGGACGAGGTCCAGAACCGCATCGTCAAGGACGAGTGGGGCTGGGACGGGCTGATCATGAGCGACTGGTTCGCCACCAAGCGCACCGCCCCGGCGGCGAACGGCGGCCTGGACCTGGTCATGCCCGGCCCGGACGGGCCCTGGGGCGAGCACCTGGTCGCCGCCGTCCGCGACGGCCGCGTCGCCGAGTCGACGGTCGACGACCACCTCGCCCGCCTGCTGCGTCTGGCCGACCGCACCGGCGGCCTGGACACCGGCGACGGCGTGCGCTCCTTCGACGAGGCCTTCCCCGCCCCGGGCTCCAGCCTGCGCGCCGAGCAGCTCAAGCGGCTCGCCGCCCGCGGCATGGTCGTGGTGAAGAACGACGGCGACGCCCTGCCGCTGACCGCCGGGTCCTCCGAGGCGCTGACCGCGGAGACGCTGGCCGTCGTCGGCCGCCACGCGCTGAAGACCCAGGACATGGGCGGCGGCTCGGCTCAGGTCAACGCCCCCTACTACGCCTCAGTGGCCGAGGGTGTGGCCGCGACCTTCGGCGCCGAGGTGCCGGTGCTCGACGGCCCGGCGGTGCGCCGTCGCCCGCTGGAGGCCGACGCGGCGCTGCTCACCCACCCGGAGACCGGCGAGGCCGGCCTCGAAGTGACCATCACCGACGCCGAGGGCACTGTGCTCAGCCGGCGCACCTCGTCGACGCCTTCCCTCTCGCTGGGCTTCGACGACGACTTCACCGGCACGCCGGCGCGGGTCACCCTGCGCACCCGCCTCGCCCATCCCGGCGGAGCGGCCGACCTCGGCGCCGTCGGCGCGGCCCGCTGGACCCTGCACCACACCGACTCCGCCGGTCAGGAGCAGCAGATCGCCGAGCACCTCACCTTCACCGGCATCGACCCGGGCGAGGGCATGCTCTGCCCGCCGGCCTTCGACCGGCGCGTGGACCTGGCCGCGGACTCGGTGATCACCGCCGTCGCCGACCTCGAGCCGGTCGACTGGCGGGAGAAGCTGCTGCCGCGCACGGAGCTCAACCTCTCCGAGGAGTCGCATCTGCTGGCCATGGGAGCCTTCGGCCGGCTGACGCTGACCGCCTCCGCCGCCGGCCCCGGCGACGATGAGCTGATCGACGACGCCGCCGCGGCCGCCGCGCGCGCCGGCACCGCCGTCGTCGTGGTCGGGCTGACCGAGGAGGACGAGACCGAGGCCGCGGACAAGACCACGCTGGCGCTGCCCGGTCGGCAGGACGACCTGGTGCACGCCGTCGCCGCGGCCGCGGAGAAGACCGTCGTGGTGGTCAACGCCGCCACCCCGGTGCTCATGCCGTGGCTCGACGCCGTCGACGCCGTGCTCATCGCCGGGCTGCCCGGCCAGGAGGGCGGCCATGCGATCGCCGCGGCGCTCTCCGGGGAGCTGGAGCCCACCGGCCGGCTGGTCACCACCTACCCCGCCGCCGACGGCGCCGCCCCGGCCTGGTCCACCACGCCCGGCGACGACCTGGGCCTGGACTACGCCGACGGCACCGCCATCGGCCACCGCGGCTGGGCCGCCGGCGACGCTGACGCACCGCTGTTCTGGTTCGGCCACGGGCTGGGCTACGGCTCCTGGGAGTACGGTGAGGCCGAGCTGGTCGAGCCGGGCGAGCAGGCCGGCGCGGCCGCGGCGCCCTCGGTGCGCGTGTCGGTGGCCAACACCGGCGGCCGCGACTCGCGCGAGACGGTGCAGGTCTACTTCCAGCCGGCCGAGGCCGGGCAGCCGGTGCGGCTGGTCGGCTACCAGGGCGTCGACGTCGCCGCGGGGGCCGCCGCCACGGTGGAGGTCGCCTGCGACCGGCGGCTGTTCCGCCGCTGGGACGCCGCCTCCGGCGCCTGGGCCCGGCTGACCGGCGGCGAGCTGCTCGTCGCCCGCGGGCTGGGCGACGTGCGGGCGCGGCTGCCCCTGGGCTGAGCAGGGCGGACCGGGACCTCGTGCGGCCCGGGGAGGAATGGCGGCTCCTCCCCGGGCCGGCGTCGTCGGGCCTGCCACCGAGCCTGCCACCGGGCCTGCCACCGGGCCCGCCACCGGGCCCGCCGTCGAAGTCCGGCGGGCCGCGGATGCTCGGTTAGAGTGGTCATCCAGTCCGCCCGGCGACCACCTGTCGCCGGGGCCCCGCCCCTTCCCGTGATGAGGACACCGACCATGGCCGCACGTCGTCCCCGCGCCACCAGCGGCAGGCCGCGCGGCGCCGACTCCGTCCAGCGCCGCGCCGAGATCCTCGACGCCGCCGAGGAGCTCTTCGCCGAGCAGGGGTACCGCGGCGTGTCGATGAGTGCGGTGGCGCGGGCCGCGGGGATCAGCCAGACCGGGCTGGTGCACCATTTCGCGACGAAGGACGACCTGCTCGCCGCCGTGCTCGACCGCCGCGACGAGCAGGACACCGCCCACCTGCTCACCACACCGGAGCAGGGGTGGCGCTTCGTCGAGACGCTGGTCGGCATCGTGCGGCAGAACGAGGAGCGGGAGACGCTGGTCCGGCTCTACACCGCGCTCTCCGGCGAGGCCGTCACGCCGGACCACCCGGCCACGCGCTGGCTCCGCCGGCATCATCACGACGTGCGGGAGAACATCACCGCCGCCGTCGAGCAGGCCGTCGCCGACGGCGAGCTGGTCGCCGAGACGCCGGCCGACCACATCGCGCGGCTGCTCATCGCCGCGATGGACGGGCTGCAGGTGCAATGGCTGGTGGACGAGACGGACCCGCCCATGGCCGAAGACTTCCGTCGGCTGGTCGAGACGCTGCACGCGCAGTGGCGGGCGGACTGAGGCTCAGCTGCCCGGTGCGGCGCGGCGCGGTGCGGTTCCCCGCCCCCGGCAAGCCGGCGATTCCGATCGCACACCTGAAGTGTCAGTCGGGACGGCTCAGCCCGGAGCCAGCGGCACATCAGGTGTGTGATCGCCGCGTCAGGGCCGGATGGCAGACGAGGCCGCCGGCCCGCAGCACACCGCCGTCTCTCCTCCATCAGTCACCGCGCTGGTGACGCTTCACCGGGACATATCGCGACGAAGGCTCAGGACTCCGGCTCGATGCCCCGGCGTCGGCGATGCTCGGCCCGGCTGGTCCGCGCATGGTCGAGCACCATCCCCGCCACGCGCTCCTCGTCCCGGGAGGCGACGGCCTCACAGAGCAGCCGATGCTCCTCGGCGACGGCGACGAGGTCGACGTGCTGGCTGAGCATCCAGCGCACGCGGCTGTCGATAGTCCCCCACAGCTGCAGCAGGTGCCTGTTGCCGGCGAGCTCGACGACGGCGGCGTGGAAGTCCGCCGCGGCGCGCCGCGCGACGACGGCCTCCCCTGCGGCGGCGGCCGTCTCGCCGCGGGCGACGACGGCGCGCAGCCGCTCCAGGCCCGCGGCGTCGTGCCGGCGCGCGGCGCCGGTGAACGCCAGGCTCTCCAGCGCGACGCGCAGCTCCTCGATCTCGGCGACGTCCTCCTCGGTGAACTCGCGCACGATCGCCCAGGTGCGCGGCCGCGGCGTCACCAGCCCCTCGGCGACCAGCTGACGCAGCGCCTCGCGCACCGGCACGCGGCTGACCCCGAGCTCGGCGGCCAGCTCGCGCTCGACGAGCCGGCTGCCGGACTCCCGCTCACCGTCGATGATCTGGTCGCGCAGCGTCCGCGCGGCCCGCGTCGTCTCCGACTCGGCCGCAGAGGAAGAGGCCGTGCTCGGCATGCCGTCACCGGCCCCCGACGTCGGCATCTTCTGCGGCGGCGTCGACGCCGTCTGCTGCGTCGGCGTCCCGGACCGGCTCCAGCTCCGCGTCCACGCTGCCCGGCGCGCCGGCGATCCAGGCGGCGAGCCCCATCAGTCCGGCCAGCACGAGCAGCGCGACCAGCGGCACCTCCCAGGAGCCGGTGGCCTCGAGCACCACGCCCAGCAGCAGCGGCCCGACGGCGGCGAGCAGATAGCCGACCGGCTGCACGAAGCCCGAGGTGCGGGCGGTGACCTCGGGGCGGCGGGTGCGCACTGTGATCAGCGCCAGCGCGGACGGGAAGGAGAAGCCGCCCACGGCCAGGCCGACGGCCCAGAGCCACGGCAGGGTCGTCGGGGCCAGCAGCAGGCCGGCATAGCCGCCCATCGCGGCGATCGCGTAGCCGACCAGCACCGGCCGGACGTGCCGGCCGCGGGCGACGATCTGCGGGGCGATGAACCCGCCCGGGATGCCGCCGGCGACGATGATGGTGACCATCAGTCCGGCAGTGACCGGATCCAGGCCGGCGTCGCGGTAGATCTGCGCGGCCCAGCCGAACTGCACGTAGGCGTGCAGCGACTGCAGGCCGAAGTACAGCGTCAGCGCCCAGACCCCGCGCGAGGCGGTGATCGGCCGCGGCCGGGCGCCGGAGGAGGCCGGAGTGCGTGCGCCGAGGTCGGGAGTCGGTCCGAGCCCGCGCAATGCGAGCCAGACGACCAGCGCGAGCACCGGAAGCGCGGCCCAGAGGCCCAGCCCGGGTCGCCACCCGCCCAGCACGTCGGCCGCCGGGGCGGTCAGCAGCGTCGGCAGCGCCGCACCGAGGCCCAGGGCCATCATGAACACGGTGACCGCACGGGTCTGCGCGGTCGGGAAGCGCGCCTTGACGTAGACCGGCAGGACCACGTTGCCCATGGCCATGCCGGCCAGCGCCAGCGTGGTGAAGCCGGCGAAGGCCGCCCAGCTGTCGCCGAGCACGCGCACCAGCAGCCCGACGGCGATGGCGACGACGCAGAGCAGCAGCGCCCGGAACATGCCCAGGCGGCGGAGGACCAGGAAGGCCACGGCGCCGAAGACGACGTAGGCGGCGCCGGGCAGCGCGGTCAGCAGTCCGGCCTGCCACCCCTGCAGCCCGAAGGCGGCCTCCACCTCGGCGAGCACCGGCCCCAGCGAGGTCGCCGCCGGGCGCAGGCAGGCGGCCATCAGCACGATGCTGAGCACGGCGAGCACCGCGCCGAGACGGGACGACGCCGGCGAGGCCTCGTGCCGCGCGGCCTGTGCTGCGGGCTCCGGCCCAGTCTCCGTGGCGGGCTCCGGCCCTGTATTCGCGGCACGACCCGTCGCGGCCTCCGGCTCCATGGGCCCGCTCCTCTCCTGGACGACGTCGTGCGGCAGACTGCCGCCGCCGAACGACTATTTTGGTATACCATATTCCCGGGACTCCCCACCTGTCATCCCTGCATCCCATGACGCCCCCCACGCTGAGGGGCGTCATGGACGAGCCGGGACCGACGCCGCCGTCAGCGCCGAGCGGGGACGCTGTCTCCGCTCGAACACGAGGCCGTCTACACTCAGAGCCTCGCTCTGACGGGGTGGTCCGCAGAGTCGACGGAACGCCCAGCAACCCCGCCGCCCGAGTACCTGCTGTTGACGTGGAACATCTCCGTCGATATACCTGGATGCGCGCGGGAGTCACACCCGAATAACTCCGCGGACATGGCATAGTCATTCGTTCCTGGAGGAATCATGGATCGCCGGACCGCCTTCCGAGCCTCAACGGGCGTCGGAGCCGTCGCCCTCTTGAATGGCACGGTCGGGCAGGCCGCACACGCGGCGGGAAGATCCGCCAGCCGGAGGGCCCCGGAAAAGGATCCGCTGGCACTCGTCGAGGACGGGATGTCCACCAGGGACGTCGCCGACCTTCTGTTCGAGGGGCACCCCGAGGAGAACATGTAGATGGACTCCTCGGGCATCAGGTACTTTCTCGCCGCTGGAGCGGCAGCCATCATCGCAAGCTGGGCGTTCGACTCCTTCAGCTCCGACATGAGCACCGACAGCACAGTCGTCGCCATCGCGCTCTGCGCGGCGCTCTCGATCCTCTTCAGCCTCACCCATCTCATCGACCGCTGGTCGGTTCGGAGTCGGGCATCCACGGCTGACGGGGCGAATCGCCCCGGGTCCGGTAGTAGCCCTGGTTCCACAGAAGGATGAGGAGCATGGCAGCCCCGAAGAAGCATCCCGCCGAGCGATCCCGCAGCAGCACCGGCACCCGCTGCTGCTACTCTCCCGGCCCGCTGATCACGGTGGACTGGGCCACCTGAGCGACGGCGGCCTCGGCGACAGGCTCAGCCGGCTGCCGCGCCGTCGTCGCGGGCGGCCCGCCGGTCGGCCGGGCGCATGCTGGCCAACGGCAGCCGCCAGCCACGGACGACGGCGAGCAGACGTGCCGCGAAGACCAGCAGCGCGACGGCGACGGCGGCCGGAGCGCCGAAGAGCTCCAGCTCGAGCAGAAGCACGGCCAGCCCGGCCCCGAGGAAGGTCGGGGTGGCGTAGACGCCGTCGGGGTCGACGATCTGCGGCACCCGGTTGGCGACGACGTCGCGCATCGCCCCGCCGCCGACGGCGGTGGTCACGCCCAGCAGCACTGCGGCGACCGGGTTGAGCCCGGCGGTGTGGGCGATGGTCGCGCCCATCACGCAGAAGGTGGCCAGCCCCAGGGCGTCGAAGACCAGCAGAGTGCGGTGCAGCCGCCCCTCATGGACCAGCCCGACGAGCACGATGAGCACGGCGAGCACGACCGGGACCAGGTACAGCGGCTCGGCGAAGGCGTTGGGCACCCCCTGGTCCAGAAGGAGGTCGCGGATGACCCCGCCGCCGAGACCGGTGAGGCTGGCCAGCAGCAGCGACCCGACGACGTCGAAGCCCTTCTGCACCGCCAGCAGCGCCCCGGAGATCGCGAAGGCGAAGGTGCCGAGGAGGTCGAAGACGAGGACGGCGAGGTCCAGGGGCATGCTCGGCCTTTCCGGTCGTCGGAGCGGGGCGACGGCGCGCCGGTGCGGGCACGGCCGTCGGAGGAAGGGTACCGGACAGACTTGCTCGCGAAGACTGCGATCCAGGAGATGCCCAGGTGGCCATGAGATGATCCCTTCGCCTTGCCTCGGCGAGGATGAGCCCGAATCTCCATCAGGCACCCGCCTTTCTCGGCTGTGCTCCCCGCACACGCGGGGATGAGCCGCTTCGGATGGCCTCGGTGTCGTCGACCTGGATGTGCTCCCCGCACACGCGGGGATGAGCCGGTCCGCGACGCGGTCGCCGCCGGCAAGTCGAGGTGCTCCCCGCATACGCGGGGTTGAGTCGCCTGAGGTCCGTTGGCCACCGGGCAGCGGACTGTGGTCCCCGCATATACAGGGGCCCGGATTCGTAGCCGCCGAAGAGGCTCCGGTCGTGCAGCTCCCCGGCACAGCGGGGATGACTCAGAATTTCAGACTCTGACGCGTCGGGGACTGAGGCTGAACCCAACAATGGCTTGGAAAGCGGCAGTCCAAGCACACGAGCGGGCGGGGCGCGCATCCTGCGCACCCCGCCCGCTCGGCGTCGATCTCTTCGTCGGTCGGCCGCCGTCACCCGCTGTCCGGGCCGGCGGCGACTGGGGAGATCACTCCTCGCCGGAGCCCTCCGAGGACGAGCCGTCCCCGCTGGAGCTCTCCGAGGGCGAGCCGGAGCTGTCCGGCTCCTCGACCTCGAGCTCGTTCTCGATGTCAGCGTCCTTCTTGAGCTTCTTCACCTCAGCGACCAGAACCTCGTTCTGCTTCTGCTGGGTCAGCTCCTTCTCGATGGAGTCGCGCTGATCCTCGAAGGAGGGGACCTCAGGAGCGCTGCTGGACCCGCCCGAGCCCTGCGACTGCTGGGCCTCCATCTGCGACTCCATCTGCTGCTTCTGCTGCTTGTAGGCCTCCTTGAGCTCCTTCTCGGTGGGCTCCTCGTAGCCCAGGTCCTCGGCCAGCTTCTCCAGCAGCACGCTGTCCTCCGCATTGCCGCGCAGGAACTCCTCGGACACGCCCTGCTCCTCGGCAGTGGACATCAGCTCGTCCACGGAGCTCAGCTGCTGCTGCTCGGCAGCCTCCTTCAGCTGCGCCTCGATCTCGTCGTCGGACGCCTCCAGGTCCCGGTCCTTCGCCTCCTGGAGCGCGAGCTCCGTGTCGATCATCTGCGTGGCGACCTGGGCCTGCATCTGCTTCCGCTGCTCCTCGGGCAGCTCCTGACCCTGCATCTGCGCCTGCTGGGCGCTGCTCTGGAAGGCGGGCTGGTAGCGAGTCTCGAAATCATCCTTGGAGATCTCTTCGCCGTTGACCGTGGCCACCACGTCGGGCACGTCGGACAGGTCGGGCTCGGGTCCAGCAGACTGGCTCGAGGACGAGCTGGCGTTCGCCTCGGAGCCCTCGCCGGAGTCTCCGGAATCGCCGCAGGCGCTCAGGCCCAGCACCAGCGCGAGCATCGCCGCACTGCTCAGCAGCTTCTTGGACATGGAACTACCTCATTCGGGTCGACGGGGGCCGTGCCGGCCTCCGCTCCACACTAGACCCTCTGTCACGCCGTCGGCTGGACAGATCCTCTCCGCGGGCTGATCGTCATGACGCCGGCCCTGGCCCCTGAACCACGCCCGCGACGCCGCCCCTCCGGTATCGTCGGCGCCGATGACCACCGCGCTGATCACCGGCTTCGATCCCTTCGGCGGCGCCGACCACAACCCGTCCTGGGACGCCGCCGAGGAGCTGGCCGCCCGCGCCGCCGACGGTCGCCTCATCGCCCAGACCGAGCACACCGGCCTGACCGTCGACATCCACCGGCTGCCGGTGGTCCACGAGGCCGCGCTGGAGACCCTCGACGCCGCGATCGCCGCCGTCGCGCCCGACGTCGTCATCAGCCTGGGCCTGGCCGGCGGCACCGACGCCGTCCGGCTGGAGCGGGTGGGCCTCAACCTGCGCGACGCCCGCATCCCGGACAATGCCGGCGCCCAGCCGGTGGACGAGCCGATCGTCGACGACGGCGCGCCCGCCCTGTTCAGCACGCTGCGCCTGAAAGCCGCCCATGCCCGCATCACCGCGGCTCAGATCCCGGTGCAGCTGTCGCTGAGCGCGGGCAGCTTCGTCTGCAACGAGGTCCTCTACGGGCTGCTCCACCGGCTCCGCGGCGGGCAGGCCGAGCCGTACGACGCCGCGGCGCCCGCGCCGGTCCGCGGCGGCTTCGTCCACGTGCCGTCGCTGCGCGAGGCGGACTGCCCGGTGAGCCTGCAGCAGGCCGTCGAGGCGGTGGACCTGCTGCTCGCCGCCTCGCTGGACGACCGGCCCGACGTCGAGCACCCCGGCGCCGCGCTGCACTGACGACGGCCTGCGGCGGACCGCGTCCCCGCACCCGGACGCGGAGGAAGCCTCCATCGATCGTCCAGCAGACGCCCAGCGCCGGGCGCTAGAGTCGCCGGTCATGATGATCAGTGCGGCCGCCGGCCGCGAGGGGCCTCGATGACGCCCCGCACCGCCTCCCGCGCCGACGCCCGCGACCCGGGCCCGGCGCCGCAGGCCGCGCGTCGCGCCATGGGCTTCGGCGTCTGGCTGATGGGCGGCATCCTGGTCTACCCGACAGTCCGCGGACTGGCGGAGATCGTGCTGTTCGCCGTGCGTCAGGGGCGACCGGCGGCCGACCTGCCCGTCGCGATGATCGTGCTGGCCGCCGTCCTCACTGCAGTCCCGGTGTTCCTGGGCCTGCTGATTGGCACGCTGCGCGTGCGGCGCGCCCTGGCGCACACTCCCTGGATCACCGCGCTCTGCTGCCTCCTGGTCGCCGGGACGACGCTGCTGCCCGCGCCGCCGGGCTGAGCCGCACCCGCCCGCGATACCCTGACTGACGATGAGCGCGCCGAAGAGATCCCGCCCCGCGAAGACCGCGTCGAAGGCCTCCTCGACGTCGGCGTCGAGGTCAGCGTCGAGCTCCACCTCGAGACCCGCCGGACGCGGCTCGGGCATGCGCTGGGCCCGCTGGCTGTGGGCGGTGGTGATCACCGTCGTGCTGGGCGCGCTGCTCTTCGAGTTCACGATGGTCTGGACCATCGGCGTCGGCACCTACATGATCACCATGGGCGAGCTGACCGGGCTGTGGTTCCTGGTCGCCGGCTACGTGCTGGCTTGCGTGCCGCCGGCCTTCGGCCTGCTGGTGGCCACCGGCGGCTTCTGGCGCAGCATGACCCACGCGCTGTGGATCGGACTGATCTACGGCGCCGTCGGCTTCCTCTTCCTCGACCAGGTGGCCGGCCTGACCATCTGACCCGTCGGGCGGCGATCCGGGCCGTCCGCGCGCATGGGGCCTGCCGTGTGTCCCCGGCGACTCCTAGGCTGTGACCATGACGGACATCGACGGCCGATCCGTCCCGCCGCCCCCGCCCCGACCAGCAGGAGGCACGCCCCATGGACGCTGCACCCACCACCCCAGGCCCGACGTCGACCGCCGAGACCGGGCGGTGGCTCGTCGTCGTCGACACCGACGACGTCGACGTCCGCCACCGCGAGGTCCCCGAGATGCTGGCCGCCGAAGGGCTGAGCGTCGTCGGCTACTATCCGCGGCTGGGCGTGGCCGTCGTCGAGCGCGACGACGACCGCCTGGAAGGGCTGCGGCTGCGCTGCCGACAGCGGCGGCGCCCGCTGACCCTGCTGCCCGAACGCACGTACCAGGCGCTGGACCGGCCGGGCGACGCCGCAGACTCGACCGCTCCGGCCGACCCGGCAGGTCCGCCCTTCGCCGACACCGCCGAGCACACCTGGGGGCTGCAGGCCGTGCGCGCCGTCGCCTCCGCAGCCACCGGGGCCGGAGTCTCGGTCGCCGTCCTGGACACCGGCTTCGCCGTGGACCACCCGGACTTCCGCGACCGCCGGGTCACCGCCGAATCCTTCATCGACGGCGAAGGCCCCGAGGACGGCCACGGGCACGGCACCCACTGCATCGGCACCGCCTGCGGCCCGCGCACCGCCGGGACGGTGCGCGGCTACGGCGTCGCACCGGCGGCCGAGATCTTCGCCGGCAAGGTGCTCGGCGCCGACGGCGGCGGATCGGACGCCTCGATCCTGGCCGGACTGGACTGGGCGCTGCAGCAGGAGTGTGCGGTGATCTCGATGTCGCTGGGATCCGACGTCCGCGAGGTCCACCCGCCCTATGTCGCCGCCGGGCGTCGGGCGCTGGAGCAGGGCTCGCTGATCGTCGCCGCCGCGGGCAACAACGCCTCCCGCTCCGCCGGCGACCCCGGATTCGTCGGAGCCCCGGCCAACAGCCCCTTCGTGCTCGCCGTCGGGGCTCTCGACGCCGAGCTGGGCATCGCCGACTTCTCGGCCCGGACGCTGCCCCGGCGCGGCGGGCAGGTCGACGTCGCCGCGCCCGGCGTGGAGATCTTCTCCTCCTGGGCCGGCGAGCAGCAGCACCGCACGATCGGCGGGACCTCGATGGCGACGCCGCACGTCGCCGGCGTCGCCGCCCTGCTGGCCGAGAGCACCGGACTGCGCGGCCGCGCCCTGTGGGCCGCGATCGTCCAGGAAGCGGTGCGGCTGGACCTGCCTTCGCTCGACGTCGGCTCCGGGCTGACCGTCGTGCCGCCTGTCGAGCAGCTCGCCGAGGCCCCTGCGGAGGACCCCGTCGAGGACTCCACCGAGGGTCCGGCCACCTGAGCGGCGCCCGGGCACGCTCGGACGCCCGGGCCTGGGGCGGACCCGCCGGGCCGGGCTACGCTGACCCCATGGCACAGGACGAGCCGACCACCGCCTGGATCGTCACCGTCGACGATCCCCGGACGGACTCCCTCGACGCGGTGGCCGCAGCGCTGGAGGCCTGCGGCCTCCGCGTCGACCGGGTGCTGCCCGCCGCCGGGATGATCCACGGCCGGGCGGACCGGACCCGACGCGAGGCCCTGGCCGCCGTCGACGGCGTGGCCTCGGTGGACCCGGTCCGGGACGTGAGCATCGCTCCGCCCGAGGCCGACGTGCAGTGAGCCGGCCGGTCGGCCTCAGGCCGCCGCGCGGCCCGGCACCATGCCGTGCGGGTCGATGACGAACTTCCGCGCCGCGCCGTCGTCGAACGCCCGGTAGCCCTCCGGCGCACCATCCAGGTCGATGGTGGTGGCGTTGACCGCCTTGGCGATCTGGGCCTTGTCGTGCAGGATCATGTTCATCAGCTGCCGGTTGTAGGACTTCACCGGGCACTGACCCGTGGCGAAGGTGTGCGACTTCGCCCAGCCCAGTCCCAGCCGGACCCCGATCGTGCCCTCCTCGGCGGCGGCGTCGACCGCGCCGGGGTCCCCCGTCACGTAGAGCCCGGGGATGCCGATGCCTCCTCCGGCCGTGGTGACGGTCATGCAGTCGTTGAGCACAGTGGCCGGCGCCTCTCCGGCACCCTCGCCATGAGCCCTCGCCTCGAAGCCGACGGCGTCGATCGCGGCATCGACCTCGGGAGCGCCGAGCACCTCGGCGATCTTGTCGGCCAGCTCACCGTCGGTGCTGAGGTCGATGCCCACGCAGCCGAAGCTCTCCGCCTGGTCGAGTCGAGCCCGGTTCATGTCGCCGACCAGCACCGCCGAGGCGCCGAGCAGCTGGGCCGAATGCGCGGCCGCCAAGCCCACGGGCCCCGCCCCGGCGACGTAGACCGTCGATCCGGTGGTGACCCCGGCGGTGTAGGCGCCGTGATAGCCGGTGGGGAAGATGTCGGAGAGCATGGTCAGGTCCATGATCTTGTCCAGAGCCTGATCACGGTCCGGGAACTTCAGCAGGTTGAAGTCCGCATAGGGGACCATCACGTACTCGGCCTGACCGCCGATCCAGCCGCCCATGTCCACATAGCCGTAGGCGGCGCCGGCGCGGGCCGGGTTCACGTTCAGGCAGATGCCGGTCTTGCCCTCGTCGCACATCCGGCATCGGCCGCAGGCGATGTTGAACGGCACCGAGCAGATGTCGCCCTCGCCGACGAAGAGCACGTCCTCGCCGGTCTCGACGACTTCGCCGGTGATCTCGTGGCCCAGGGTCTGGCCGACCGGGGCGGTGGTGCGGCCGCGGACCATGTGCTGGTCCGAGCCGCAGATGTTGCTGGTGACGACCTTCAGGATCACGGCATGCGGAGCCTTCTTCGGGATGCCGAAGTGGTCCGCCACCTGACCGGGGATCTCCAGAGAGGGATAGTCCATCGACTGGACCTCCACCTCGCCGGGCGACTTATAGGTGACGATGCGGTTCGAGCTGCTCATGGCTGGACTCCTGCTTCGCTGAGGATGATGTGTATCACATTCCGCTCCTCACACTCACAGCCGCAGGCTCCCGTGGCAAGAGGTGCGGCCCCGCCCGACAGAAGCCGCTGAGGTGGACCTCCGAGGGCCGGTCAGCTCGCCGCCGGGGCCAGCTCCCCGACGTCGACCCAGGCGCCCAGCACCCGGGCGATGCCCTCGTCGTCGTGGGTCGCGGTGACGACGTCGGCGGCCTCGCGCGTCTCGGCGATCGCATTGCCCATCGCCACTCCGACGCCGGCGGTGCGCAGCATGGTCACGTCGTTGCCGTTGTCGCCGAAGGCCATGGTCTGCTGCACTGCGATCCCCTCGGCGCGGCAGAAGTCGGTCAGCGCGCTGGACTTGTCCACTCCCGAGACGGTCGCCTCCAGGTAGATCCGCGAGGAATACGTCAGCTCGATCTGCTCGGCGAAGCGCTCCCGCAGCGCGGCCTCGAGCACCTCCAGCTCGGCGCGCTCGGCGCAGAAGAGGATCTTGGTCGGGTCGAGGCCGGGCCGGGCGACGTCGTCGACCGCACGCAGCGCGAGCCCGTTGCCGGCGGCCTCGTGGATCGCCTGCGGGTGGGCGTCGTCGCCGACCACCAGCTCGTCGTCGTGCGGCAGCATGATCAGCACCCCGTGCTCGAGCCCGCAGGTGATCAGCGGCTCGGCCAGCGCCGGGTCGACCGGATGCCGGGCCAGCTCCTCGCCGGAGGCCTGGTCGACGACCACCGACCCGTTGAGACCGGCGAGGATGAGGTCCTCGCCCAGTCCGCAGCGCTCGGCCAGCGCCCGCAGCCCGGGGATCGGCCGGCCGGAGGCGAGCATGATGCGCGTGCCGGCAGCGCGCAGCCCGTCCAGCGCCCGCAGCGTGCCCGGCTGGGGCCGCTTCGTCGAGTCGAGCAGAGTGCCGTCGATGTCGAAGGCGACCAGGCGGGGCGGGGCGGAGGAGGTCTCAGGCGTCGTCTCAGTCGTCACACCCCGATCCTATCGGCCGGGCTCACCGCCTGGTCATCTGCCGGCCGACTCGCCGTCGCGCCGTCGCCACCTGCATCGAGGAGGATCGGCGACGGCCATCCCCGCGTTCGACCCGAGAGGGAGCATCGTGACCGACCGTCGCACCCATGTCCTGGCCGGCCTCGCCGCCGTCGCCTTCATCTCCGTGCCCACCGCCGCCCATGCCGCGCCCGCCCAGGCGGCCGCGTCCGCACAGGACGGACGCCCCGCCGAAGTCGCGGTGACCGAAGTCGCCCACCGCGGCTCCAGCGCCGAGGCCCCGGAGAACACCCTCGCCGCCGTGCAGGAGGGCATCGCCGACCGCGCCGACTATGTGGAGATCGACGTCCAGCGCTCCGCCGACGGCGAGCTGGTGGTCATCCACGACGTCGACCTGACCCGGACCACCGACGTCGAACAGGTCTTCCCGGACCGGGAGTCCTACCAGGTCGGCGACTTCACGCTGGCCGAGCTCAAGCAGCTCGACGCCGGCTCCTGGAAGTCCGCGGAGTTCGCCGGCGAGCGCATCCCGACCTTGCAGGAGGTGCTGGACGTGCTGCGTCCCTCGGCGTCCGGGCTGCTGCTGGAGATGAAGTCGCCGGCGCTCTACCCGGGCATCAGTGAGGACCTGGTGGCCGCGCTGCAGGCGCAGCCGGGCTACCTGCCCTCGACGACGGCGAACGGCCGGCTGGTCGTGCAGTCCTTCGACTGGGAGTTCATGGCCGCGTTCGACCAGCAGCTGCCGCAGGTCACCGCAGGGCTGCTCGGCGAGCCCACCGACGCGCAGATGGAGGAGTTCTCCTCCTGGGCCGACCAGATCAACCCGCATCACAGCGTGGCGACGCCGGAGTTCGTCGACCGGGTGCACGAGCTGGGCATGGAGACTCTGGTCTACACGGTCAACGACCCGGCGCGGATGGAGACGTTGGTGGACAACGGCGTCGACGGGATCATCACCGACGAGCCCGACGTGCTGGATGAGGTGCTGCGCGGGCTCTGAGCTGGAGTCCTGCCCTCCCGCCGGCATCGAGCGGCGGCTCCCAGGGCCTTCTCCCTTCCGACACGCCGTGTCGCCGGGGCAGATACTGCTGGGAGTCGCCACTCGACGGGCGAGGGAGGAGCCGCGCCGGGTCCGGCGGGTCTGGAACGCCGCTCATCGCTGCGGCGCGTGCCGGGCCACCACATCCCGGCCGCGGGCGAGCATCGTCTCGCGCAGATGCTCCGGGGCGCGGACCTCGACGCCGGGCACGGCCAGCAGCTGGGCGGCGGCGATGTCCGCGCGCTCGACAGTGAGCTCCAGCTCCAGCCGCTCGCCGTCGTCGTCGTCGGTCATACTGCGGCGGGCGGGGTGCTCCAGAGCACCGTCGACGTCGACGCCGGGCAGCGCAGTGCGCAGCGCCGGGACCGAGGACTCCGGGATCGCCAGCCGCACCCGCAGGTGGAACACCGAGGCCTCGAACTCGGCCCGCGCCGCCCGCCAGTGCTCGGCCAGCGAGAAGCCCTCCGGGCGCCGGCACGGCTCCTCGCGGACGACGGCGTCGAGGATCCGCGAGAGCCGATAGGTGCGCACTGTGCCGCGGTGAGCGGCGACGAGGTACCAGCGGTCGGTCTTCAGCACCAGGCCGAGCGGGTCCAGCAGCCGGTCCGTCGGCGGACGATCCGGGCGCTCGTAGCGCACCGACAGGCGCCGGTCCTGCCACACTGCGCGGGAGACCTCGGGCAGCGCCGGCGGGCGCTCGGGCTCGGTGAACCAGCGGCCGTGGTCGATGTGGACGCGCTCGGCCGCCCGCGCCGCTGCACCGGCCGCCGCGCCGTCGTTCTCAGCACCCGCCGCCCCGGGGCTCGCGGCGAGCATCTTCGCCCGGGCCGCCTCGAACTCCGCGGCCAGGCCGAGCTCGCCCGCGCCGGCCGCGCCGATCAGCAGGGCCTGCACCTCGGCGCCGGTCATCCCGGTCAGCGGCGAGCGCCAGCCCTCGACCAGCCCGACGCCGCCGGCCGGGCCGGTGCGCGTCCACAGCGGCACCCCGATCTCCTGCAGCGCGACCAGATCCCGCTGGACGGTGCGCTCGGAGACGCCGTGCCGGTCGGCCAGTCGGGCGACGGTGGTGCGGCGCAGCCGGGTGAGCTCCATGAGCACCGCGATCAGCCGTGAGGTCCGCATACGAGGAATCCTAGAGATTCCCGACACCGGTTGTCGTGGATCGGCGGCAGACTCGCCGGCACAACACTTCTATGAGCCCCGAGGAGGCATCCGATGACCGCACGTACCGAGCCCCATCCCGCGGATCCCGCACCCGCCGCCCAGCCGTCGACGCCGGACCTGGCCGGCCGCATCGCCCTGGTCGCCGGAGCGACCCGCGGCGCCGGCCGGGCGATCGCCGTCGAGCTCGGCCGTGCCGGCGCGACCGTCTACTGCACCGGCCGCTCCACGCGCGGGGCTCCGTCGGACTACGGGCGCGACGAGATGATCGAGGGTACTGCCGAGCTGGTCGCCGCGGCCGGCGGGACCGCGCATCCGGTCGTCGTCGACCATCTGGACCCCGAGGCGGTGCGCGGGCTGATCGAGCGCCTCGACGCCGAGCAGGGCGGTCTGGACATCCTGGTCAACGACATCGGCGGCGAGGCCTACGTCGAGTTCGACGTCCCGCTGTGGGAGTACGACCTCGAGGCCGGGCGGAGGCTCTTCGACACCGGATTCCTCACGCATCTGACCACCAGCCAGCGTGCGCTGGAGCTGCTGATCCGACGGCCCGGCGGGCTGGTGGTGGAGGTGACCGACGGGACGCGGGACTACAACGCCGACCATTTCCGCGGGACGGTCTTCCTGGACGTCACCAAGACCGCCGTGGATCGGCTGGCCTTCGCCGAGGGTCACGAATTGGCCACCCACGGCGGGACGGCGGTGTCGGTGACGCCGGGCTGGCTGCGCTCGGAGATGATGCTCGAGGGCTTCGGCGTCACCGAGGAGACCTGGCGCTCCGCCGCGGAGGCCAACCGCGGGGTCTCCGGGGCGATGCCGCCCTACGAGTTCGTCATCTCGGAGACGCCGACGATGCTTGCCCGCGGGATCGCCGCTCTGGCCGCCGACGCCGAGCGCGCGGCGTGGAACACCCGCTCGACCAGCTCCCACGAGCTCGCCGAGCACTACGGACTGACCGACGTCGACGGCTCCCGCCCGAACGCCTGGACCTTCATCCCGCTGCTGGAGACGACTCCGGCCGAGGAGATCGACGTCGCCGAGCACCGGTGAGCGCAGGAGATCACCATTCGTCGACGGCGCCGGAGACCTCGGAGTCCTCGGCCAGTGCGGCGAGCTGCCGAAGCTGTCGGCGCATCATGACCAGATCGCCCCAGACCAGCAGCCGTCGGCGCAGGTCTGCGGCGCGGCGGCCGATCGGCGGAACGGCCATCATCGCGACCAGTCGCGAGCGCCCGTCCACCAGCGTCTCGATACGGTACACCAGCGTGATCGCGCCGAAGAGCGCCGTGGGAGTCCCCGACGTCATCCGCAGCGTCACCGATCGCCCCGGGACCACGTCGAGGAGCGTGAAGATCCTCATGAACGTCTGGCCGCGATCCAGTTCCCGACACCGCGGATCGGGCCGCCTCGGACTGCGCCGCCCGAGATTGTCGATCCAGTCGTAGCTGTACGGAGCGCGGCGCAGCTGACAGATCCACAGGAACAGCGTGTCCGGGGCCGCTGTCGAGACCACCGCACGGGTCACGAGCCGGTCCTGAGAGCTTCGCGGGAGCACGGTCAGGCTCTCCGCCGTCGGCCGCGGGCCCCACGCCCAGGGCAGCTCACGCATCCGACTGCTCCACCGCCCCCATCTCCCCCTCCGCGTCCCGAAGGAGCCCCGGGGCCAGCCGACGATGGATGGCCGCCAGCGGCGTCCAGATCAGCGCCGCGCGACGGCCGGTGTACTTCATCGCCGTCGTCAGCACGATCCGATCCGGGCGGGCACGGACGATGAGGTGGCAACGCAGGAAGTCCGAGGAGGCCTGCAGACGGATGGCCCCGTCCGCCCGATCGACGACGGCGAAACCGACCACGGTGTCCGGCGACGCGGTCCGCGCCAGATGCAGACGCAGCAGACCACGGAAGATGAGGAGCTGCCCACGGTCAGGGGTGTCCCCGAAGAGAGCCCGCGCCCAGGCCTCGGCACTCGCGACGGCGGAATCCTTCGGGACGAGGACGAATTCGTCGGCATAGTCTGGCTCCTGCCCCGGAATCATCGCCCGGGCCGCTCGGGAGACTGCGTCGGTGCCCACGACAGCGGTGACAGTGCCCATGGCACGCAAGCTACCGGCCGCTCCCCCACGGGGCGAGTGCTGCCGGCCCGCTGCGCGTGACGGCACGTCGCGGAACGCGGTCGACGGCGCCTCTCGTCGGGACGCCTGTCACTGTCCGTCCCCCGCGTCGTCGTGTTCCTCGGTGACCGACCGTTCCGCCCGGCCGCGTCGCGTGCGCGGGTGGTCGCGGCGGTAGCGGACCGTCTCGACGACGAAGTACGCCAGCGGCCCGAGGATCGGCACGCAGAAGATCACCACAGTCCAGGTCACCGCCCGCGCCGGGCGGTGCCGGGCCTGGATCAGCGCGATGATCGCCGCCAGGGCCAGCATCCCGGCGGCGATCAGCCCGATGCGCAGCCACCAGGGGGCGACGACGTCGTCGCCCGAGGCGCCCTGCGCGGCGGTGAGGACGAGCAGCGGCAGGTCTGTCATAGTCCTGCCAGCGTAGGCCGCCGGCCCCGTTGCTGGCATCGACCGGCGGCTCCGCGGCACGTCCCGGCCCGGCTGTCACGTCCTCGCCGCGATGTCACGTCCGGGCCAAGGCGTGAGATCTGGGCGAGGACGTGACACCTCGCGGCAGAGGTCCCGCCATAGATCGAGTGGCGGCTCCCAGCGCGATCTGCCCTCGCGACACGGCGTGTCGTCGGGGAGATGCTGCGGGGAGCCGCCACTCGATGCACAGGGCGGCGACGCCGGGCAGTGCCGCGATGCCGCGATGCCCCGGGGAGCCTCGACCCGCACCCCGCCTACAGGTCCTGGGCCATGTCCTGGAAGCGGGCGTAGTGGCCCTGGAAGGCGACGACGATGTCCTTGGTGGGCCCGTTGCGGTTCTTGGCGACGATGATGTCGGCCTCGCCGGCGCGCGGGGACTCCTTGTCGTAGACCTCCTCGCGGTGGAGCAGCAGCACCATGTCCGCGTCCTGCTCGATCGAGCCGGACTCGCGCAGGTCCGAGACCTGCGGGCGCTTGTCGGTGCGCTGCTCGGACCCGCGGTTCAGCTGAGAGAGCGCGACGATCGGCACGTCGAGCTCCTTGGCCAGCAGCTTCAGCGTTCGCGAGAACTCGCTGACCTCCTGCTGGCGGGACTCGACGCGCTTGCCGGAGGAGAGCAGCTGCAGATAGTCGAGCACGATGACCTTGAGGTTGTTCTTCTGCTTCAGTCGCCGGCACTTCGCGCGGATCTCCATCAGCGACATGTTCGGCGAGTCGTCGATGAACAGCGGCACCTCGTTGAGCTTGTCCACCGCCAGCGACATCTTGTCCCAGTCGTCGTCGCGGATGTCGCCCTTGCGCAGATCCTGGAACTGGATCTTCGCCTCGGCGGAGAGCAGACGCATCGCGATCTCGTTGCGCCCCATCTCCAGCGAGAAGAACGCCGCCGTCATCCCATTGGTGACCGCCGCGGCGCGCGCGAAGTCCAGCGCCAGGGTCGACTTGCCCATCGCCGGACGCGCGGCGACGATGATCATCTGCCCGCCGTGGAAGCCGTGGGTGAGGTCGTCGAGGTCGCGGAAGCCGGTCGGGATGCCGGTCAGGCCGCCGTCGTGGTTGGCGTTGGTCTCGATCTCGTCGATCGTCGGCACCAGCACCTCGGAGAGCGCGACGTAGTCCTCGCTCTGTCGGTTCTCGGCGACGTTGTAGATCTCCGCCTGGGCCTCGTCGACGATGCTCTCGACCTCGCCGTCGGCGGTGTGGCCGAGCTGCGCGATCTTCGTGCCGGCCTCGACCAGCCGCCGCAGGATCGCCCGCTCGCGCACGATCTCCCCGTAGAAGGCCGCGTTCGCCGCCGTCGGCACCGACTGGGCGAGGTTGTGCAGATACGCCGGGCCGCCGGCGCGCTGCAGCTCCTGGCGCTTGGTCAGGTGGTCGGAGATCGTGACGACGTCGGCGGGCTCGCCGCGGCCGTAGAGGTCGACGATCGCGTCGTAGATCAGCTCGTGGGCCGGACGGTAGAAGTCATGGCCCTTGAGGACCTCGACGACGTCGGCCACCGCGTCCTTGGACAGCATCATGCCGCCGAGCACGGACTGCTCGGCCACCATGTCCTGCGGCGGAGTGCGGGCCTCCATGCCGGCCGGGGCGGCGTCGTAGGCTTCCAAGCTCACCGGTGGTCCTCCGTGGGGTCGTTCAGCGGACAGTCGTCGCACAGCGACGCCGCCGGATCGGCGGCACCCTCCATCATGTCACCCTCGCCAGGACGCCGCGCCCGCGCCGGAGGGGCTGTGCAGGGCTCTGCCGGCGGCGCGCGGCCCGCCGGACGCGGACGACGACGGCGGCGCGCCCGGCTCATGGGCGGCCGCATGCTCGGCGGCCCGCGCCGGCCAGGCGTCCAGCTGCTCGGGAGTCGCCGCGACCGCCAGCCGCGAGTCCTCGAGGAGCTCGTGCAGCCGCTCGGCGGTGGCGACCGGATGTGCCGGGTCCTCGGTCCAGGCCAGGAGCAGCGTGGGGATCTCCAGCGCCGCGATCCGCTCCGGGTCGGGCAGGTCGGAGTCGGCCGCGCCGCGCAGCACCGAGCCCAGCAGCTCGGCGGGGACGGCGGGCTGCTCGCGGCGGGGACGGCCGGCCAGCGCCGGCGGGGCCGCGGTCTGGGCACGGGCGCGCACGAAGCTGTCGACGCCGCGGGATTCGACGACGGCGGCGGTGCGGCGGTACTGCTCGGCCTGCGCCGCGCGGGTCTCCCAGGCCGTCGGCGGGATCAGCAGCGTCAGCGAGGCGAAGCACTCGGGCTCGGCCAGCGCGGCGTGCAGCAGCGTCGCCGCGCCCATGGAGGGGCCGACGGCGTGGACGGCCTCGCCGGGGAGCATCGTCTCCAGCACCGTCAGCAGATCCTCGGCCAGGCGCGGCCAGGTGTGGTCGGCGGCGACGGGACGGCCGGTCGAGGCCCCGTGGGCGCGGGCGTCGCAGCGCAGCACCCGGCGCTCGACCAGCTGCCCGGCCATGTCCAGTCCGGACTCGCCCGCCCGGGCGGTGCAGGAGGTCAGTCCGTGCAGCTGCACCACGGGAGCGAGGTGCTCGCCGCCGGCGCCGCCTGCTCCCCGGGCGGGACGACTGAGCTCGCAGGCCAGCGTCGCGCCGTCGACGGAGATCGTCTCCACGCTGCTGCTCACCTCGTCCAGCTGGTCATCGTGCTCGGTCATGGCGCCTGCGCGAAGCCGCCGGAGCCGCCTGCGGGCCTCATGGGCAGGCCTCGGCCCCAGACTACGCCCCGGCGACCGACCGCGGCGTCCCGGCGTGGACGCCGCCGGGATGGGCGCTCCGCCGCAGCGGCCCGCGCCGTCGTCGTCGCCCGATGTTCGGACGGACGACGGCGGCGCGGGCCGGCCGGATCCACGCGCCGCGCGTCCCGGCCCGGAGGCGGCTCAGACCCGGATCAGACCCGGCTCAGCCCTGTCCGCCGGCGGCCTTGACGCCGCCGGGCACCGGGTCCTTCCCCTCGCGGCGGCGCAGCACCAGCGATTCGTGGGTCGGGGCCTGGGGAGTGGTCTCCGGCGCGCGGGCGGCGACCTCCCGCCGCAGCACCGGCACGACCTCCTCACCGAGCATGTCGAGCTGCTCGAGCACCGTCTTCAGCGGCAGGCCCGCGTGGTCCATGAGGAACAGCTGACGCTGATAGTCGCCGGCGTACTCGCGGAAGCTCAGCGTGCGCTCGATGACCTGCTCGGGGCTGCCGACGGTCAGCGGGGTCTGCTCGGTGAAGTCCTCGAGAGACGGCCCGCCGCCGTAGACCGGGGCGTTGTTGAAGTACGGGCGGAACTCGCGGACGGCGTCCTGGGAGTTGCGCCGCATGAACACCTGCCCGCCGAGCCCCACGATCGCCTGGTCGGCGGAGCCGTGGCCGTACTCCTCGTACCGCTGCCGGTACATCTCGATCATCCGTCCGGTGTGCTCCTTGTTCCAGAAGATGTTGTTGTGGAAGAAGCCGTCGCCGTAGTACGCGGCCTGCTCGGCGATCTCCGGACTGCGGATGGAGCCGTGCCAGACGAAGGGCGGCACGTCGTCGAGCGGCCGCGGCGTCGCGGTGAAGCCCTGCAGCGCCGTGCGGAAGCGGCCCTGCCAGTCGACGTCGTTCTCCCGCCACAGCCGGTGCAGCAGCGCATAGTTCTCCACCGCCAGCGGGATGCCGGCGCGGATGTCCTTGCCGAACCAGGGGTAGACCGGGCCGGTGTTGCCGCGGCCCAGCGTGAGGTCCACCCGACCGTCGGCAAGGTGCTGGACATAGGCGTAGTCCTCGGCCAGCCGCACCGGATCAGTGGTGGTGATCAGCGTGGTCGCCGTGGAGAACCGGATGCGCTCGGTCTGGGCGGCGAGGTGGGCCATGAGGATCGGCGGGTTGGCCGGGGCGACGAAGGGCGGGTTGTGGTGCTGGCCCATCGCGAAGACGTCCAGGCCGACCTCCTCGGCCTTCTTCCCGATCGCGACCATGGCCTTGATCCGCTCGTGCTCCGTGGGGGTGCGACCCGTGGTCGGGTCCGGGGTGACATCGCCGATGCTGAAGATTCCGAACTGCATGTCCGCTCCTGACGTGATGGGGAGGAGCCGGGTCCGCCGGCTGCCTCGCAGGCTGAGTGTCGACGGCGGGGCCGCCGTCGAATATTTCAGATTTGAATCATCCAGTGCTTCTCAACACCTCTCCCCCGTCGGCTATTCCACCCTGGCGGCGTCAGCGGGGTCCACCTCTCGGTGGCTGACCTGGGGCGCGCTCTCCGGCGCGACGCCTCTGCCCCAGCGTGTGGAGAGTCTGTGGAGATCGGACGCCTCAAGGGCTTATACACCCTCTGCGGACGGCACGGCAAGGGCTGTCCTCCACGGCTCCATCCACGGGAAGAAATCCTGAATTCACAGGCGTGTCGCTACGTCGCCCCAGGTCAGAAGCACGACTGGGGATGGTGGGGATGAATGTCCACAGCGGGTCCCCAGGGTTGTGCACAGGACACGCCGCACACTTCACACGTTCTCCACAAGCTTGCCCCGGCGACCTGTTGCCAGTCTCACGGACGCGCCATATGGTGTCTGACATCCCCCACTCGCAGGGCGGGTATTGGCTGACTTCTTCGGCGTGCATCCGCCCACCTGCCGACCGGCTGCACTGACCGGCTCGGTCTCGGGAGTGCGGCGGTCGCCCGACCGGTGACCGTCGGTCCTCCGAGCCCGGTCGCAGGCCAGCCCTACCGGCCGGCAGTCGACGGCGGCAGTCACGCCGTCGTGCGAGTGACGGCGGCGAGGCCGACGAGGCCTCGCGCACGCCGCGGGCCGCAGCATGACGATCCGCCGGACCGGCTCGATGCCGGCCGGATGGTCAGCGCGGCGCGCGAGGATCGGGCGGAACACAGCATCGGATCGCCGAGCGTCCGGCGATGGGAAGGGAATCACGGCGCCGTCCGCCCGCGGACGGCCGCGCGGCCCCGGCCGACCGGCGCCGGCTCGGCGGGCGACGTCGTGATTCTGCCGGACGCCCGGCGATCCGATCCCGCACGTCATGCCGCCCGGGCGCACCCCGTCCGGACACACCTCGGGCCCCGAAAGGACGGATCCTTCCGGGGCCCGAGGCGTATGGGCGGGCCGGGCCCTCACCGCAGTCGCCGGCGGGCCCGTCGCATCACTTCTCCGCGACGACCTGCAGGTCGAGCGAGGCGGTGACGTCCGCGTGCAGCTTGACCGTGGCGGTGTACTCGCCGAGGGCCTTGATCCGCTGCGGGATCTCGACTGTGCGCTTGTCGATCGAGCCGAGGCCGGCGGACTCGACGGCCTGGGCCACGTGGGCCGGGCCGACGGTGCCGAACAGGCGGCCGTTCTCGCCGACCTTCACCGGGATGGTGACCTGAGCCGACTGCAGCTTCTCAGCCGCGGCGCGGGCCTCCTCCACGGTCTCGATCTCCCGGGCGCGACGAGCCGCACGGAGCCGCTCGACGTCCTTCTCGCCGCCCTTGGTCCACGCCATCGCGTAGCCCTGCGGCAGCAGGTAGTTGCGCGCGTAGCCGTCCTTGACGTCGACGACGTCGCCCGCGGCACCCAGACCGGTGACTTCCTGAGTCAGGATGAGCTTTGCCATATCTGTGTTCCTTTCCTTCCCAGACAGTCTGAGGATCAGCCGCGGCCTGCGCCGGAGTACGGCAGCAGGGCCATCTCACGAGCGTTCTTGATCGCCTGGGCGATCTTGCGCTGCTCCTGGACGGTCACGCCGGTGACGCGGCGCGCACGGATCTTGCCTCGGTCGGAAATGAACTTCCGCAGCAGGGCGGTGTCCTTGTAGTCGATGACCGTGATGTCTGCAGCCTTCAGCGGGTTCGCCTTGGGCTTCGGCTTCTTGACGTCAGCCTTTGCCATCGTGGTGCTCCTTCACTGGATCGGAGCCCGCAGGTGATCCTGCGGGATGGTGGATGTGGTGTGGATGAGCCGTGGGCCCTCCGCTCCGGTCAGCGCCGGATCAGAAGGGGGGCTCGTTGCTGTCAGGCGTGTCCCAGCCTCCGCCGCCGGAGGGCTGGCCGCCCCACGGGTCGGAGGCGCCGCCGCCGAAGCCGCCGCCGGCCGGTGCGCCGCCGCCGAAGCCTCCGCCGGACTGTCCTCCGCCGTTGAAGCCTCCGCCGCCGCCGCGGCCCTGACGCGTGACGCTCGCCGTGGCGAAGCGCAGCGAGGGGCCGATCTCGTCGACGTCGAGCTCCCAGGCAGTGCGACGCTCGCCCTCCTTGGTGTCGAACGACCGGGCCTTGAGGCGACCCTGGGCGACCACGCGGGTGCCCTTGGTGAGCGACTCGGCGGCGTTCTCCGCCGCCTCCCGCCACAGGGAGCAGCGCATGAACAGCGTCTCGCCGTCCTTCCACTCGTTGGCCTGGCGGTCGAAGAACCGCGGCGTGGAAGCGATGGTGAAGTTCGAGACGGCCGCACCCGAGGGGGTGAAGCGCAGCTCCGGGTCCGCCGTCAGGTTACCGACAACGGTGATGATGGTCTCGCCGGCCATGTTCAGCTCCTAAGAAGGGGGTGCCTGACAGGTGGATCGGCTCGCGGAGGAGCCGGTCCGTGCAGAGGATCAGGCGACGCGCTGATCCTCGGGACGGATGATCTTGGTGCGCATGATCGTCTCGTTCAGGCGCAGCAGACGGTCGAGCTCGGCAGCCGAGTCCGGGGTCGCGTGGAAGTCGACGACGGCGTAGACGGCCTCGTTGTTCTTCTTGATCTCGTAGGCCAGGCGACGACGTCCCCAGACGTCGATCTCCTCCACGGAGCCGCCGTCGCGCTTGACGATCTCCATGTACTTGGCCAGGGTCGGCTCCACGGTGCGCTCATCCACCTCGGGGTCGACGAGCACCATCAGTTCATAGTGACGCATTGTGTGAACCCACCTCCTTCGGTCTTGCGGTCACGGGCCTTCCGTAACAGGAGGTTCTCTCTGCGTGTGCTGTCGCCACCGCGGCGCGGAGGTTCCGCGCCGTCGCCGATCCTGCCGGAGGGCAGGCGGCATTGGCCGGCAGACAACCTGCACCATGCTACCGGGTCTGCGCCTTCGACACTAGCCGGGCGCCGTCGGCGGCGGAACCCCTGTGCAGGAGCGAGGCGGGGCGGGCGGATTCCGGGGCGTCCGCCCTGTCCGGCGCACGCCTCGGGACGCGGAGCCAGGCCCGCCGTCGCGCCGGCGATCCCCGTGTTCCCGCAGGATCACCGTGCTCCATCACGGTGCTCCTGCGAAGACTCGGGGATCCCGGGAGCAGGGAATCCAGGGAGCAGGGGATCCAGGGAGCAGGGGATCCCGGGAGCAGGGAATCCAGGGAGCAGGGAATCCAGGGAGCACGGGATCCCGGGAGCACGGGATCCAGGGAGCAGGGGATCCAGAGAGCAGGGACTCCCGAGCCGGCCCGGACCGCGCCTCAGACGCTCAGCTCGGCGGTGAAGAACGCCGCGACCGCATCCCGCAGGTGGGCGACGTCGTCGACGCCGCACATCTCGCGGGCCGAGTGCATGCTCAGCAGCGGCATCCCGACGTCGACGGTGCGGATGCCCAGCCGCGTGGCGGTGATCGGCCCGATCGTCGAGCCGCAGGGGATCGCGTTGTGCGAGACGAACTCCTGACTCGGCACGCCGGCGGCGCGGCAGACCTGCGCCCACATCGCCGCACCCGGGGCGTCGGTGGTGTAGCGCTGATTGGCGTTGATCTTCAGCAGCGGCCCGCCGTTGGGCAGCGGTCGGTTGGCCGGGTCGTGGTGGCCCGGGTAGTTCGGGTGCACCGCGTGGCCGGCGTCGGAGGAGAGGTGCCAGGAGGCCGCGAGCGCCTGCGCCCGCTGGCCGGCGGTCGCCCCGAGGCCCTCCTGGATGCGGGCGAGGACCTCCTCCAGGAACGGCCCCGCCGCGCCCGAGCGCGAGGCCGAGCCCAGTTCCTCGTGGTCGAAGGCCGCCAGCATCGGGATCGCCGCACCCTGCTCGCCGCGCTCGAGCCGCGCCGCGGCCTGCTCGAGGGAGACGACGCCGGCGTGCACGGAGGAGAGGTTGTCCAGCCGGCCCGAGGCGAGGAACTCCCCGCGGCCCGCGCGGCCGGCGCCGAAGCGGGCCGGGGCCTGGGCGTCGGCGACGACGACGTCATAGCCGTCCACCTGGGCCGGGTCGACGCCGGCGGACTCCGCCACCACGCCCAGCACGTCGGCGGAGGCGGCGGCCTCGGCGTCGGCGGCCACGGAGAGCACCGGACCGGTGTGGGCCTGCTTGTCCAGGGTCAGCCCGTCGTTGACCTGCCGATCCAGGTGGATGGCCAGCTGCGGGATGCGCGCGACCGGGCCGGTGGCGGCCAGTCGGGTCGCGCCGTCGCGGGTGACCAGCCGCCCGGCCAGCACCAGCTCGCGGTCCAGCCAGGAGTTCAGCAGCGGCCCGCCGTAGACCTCGGTGCCGGCCTGCACCCAGCCGTGCGAGACCACTGTGGACTTGGGCTTGAGCTTGAAGCCGGGCGAATCGGTGTGCGCGCCGAGGATGCGCAGCGGAGTGGTCGGTGTCGCCGCCTCCGGCACGATCCAGGCGAGGACCGCGCCGTCGCGGACCACCAGGTAGTGCCCCGGCGCCGTCGGCCAGTCCTGCTGCTCGTCGAGCCGGGTGAAGCCGGCGGCGGTCAGTCGACGCGCGGCCTCGGCGGCGGCGTGGTACGACGACGGCGCCGCGGTCACGAAGGCGCCGAGGTCCTCCACCAGGGCGTCGACGTCGCGCGGACCGGCGCCGGGCACGGACGGAGTCGCGGAGCTGTTCTCAGACATGGGCTCATCCTATGCCGGGGCCGGCGGAGCGATCAGCGGGCCCCGGCATCGAGTGGCCGCCGATGACGAGAGTTCCGGCCCTCGCGGCCCCGGAGACGGGTCATTCCTCGTCACGAATGGCCGCTCGATGCTCCGCCCCGCCCCGGGCGGCCTCCGCGCTCACCGCACCAGCCCCGTCTGGTACGCGTAGACCACCGCCTGCACGCGGTCGCGCAGCTGCAGCTTGGTGAGGATGCGTCGCACATGGGTCTTCACCGTCGCCTCGGAGAGGAAGAGCCGGGCGGCGATCTCCGCATTGGACAGCCCTTCGGCGACGGCGAAGAGCACTTCGGCCTCGCGCTGGGTCAGCGGCTCGCGCACCACGCCGTCGTCCAGGGCCGCGGCGATCCGCGCGCCGTCGGGCCGGCTCCGCTCGGCGTCGCCCGCCGCGTCCGCGGGCTCCGCGACGGGGGCCGACGACGGCGCCGCCGGCCGGAGCGCCGCCGGCGCCTCGCCGCGCTCCTCCGGCGAGCGCACATAGGTCTCCAGCAGCCGCTGGGTGATCCGCGGGGCGACGACGGCGTCGCCCTCCGAGACCACGCGCACTGCACTGACCAGGTCCTCCGGGGCGACGTCCTTGAGCAGGAAGGCACTGGCCCCGGCCTGCAGCCCGGAGAAGGCGTACTCGTCAACGTCGAAGGTGGTCAGGATGATCACCCGCACCTCGGGCATCTCCTCGACGATCCGCCGGGTCGCCTCGATGCCGTCCATGCGCGGCATCCGCACGTCCATCAGCACCACATGCGGCCGGGTCTCCGGCCCCTGGGCGCGCAGCGTCTCCAGCGCCTCGACGCCGTCGGCGGACTCGCCGACCACGTCGACGTCGTCCTCGCCCTCGAGGATCAGCCGGAACCCCATGCGCAGCAGGTGCTGGTCGTCGACCAGCATCACGCGCACCGGTCCCTCGAGCCGCTCCGCGGTACCCGGGCTGCCGGCGCCCGGGCTCTCGGCGCCGCGCGCCTCGCCCTGCGTCTCATCGTCCATCGTGGTCCCCCTCGTCGCTCCCCGCATCAGTCCCCTGATCATTCCCCTCGTTCGTGGGCGCGGCCCCGCCCCGGGCGCCGCTCTCCGGCTGTCGGGGCGGCTCGAGCACCGCCCGGACCACCCAGCCGCGACCGGCCCGCGGCCCGGCATAGACCGATCCCCGGTAGAAGCCGGCCCGCTCCCCCATGCCGCGGATGCCCTGCCCCGAGCCGACCGACTCGCGCGGGGTCCCCTGGTCGGGCGGCAGGCCGTCGTCGGCGACGGTGAGCACCACCTGCCCGTCGGGGCAGAGTCCCAGAGCCCGCTGGTCCTCGACGGAGAGCCCCTGCTCCTCGTGCCGGGCGCGCTCGTCGGCGTCGTGGCCGGGATCGTGCTCGATGCTGACCTGCACGTCGGTGACGCGTCGACCGTAGCGCAGCACGTTGGTCAGCGCCTCCTGCATGATCCGGTGGACGGTCAGCTCGAAGGCCGCGTCCTCGGGCAGCGGCGGGCCGGAGATGGTCACCGTCAGCGGCAGGCCCACGCGACGGAAGCCCTCGAAGAGCTCGTCCAGCGACTCCTGCGCCGGCCGGCGGGCGCTCTCCACATCCTCGCCCTGCCGGAGCACGCCGATGACCCGGCGCATGTCGGCCAGCGCCGTCCGCCCGGTCGAGGAGAGCTCGCCGAGCACCTCCTCGGCCCGGTCGGGGTCACGGCGGGAGACCACCCGGGCGCCGTCGGCCAGCGAGATCATCACCGACAGCGAATGGGCGACGACGTCGTGCATCTCCCGGGCGATCCGATTGCGCTCGCCCAGCTGGGCCAGGTCGCCGGCGCGGCGGGCCCATTCCAGGATCTCCCGCTGATGCTCGCGGCCGCGGCGCACCGAGGCGCCGATGCCGCCGGAGAGGATGCCCGCCAGCAGCATCATCGCCACCGACGGCAGCACCGCCTCCTGCGGACTCGAGTAGACCTGGAAGAACTCGTGCCAGAAGTCGGCGTCGGGATGCGCCTGCTGCCAGGCGTCGAAGCGCAGCATCGGCGTGTACCCCAGGCCGATCGCCAGCACCGCAGTGATCATCGCGGTGCGCAGCCCGCGATGCAGGCCGACGCAGTAGAGCGCGAAGCAGGTGCCCAGCATCTGGGCGCCCTGCCAGGGGTAGAGCCAGAGACTCCACGCCTCGGCGGCGGTGACCAGCACGGTGATGACCAGCGGCCACCGGTGCCGGGCGAGCAGCAGCAGCGTGATCGCGCCGCAGGCGGCGGCCACGCCCCAGGCCTCGGCGCCGATGTCGAGGAAGGCCACCGGCAGCGTCCAGGCGGCGACCAGCAGATAGATCCCGCTGACGGTCAGGTTCATCACCCGCGGGTGGCGGCGGAACCAGCCGCGCACCCCGCGCTGGCGCACCATGGCCAGCTGGTCCCAGCCCGGCGGCTGCCTCGTCTCGGCCGGGCCGACGGCCGGATCGGCGGCAGCACCATCCTGCGCTGCGCCGTCGCGGGCTGTGGACACGGACTCCATGGTCATGAGCCTACTGGGCGTCGGCGGCGGGGATCAGCCGGCGGCCGCCCTCCGCCGCCGACGACGAGCAGGGCCGGCTCACACGTCCCTCTTCTGGAACAGCATCGCCGCCGGGACGATCACCGCGGCCAGCCAGGCCAGCAGCCCCAGGATCGCAGTGCCGGTGGTCACCGAGAGGTCGTAGTCCTCACCGGTGGGCTCGCTCAGCTGGGTGAGGCTGGTGAGCAGGTTGCCGAACTCCCAGGTGCTCAGGAACTGGACGAACTCGGCGTTCTGCGTCATGCCGGAGAGGATGCCCAGCGCGATCTGCACCACGAACAGGAACATCGTCAGCGTGACGATCGCCCCGGCCGTGCTGCGCAGCAGCAGCCCCAGCCCGCAGGCCAGCAGCGTCACGACGATCATCGACAGCCAGTTCGTCAGCACCGACTGCATGATCTCGCCGGTGTCGGCGGCGCCGAGCAGCCCTTCGCCGGCGGCGAAGGCCAGGATGATCGCCGTGGAGGCGACGACCAGCACCGCGCCGACGACGGCGGCGGTGATCGCCACGGCGGTCAGCTTCGCGGCCGCGAACAGCCCGCGACCGGGGACCGCGCTCATCGAGGAGCGGATCGATCCGGTGCCGAACTCCGAGGAGATCGCGATGATGCCCACGCAGCCCAGCAGGATCCCGGCGAAAGTCAGCCCGCCGGTGCCGGAGGTCAGCAGCTGGCGCATCAGCTCGGCGTCGCTCTGCTCGGGCATCTGGGCGCCCGACGGGCCCTGCTGCACGGAGCGCATGGCGTTGTAGGACAGCAGGGCCAGTCCGGTGAAGCCGACGACGAGCACCAGCGCGATGCCGGAGAGCCACCAGCTGGAGCGCAGCACGCGGATCTTCATCAGCTCGGCGCGCAGCGCGCGGGGGAAGCTCAGCCGGCCCTCGACGGACGACGTCGCCGAGGCCGCCGGCGAGCCGGTCGCCGCGACCGCTCCGGGTCCGGTGCCGGGGGAGTCCATGGAACTGGTGTTCAGTCGATCGGCGGTAGTCTGCGGGGTCATCAGCGCACTCCTTCCGGGGCGGCGGCAGCGGCGTCGGCCGGGGCGACGTCGGCGACGGCCGCCCCGCTGCGGTACTGGACCGCGTGGTCGGTGAGCTTCATGTAGGAGTCCTCCAGCGAGGACTGCAGCGGGGTGAGCTCGTGCAGCACTGCGCCGACCTCCTGGGCCCGACGGCCGACGGTGCGGGCGTCGAGGCCGGTGACCTCGAAGGTCTCGGCGTCGCGGGCGACGAGGGTGACGTCCTGGGCCGACAGCGCGTTCATCAGCGTCGAGGCGTCCTGCGAGCGCACCAGCACCCGCGCCTCGCCCGAGGCGTCGATGAGGTCCTGGATGGGCATGTCGGCGAGCACCCGGCCGCGGCCGAGCACCACCAGGTGGTCGGCGGTCTGGGCCATCTCGGCCATCAGATGCGAGGAGATGAAGACCGTCCGTCCCTCGGCGGCGAGCTGACGGACCATCTGCCGGACCCAGCGCACGCCCTCCGGGTCGAGGCCGTTGACCGGCTCGTCGAAGATCAGCGTGGCCGGGTCCCCCAGCAGCGCGGCGGCGATGCCCAGCCGCTGGTTCATGCCCAGCGAGTAGCCGGCGATCCGCTTGGTCGCCGCCGACTCCATGCCGGTCAGCTCGATGACGTCGTCGACGCGCCGCCGGCCGATCCCGTGGGTGGCGGCCAGCACCTGCAGATGCTGCCGGCCGGTGCGGCCCGGGTGGGTCGCGCCGGCGTCGAGGACTGCGCCGACTTCGCGCAGCGGGGCGCGGTGCTCGACCAGTCGACGGCCGTTGACGGTGATCGACCCGCGGGTGGGGCGGTCCAGTCCCATGGCCATGCGCATCGTGGTGGACTTCCCGGCCCCGTTGGGCCCCAGGAATCCGGTGACGCGCCCCGGCTCGGCGGTGAAGCTGACGTCGTCGACCGCGGTCGTGCTCCCGTAGGTCTTCGTCAGGGATTCTGCGGTGATCATGGATCTCCCTTCCCGTGTGATCTCCAGATCCACGCTATGCCGCGCGGCCCCGCCGGTCCTCACCCTGCGGGGGGATCTTGTCCGGGACGAGCGACGCCGGCGGGAGCCCGCCGTCATCCTTCCGGCGGAGGGGCGGTCCGGCGCCGGTCGGCGTAGGTGATCGCGCGCAGCGGGGTCTCCAGCGGACCGGTGCGGAACCGACGCATCCACAGCGCCGAGACCAGCAGCTGCCCGCCCCAGAGCCCCAGGACCAGCAGACCGACGACGACGCCGGAGACCTCGCCGGCCAGCCCGAGGCCGAGTCCGGAGAAGAGCAGCGCGAGCACCAGCGACTGGCCCAGGTAGTTGGTCAGCGTCATCCGTCCCGCCGGGGCCAGCGCGGCGATGAGCCGGTCGCCGGGTCGGCTGCGCAGCCCCAGCAGGACCAGGAGCGTCGCGCCGGTCGCCTGGATCGGCCCGGCGACCAGGCTCAGCCCGGAGGCCAGCAGGCTCTCGGCCGGATCCGGCGTCGTCGGCGCCCCGGGGAGGCCGTGGCGCAGCACCGCCGCCGTCGTCGACAGCGCGACCCCGACCAGCAGGCTCGGCAGCAGGATCGCGACCAGCCGCCCGGTCGCCGCCGGGCGTGCGGCCGACCGGTCGAGGATGCGCTCGAGCACCTGGGCGCGGGCCGCGGCGAGGCCGGCGAGGAAGGCGGCGAAGGCCATGATCCCCTGGCCGAGGAGGATCGACGGCGCCAGCGCGGTCCACCGCGCCAGCTGGAAGGCCAGGTACTCGGGCACCGGTCCGGTGTAGGAGGCGACGGCGGCCGCGGCGCCGGGGGACTCCGGCATCGCCGCGGCGAACCCCGGCGTGCCGGCGAGCAGCGTCGCGAGCACCCCGAAGCCGAGGATCACCAGGGAGAAGCCGGCGGCGACGACGACGGCGAGCGCCAGCGCCGTGCGGGCGCGCATCCCGCGCAGCGCCAGCAGCAGCACCCCGAGGATCGCGTAGGTCAGCAGGATGTCGCCGGCGAAGAGCAGGATCCCGTGCAGCACGCCGAGCACCGCGAGCACCAGCATCCGGCGCAGCGTCCGTCCGGTCTCCGAGGCGCCGGCGCGCCGGGCGGCGGCCTGCTGGTGGACGAAGGAGAGTCCGAAGAGGAAGGAGAAGAGCACATAGGACTTCGCCTCGAAGACCACGGTGACGACCAGCTCGACCAGCTGGTCGGCGGTGCTCGCCGCCGGCGTCGTCGGCTCGCCGCCGACCAGCCGGACCGGGTCGGCGAAGAACCAGATGTTCACCGCCAGGATCCCGAGCAGGGCCAGCGCCCGCAGCGCGTCCACGGCGGGCAGGCGGTGCGGCCGGGTCTCGGCCGAGGGGCGAGGCTGCGGGGCCGGACTCATGGCCCCAGCCTAGAGGTGACGCGGGCCCCACCGCCCCCGTTCATCGAGTGGCGGCTCCCCGCGCGATCTGCCCCCGCGACACGGCGTGTCGACGGGGAGATGCCGCGGGGAGCCGCCGCTCGATGCAGGGGGAGCCGCTCAGCGCTCGCGCTCGCCGCGGATGAAGGCCTCCACATGCTCCCGGGCGACGGTGTCGTGCAGCTGCTCCGGCGGAGACTTCATGAAGTAGCTCGACGCCGAGGTCAGCGGCCCGGCGAGGCCGCGGTCCAGACCGATCTTCGCCGCACGGACCGCGTCGATGATCACTCCGGCGGAGTTCGGCGAGTCCCAGACCTCGAGCTTGTACTCCAGCGCCACCGGGGCGTCGCCGAAGGTGCGCCCCTCCAGGCGGACATAGGCCCATTTGCGGTCGTCGAGCCACTGCACGTGGTCCGAGGGCCCGATGTGCACATCCCCGGCGCCGAGCTCGGCGGAGGTGTTGGAGGTGACCGCCTGCGTCTTGGAGGTCTTCTTCGACTCCAGCCGCTCGCGCTCGAGCATGTTCTTGAAGTCCATGTTGCCGCCGACGTTGAGCTGGTGCGTCCGGTCCAGCGTCACCCCGCGGGACTCGAAGAGCGCGGCCAGCTCGCGGTGGGTGATCGTCGCCCCGATCTGCGACTTGATGTCGTCGCCGACGATCGGCAACCCGGCGGCGACGAACTTCTGCGCCCACTCCTCGGTGCTGGCGATGAACACCGGCAGCGCATTGACCACCGCGACGCCGGCGTCGAGGGCGGCCTGGACATAGTGCTCCGTCGCCTCCTGCGAGCCCACCGGCAGGTAGATCACCAGCACGTCCACCTCCGCCTCACGCAGCGCGGCGGCGACGTCGACCGGCTCGGCGGAGGACTCGTCGATGGTCTCGCGGTAGTAGCGGCCCAGCCCGTCGAGGGTGGGGCCGCGCTGGACGGTCACTCCGGCGTGCGGGACCTCGGCGAGCGTCATGGTGTTGTTCTGCGAGGCGTGGATGGCCGCGGAGAGGTCCAGGCCGACCTTCTCCGCGTCGACGTCGAAGGCGGCGACGAACTGCACGTCGGCGATGTGGTGCTCGCCGAACTGCACGTGCATCAGGCCGGGGACGTCGTCGTCGGTGCGGGCCTCGCGGTAGTACTCCACGCCCTGGATCAGGGACGAGGCGCAGTTGCCGACGCCGGCGACGGCGACGCGGACGGGGTTGGGGGACACAGGCGCTCCTCGGTTCGTCGATGGGGACGTGATGTCCGACACTGCCGACGGCGATTCTATTCCCCGGTCCCGCACCTCAGAGCCGCCGCGGCGAAGCACAGATCGCCCGCCGGGCCTGCCCGGCCGTCGGCCGCGCAGCGCCTATCGTGGAGGCGATGGACGCCCCCACCCGCTCCGATCCGCTGATCCGGCAGCTCTCCGACCGCCTCGGCGGGCCGGCCGGCCGCCGACTGGGCGACCCCGGCCGCGGCCGCTTCTGGACGGTCCCGCGGATCCTGGTGGCCATGACGCTGACCAGCATCCTGCTCTCGGTGCTGTCCATGCAGCACTGCCGCGCCCACGGCTGGGGCGGCGACGCGGTCTACCTGGCCGGCTGCTACTCCGACGTCGCCGCGCTCTACTCCCACCGCGGCTTCGACGCCTCAGCCTGGACGCCCTTCCTCGACGGCGGCTCCTTCGAGTACCCGGTGCTCACCGGGCTGGTCGCCTCGCTGGCGGCGGTGCTCACCTCCGGGATCGACGGCACCGTCGGTGCGCTGGCCCCGATGCTCGACTGGTGGGGCGAGCGCGGCTCGCTGCTCTACTGGGACGTCACCTTCCTGGGGCTCGCGGCGACGTGGATCGTGCTGGTGCTGGCGGTGATGGCCGCCGCCGGCCGACGACGCTGGGATGCGGCCATCGTGGCGACCTCGCCGGCGATCATCCTCGGCGCCGGGATCAACTGGGACCTCTGGGCGACGACGGCGATGATCCTGGCGCTGCTCTGCCACCTGCGCGGCCGCGACCTGGCCGCCGGGGCGCTGATCGCCGTCGGTGTCTCCTTCAAGCTCTTCCCGCTGTTCCTGCTGGGCGCGCTGCTGGTGCTGGCGCTGCGCGACGACGGGATCGGGCTGCGCCGCTTCGGACGCACGCTGGCGGCGACGGCGGGGGTCTGGCTGGGGCTGAACATCCCGGCGATGCTGATCAGCTGGGAGAACTGGAGCGAGTTCTTCGTCTTCTCCGCCGAGCGCGGCGTCGGCTACTCCTCGCCCTGGTACGTCTGGCAGCTCATCGCCGAGGCGAACGGCGGCTCGGGGCCCTCGGCCGAGCTGGTCAGCCTCGCGGCCCTGGGGCTGTTCGTCGCCGCCTGCGCCGGGGTGCTGGTGCTGGGCCTCGCCGCGCCGCGCCGACCGCGCGCCGCCCAGCTGATGCTGCTGATCGTCGCGGCCTTCCTGCTGGTCAGCAAGGTCTACTCGCCGCAGTTCATGATCTGGCTGGTGCCGCTGATCGCGCTGGCCGCCCCGCGCTGGCGGGATGCGATCATCTGGCAGGCCCTGGAGGCGGCGCACTTCTGGGCCGTCTGGATGCACCTGGCCGCACTCACCTCCGACTTCGAGACCCGCCACACCATGGACGACGTCGTCTATGTCGCCGCCGTGCTGGGGCACATGGCCGCGACAGTGTGGATCATGGCCGTCGTCGTCCGCGACATGATGCGGCCGGAGCAGGATGCGGTCCGGCCGGAGCAGGAGCCGACGGCTCAGCCCGCGGCCGCGCGGAGGGTCTCCTCGAGCTGATCGGCGGCGCGGCGCAGCGACGGCAGCAGCCGCGCGACGGCCTCCTCGGCGCTGAGATCGCCGTGCGGCGCCCCCGGGGCCGTGCTCATCGAGACGTTCAGCGCCGCGACGACGGCGCCGTCGGCCCCGTGCACCGGCACCGCCAGCGAGCGCAGCCCCGGCTCCAGCTCCTGGTCGACCAGCGCCCAGCCCTGGGCGGCGACCTGCTCGAGCACGGCGCGCAGCTGGTCGGGGTCGGTGAGCGTGCGCTCGGTGAGCGCCTCCAGCGACCGGTCGGCCAGCCGGCTCATCCCCTCCTCGACGCCGATCCCGGCCAGCAGCACCCGGCCCATCGACGTCGCCTGGGCGGGGAAGCGCGAGCCGATGCTGATGCCCACCCGCATGATGCGGCGGGTGTGCACCCGGGCGGTGTAGACGATCTCCGCCCCGTCGAGCACGGAGACCGAGGCCGACTCGTCGACGGCGGCGGAGAGCTCCTCGAGCACCGGCTGCGCCAGCTGGGAGAGGCTGTGTCCGGAGAGGTACGAGTACCCGAGCTGGAGGACGGCGGCGGTGAGCTCGAACTGCCGCCCGTCGCCGCGCACATAGCCCAGCGAGACCAGCGTGTGCAGCAGCCGCCGGGCGGTCGCGCGGGAGAGCCCGGCCCGTGCGGCGACCTCGGTGAGCGTCATCTGCGGATGATCGGCGTCGAAGGTGCGGATCACCGCCAGCCCGCGGGCCAGCGACTGGACGAACTGCCCGGAGGCGGCGGGCGTCGCCTCGGGATCGTCGGCCTCGGCCATGGGGCACTCCTCTCAGACGGTGGGGACCGTCACCGCTCCATCGTAGAGGGGCGCGCGCCGGGATCCCGCACGCCCGCGGCGCGCCCCGTCCGCGGCGCGGTCATCGCTCGCCGCATTCCACGGTCGCCGGCAGCCAGGCGGCGAGCTGCTCGCGGTCGACGCCGTGGACCGAGCGCACCCGCACCGTCGGCGCGCCGTCGTCGGCAGCGCCGTCGCCGCCGGATCGTCCGGGCTCGATGTCGAAGACGGCGTACTCGGTGTAGACCCGGCTCACGCAGCCCAGTCCGGTGGCCGGGTAGCTCAGCGCCTCGACGAGCTTGGCCTGCCCGTCCTTGGTGAACAGCTTCATCATCACCCAGGTCCGCTGCGCGCCGACGGCGAGGTCCATCGCCCCACCGACCGAGGGGATCGCGTCCGGGTCGCCGGTGTGCCAGTTGGCCAGATCCCCGCCGACCGAGACCTGATAGGCGCCGAGCACGCAGACGTCGATATGCCCGCCGCGCATCATCGCGAAGGAGTCGGCATGGTGGAAGTAGCTCACCCCCTCGGCCTCGGTCACCGGGACCTTGCCGGCGTTGACCAGGTCGGGGTCGATCTCGTCGCCGACGGCCTCGTGGCCCATGCCCAGCATGCCGTTCTCCGTGTGCAGCGTGACGTCCTGCTCGGCGGCGAGGTGGTTGGCCACCCTCGTGGGCTGGCCGATGCCCAGGTTCGCCACCGACCCGGGGGCGATGTCGGCGGCGACGACGGCGGCCAGCTGGTCGCGGTCCAGCGGCTCGGCGGTGTCCCCCGCCGGCACCTGTGCGGGATCCTGCTGGTGCGGGTTCATCAGCTCCTCCTGACCTCGACGAGGGTGTCGACATAGATGCCGGGGGTGACCACCGTCTCCGGGTCAATCTGACCGGTCTCGACGATCCGGTCGACTTCGACGATGGTCGTCGACGCCGCCGCGGCCATGATCGGACCGAAGTTGCGGGCGGTCTTGCGGTAGACGAGATTGCCGGCATGGTCGCCGCGATGGGCGGAGACCAGCGCGACGTCGGCGGCGAGCGGGAACTCCAGCACGTGGTCCACCCCGTCGATGACGCGGGTCTCCTTGCCCTCGGCGAGCCGCGTGCCGTAGCCGGTGGGCGTGTAGAAGGCCCCGATGCCGGCGCCGGCGGCGCGGATGCGCTCGGCCAGGTTGCCCTGCGGGGTCAGCTCCAGCTCGACCTCGCCGGCGCGATAGGCCGCGTCGAAGTGCCAGGAGTCCGTCTGCCGCGGGAAGGAGCAGACGACCCGGCGCACGCGGCGCTCCTCGATCATCCGCGCGATGCCGCCGTCGCCGCCGCCGGCGTTGTTGCTGATCACCGTCAGGTCCCGCGCCCCGGAGTCCAGCAGCGCGTCGATCAGCTCGAACGGCTGCCCGGGGATCCCGAAGCCGCTGATCATCACCGTCGCGCCGTCCTCGACGCCGGCCACCGCCTCCGCGGCCGTCTCGGCCAGATGGGCTCTCATCGTCTCTCCTCTCTGCGACGCCGGCTCAGCCGGCGTCGGGGTTCTCCAGCACCACGGCCAGGCCCTGCCCGACCCCGATGCACAGCGTGGCGACCCCGTGGCGGACCCTCTCCTCGCGCATCCGGGCGGCCAGCGTGCCGAGCACGCGCGCTCCGGAGGCGCCCAGCGGATGGCCGAGGGCCAGCGCGCCGCCCCAGGCGTTGACGAGCTCGGGGTCGGCCAGCCCGGCGGCGAGCCACTGCCGGGTGCAGGCCAGCGACTGGGCGGCGAAGGCCTCGTTGAGCTCGACGGCGCCGACGTCGGACCAGCTCAGCCCGGCCCGGCGCAGCGCGATCTCGGCCGCCGGCACCGGGGCCTCGCCGAAGAACTGCGGCTCGACGGCGGCGGCGCCGCGGCCGACGATCCGCGCGACCGGGTCGCGGCCGAGCAGCTCGGCGGCCCGGGCCGAGCCCAGCCAGGCGGCCGCCGCGCCGTCGCTCATCGGCGAGGCGTTGCCGGCGGTGACGGTGGCCTGAGGGTCCTCGCGGCGGAAGACGGTGGACAGCTCGGCCAGCGTCTCGACGCTCGTCTCCGGCCGGATGCTCTGATCCGCGGCGATCGGCGCATCCTTGGACCGCCGGCCGGGCACCGCGACGACCTGCTCGTCATAGCGGCCCTGCTCCCAGGCCGCCGCGGCCAGCCGGTGGGAGCGGGCGGCGAAGGCGTCCTGATCCTGTCGGGTGATCCCGTGCTTCTCGCGCAGCTGCTCAGTGGCCTCGCCGAGCGAGACGGTCCATTCCGCGGGCATCCGCGGGTTGACCAGCCGCCAGCCCAGCGTGGTGCTGGACAGCTGGGCGTCGCCGGCCGGGTAGGGCTTCTCGGTCTTGGGCAGCACCCAGGGGGCGCGGGACATCGACTCGACGCCGCCGACCAGCATCAGATCGGCCTCGCCGAGGTCGATCTGCCGGGAGGCCTGCATCGCCGCGTCCAGCGAGGAGCCGCAGAGCCGGTTGACCGTGGTGCCGGGCACCGAGACGGGCATCCCGGCCAGCAGCGCGGCCATCCGGGCGACGTTGCGGTTCTCCTCGCCGGCGCCGTTGGCGTTGCCCAGGACGACCTCGTCGACGACGCCGGCGTCGGCCGGACCGCCGAGCGTCGGGGCGCGCTCGATCAGCGCGGAGACCAGATGCGCGGCCAGATCGTCGGGCCGACGGCCCGCGAGGTCGCCGCCGATCCGACCGAACGGCGTGCGCACGGCGTCGTAGAGCCAGGTCTCGGGCATGCGATCCCCTCCTTCGGAGCGTCCGCCCGACGAAGCGTCGGGGAGTTCGTTTTGCGCACATGCGTACGTAAAACGAACATTACGGGTGACGAGGCCCACTCGGCAACCCGTCGGGCCCCGATACAGTCGCCCCATGGCCAACTCCCCCTCCGGCGACGCCGTCGTCGACCGCCTGGTGCGGGTGCTCGAGACCTTCGACAGCCGGCATGCCCGGCTCAGCGTCGGCGCGATGGCCCGGCGCGCGGGCCTGCCGCGGAGCTCCGCCTATCGCCTGGTGGGCCAGCTGGTGGAGCACGGGCTGCTCAGCCAGCACGACGACGGACGGGTCTCGCTGGGACTGCGGCTGTGGGAGCTCACCGCCCGCGCCTCCTCGGCCGCGGACCTCAGCCGGATCGCCCAGCCGTACCTCGAGGACGTCAACCAGGTCATCCGGCAGCACACCCAGCTGGGGATCCTCCACGAGGACGAGGTGCTCGTGCTGGAGCGCCTCTCGCGGCCGGAGGCGGCGATCAATCAGGCGCATGTCGGCGAGCGCCTGCCGCTCCACCGCACCAGCCTGGGCATGGTGCTGCTGGCCCACGCCGCCGACTCGGTGCGCGAGGACCTGCTGGAACGCCGGGCCGCGGAGATCGCCGCCCACCACCGCGACATCCGCCGCGAGCTCGCCCATATCCGCCAGCACGGCTGCGCGACCTTCGACGGCTTCATCGACCCGGAGACCACCGGTGCGGCCGCCCCGATCCTGGACTCGCGCGGCCGCGCGATCGCCGCCGTGGGGATCGTGGTCCCGCGGGGCTCCGAGGTGCTGCCTTCGGCTCTGATGGCCCTGCGCACCGCCGCCCGCGGCATCTCCCGCGCCCTCGCGGCCAGCTCCCTCGACCCCGACGCCCTGGACGCCCGCGGCTGAACTGCACGGCGGGGAGCGCCGCCGGACCGCACCGCTGAGCCGCACCGCCGCGCCGCCGCCGGCATCCGCCACCTCGACGATCTCGTTCAACGAGATGCGGTTCGCCGCCGCTGTGCTCCGCACCACACACTGATCGGGGCCGGACGCCTCGCCGACCGGCCCCGACCGCCCCGACCGCCCGGCTCCGCCTCAGGAGGTGCTCCCCGTGCCCGCCGCATCCGCCGAGACCACCCAGGTCGCCGTCGTCGGCGGCGGCCCCGCCGGGCTGATGCTCTCGCATCTGCTGGCCCGCGCCGGCGTGGAGTCCATCGTCCTCGAAGCCCGCACGCATGAGGAGATCCGCACCACCCATCGCGCCGGCATCCTGGAGGACCAGGCGGTGCGGCTGCTCACCGAGACCGGCGTGGACTCCCGGGTGCGCAGCCTCGGCGACGAGCATGCCGGCATCGACCTGCGCTTCGCCGGAGAGTCCCACCCGCTGGACTTCCGCGAGCTGGTCGGTGCGACGGTCACCCTCTACCCGCAGAACGAGGTCTTCGTGGACCTGGCCGCGGCCCGCGCCCGCGACGGCGGCGACGTGCGCTTCGGCTGGACGGTCACCGCCCTGGCCGATCTCGAGACTGAGCGCCCCCGGCTGACCTGCACCGACGCCGAGGGCGCCGAGCACGAGATCGTCGCCGACGTCATCGTCGGCGCCGACGGCTCGCGCAGCCTCTGCCGGCGTGCGGTCGACGGCGCCCAGGACTACCGCACCAGCTACCCCTTCGCCTGGTTCGGCATCCTCGCCGAGGCGGAGAAGAGCGCGGCGGAGCTGATCTACACCAACTCCCCGCACGGCTTCGCGCTGATCTCCCAGCGCTCGGAGACCGTGCAGCGGATGTACTTCCAGTGCGACCCGGAGGAGGACGTCGCCGACTGGAGCGAAGACCGCATCTGGGCGGAGCTGCAGCGCCGGGTGGCCGGCGCGGACGGCTTCGAACTGGCCACCGGGCCGATCCTGGAGAAGACGGTGCTGCCCTTCCGCTCCTTCGTGCGCGAGCCGCTGCGCCATGGCCGACTGCTGCTCGCCGGCGACGCCGGCCACACCGTCCCGCCCACCGGGGCGAAGGGGCTGAACCTGGCGCTGGCCGACGTCGCGCTGCTCGGCGAGGCGCTGGCCGCCTGGTACGTCGACGGCGACGCCCGCCCGGTCGACGCGTACTCCGACCAGGCGCTGCGCCGCATCTGGCGTGCCCAGCACTTCTCCTCCTGGATGACCGCGATGCTGCACACGCCGCCCGACGCCGACCCGTTCAGCATCCGCCGGGCGCTCGGCGAGCTGGAGACGCTGACCAGCTCCCCGGGCGGGATGCAGCACCTGGCCGAGTGCTACACCGGCTGGCCGAACACCTGACCGCCCCGCCCCGAGAGGAGTCCCCTGTGGACGTGCAGCCCCCGCCCCTGGATCCGGCCGCGACGATGGAGTCGCAGCAGACGCTGTCGGCCGAGATCGCCGCCATCCATCAGCAGCACCGCGACGCCGTCGCAGCCGGCGAGACCCCGGAGACGCAGCCGCGGCGGAACTTCCCGCCCTACCGCTCCTCGCTGCTGCGCCATCCGACCAAGAGCCTGCACCACGCCGATCCGGAGACCATCGAACTGGTCAGCCCGGCCTTCGGCGAGCGCGACGTGCATCCGCTGGAGGCCGACCTGACCATCCAGCACGACGGCGAGCCGATCGGCGAGCGCATCGTCGTCGCCGGCCGGGTGCTCGACGGCGACGGCCGTCCGGTGCGCAACCAGCTCGTCGAGGTCTGGCAGGCCAACGCCGCCGGCCGCTACGTGCACAAGCGCGACCAGCATCCCGCGCCGATCGACCCGAACTTCACCGGCGTCGGCCGGGTGATCACCGGCGACGACGGCGAGTATCGGTTCACCACGATCAAGCCCGCGCCGTACCCGTGGAAGAACCACCACAATGCCTGGCGCCCGGCGCACATCCATTTCTCGATGTTCGGCACGGAGTTCACCCAGCGGATCGTCACCCAGATGTATTTCCCCGGCGACCCGCTCTTCGACCTGGACCCCATCTACCAGTCGATCACCGACCAGCGCGCCCGCGACCGGCTGGTCGCGGTCTACGACCACTCGCTGACCAGCCACGAATGGGCCACCGGCTACCGCTGGGACATCGTGCTCACCGGCGGCGACCGCACCTGGACCGAGGACGACGCCGAGGCGGAGGAGCACTGATGAGCAGCCACCACGAGAGCACCCGCGCCGCCGACGACCAGCTGGTGCCCACCCCGGGCCAGACTGTGGGCCCGTTCTTCGGCTACGCGCTGCCCTACGCGCAGGACGGCGAGCTGCTGGCCCCCGGCCATCCCCGCTCGATCCGGCTCTACGGCACCGTCACCGACGGCGCCGGGCAGACGCTGCCGGACGCGATGATCGAGATCTGGCAGCCCGACGAGCACGGGAGGGTCCCCCGCGAGACCGGCTCGCTGGTCCGCGACGGCTACACGTTCACCGGCTTCGGCCGCACCGGCGTCGACGACGCCGGCCGCTACACCTTCACCACCGTCGACCCCGGGGCCACCGAGCCGGGGAAGGCGCCGTTCATCGCCGTCGCCGTCTTCGCCCGCGGACTGATGAACCACCTGCACACCCGCGTCTATCTGCCCGAGGACGCCGCGGCGCTGGCCGCCGATCCGCTGCTCGCCTCGCTGGAGCCGGACCGGCGGGAGACGCTGATCGGCGTCCGCGAGTCCGACGGCGCGCTGCGCTTCGACATCCGGCTGCAGGGCGAGGGCGAGACGGTGTTCCTCGCGTTCCCGCACCATCATGATCCCGACGACGCCGCCTCGCCCGGCCAGAGCCCGCACGGACGCGCGGGGACCGGCGGCGCGGGCGACGCCGGCGATGTCGGCGACGCCGGAGCTCAGTAGGCTGGCCGGCATGAGCACCTCGCACGCCTCCGTCTCCGGCACCGGCACCGGCACCGGCACCGGAACGCCCGACGTCGGCCTGCTGCGTCCGGCCTCGGCCGGCTCCCCGGCGGCGGCGCAGGCGGGCGACGCCGCCGTGCTGCAGGCCATGCTCGACGTCGAGGCCGCCTGGGCGCAGGTGCTCGGCGAGCAGGGCGTCATCGACCCCGCCGACGCCGCGGCAGTGGCCCGGCGCGCCCGGGCCGAGGACTTCGACCTCGCCGGCCTGGCCGCAGCCTCCCGCAGCGGCGGCAACCCGGTCATCCCGCTGCTGGCCGAGCTGCGCGCCCGGCTGCGCGCCGACGGGGCCTCCCGGGCCGCGGAGACGCTGCATCTGGCCGCGACCAGCCAGGACGTGCTGGACACGGCGCTGCTGCTGGTCGCCCGGCGCACGACGGCGGCGCTGCGGACGGATCTGCACCGCGCCGCGGCCGCGCTGGACGAGCTCGCCGGCGCCCATCGCGACACCCTCTGCGTGGCCCGCTCGCTGACCCAGCACGCGCTGCCGACGGTCTTCGGGCTGCGCGCCGCCCAGTGGCTGCGCAGCCTGGCCGAGACGGCCGAGGCGCTCGACGCCGTCACCGCCGAGCTGCCGCTGCAGTGGGGCGGGGCGGCGGGCACCCAGGCGGCGCTGACCGACCGGCTGGCCGGGGCCGCTCCGGCGACCGCGCCGGCGACCGGCGTCGCCGTCGAGGACCTCGTCGACGCGCTGGCCGAGCGGCTGGGGCTGCGCGCGCCGTCGGCCCCCTGGCACACCGCCCGGGCGCCGATCACCCGACTGGGCTCGGCGCTGGCCGAGGTCACCGCGGCGACCGGGACGATGGCCGCCGACGTGCTGCAGCTGGCCCGGCCGGAGATCGCCGAGGTCCGCGAGCCCGCGGGCGCCGGGCGCGGCGGCTCCTCGGCGATGCCGCAGAAGCGCAATCCGGTGCTCTCGGTGCTGCTGCGCGAGACCGCCCTGGAGGCGCCGCACCATCTGGCCCGCCTGGTCTCCGCGGCCGGGGCGGCCGTCGACGAGCGGCCCGACGGCGCCTGGCACGCCGAGTGGACTGCGCTGCAGCAGCTGCTGCAGGCGACGGCCGGCGCCGCCGCCCAGGTCGCCGAGCTGGCCGAGGGGATGACCGTCGACGCCGCGGCGATGCGGGCGAACGTCGCGCTCACCGGCGAGGGCCTGCTCGGCGAGCGCCTCGTCCCCGCTCTGGCGGAGCTGCTCGACGGCGGCCGCGAGGAGGCGAGCGCGCTGATCCGCGAGTCCGCGGGCGCCGACGACGCCGACAGTGCCCACGGCGCTCTGCGGGACCTGGTCCGCCGGCGGGCCTCCGCCGACCGGCTCGAGCAGGCGGGGCTCGACGCCGCCGGGCTCGACACGCTGCTGGACCGCCTGCTGGACCCTGCCGACTACCTCGGCCGCGCGCCGGAGATGGTCGACCGCCTGCGCGCCGAGGCCGCCCAGCGCCTGCGCGGTGCAGCCCCCGCTGCGACCCCGACTGCGGCCCCCGACGCGGCCCCTGATTCCGTCCCCGGTTCCGACCGCCCCCAGGAGGACCTGTGAGCATCCCCGAGCTGACCCCCACGCTGCTGACCGCCCCGCAGGACGCCGCCGACGCGCCGGGATCCGCGGCGCCCCGGCCGACGCTGATCGTCGGCCCTTCGCTGGGGACCGGCGTGCGCGAGCTGTGGGAGCCGACGGTGCCGCATCTGCGCGGGCATGTGCAGGTCATCGGCTGGGATCTGCCCGGCCATGGAGTCGGCGCCCCGGCCGCGGAGAGCTTCAGCGTCACCGAGCTCGCCGCGGCGGTGGCCACGATGATCGAGCGGCTGTGCTCCCGCGGCGTCGTCGACCGGTCCGCCGGACTCGCCGTCGCCGGCGTCTCGCTGGGCGGCGCGGTGACCCTGCAGCTGGGCGCGGACCGGCCGGGCCTGGCCGACGCGCTGGCGATGTTCTGCTCGGCGGCCCGGCTCGGCACCGCCGAGTCCTGGCACGAGCGCGCCGAGCTGGTCGAGCGGGCCGGCACTCCGACGATGGTCGCCGGTTCGACCGAACGCTGGTTCGCCCCCGGATTCCTCGCCGCCCAGCCGCGGATCGCGACGAACCTGCTGCACAGCCTGCAGCACGCCGACCGGCACAGCTATGCCCACGCCTGCCTCGCGCTGGCCGACTTCGACCTGCGCGAGCGGCTGGGCGAGATCAGCGATCCGCTGCTGGCGGTGGCCGGCGCCCACGACGCGGTCACCCCGCCCGCCGACGCCGAGGCTGTCGCAGCAGGTGCCGCGCAGGGGCGCAGCGTCGTCGTCGACGGTGCCGCGCATCTGGTGCCCGCCGAGGCGCCGGAGGAGACCGCGCGGCTGCTCCGGGAGCTGCTCGCCCCGTTCCTCGCCGCCGGGGAGGCCCCCTCCGGCGGGACGTCCGGCGCGGCGTCCGGCGGAGCCGCCGCCGAGCGCCTCCCCGGCGACCCCTACGACGCCGGCATGCGGGTGCGCCGCGAGGTGCTCTCCGACGCGCATGTCGACCGCGCGCAGGCCCGGACCACCGACTTCACCGCCGACTTCCAGGAGCTGATCACCCGCTACGCCTGGGGGAGCATCTGGACGCGGGACGGGCTGCCGCGGACCACCCGCAGCGCGATCACGCTCACCGCGCTGATCGCCGGCGGCTATTGGGAGGAGCTGGAGATGCACGTCCGCGCGGCCCGCCGCAACGGGATGACCGTCGCGGAGGTCAAGGAGGTCTTCCTGCAGGCGGCGATCTACTGCGGCGTGCCGGCGGCCAACACGGCCTTCAGCATCGGACAGCGGGTGCTGGACGAGGACGACGCCGGCTGAGGCTCACTCCTGCTCGGCCCACCAGTCGCGCAGCAGCCGCTCGGCCTCGTCCTGCGCGATCGGGCCGTGGTCCATCCGGTGCTCCAGCAGGAAGCGGTAGGCCTTCCCCACGTCCGGGCCCGGGGAGATCCCGAGGATCTCCATGATCTGCTCGCCGTCCAGATGCGGGCGGATCCGGGCCAGCTCCTCCTGCTCGGCGAGTTCCGCGATGCGCTGCTCGAGGTCGTCGTAGGCTCGGTCCAGCCGTGCGGCCTTCTTCCGGTTGCGGGTGGTCACGTCCGAGCGGGTCAGTCGGTGCAGCCGCTCGAGCTGGTCGCCGGCGTCGGTGACGTAGCGCCGCACCGCCGAGTCGCTCCAGCCGGCGTCGCCGTAGCCGTAGAAGCGCATGTGCAGCTCCACCAGCCGGCCGACGGCCTTGATGGAGTCTTTGTCGAAGCGCAGCTCCTGCATCCGCTTGCGCGTCATCTTCGCCCCGACGACGTCGTGGTGGCGGAAGCTCACCGCCCCGCCGGGCTCGAAGCGCCGGGTCCGCGGCTTGCCGACGTCGTGCATCAGCGCGGCGAAGCGCAGGACGAAGTCCGGCCCCGGCACCGGGCCCTCGGCGTCGGTCTCCAGGTCGACGGCCTGCTCGAGCACCTGCAGCGAGTGCTGGTAGACGTCCTTGTGCCGGTGGTGCTCGTCGCCGGCCAGCCGCAGCGCCGGGATCTCGGGCAGGACGACGTCGGCCAGCCCGGTCTCCACCATCAGGTCCACGCCCTGCCGCGGATGTGCCCCGGTGATCAGCTTGACCAGCTCCTCGCGGACGCGCTCGGCGGAGACGATCTCCAGCCGGTCGGCCATCGCGGTCATCGCCTCGCGGACCTCGACGGCGACGTCCAGGCCCAGCTGGGAGGCGAAGCGGGCCGCGCGCATCATCCGCAGCGGGTCGTCGGAGAAGGAGGCCTCCGGCGTGCCGGGAGTGCGCAGGTGCTTCGCCACCAGGTCGCGCACCCCGCCGTGCGGGTCGACCAGCTCGAAGCTCGGCAGCTGCAGCGCCATCGCGTTGACGGTGAAGTCGCGGCGGACCAGGTCGTCCTCCAGCCGGGAGCCGAAGCTGACCTGCGGCTTGCGGGAGTCCGGGTCGTAGGCCTCGGCGCGGTAGGTGGTCACCTCGAGGATGTCGTCGCCCTTGCGGATCCCGATGGTGCCGAAGTCGCGGCCGATGTCCCAGTGGGCGTCGGCGAAGCCGGAGACCGCGGCGATGATCTGGTCCGGGTCGGCGTCGGTGGTGAAGTCCAGGTCCGGCGAGCTGCGCCCCAGGAAGAGGTCGCGGACCGGCCCGCCGACCAGCGAGAGCTCGTGGCCGTGGGCGGCGAACTGTTCTCCGAGCGCGACGACGACGTCCGGCACCCAGGCGCCGTCGGGGAATCCAGCGGGAAGATAAGGCATGACGTCAGACAGTTTCGCACAGCCGCTCCGCGCAGCCTCTGGAACGCTCCGACGCCGGCGGCGACGGCCTCCTCGACGCCGCGATGTCGGCGGGTCGCCCACCAGCGCGCCGGTCGGCGCGGACCGCGGCGACGTCGACGCGGGTCCACGATCTGCGAGCGCTAGAGTGGTGTTCATGACAGGAACCGGAGCCGGCGGCGAACGCTGCACCCCGCTGACGGCGTCAGTGGGCGCGCGACGCGTGTCGGCGAACCGGTCCGGACGCCACGTCGGAGGCCTGCCGACGGTGGAGGAGGTCAGCGCCGGCGGCGTGGTGATCCGCCCGGCCGTCTCCGGCTTCGAGGTCGCGATCATCGCCCGCTACAACCGCGGCGGCCGGCTCGAGTGGTGCCTGCCCAAGGGCCACCCCGAGGGTCCCGAGGACCACGCCTCCGCGGCGGTGCGCGAGGTCGAGGAGGAGACCGGGATCTCGGGCAGCGTGCTCACGTCGCTGGGCAGCATCGAGTACTGGTTCACCGTGCCGACCCACCGGGTGCACAAGACGGTCCACCACTTCCTGCTGGAGGCCGTCGGCGGGGAGCTGACCACGGAGAACGACCCGGACCACGAGGCCGTCGACGTCGCCTGGGTCGCCCTGGACCAGCTCGAGCGCCGGCTGTCCTTCCCGAACGAGCGGCGCATCGTCACCACCGCCCGGCAGGTCATCGACGACACGCTCTGACCGGCGGCGAGAGCGGCCGCCGCGCGCCCCGTCGAGCCGTCGCACCGGCTGAGGCGCTATAGTCACAGCCGATGCAGTCGACTTCCCCCCGCGACGCCGCCCGGCCCTCCTCCGGAGACGACTCCGGCGCGTCCCGCACCGCAGAATCCCCCGCAGAACCGCGCGCCGAGGCCGCCGCGGAGACGACCGGCGAGACGACGGGCGAGACGCCCGCCGCCGACTCCCACGTCCCTGCCGGCGGCATGGCCCGGGCCAGCACCCTGATGGCCTCCGGGACGCTGATCTCGCGGCTGCTGGGCTTCGTGCGCACCATGCTGCTCGCCGTCGCCCTGGGCGGCACCGCCCTGGTGGCCGACGTCTTCGAGAAGGCCAACACGGTCCCGAACGTCATCTACATGCTGCTGGCCGGCGGCATGTTCAACGTCGTGCTGGTCCCGCAGCTGATCAAGGCGGCGAAACGGTCCGACGGCGGCGCCGACTACACCGCGCGGCTGCTCAGCCTGGCGACGCTCGTGCTGGGCGCGGCCACGCTGCTGATCACCGCGCTGGCCTATCCGCTGATGACCGCGCTGACCAAGGACTGGTCCGAGCCGATGCTCGCGCTGGGCACGTCCTTCGCCGTCTGGACGCTGCCGCAGGTCTTCTTCTACGGCCTCTACGCGGTGATCGGCCAGGTCCTCAACGCCAACGCCAAATTCGGCTGGTACATGTGGGCGCCGGTGCTGAACAACCTCATCGCCATCGCGGTGATCGGCTCCTACATCGCGATGTTCAGCGCCTACGCCGCCGGCGGCGACCAGCTGGCCGAGTGGACCACCGCCCAGACCGTCTGGCTGGGCGCGGGCCACACGATCGGCATCATCGCCCAGGCACTGATCCTGCTGTGGCCGCTGCGCACGCTGGGGATCCCGCTGCGGCCGCGCTTCGGCTGGCGGGGGCTGGGGCTGCGCGCCACCGGGCAGATCGCGGCCTGGACGCTGGTGACCATGCTGATCTCCAACATCGGCAATCTGCTCTACATGCGGCTGATCTCCGGGGCGACGGCGAGCCGGCAGGACGCCGGCGGGGATCCGTCCATCCCCGGCGAGTACGCCGCCAACGCCGCCCAGCTCATCGCCGTGCTGCCGCACTCGGTCTTCGTGCTCTCCATGGCCACCGTGCTGTTCAACCAGCTGGCCCGCTCGATGGACCTCGGCCGGCTGGGCGAGGTCCGCGACATCATCAACCGCGGGCTGCGGATGTTCGCGCTGCCGGTGATGTTCTGCATGATCGCCATCCTGGTGCTCGCCGGGCCGCTGGGCCGGCTCTTCGGCGGCTCCTCGAGCGCCTCGGTGCTCTCCGGCGCGGCGATCGCCCAGCTGCTGGTGCTGCTGGCGCTGGGCATGCCCTTCCGCTCGGCGAACTTCTACCTGATGCGCGTCTTCTACTCCGCCGAGGACGCGCGCACGCCGATGCTGGTGCAGACGATCATCGTCGGTCTGGGACTGACCATCTCGCACAGCCTGGCCGCAGTGCTGCCGAACACCGCGCTGCCGTTCATCGTGGTGGGCATGTTCTCCGCGCTGCACGTGGTCCAGTATGTGATCTGCCATGTGCGCGTCGTCCGCCGCTGGGGGTCCTTCGACGTCGGCTCGGTGGTGGCCTCCTACGCCCGGGCCGGCTGGGCCGCGGCGGGCGCCGGCGTCGTCGGCGTCGCGGTGCTCTGGCTGCTGGGGGGCTACCGCACCGGTGCGGACCTCGGCTTCGCCTGGGAGTCCATCGGCACCGCGGTGATCACCTGCGCAGCGGTCGGCGCGGCGATGGCCGCGGCCTTCGTGGTGCTGCTGCGGGTGATGCGCGTGCCGGAGTTCGGCGACCTCGTCGAGACGCTCTCCCGGCGTCTCCCCGCGCTGAGGAGGTTGGCGCCTCCGGTCCGGTAAGGTGGCCGAGCAGAGGGCAGATCGACCGGCGATACTCAGGAGGACCCGTGGCCCAGCCGTTCGGCGTCGGCGATGTGGTGAGCGGACGCTACCGCATCACCCATCATGTGGTGACCTCTGCGGACCAGGACATCGTCTTCCAGGCCGTCGATCAGGTGCTCAACCGCGATGTGAGCGTGCTGCTGGCCTCGCCGGCCAACGCCAAGCAGGTCGCGATCTCGGCGCGCGAGCTGGCCACAGGGGACCGGACGTCCGAGGTGCAGGTGCTCGACCTCGGCCTCTCGGCGGACCGCACCTACCTGATCTCGACGCTGACCCACCCCAACGACCTCCTCGATCTGGTCGTCCCCGACGCCGCGCCGTATGTGGAGCCGTTCTTCACCGATTCGCTGGGCCAGGAGCTCTTCGGCCAGTCCCGGGTGATGGAGCCGGAGACCTACGCCGACGACGAGGAGTACTACGCCGAGCTGCAGGACCACCTCGCCGAGTCCGACGACGTCCCGGAGGAGGAGGCCGAGGACGCCGGCACCCGCTTCCGCCGGGGCCGTCCGGCCTTCCTCTCCCGTGTATCCGACAGCATCAATCGACGCTTGAGAACTGACCGCGATGCCGATCGGCGCGTCGCCGGCGACGCGCAGGACGCGGCCGCGGCGGGAGCGCTGGCGGGCACCTCCGGCGGCGCGCTGGACGACCTCGAGGTGGTCGACTCCCGCGCCGAGGCCGACACGGAGGAGACCTTCACCGCCGAGGCCGCGGCGCCCGCAGGCCGGACGGAGTCGAGCGCCCCGGCCTCCGACGCCGGTTCTCCCGACGCCGGGACCACGACCGCTTCCGCGGCCTTCGTGGGCGGTGCCGCTGCTGGCGCTGGCGCCGCTGCTGGCGCCGGGGCCAGTGCCGACGACGGCGGCCGTGCCGCCGGCGCTGCCGCCGAAGTCGACGCCCTGGAGCAGCAGGCCAGGGACGAGGAGGTCGTCGACGATCCGCCGGCTGCGCCGTCGACGCCTCCGCCGGCCGATATGCAGGCGGTCCCCGCGGCCGCGCAGGTCGAGCAGGATCGCCCAAGCTTCACCGGCCTCATCAGGCCGGTCGGCCGCGAGGAGGACGCGCGGGACGAGCCGGCCGCGGCCGGTGTCTCGGGCGCCGCCGCGACCGCCGGCGGATCGGCCGGAGCCGACGCGGAGGCCGAGGAGCCTGAGCCGTCCGAGGAACCTGAGGAGTCCGAACGCTCCGGCGGGGCCGGGCGCTGGCTGGCGCTGGCGGCTCTGGTCGCCCTCGTCCTCGTCGGCGCCGTCGTCGCCTTCCTGCAGCTGCGCGGCGCCGAGGGGCCGGAGACCCAGGCCGGTGCGGACTCCTCCGCCGAGGAGTCGACGGAGGGGGCCGGCGACGCCTCGCCGTCGGATCAGTCCTCCGAGTCCGCGACGGAGTCGCCGTCGGGCTCCTCCTCGCCCAGCGAGACCGCTCAGGCCGAGCCGCTGGCGCTCAGCGGCGTGACCCGCGAGGTGCCGGACAGCCCGGGCCTGAACTCCGAGACCGACGGCGAGCTGCCGAACCTGATCGACGACGATCCCTCCAGCACCTGGACCACCTTCAACTACGGCTCCGCCGCATTCGGCGGCTTCGCCTCCCAGCTGGACCTGGTGGTGGAGCTGGAGGAGAGCGCGGAGGTCACTGCCGTGACGCTGACCCAGCAGACCGACACCGACGGCGGCTCCTTCGAGGTGCTCGTCGGCGACTCCGCCTCCGGCGAGGGGGCGACGAGCGTGGGCTCCGGCACCTGGAACTGGAACGACACCACGATCGAGCTCGAGGAGCCCGCCGAGGGGCAGTACGTCATCATCCGCACCACGGAGCTGCCGCTGCAGACCAGCCCCAGCAACCCGGACCTGCCGTACTCGCTGGCGGTCGGCGACATCGAGGTCGACGGCCGCTGACCTCCGGCACGACGCCGGACATCGGCTCCGGGCGCCGCACACCGGCGTCGGCGCGCCTGCCGACGCCCCGCACGCTCCCGTCTCCCCTCAGCCGCTCGCAGGCCGCGCAGGGCCCCGGACAGGCCCGGAGGTGTCCCGCCATGACGCCCGCACGGCGTCATCGGGCACGGAATACCCTCCGGCCTCGTATAGTTTCACCACTGACGGCTCCGACAGTGGCCGTCCGTCCATTCCTCCTCGACCTCGAAGGACGCGACCTCGTGACTGAACAGACTCCCGACCAGGTGCATGACGTGGTGATCGTGGGCTCCGGCCCCGCCGGCTTCACCGCCGCGACCTACACCGCCCGCGCGAACCTGCAGCCGGTGATGCTGGCCGGCTCGGTGACGACCGGCGGCGAGCTCATGAACACCACCGACGTGGAGAACTACCCCGGCTTCCCCGACGGCGTGATGGGCCCGGACCTCATGATGAAGATGGAGGAGCAGGCCACCCGCTTCGGCGCCGACATCCGACGCGAGGACGCCACGGCGCTGCATCTGGACGCGCCGATCAAGGAGATCACGCTGGGAACCGGCGAGGTCGTGCGGGCCCGGGCGGTCATCCTCTCCACCGGCTCCGCCTACCGCGAGCTGGGCGTGCCCGGAGAGAAGGAGCTCTCCGGCCACGGAGTGTCCTGGTGCGCCACCTGCGACGGCTTCTTCTTCCGCGAGCAGAACATCGCCGTCGTCGGCGGCGGCGACTCCGCGATGGAGGAGGCCCTCTTCCTGACCAAGTTCGCCTCCAAGGTCACCGTCGTCCACCGCCGCGACAGCCTGCGCGCCTCGCAGATCATGATCGACCGGGCCCTGGCGAACGAGCGGATCGAGTTCGTCTGGAACGCCGAGGTCACCGAGGTCCGCGGCGAGGGCAAGGTCAGCTCCCTGGCACTGAAGGACACTGTCACCGGCGACGAGTCCACTCTGGACGTGACAGGTCTCTTCGTTGCTATCGGTCATGACCCGCGCGTCGAGCTCTTCGCCGGTCAGCTCGACCTGACCGCTGAGGGCACCGTCCAGGTCGAGGGGCGGTCCTCGAAGACCTCGCTGCCCGGCGTCTTCGCCGCCGGCGACGTCCTCGATCCGACCTACCGCCAGGCGGTGACCGCCGCCGGATCAGGCTGCGTCGCCGCCATCGACGTCGAGCACTGGCTCGCCGCCGCGGGGGATGCCGCCGAGGACGACGTCGTCCGCGTCGCGGCCGCGACGGCCTGAATTCCTCCCTGCTCTCCGTACCGCACGAAAGGACAGACACCATGGCAGATCTCAAGAGTGTCACTGACGACAGCTTCGACCAGGACGTCCTCCAGGCCGATAAGCCGGTCATCGTCGACTTCTGGGCGGAGTGGTGCGGCCCGTGCCGCATGCTCACCCCGATCCTCGAGGAGCTGGCGACCGAGAACCCCGAGTCTCTCGAGGTGGTGAAGCTCAACGTCGACGAGAACCCGGGCACGGCCGCCAAGTTCGGCATCACCTCGATCCCGGCCGTCTACGGCTTCAAGGATGGCGAGCACGTCATCTCCTCGATCGGCGCCAAGCCGAAGCAGGCCCTCGAGCAGGAGTTCGCCGACTTCCTCGGCTGACCCGGCCTCCGGGGGTTCCACGTGAAACCCTCGCTCTGCATACGACGAAGGCCCCGGATCCGCGATGACGGATCCGGGGCCTTCGTGCATCCGGGCCGGCCCTCCCCGACGGCCGGACGATCGGCCGCCGGGGAGGCATCAGCTGCTGGTGGACTGTCCGATCATCTCCATCAGCCGATGCAGGTCCTCGATGGAGCCGAAGTCGATCGCGATCCGGCCCTTGCGCGCGCCCAGGGTGATCTTGACCTGCGTATCGAGGCGGTCGGTGAGCGCATCGGCGTATTCGTCCAGCTGCTGATACCGGGTGTTCGACGGGAGCCGGGTCGCCGCTTCATGTGAAACGTCAGTCTCCTCCTGCGGCTGCTGCATCATCGTCACGGCTTCCTCCGTCGCCCGGACGGAGAGACCCTCTGCCACGATGCGCGCGGCGAGCTCCTCCATCTGCTCCTGCGTGGAGAGACCGAGCAGGGCCCGCGCATGGCCGGAGGAGAGCACGCCGGCCGCCACCCGCCGCTGCACGCCCGGAGGCAGCTTCATCAGACGCAGCGTGTTGCTGATCTGCGGACGAGACCGCCCGATGCGCGTGGCGAGCTCATCCTGAGTGCACCGGAAGTCGTCGAGCAGCTGCCGATAGGCGGCAGCCTCCTCCAGCGGATTGAGCTCGGAGCGGTGGATGTTCTCCAGCAGCGCGTCGCGGAGCAGGTCGATGTCGTCGGTCGCACGGATGATGGCGGGGATCTCGGTCCGCTCCGCCGCCTTCGAGGCACGCCACCGACGCTCGCCCATGACCAGCTCGTACTGATCGTCGGCGATCCGCCGGACGACGATCGGCTGCAGGACGCCGATCTCGCGCACGGAGTGCACGAGCTCGGCCATGTCCTCCTCGTCGAACTCCTGCCGGGGCTGGCGCGGGTTCGGCACGATCGCTTCGACGGGGACCGATCGGAACTCGGCGCCGTCGACGCTGCCGTCGACGGCGCCGTCCGTTCCACGTGGAACATCGTCAGCCGCCGCGGCCGCAGGAGCCGGCGTCTCGGTCGGGGAGACACCGTTCGTCTCCGCCGCGGACGCGCTTGTCGCCGCCTCTGTCGTCGTGACATCGTTCGCGGAGCCGCCCTCGGAGGTCGCAGCGTCAGTGTTCGCGCTCTGAGGGGCCGCCGCCTCAGAGGTCGAGTTCTTCCTCGTCCGCTTCGCCCGTTTCGGCGCAGGGGCCTTCTCAGACGTCTCAGCGACGTCGGGCTCCTCCTGGGTCGAGGAGCCATTGGTCGTGCTCTCTGCCGGTGACTCTTCGAGCTCGGCGGGTGACGGAGCATCGGCTGCGTCCACGGCCTCGGCAGGCTCACCCGTCCGGGCAGCCTCTGCCGAGGCTGCCGAGGGCGCCGATTCCGTGCTCACTGCAGAATGCGGACTCCTCCGCGCACGATCACCGAGGACATCCGGCATCTCCACTCGGCCGTTGCCCCGGCCGCGGCGACTCGTCGTGGTGCGTGTGCTGGATCCAGCGGTTCCACGTGAAACGCGCTGCGTGTCCAGATGGGACTTCGCGGAGAAGAAGACATCGATCGGGCGTTCGGGCGCCTCGACGCCGTTGCTCGGCTCGACCTCATCGACTGTCTCGACGGCGCCGTCCGATGCGTCGTTCGAACCATCCTCGGGGACGTCCGTCTCGTCCGCCGGGGCCTCGTGGTCCGAGACCGCGTGGTCGTCGGCTTCCGGCTGCTCTTCGGGAGCGGCGGCGTCTTCGTCCTCAGGCAGGGAGGCAGGCTCACCATCCGCCGATTCCTGCGCCGTGGTGGAGCTCTCCTCGAACGGATCGGCCGCCGTGACCACCGGTCCACCCTCGTCGGAGGCGATTTCCGGGGCCTCCGTGGCGTCGACCGGTGTTTCACGGGAAACTTCCTCCGGCGCCTCCGGTTCGACGGCGTGCGCCGTCGCCCCGGACGCTTCAGCCTCCTGGCCATCGCTGTTGATCAGCGCACCGAGGCCGCGCCCCAGCCCTCGCCGCTTCCGTTCTGTCATGGAGTCCCTCCACCTTCTTGAGCCCGGACCGACCGTCCCGGTCGACAACTCCTCCATTCTAAAGACCGAAGCTGTACAGCTGCGCACTTTCCGTCCGCGGTGTTCCACGGGAAACACGACATCTGCCTCGAGGTCGGCCGATGGACAGTTTCACGTGGAACGCAGGCCGCCGTGTATGTGTCCGGACAGCGCTCCGGCGTGCCGAACGAGGCGCCCACCGCCCGCACCCACCAGCCATGCCGTGGACTATCCTCCCGGAGACCTCGCCGCGAGAAGGCCGATGGATCCGGAGATACACTCCGGCAACCAACGACCTCAGTCGAGCCCTTTCGAAGGACTCTTCTTGTTCCACGTGGAACACTCGTCGAGTTGCCTTCTTTGCGTCCCCTGTCGGGAAATCGGAGGACCGGGCAGCCCGGAGCGGTGTGTCGCGGGGATGAGCCGATAGGGCAGAGCATCACGCGGGCGACCACTATGCAGCTGGACAGAGCGACTCCTGGTCCAGAGGAGGGGTCGCCACGTCCTCGCGTCGACCTCCGTGCCGCTGTTTCATGGGAAACATACGAGCTGGCTCTCGGCTCGCGCCGACAACGGCCCGGCCGGCGCGGACCGGCATCGCCGGTGCCCAGCAGAACCTCCATGCCGATCTGTGAGGCGCTCGGGGACGTCGCAGTCCTGTGCAGCCGCCGTGGCTCAGCTGATGGTTCTCACCCGCGTCTGGCGTCTCCCTGACAGTGTCGAGCAGAGTGGCAGCCCAGCAGGCAGCACACCATGCCATCGCCGGACGCCACATGCCGACTGATCGCTCGACCGCAGCATGTTTCCCGTGAAACACGACCCGACGCACGAGCATCGGGAGCCGACGACTCGGACACCGTGAGGGTTCATTAGCTCCCGATCACCAGTGCGGCCGGCGTTTCACGGGAAACGTCGGGTCTTCATGCGCTGAGGCACGATGACCCGAGGTACGCGTTGCCAGAGGCGGCGTCACCGCCGCTGCAGACGAGGCGAGCGTCGACGAGGCGCGTCGCCACGTCTGCAGGTTGATCCAAGCCTGACTCCCGGCCATCACGCGCCACGCCTCCCTGAAGGCGATCCCCGGGATCGGATCCCCGCATCTGCGCGAGGGCCATGGCAAGCCGTCACCGCGGCACGAGGATTCCTGCCCCGGAGATCGTGTCCATGGAGACCTCTCCGCACGCTGCGCACCGCGGCGTGCGCGCATCGACACCCTTCTGCGTGTTTCACGGCAAACGTATACCGTCCCCGCTGCCGAGCATCGGGAGGCTCATTCAGGCGATGGACGGTGCGGCGGCACGTGCCAGCCTGAAGATGCGGGACATCAGGCGTGCGAGGAGTGCCAGGAAAGCCAGGGGTGCCAGGGGTGCCAGGGAGATTCTGGGGCCGCAGGACGTTTCGTCGTCGAGGGCAGGGGACCGGCGCAGGGTGCCGATGCCATGCCGGTGCGGCTTCGGTGCGACCCCACTCCGGTGCCGGCGATGTTTCCCGTGAAACCTCGACTCTCGACCCGACCGAGCCCGGGACCTATCGGGTGAGCACCTCTCCCGGAGTGACAGTCGGGAACTCCGCACATGAACGCACATCGTCCGGCCGCCTCATCCACACCCATTCTCCACAGACGCTGTCCACAGGAATTATCCACAGGATTCCTCCACAGCTCACCCTCCGGCGACGGGGCTCGGAGCACGCTTCCTCCAGCGTGTCGCGCATCACGTCTCACAGAACAGACAGTCCTGAACATTTCCCCTCGCCCTGAACAAGGAGTCGTCGATGAACACACTGTGGGCAGGCGCCACTTGTGTTCATCGGTCCAGGTCAGCCGCTCATGCGATGGTCGACCTCATCGTGTCCGTATGGTTCGTCCGTGGCCGGTTCCTCCGGCATCGACAGGACCGTCAGTTCCATCGCTGCCGTCGTCGTCGCCGCCTCACCACACCCCCGCCCGAGGCCCGGCCCAGGGACCGACGTGCGGGGACACGCGTCTCGACCGATGCGTCGACGCCCGCGTTCTGCACAGGGGAGCACGGCATGGGCGCAGACGAGAAACGCCCTCCCGTGCCCGTCGATGATCCGACGAGCACGGGAGGGCGTGCACTTCTCGCGGCGGCTCCGCAGGGACGCGGACCCGCCGCACCGGTCAGCGGCCGGCCTCCTCGCCGCGCGCGACGATCTCGGCGGCGGCCTCCAGATAGGCCAGTGCTCCGGTGGAGCCGCGGTCATAGCTGATGACGCTCTGCTGGTAGGACGGCGCCTCGGAGATCCGCACATTGCGCGGGATCAGCGTCTCCAGCACGGCATCCGGGAAGTGCTCGCGCACTTCCTCGGCGACCTGCGCGGCCAGCCGGGTCCGTCCGTCGTACATCGTCAGCAGGATCGTCGAGACCGTCAGCGGCGGGTTCAGATGCTTCTGGATCATCTGGATGTTGTTGAGCAGCTGGCTCAGCCCCTCCAGCGCGTAGTACTCGCACTGGATGGGGATGAGAACCTCCTGCGCGGCGACGAAGGCATTGACCGTCAGCAGCCCCAGGCTCGGCGGGCAGTCGATGAACACGAAGTCCAGACGTTCCTCGCCCTGCTCCTCGCGGTACCGGTGATACTGGTCCAGTGCCCGCTGCAGCCGCTGCTCGCGCGCGACCAGCGAGACCAGCTCGATCTCCGCACCGGCCAGGTGGATCGTCGCCGGGACGACCTGCAGCCGCTCGATGTCCGGGCAGTCGGTCACGACGTCGGCGAAGGCCAGATCGTCGATGAGCACGTCATAGACCGATTCCTCGTCGGCTGAGTGCGGCACGCCCAGTCCCGTCGAGGAATTGCCCTGCGGGTCGATGTCGATGACCAGCACGTTGAAGCCCTGCGCGGCCAGCGCGGCGGCGATGTTCACCGTCGTGGTGGTCTTGCCGACGCCGCCCTTCTGGTTCGACACGGTGATGGTCCGCGTCGTCTCCGGGCGCTCGAGCTCCGTCTCGGAGAGCGCCTGACGGCGACGTCGCTCGTCGGCCAGTTCGGCGCCCAGCGGCGACGACCCGTCCATGCTGTCCAGGATGGAGGATCCGCGGGCCGCCTCGGCGGCCTGATGGGCCGCTTCGCCCGCGCCCGCGCTCGGCCGGCTCTCGCGTGCAACGTCCTCGCTGGCCACGTGTGTCCTTCCCTCCGTCGGTTCACTCGGCGGACGCCCTGTCGGCGCCCGGTGTCGCCCCCGGAGCAGTCTAAGCCACCGCCGCCGGGAGCATCAGCCCGCCGGCCGTCAGCGACGCCGGCAGCGCACCACAGTCGTCGGCTCCTCGAGGAGGGCCTCGCCCAGCCTCAGCACTTCGGGCTGCTCCATCCGGTGCTTGGAGAACGCCTTCGACGCGGCCTCGATCTCCTGATCGACGCTGCGCCCCTTGAGGAGCATCAGCTGACCCTCCTCGGCGAGCAGCGGCACCGTCAGCGGCACCAGCTTCTTCAGCGCCGAGACCGCGCGGGCGGTGACGACGTCGGCCATCACCTCGTCGGTGACCTCCTCCGCACGTCCGCGGATCAGCGTGACGTTCTGCAGGCCCAGGTCCTTGACAACTTCGCTGAGCCAGTCCACCCGACGCTCCATCGGCTCGATGAGCGTGAAGTAGACGTCCTCGCGGGCGATGGCCAGCGCGATCCCGGGGAGCCCGGCGCCGGAGCCGACGTCGGCGACGTCGCCGCCAGTGGGAAGCTCGGGGCCCAGCACCGCGCAGTTGAGCACGTGCCGGGACCACATGCGCGGGACCTCCCGCGGACCCAGGAGCCCATGCTCGATGCCCGTGGTGCAGAGGTGGTCGACGAACCGCTCGGCCAGCGGCAGCCGGTCGCCGAAGAGCTGCTCGGCCGCCGCCCGCTCGGACTCGGTCAGCTGCGGGCGCTCCTGCGGCACCGGCTGCGCGTCCTCCGCCGGGGCGGCCGCGCCCTCCACGGACGCCTCCTGATGCCGGTCGGCGTCCTGGGTGCTTCGGTCATGCTCGGTCATGCGGTCCCCTCCGTCGGGTCGGTCGGCTCGGGCGGCTGACGCGCGGTCCGTCGCGTCACTCGGCGGTGACGACGACGTGGCGCCGCTTCCCCTCGCCCTCGGACTCGCTGACCAGTCCGGCCTCCGCGATGAAGTCGTGGACGATCTTGCGCTCGTAGGAGCTCATCGGCTCCAGGTGCACGTCCTGGCCGTTCTCGCGGACCTTCTCGACGGCGTCGTCGGCCTGCTCCTTGAGCTCGCCGCGGCGCGTCTCGCGATGGCCGGCGACGTCGAGGACCAGCCGGGTGCGCCCGCCGGTGGCGGTCAGCACGGCCAGGCGGGTGAGCTCCTGCAGCGCGTCCAGGACCTCTCCCCGGCGGCCGACGAGGTCGTCGAGCTCCTCCTCGCCCTCCTCGGCCACCACCGAGACGTAGGTCCGCTCGCCGCGCACCTCGATGTCGATGTCGCCGTCGAGGTCGACGATGTCCAGCAGCTCCTCGAGATAGTCCGCGGCGATGTCGCCTTCGTCCGGAGCGTCCTGCTCCTCCGCATCCTCGGCGCTCTCACCGCCCTCGGCGTCGTCGGCGCCCTCGGCCTGGTCCGTCTCCTCGGCCGCGCCGGCGTCGTCCTCCGTGCGGTCGTCCTCGGCGTCGTCCTGCCGGGGGTCCTGCGGTGCGGCGGCCGACGCCTGCTCGGCCTGGTCAGCCTGCTCGGCGTCCTCGGGGTGCTCCGTCCGGGTCTGGCTCATCAGCTGTTCTTCCTCTTCTTCTTGGAGGGCTGGGCGCCCTGGCCGAGATGCTTCCCGGTGGGCTTCTCCCGCTGCTCCTCGGCGGCCTGGGGCTTCTCGTTGATGGGCGTGAGACCCTTCGCGGCGCGACGGAGGTTGAGCTCCTTCTCCGCCTGCGAGCCGGGCGTCGGGTTGTTGCGGATGACCCACCACTGCTGGCCCATCGTCCAGAAGTTCGTGGCGGTCCAGTAGATGAGCACGCCGACCGGGAAGTTCACACCGCCGATGACGAAGACCAGCGGCAGCATGTAGAGCATGATCTTCTGCGTCTGGGCGAACTGCCCCTGCAGGGCCGACTCGGACATGTTCTTGCTCATCAGCTGCTTCTGCGTGAAGAACTGGGTGAGCACCATGGTGATGATCATCAGCGAGGTCAGCAGCACCACGTCCCAGCGCGTGGGATCGGCCTGGAAGGACGGCAGGAAGCTGTCCGAGGTGCCGACGCCGAAGATCGACGAGGCGTCGAAGCTCTGGACCTCCGCAGGGCTCAGCGCGCCGTAGCCGTCGGTGCGGTACTGCTCCTGGCGCATGCGATTGAGCATCCAGAACAGCGCGATGAACACCGGCATCTGGGCGAGCAGCGGCAGGCAGGTCATGAACGGGTTGACCTTGTGCTTGCGGAACAGCGCCTGCTGCTCCTGGGCCATCGCCTGGCGCGAGACCGGGTCCTTCTTGCCCTTGTACTTGGCCTGGAGCTTCTGGATCTCCGGCTGGATGATCTGCATGCCGCGCTGCGATTTGATCTGCCGGACGAACAGCGGGATCAGGATCACCCGGATGACGACCACCAGCATGACGATCGACAGCGCCCAGTTCCATCCCGACGCCGCCCACTCGGCGTCGTCGCTGAACAGGGTGAGCAGCTGGTGGAACATGCTCAGCAGCCAGGAGACCGCCCAGGTGAACGGCGTCAGGAGTGTGTCGAAGAAGCCCATGTGTCTCTCAAGTCGTCGTGGCGGCCGACGCCCGCTGACGCGGCGTCGTGCTCGGGCCCGGACGACACACGTGAGCCCTGCCGGCGTCGGGAGCCGCGCTCGGCAGGGTCATTGATCGTGCTCCGCGGGAGCACAGTCGTCGTCCGGTGGGATCGGCGGATGGTTTGTCTCTATGATCGACGGTGCGGAGCCCTGGGGCCAAATCCTCCGCGCGGGCGGAACGTGGTCGACGCCGCCGGATCCGAAGGGGTTGCAGCGCAGGATCCTCCAGACCGTCAGCGGCACCCCGCGCAGCACTCCGTGGACGCTCACCGCCTCCAGCCCGTAGGCCGAGCAGCTCGGGTAGTAGCTGCACACCTGACCGTACAGCGGCGAGATCACCGTCCGATAGGCGATGATCAGCCCGGCCAGCAGCGCCGACGGCGTCCGACGGATCCGCCCCCAGCGCTGACGGCGCAGCTCCTCGGCCGTCGGCGGCGGCCCGGGCCGTCCCGGCGTGGCACCGTCGGGCACATAGTAGTCGGCGTGCCTGATCCAGACCTGGACGGCGGTCTCCCCGTCCGGCTGCGATCCGCAGGCGCCGGTGCTCATGCCGCGCCCCCGGCACGCGCCGCCTTCTCCGAGCCTGCCGCGCCCCCGCGACGGCGGCGGCCTCCGCGCGCACGGCGCAGCGCACGCTCCAGGCCGGAGGCGACGTCGTCGCGCAGCGTGGCGTGGTCGGCCCCCGCGGCGGCCGGCAGCGCGCGCACGACGACGTCGAGCGCCGGTGCGGACGGGGCGGAGCCGGGATCCGCGGGATCCGCGGGGTCGGCGGGGTCGGCGGGCCCCTCGACGGCGGGGGAGTCCGGCGCCGGGATCCGCTCGGGCACCAGCTCGGCGACCAGATGCCGCAGCCGGCGCTGGACGCGGTGGCGCACGACGGCGTTGCCGACGGCCTTGGAGACGATGAACCCGCAGCGCCAGGGCGCGGCGGGGCCGTCCGACGCCGTCTCTCCGGCCGGCCGCAGGAGCACGCTGACGACCACGGTCTCGGTGCCCGCCCGCGCACCCCCGCGCATCACGGCGCGGAAGTCCTGCGAGCGGGTGATCCGATGCTCACGCGGCAGCATGCGACCTCCTGCAGGGTCTCGGCGGACGGGACGGGATGCGCGGATCCGGACCGCCTCCCGCCCCCGGATGCACCGACGGCCCGCACCCGAGGAACGGGGACGGGCCGTGGCGAAGGCGGCGATCGACGGGCGATGCCCGGCGACGCCGCGGGGCCGCCGTCGCGGCGGCCGGATGCGTCGGGTCAGGCCGAGAGGTTCTTGCGGCCCGAGCTGCGGCGGGCCGAGATGATGGACCGGCCGGCGCGGGTGCGCATCCGGGAACGGAAGCCGTGCTTGCGGCTGCGACGACGATTGCTCGGCTGGAAAGTCCGCTTGCTCACTGTGTACTCCCACTGGATGGTTGCGAAGTCCGGAAGGGAGCCGGGCCCGAGGGCGGTCGACTCCGGCGGCCTGCCGCAGCGGTCGTCCGCAGGACGCCGCCGAACATCGGCCGGCCGCTCCGAGCGCGCGGTGGTACACCTGCGCCCGCAGATTGACCTGTCAACACTAGACGCCCCGTCGGCGCGTCGTCAAGCGTCGACCGGGCCGCACGGCCTGTCGACCGGCGCGACGACGGGGTCTTGACAGCTGAATGAACGTTAAGTCAGCCTGAGGGCATCATCTGCTGAACAGTCATTCAGCCTCCCTGCCGCCCTCCGGAAAGGCGACCATGACCGAGACTCCGCCCACTCCGGCGACCGAGCGCGAGGGCGCCGAGCGCATCCTCGACGCCGCCGTCGAGCTCTTCGGCCGGCACGGCTTCTCGGCGACGAGCCTGAAGGCCATCGCCGCCCACGCCGACGTCTCGGCGCCGCTGGTCATCCACCACTTCGGCTCCAAGGCGGGGCTGCGCCGCGCCTGCGACCAGCACGTCGCCCGCCTCCTCCACGACTCCAAGGACGCCGCCGTCGAGGACTCCGTGGGCGGACTGCCGCGGAACCACGTGATGGAGATGATCCACGAGTCCGGGCCGCTGATCCGCTACCTGCTGCAGGCCTTCCTCGCCGGCGGCGAGGAGATCGACGCGCTCTTCGACCGCCTGGTGGACGACTCGCTGGAGTACACCTCCCGCGCCCAGGACCTCGGCCTGGTCACCCCGAGCGAGAATCCGCGCGACCGCGCGGCGGTGATGCTGCTGCACTCCTTCGGCGCCCTGGTGCTGCACCGCCAGATGAAGCGGCAGTTCGGCGTCGACCCGTTGGAGGACCCGCCCGAGGAGATGACCCGCTACATGTCGGCGGTCCTCGAGCTCTACACCCGTCCGGTGCTCGACGCCGAGGTCTACGGCCGCCTGATGGCCGACCTCCGCGACGCTCCGCCGGAGCAGACGACCGACTCTCCCGAGAGCTCCTCCCAGGAAGGACACGACCGATGAGCGAGACTCCGGTGATCCGCGCCCGCGGACTCGTCAAGACCTTCGGCCAGGTCACGGCCCTCGACGGCCTCGACCTCGACCTCGCCCCGGGCGAGGTCCACGGCTTCCTCGGCCCCAACGGCGCCGGGAAGTCGACCACGATGCGCATCCTGCTCGGGCTGCTGCGCCGGGACGGCGGCCAGGTCGGCGTCTTCGGCGGCGATCCCTGGCACGACGCCGTCGCGCTGCACCGGCGGCTGGCCTACGTGCCCGGCGACGTCGAGCTCTGGCCCACCCTCTCCGGCGGCGAGGTCATCGACATGTTCCTGCGGATGCGCGGCTCCTACGACCCGCGCCGCCGGGACGAGCTCATCGAGCGCTTCGCCCTGGATCCGCGGAAGAAGACCCGCACGTATTCGAAGGGCAACCGGCAGAAGGTCGCGCTGATCGCCGCGCTGGCCGCCGACGTCGACCTGCTGCTGCTCGATGAGCCCACCGCCGGCCTCGACCCGCTCATGGAGGTCGTCTTCCAGGAGGTCATCGCCGAGGAGCAGCGCGAGGGACGCTCGGTGCTGCTCTCCAGCCATATCCTCGCCCAGGTGGAGGCGCTCTCCGACCGGCTGTCGATCATCCGCGACGGGACCATCGTCGAGTCGGGCTCGCTGAGCGAGCTGCGGCACATGACCCGCACCACCGTCGAGGTCGAGACGCGGGAGGACGCCGAGTCGCTGGCGGGGCTGATGGGCGTCCACGACCTGCGCCGCGACGGCGGGCGGACGATCCTGGAGGTCGACGGCGACCGGGTCGACGACCTCATGCGGCAGATGGCCCCGCTCGGCGTGACGTCGCTGGTGGCCCACCCGCCGACGCTGGAGCAGCTGCTGATGCGTCACTACGGAGACGAGCCGTCGTCGCGCGCCGACGAGAGGGCTGCGGAGAGGACGGTGTCCTGAATGCGCGGCTCGAGCGAGACCACGGAGCAGGCCACGACGACGGCGCCGCTGGCCGGCGCCCCCGCGCTGCTGCGCCTGATGCTCCGCCGCGACCGGATGCGGCTCAGCCTCTGGGTGCTGGGCATCGGACTGATGGGCTTCTACTTCGCCGGCGCCATCCAGGTCGTCGCCGAGGACCAGGCCCAGCTGGCGCAGATGACGACCATGTTCGCCGATCCCGTGGGGCGGCTGATGACCGGTCCGGCCTACGGCATGGACGCGCCGAGCTTCGAGCGGTTCTACGCCGCCGGCTACATCCTCTTCCTCTTCATCCTGACCGCACTGATGAGCATCTTCACCGTCGTGCGGCACACCCGCGCCGAGGAGCAGACCGGACGTGCCGAGCTGCTCCGGGCCAATGTGGTCGGCCGGCACGCGACGCTGACGGCCGCGGCGCTGCTGGTGGTGCTCGCCGACGTGCTCGTCGGACTGCTGGTGACCGCCGGAGCGCTGACCGCCGGCTACGCGACGGCGGGCTCGCTGCTCGTCGGAGCCGCCACCGTCGCCGTCGGGGTGTTCTTCGCCGGGGCGGCGACGACGACCGTCCAGCTCAGCGCCTCTTCCCGCGGCGCCTCGGCGATGGCCGGCGCGCTGCTCGGACTGGCATACCTCATCCGCATGGGCGGGGACATGGCCGAGCAGGGCGGCAGCGCGCTGTCCTGGTTCTCCCCGCTGGGCTGGTCGCAGCAGACCGCCCCGTACGTGCACGACCGCTGGTGGCCGCTGCTGCCGCTGGCGGGCTGCGCCGTCGCCTTCCTCTGGCTCGGATACTGGCTGAGCACCCGACGCGACGTGGAGGCGAGCCTGATGCCCTCCCGGCTGGGCCGGGCCGGCGCCCGTCCGTCGCTGGGCACTCCGACGGGCATGGCGCACCGCGTCCTGCGCGGCGGTCTGCGCGGCTGGACCATCGCCCTGGTGCTGACGGCGCTGCTCTTCGGCAGCTACGCCGAGTCGATGATCGACGCCGCCGACGCGCTCCCCGAAGAGTTCGCCGCCGTCTTCTCCGGCGACTCCATGATGCTGGGGTACCTGGCCTATATCGCCCTGTTCCTGGCCCTCTTCGTCGCCGCGGCCGGGGTGAGCGGACTGAGCCAGCTGCGCGGCGAGGAGACCCACGGACGCGCCGAGCTGATCCTCTCGGCGCCGATGAGCCGGACCCGCTGGCTCGCCGCGCATCTGACGGTCCTGCTGCTGGGCCTGGGACTGATGCTGCTGCTGACCGGCCTCGGCACGGCGCTGGGCGCTCTGGCGGTGCTCGGCGAGGACGGCGTCCAGCACGTCGACGACCTCGTGCTGGCCAGCCTGCACCAGGCGGCTCCGGTGCTGGCGATCGTCGGCATCGTGGTGGCGCTGTTCGGCTGGCTGCCCCGGCTGGCCGGTCCCGTCGGCTGGCTCCTGCTCGGCTATGCCGCGGTGATGATCAACTTCGGCAGCCTCCTGGAGCTCCCCGCCGTGCTGGAGGACCTGAACGTCTTCGGGCATCTGGCCCAGGTCCCCGTGGAGGACGTCGACTGGACGCCGGTCCTGGTGCTCGGCGGCATCGGCGTCGTCGGCATCGGGCTCGGGGCGATCGGCTGGAATCGCCGCGAGGTCGCCGCGGCCTGACCCGTTCCGGGCCCGCTGACCAGGCACGCCCGTCCCCAGGCATGCACAGGACTCTCCACAGCTCGACGTGCGAACTCCACAGCGGCCGCACAGCGCCCGGGCGCCCGGCGCGAGAAGGATCACGTGCGCCGCGGCGAGGACGCCGATTCGTCGGCGCGATCCCGGCGGATCGGCGTCATCGTGCGGATGCCACGGCTGACGGCACCCCCGCACGACGCGTAGAATCGACCGCGTCGCGCCCTGCCCGTCGGACTGCGGACGCCGGAGTCCATGCGGCGACATCCACAGGCCGGGGGTAGAGTCGGGGCGATGTCTCCACAGGGTCTTCGACGCTGGGGAGCCGACGAGTCGAGACGACTCGTGCACGCCCGTCCACCACCCAGGAGGAGCTTCCGTGTCAGCCGAGCCGGAGATCAATGTGTCGCAGAAATGGGAGCAGGTGCTCGCCGAACTGCGGGAGAATCACGGGATCTCGGGGCTGAAGCTCAACGACGTCGGCCGCGCGGCCCCGCAGGGCGATCAGCTCATCGGCGACACCCTGCTCCTGGCGGTCCCGCACGAGCGGGTGCGCGAGCTGATGCAGTCCACGCTGCAGGCCCAGCTCAGCGAGGCGCTGCGCACCGTCTTCGGTCGGGACATCCTCTGCGCCTACGTCATCGACCCGAACCTCGCCGCCCGGCAGAAGGCCGACCTGGCCTCCGGGGACGTCACTGCCCTGGACGAGGGCCTCGACGCGGAGTCGGCTCCGTCGGCCGGCTCGGCCTCCTCCGCCTCGAGCACCGCCGTCGACGACGTCTCCCCGGGGCCGCAGCCGACCTATGCGCCCGCCCCTTCGGCGCCGAGCGCCCCCGGCGGGCCGGCGCCGACCGAGGCCGCGCCCGACGCCGCGCCGCATCCGGGCCTGGCCCCGGCCCCGGCAGAGCACGCCCGGCCGGGGCCGGCGGTGCAGCCCTCCGGCCTGGCCGACAACGGCACGATCCCGCCGGCCAATGCGGCCGCCGGCAGCTCCTCGGAGAGCTTCGAGACCTCCCGCCTGAACCCGCGCTACACCTTCGACACCTTCGTCATCGGATCCTCCAACCGCTTCGCCCATGCCGCGGCGAACGCCGTGGCCGAGGCGCCGGCGCGGGCCTACAACCCGCTGTTCATCTACGGCGACTCCGGCCTGGGGAAGACCCACCTGCTGCATGCGATCGGCCATTACGCCCAGCGGCTCTACAGCGGCATCCGCGTGCGCTATGTGAACTCCGAGGAGTTCACCAACGACTTCATCAACTCCATCCGCGACGACGAGGGCGCGAGCTTCAAGCACCTCTACCGCAACGTCGACGTGCTGCTGCTGGACGACATCCAGTTCCTCGCCGACAAGGAGCGCACCGTCGAGGAGTTCTTCCACACCTTCAACACGCTCTACAACAACAACAAGCAGGTCGTGATCACCTCCGATCTGCCGCCGAAGCAGCTCGCCGGCTTCGAGGAGCGGCTGCGGTCGCGCTTCGAATGGGGCCTGATCACCGACATCCAGCCGCCGGACCTGGAGACGCGCATCGCGATCCTGCGCAAGAAGGCCACTGCGGAGAACTTCTCCTGCCCCGACGACGTGCTGGAGTACATCGCCTCGAAGATCTCCACCAACATCCGCGAGCTGGAGGGCGCGCTGATCCGCGTGACCGCCTACGCCTCGCTGAACAAGCAGGCGGTGGACCTGCCGCTGGCCGAGCAGGTGATGCGGGACCTGATCTCGGACGACCACGTCCAGGAGATCACCGCCGAGCAGATCATCGACGCCACGGCGGAGTACTACTCCTTCACCGTCGACGACCTGATGTCGAAGTCGCGGAACCGCACCCTGGTCACCGCCCGGCAGATCGCGATGTATCTGCTGCGCGAGCTGACCGAGATGTCGCTGCCGAAGATCGGCCAGGCCCTGGGCGGCCGCGACCACACCACCGTGATCTACGCCGAGCGCAAGATCCGCGAACTGATGGCCGAGCGCCGCGCGGTCTTCAACCAGGTCACCGAGCTGACCAACAAGATCAAGCAGCAGCGCTGAGGCGCTGAGTGAGCGCTCGGCCTCTCCGGCCATGCTTCGTTCCTCCGGATGCGGGCAGCTCTGCCCGAACAGCACAGTGATTCCCGTCACATGCGGTGAGGCCCGAGAAAGACGTCGCTGCACGCGGTCGAGTCGAAGTCAAGCCCATGGTCCACTCCTGTGGACGACGATTCTGTGCACAACTCACACCTGTGTAATTCCCCGGCATCACCGCGATCCACACGTTATCCACAGAGCATCCTCCACAGCTTTCCCCACATATCCACAGGTGCCGGTGAAGTTTTTCCGCAGCAGTTCCCACACCTGTGGACAAACCGGTGGAGAAGGCGGTGAAGTTCGCGCTCCAGCCTGTGGACGAATCGGCCTGATCTGCGGAGAACCGCATGATGGCGGGTGTCGTCGTCCACCGCACATGCACAGCCCAAGCGAGAGAACTTCACCTCGCCGTGCACAGCCACTTCCGGCGCAACGGCGGGCAGGAAGGGGTTATCCACAGAATCCACAGCACTTGTTAACACTGCTCCCCTTCCCAGACCCCTTCGACAGACAACAGTCAGGCTTTCGGCCGCGGCGCCGTCCTCGATCCCCACGCCGCGACGCGGCGTGCACTAGATGTGCTGGTCGACGGGACCGTCGCGACCACATATCGTGGTGGACATCGTCGGTCCGCTGGCCCCGGGGCAGCGCCGACGGGTAAGCTCCATTCCCGACACAGCAGCCGTGATCCTTGACATCGGCTCTGCGGCAGATGCTGCAGATCCTCTGCAGTCACTGCCGACGCGTTCCACCGCGTCAGCCGGGGACAGCACGGCTCGTCACCAGTCAACGGCCCTGAAAGGCGGATTTCAGTGAAGTTCACGGCGGCGCGTGATGTCCTCGCCGAGGCGGTCTCCTGGACTGCCCGGTCCCTGTCACCTCGACCGCCGGCGCCGGTGCTCTCCGGTCTGCTGATCACCGCCGAGGGCCAGACAGTCTCCATCGCCAGCTTCGACCACGAGATCTCGGCTCGGCTGGAGATCGAGGCCGAAGTGGAGACCCCCGGCACGATCCTGGTCTCCGGCCGGCTGCTCAACGACATCGTCAAGTCCCTGCCGGACGCTCCGGTCGTCGTCGAGCTGGAGGAGTCCAAAGTCCTGGTCACCTGCCGCTCCTCGAAGTTCAGCCTGGCGACGATGCCGGTGGACGAGTACCCGGAACTCCCCGAGATGCCGGAGCTGGCCGGCACCGTCGACGGCGCGGCCTTCGCTCGTGCGGTCTCGCAGGTCATCACCGCCGCCTCCAAGGACGACACGCTGCCGATCCTCACCGGCGTGAAGGTGGAGTTCGAGGGCGACACCATCACGTTCCTGGCCACCGACCGCTATCGGCTGGCGATGCGCGAGATCACCTGGGCACCGGCCCGGCCGGACCTCTCGACCTCGGCGCTGATCAAGGCCAAGACCCTCAACGACGTCGCCAAGTCGCTCGCCGGCGGCGGCGAGCTGTCCATCGCCCTCGGCGAGTCCGCCGAGATGATCGGGTTCTCCTCCGCCGGACGGCGGACCACCAGCGTGCTCGTCGACGGCGACTACCCCAAGATCCGCCAGCTCTTCCCCGAAGAGACCCCGATCCACGCCGTCGTGCGCACCTCGGACCTCATGGAGGCTTCGCGCCGCGTCTCCCTGGTGGCCGAGCGCAACTCGCACGTGCGGCTGCAGTTCACCGACGAGGGCCAGGTCATCCTCGACGCCGGAGCCGACGACAACGCCGCGGCCACCGAGGTGGTCGACGCCGACCTCACCGGCGAGGCGATCACTGTGGGCTTCAACCCCGGCTACCTCAACGAGGGGCTGAACGTCATCGGCAGCGAGTACCTGCGCTTCTCCTTCGTCTCCGCCCCCAAGCCGGCCATGATCACCGGGCAGGACACTCCGGACGGCGGCAACTCCACCGACTTCCGCTACCTGCTCATGCCGGTCCGGCTGCTGAACCAGTAGCCCCGGCTCCGCCGATGCGGCTGTCGACCCTCTCCCTCGCCGATTACCGCAGCTATGCCGCCGCGCAGCTGCGGCTCTCCCCCGGCCCGAACGTGCTGCTGGGATACAACGGCGTCGGCAAGACCAACATCGCCGAAGCCGTCGGCTACCTGGCCACGCTCGGCTCGCACCGGGTCACCCAGGATGCGCCGCTGGTCCGCCACGGCGCCGACCAGGCCTTCGTCCGCGCCACCGCGCACCGCGGGAGCCAGGAGGCCACGCTCGAGATCGAGATCAATCCGCGGCGCAGCAATCGCGTGCGGATCAATCGCGGCGCCCCGGTCCGGGCCACGGAGGCGCTGGGCATCCTGCGCACAGTGCTCTTCGCCCCGGAGGACCTCGAGCTGATCAAGGGCCCGCCGGAGGTGCGCCGTCGGCTCTTCGACGACCTGGCCATGCAGCTGCGTCCGGCGCTGGGCAGCGTCCGGCTCGACCACGAGAAGGTGCTGCGCCAGCGCAACGCGCTGCTGAAGTCCATCCGGCAGGAGGGCTTCACCGCCACGCATGAGTCCACGCTGGCCGTCTGGGACCAGCAGCTCGCCGACGCCGGCGCCCGGCTGCTGCGCGCCCGGCTGGACATGCTCGCCACGATGCGTCCGCACGTCGAAGCCGCCTACCGCCAGCTCTCCGGCAGCGTGCGCTCGGCCCGGCTGCGCTACGTCAGCTCGCTGGCCGAGCAGGCCGACGGGGGAGACCGCCGCGATGACCGCCGCGACGACGATGGGCCCGCCGGCGCGGCGACTCCGGGGACCGACGCCGCCGGCGGCACCGGCGAATCCGGCGACCCCTCCACGCTGGAACAGGCCTCCCGCGACGAGCTCGCGCAGATGCTGCACCGCGCCATGCAGGAGTCCCGGGACCAGGAGATCGATCGCGGCCTGACCCTCGTGGGCCCGCATCGCGACGACGTCTTCCTCGCCCTGGACGAGGTGCCCGTGAAGGGCTTCGCCTCCCACGGCGAGACCTGGTCGGTGGCGCTGGCGCTGCGGCTGGGCTCCTACCGGGCGATGGTCGACGACGATCCGGATCCCGGCGCCCGGCCGATCCTCATCCTCGACGACGTCTTCGCCGAGCTCGACGCCCGACGCCGCCGCCGGCTCGCCGAGCTCGCCGGCGAGGCCGAGCAGCTGATCGTCACCGCCGCAGTCGACGACGACGTGCCCGAGTCGCTGATGGTCCATGCCCAGCGCGTCGAGTCGACGGACCAGCTCTCGACCGTGGTGCCGATGGAGCCGGCCGAGCCGGCTCAGCCGGCTGAAGCGACTGAGGCGGCCGGGGACGCCGAGGACGACGCCGGCGCCTCCGGTGCGGAGGCCGGACGATGACCCCCTCCTCCGCGGAGCACCCGGAGGTCGAGCCGAGCCCCGACGGGATCTCGGCGGCGGAGGCGGAGGACGCCGCCGGGCTGCTGCTGGCCCGGATGCGTCGGGCCGCGGAGTCCCGCGGCGAGCATCGGATGCGCGGGATGCCGCGGAAGGGCTCGCTCTCCGGCGATCCCCGGGCCGCCTCCCGGCGCGGCTCCTCGACGACGGGCCGCCCCGGGTCGGGGACGAACCGGCGGGACCCCAGTCTGCTGGGCTCGGTGGTCGACGGACTGATCTCCACCCGCGGCTGGACCTCTCCGGTGGCCGTGGGGTCGGTGATCGCCCGCTGGGAACAGCTGGTCGGACCCGAGGTCGCCGCCCACTGCACGCCGGAGCGCTTCGAGGACGGCGTGGTCGACGTCGTCTGCGACTCCACCGCCTGGGCGACGAACCTGAAGCTGATGCAGCCGCAGCTCATGGAGGTCTTCACCCGCGAACTGGGCCGCGGCATCGTCACCGGGCTGCGCATCCGCGGGCCGCAGGCCCCCAGCTGGAAGAAGGGCCGCTTCTCGGTCCGCGGCCCCGGTCCGCGGGACACCTACGGGTGATCCCGTCGCGGGGAGCACCTCGCCGCGCGGCCGGAGCGCGCAGATGCGTCCCTGCGTCGATCGCGGCTCGGGTCACGAACTGGCCCTCATCGGCCGCTCCCGGAACCGCTCCTGGACGCCGTCGACGGCCTGCAGCGGCCACCTTCCTGCAGCCGGACCCGCTGAGAAGACGGGAGAAACGGCCATGACGCGGTAGAATGGTGGCCTGACCCGGGCGCTCAGCGTCGACGGGTCAGTCCATGTCATGACCAGGTCGCCTGCCGGCGACCTGACGACCGGCGACGAAGGAGACGGCAGAGCCCGTGACCTCGGAAGACACCCCCCTCCCGTCCGACGACGCCCAGGCCGCCGCCGAGCGCCACCGCGCCCAGGCCGGCGAATACGGCGCCTCGGACATCACGGTCCTGGAAGGCCTCGAGGCCGTCCGGAAGCGCCCGGGCATGTACATCGGCTCCACCGGCGAACGCGGCCTCCACCACCTGGTCTACGAGGTGGTCGACAACTCGGTGGACGAGGCGCTGGCCGGCCACTGCAGCCACATCGAGATCACGCTGCAGGACGACGGCGGCGTGCGCGTCTCCGACGACGGCCGCGGCATCCCGGTCGCCATGCACCCCACCGAGGGACGTCCGACGGTCGAGGTCGTGATGACCATCCTGCACGCCGGCGGCAAGTTCGGCGGCGGCGGCTACGCCGTCTCCGGCGGACTGCACGGTGTGGGCATCTCCGTGGTCAACGCGCTGTCGACCCGCGTGGAGACCATCGTCCGCCGCGACGGGACGACGTGGTCGGTGCACTTCGCCGACGGCGGCAAGGTGGTCCAGCCGCTGACCGAGGGCGGGCCCGCCGAGGAGACCGGCACGACCCAGATCTTCTACCCGGATCCGGAGATCTTCGAGTCCGTCGAGTTCGACTTCGAGACGCTGCGCGCCCGGTTCCAGCAGATGGCCTTCCTCAACAAGGGACTGCGCATCACGCTGGCCGACGAGCGCCGCATCGCCGCGAATGCGATCGAGGGCGACGAGATCGCCGAGGGCGAGGACGGCGACGAGGCCGACGCCGCCGAGCAGACCGGCCGCGTGGTCGTCTACCAGTACGACGCCGGCCTGCTGGACTACGTCGAGCACCTGAACAAGGCCAAGCGCGCCGAGAACGTCCACGAGGACATCATCGCCTTCGAGGCCGACGACGACGAGCGCGGCATCACCGCCGAGCTGGCGATGCAGTGGACGATGACCTACTCCGAGTCGGTCCACACCTACGCCAACACGATCAACACGCATGAGGGCGGAACCCACGAGGAAGGCTTCCGCGCGGCGATGACCAGCCTGATGAACCGCTATGCGCGGGAGAACAAGCTGCTGCGCGAGAAGGACGACAACCTCGCCGGCGAGGACATCCGCGAGGGGCTGACCGCGGTCATCTCGGTGAAGCTCTCCGAGCCGCAGTTCGAGGGCCAGACCAAGACGAAGCTGGGCAACACCGAAGCCCGCGGTTTCGTGCAACGCGTGGTCACCGACCACCTCGGCGCCTGGCTGGAGCGCAATCCCGCCACCGCCCGCGACATCGTGCGCAAGGCGCAGTCGGCCGCCCAGGCCCGGGTGGCCGCGCGCAAGGCCCGCGAGAACGCGCGGCGGAAGTCGCCGCTGGAGACGCTGGGCATGCCCGGCAAGCTCTCCGACTGCTCGTCGAAGGACCCCTCGCGCTGCGAGGTCTACCTGGTGGAGGGCGACTCCGCCGGCGGTTCGGCCAAGCGCGGCCGGAACCCGGAGACGCAGGCGATCCTGCCGCTGCGCGGCAAGATCCTCAACGTCGAGCGGGCCCGGCTGGACAAGGCCCTGGGCAACCAGGAGGTGCAGTCGATGATCACCGCCTTCGGCACCGGCGTCGGCGAGGACTTCGACATCGCGAAGCTGCGGTACCACAAGATCGTGCTGATGGCCGACGCCGACGTCGACGGCCAGCACATCACCACGCTGCTGCTGACGCTGCTGTTCCGCTACATGCGGCCGCTGATCGAGGGCGGACACGTCTTCCTGGCCCAGCCGCCGCTGTACCGGCTGAAGTGGTCCAACGCCCCGCACGACTACGTCTTCACCGACGCCGAGCGCGACCACGCGCTGCAGGAGGGCCTGGCCGCCGGCCGGAAGCTGCCCAAGGAGCTGGGCATCCAGCGCTACAAGGGTCTGGGCGAGATGGACTACAGCGAGCTGTGGGACACCACGATGGACCCCGACCACCGCACGCTGCTGCAGGTGTCCATGGAGGACGCCGCCGCGGCCGACGAGGTGTTCTCGGTGCTGATGGGCGAGGACGTCGAGTCCCGCCGCGGCTTCATCCAGCAGAACGCCAAGGACGTCCGCTTCCTCGACATCTGATCGGCCGCTGATCCGATCGACGCGCCGCCGTCGACGCCCCGATCCCGCCGACGAGGCTCCAGCCATCCAAGGGAGAACAACCGCCCGTGAGTGACACCCCCGACACCCCCGAGCAGCCGCAGACCGACGCGACCGGCGAGCCCGTCGCCGAGGGCGACGTGCTGACCGACCGCATCCGGCAGATCGACCTGCAGACGGAGATGAAGCGGTCGTATCTGGACTACGCCATGGCCGTGATCGTCGGCCGGGCGCTGCCCGACGTCCGCGACGGCCTCAAGCCGGTCCACCGCCGCGTGCTCTACGCGATGTACGACGGCGGCTACCGGCCCGAGCGCAGCTTCAACAAGTGCTCGCGCGTGGTCGGCGACGTGATGGGCAACTATCACCCGCATGGCGACTCGGCCATCTACGACGCCCTGGCCCGGCTCATCCAGGACTGGGTGATGCGCTACCCGCTGGTCGCCGGCCAGGGGAACTTCGGCAGCCCGGGCAACGACGGCCCCGCCGCGCCGCGGTACACCGAGACGAAGATGGCGCCGCTGGCCATGGAGATGGTCCGCGACATCCACGAGAACACCGTCGACCATCAGGACAACTACGACGGCAAGCAGCAGGAGCCCGTCGTGCTGCCCTCGAGGATCCCGAACCTGCTGGTCAACGGCTCTTCGGGCATCGCCGTCGGCATGGCCACCAACATCCCGCCGCATAACCTCCGCGAGGTCGCCGACGGCGTCGAGTGGTACCTGCAGAACCCGCAGGCCTCCCGCGAGGAGCTGCTCGAGGCGCTGATGCAGCGGATCAAGGGGCCCGACTTCCCCACCGGCGCGCAGGTGCTGGGAACCCGCGGCATCGAGGAGACCTACCGCACCGGCCGGGGCTCGATCACCATGCGCGCAGTGGTCGAGGTCGAGGAGATCCAGGGCCGCACCTGCCTGGTGATCACCGAGCTGCCGTACCACGCCAATCCGGACAGCCTGGCGATCAAGATCGCCCAGCTGGTCAAGGACGGCAAGGTCGGCGGCATCGCGGACCTGCGCGACGAGTCCTCCGGCCGCACCGGCCAGCGGCTGGTCGTGGTGCTCAAGCGCGACGCCGTCGCCAAGGTGGTGCTGAACAACCTCTATAAGCACACCGATCTGCAGGCCAACTTCTCGGCGAACATGCTCGCCCTGGTGGACGGCGTGCCGCGCACGCTGAGCCTGGACGCCTTCGTCCACCACTGGGTCACCCACCAGATCGACGTGATCGTCCGGCGCACCCAGTTCCGGCTGGCCAAGGCGGAGAAGGAGGCCCACATCAAGGTGGGCCTGCTGAAGGCCCTCGACGACCTGGACCGGGTGATCTCCACGATCCGCGAGTCCTCCACCGTCGACGCCGCCCGGCAGAACGTGAAGGCGCTGCTGGACATCGACGACGACCAGGCCCAGGCGATCCTGGACATGCAGCTGCGCAAGCTCGCCGCGCTCGAGCGGCAGCGGCTCCAGGAGGAGTACGACGAGCTGATGCGCCAGATCGCCGACTACCGGGAGATCCTGGCCTCCGAGGACCGGCAGCGGACGATCATCTCCGAGGAGCTGGCCGCCATCGTCGCCAAGCACGGCGACGAGCGGCGCACGCACGTGGTGCGCGGCTACGACGGCGACATGTCGATGGAGGACCTCATCCCCGAGGAGGACGTGGTCGTCTCCATCACCCGCGACGGCTACGTGAAGCGCACCCGGATCGACAACTACCGGGCCCAGCACCGCGGCGGGAAGGGCGTCCGCGGCGCGCAGCTGCGGGCCGACGACGTCGTCGAGCACTTCTTCGTCACCACCACGCATCACTGGATCCTGTTCTTCACCAACCTGGGTCGGGTCTACCGCACGAAGTGCTACGACCTCATGGAGTCCGGGCGGGATTCGAAGGGCCAGCATGTCGCCAACATCGTCGCCTTCCAGCCCGACGAGCACATCGCCGGAGTGCTGCCGCTGCGCAGCTATGACGACGCTCCGTACCTGGTGCTGGCCACCCGGTCCGGAATGGTGAAGAAGACGCTGCTGAGCGACTACGACTCCCCGCGGCAGGCCGGCGTCATCGCCATCAACCTGCGTGAGGACGACGAGCTGGTCTCGGCGAAGCTCGTCTCCTCCGACGATGACCTGATGCTGGTCTCCAAGCACGGCCAGTCGCTGCGCTTCACCGCTTCCGACGACGCGCTGCGGCCGATGGGCCGGGCGACCTCCGGGGTGACCGGCATGAAGTTCCGCGAGGACGACGAGCTGCTGACCGCCGACGTGGTGACCCACGACTCCTACGTCTTCGTGGTCACCGAGGCCGGCTACGCCAAGCGCACCCACGTGGACGAGTACCGCGTGCAGGGGCGCGGCGGCCTGGGCATCAAGGTGGCGAAGTTCGCCGAGGACCGCGGCGACCTGGTCGGCGCGATGGTGGTCGAGGGCGACGACGAGGTGCTGGTGGTCATGGCCTCCGGCAATGTCGTCCGCTCCCCCGTGTCCGGCGTGCCGGCCCGTGGCCGGGACACGATGGGCGTGATCTTCGCCAAGCCGCGGAAGAAGGACCACATCCTCAAGGTCGCCCGGAACTCCGGGGCGGCGCTGGCCGCCACCGGTGCGGAGGAGGACGAGGACGGCGTCGCCGAGCGTGCCGAGGTCGGCGCCGCCGATTCTGGCCCGGAGGTCGCCGACGACTCGGAGGAGCCTGGAGAGTCCGTCCGGAGTGATGCAGTACCGTATGACTCTGACGGACGGTCCGAGCCCTCGGAGGATGAGGGCTCGCCGGAGGAGCCGGCATGAGCATCGCGGGCTTCGCACCGACGGAGGGCGGCCCGCCGCGGACCGGGATGATGTCTGATGGAGGTCTTCAGTGAGCGCGACGAACCCCGAGAGCCGATCGGGCTCCTCCTCGCACGGATCGGGGAGCCGGTTCCCCGCGCCGCGGCCCCGCGCGCAGAGCGGCTCCGACTCCGGCGCCAGCTCCGATGAGGCGGCGACGCTGACGGCCTCGCGTCCGGAGCCGAAGCCGACGCGGCCGACGGCGCCGCGGCCGGCTCAGGACCGGAACGGCCCGGCGACCGCCGGGCAGCAGCGCGGGGGCCGCCAGCAGGGCCTGGTGCGTCCGACGCCGAAGGCCAAAGTGCGCAAGGCCCGGCTGCTGGTCTCCCGGGTCGATCCCTGGTCGGTGCTGAAGATGAGCTTCCTGCTCTCCGTGGCGCTGGGCATCATGACTGTGGTCTGCGCGGTGATGCTCTGGTCGGTGATGGACCTCAGCGGCATCTTCGAGCGGGTGGACACGCTGCTGGCCCAGGTGCTCGGCGACGAATCCGGCTACTCCGTGGAGGAGATGGTCACGCTGGGTCAGGTGGCCTCCTTCGCGACGATCATCGCGGTGATCAACGTGGTGCTGCTGACGGTGCTCTCGATGCTCGGAGCGGTGCTCTACAACATCTCCGCCTCGCTGGTCGGCGGCATCGGTGTGACGTTGACCGACGACTGAGGCCTCGATTTGTCGAGGCCGATGCGGGCGATGTAGATTAGAGTGGTCGTCGGCGAGGTGGACGACCCCTTCGGGTGAGTCCTCCTCCAAGTCGACGCTCCAGGGCGTATAGCTCAGTTGGTCAGAGCGCATCGCTGATAACGATGAGGTCCGAGGTTCAAGTCCTCGTACGCCCACTCCTGGTTCAGGGACGAGCGAGCCGCCCAGGCTCCCTCCCGCTGGCCGTCGCACTCCGTGAGGAGGTTCTGATGCGACGCATCGCTCTCGCCGCTGTCGCAGTCCTGGGGATCGTCGGCTATCGTCGGTGGCGGCAGGCCGAGGACGACCGCCGCGTCTGGCGCGAGGCCACGGACACCCTGCAGGACGGCTGAACGCCTCACGGGGGCATGGCGCAATTGGTAGCGCATCTGCTTTGCAAGCAGAGGGTTAGGGGTTCGAGTCCCCTTGCCTCCACTGTGTGATGCGGCAGGACATCGTCGGCCGTTGTCTCCGCCGCTCCTCGACGAAGGGCCCTCCGAGCATTCCCTGCTCGGAGGGCCCTTCGTCGCTCTCGGCCGCCCTGCTGCGAGTGCGCGAGGCTCCGCGGCGGATCCATGCACACATTCCGGCCGCTGACCTGCCGACGGTGACGAGAACCTGAACGCAAGGTCTACGATGCGAAGTCATGAAGCCTCTCCGATCATCGACCATGCTCGCGATGAGCGCCTGCGTCGTCATGGTCTCCGCAGCCGGGTGCGCCGGGGACTCGGCGTCGGACGACACATCGGGCGACGAGGAGGCGCAGATCGCGTGGGATTTCCGCACTCGGCCGGATCTGACGCCTCCTCGGATCGAGGTGACCACCACTGACGAGGGCGCCTCCGCCGGGATCGACGGCGGTGAGGAGCTGGTGATGCTCGGGGTGAAGGACAAGCAGGAGAACGGTGCCCCGATGAACGGCCCGGTCATCGTCGATGCCGAGGGCGAGCCGGTCTGGGTCCATCCGCAGGGCGACACCCGGTGGGTCTATGACGTGCGCGTGCAGGAGTACCAGCAGGATCCGGTGCTGACCTGGTGGCGGGGAGACACCTTCGAATACGGGTACGGCGAGGGCGAGTTCGTGCTGATGGACGAGTCGTACGACGAGGTCGCGACTGTCACGACGCCGGGGACGCACGCCGACTTCCATGATATGACCCTGACCGATGATGGCACGGCACTGGTGATCAGCTACCCGGTGGTGGAGCAGGATCTCTCCGAGGTCGGTGGGCCCGAGGACGGGTACGTGCGCAGCTCCGTGGTGCATGAGGTGGATGTGGAGACCGGTGAGGTGGTCTTCGCATGGGATGCACTGGAGGCCATCCCGCTGTCGGACTCTGAGGCCGAGTTCGATCCGGACGCCGACGAGGAGGGCGCCGAGGACGGCACTGAGGAAGCACCGTACGATCCGTACCACGTCAACTCGGTCACCGAGGACGGATCGGATGCGCTCCTGGTCTCGGCGAGGAACACGCACGCCGTCTACCGGGTGGAGCGCACGAGCGGGGAGCTCGACTGGATCCTCGGCGGCACGAGCAGCGACTTCGAGATGGTCGGCGACTCCTCCTTCGCCTGGCAGCACGATGCCGAGCGGCAGAGCGACGGCACGATCACGCTGTTCGACAACCAGGCGGCGCCGGAGGTCGGTGAGCAGTCGCGGGGACTGACCCTGGAGGTGGACACCGAGGAGGCGACGGCCGAGGTGGTCGCCGAGTACCTTCCGCCGGACGGACGTCTTGCCGACAGTCAGGGGAACATGGAGGTGCTCGAGGACGGCACCGTGTTCATCGGCTGGGGATCGGAGCCGCAGTACTCCCGCTACGCCAGGGACGGGACGCTGCTGCAGGATGCCGAGCTCGCCGGCGGGATCAGCTACCGGGCGTACCTCCAGGAGTGGCATGGCAGCCCGACGGAACCGCCGAAGATGACGCTGGACGGCGGCCGCGGATACGTGAGCTGGAACGGCGCCACCGAGGTCGACCAGTGGCGGTTCCTCGCCGGCCCCGACGAAGAGGGCGCCGCAGAGGTCGAGACCGTCGAGGCCGACGGCTTCGAGAGCTCGGCGGAGATGCCGGACGAGGCGTACCTCGCCGTGGAGGCGCTCGACGCGGACGGGACGGTGCTGGCGACTGCCGAACCCGGCTCCTGGCCGTGATCCGCAGGGCATGCCGAGCCCCGTCCCATCCCTGGCGTGCCGTCTGCCCCGAGGTCCGGCGCGGGAGTCTCTGTCGTGCAGGCCGGTGTGCCATAGTGTCAGGCTGAGGAGAGGCGCGTCCGCCGGACGCCCTCGGACCGACGACATCATCGACACCCCTCCAGCCGAGACGTGAGGACGGCCGACGCATGGACTTCTCCGACGGACTCCAGTGGCAGGACCTGCTGGGCGAGCCGCTGCGCGCGGCGACGATCATCGTCGTCGCGTTCATCATCAACCTGATCGCACGCGCCTTCATCAAGCGCTCCGCCCGCACGATGGCCAAGGGCTCGGCCCGCGGCTCCCGCGACCAGAGCCCGGCGACGAGCGACGCGATCACGCGGGCCCGGCGCGAGCAGCGGGCGACGACGGTCGGCTCGATGCTCGGCTCGCTGGCCACCACGGTGATCTTCGCGGTGGCGATCATGATGGTGCTCTCCGAGCTGGGCTTCAACCTCGCGCCCGTGCTGGCCTCGGCCGGCGTGCTCGGCCTGGCCATCGGCTTCGGCGCCCAGTCGCTGATCAAGGACTACCTGGCCGGGTTCTTCATCGTCGTCGACGACCAGTACGGCATCGGCGACATCGTCGACGTCGGCGAGGCCGTCGGCACCGTCGAGGACATGGCGCTGCGCACCACGCGGATCCGCAGCCTCGACGGCGCGCTGTGGCACGTGCGCAACGGCGAGATCCTGCGCGTGGCCAACCACTCGCAGGGCTGGGCCCGGGCGATCATCGATCTGCGCGTGCCCTATGCCGCCGACGAGGGCGCCGTGCAGGAGGTCATCGCCGATGCCTCCCGCGCGCTCTCCGAGGAGGCCGACGTCGCCGAGGATCTGCTCGGCGAGCCCGAGGTCTGGGGCGTGGAGGAGCTCGACGGCGACGGCCTGACCATCCGCACTGTGGTCGCCACGCGTCCGGCGGCCCAGTGGGCCGTGACCCGCGCCTTCCGTGCGGAGCTGAAGCGTCAGCTGGACCGCAAGGGACTGTCGGTGCCGCTGCACAGCCAGGTCGTCGTCCACTCCGGACGGGCCTCGGAGGGCGCCGAGCAGAACTGAGCAGCGCCGTCGCGGCAGGAGTCGTCGCCCCGCAGGAGCCGGGGCGGCGGCTCTTCGGCGTCCATCTCCTGGTCCGCCGCACCATGCGATTCTCGCTGAGAACTCTCCGGACTCCGGCGGCGGGCCGCTCAGCCCAGACCGAGGTCGATGCCGCCGGCGACGGCGACGTGGGTGCTCCCGCCGACCCAGAGTCGCCCGTCGGCCACGCTGAGCCGCACTCGGCCGCGGCGGTCCAGCACAGTCCCCTGGGCCGCAGTGTAGGGGGCGGTGAGATGTCCGGCGTCGGTCAGCCACTGGCCGAGCGAGGCGTTGAGGCTGCCGGTGACCGGGTCCTCGCGGACTGCGCCGACGTCGTCTCGGAAGAAGGCGCGGACCTCCAGGTCGGTCGCGGAGTCGTCGTCGCGCACGGCGGCGACGCCGATGTCCGGCGTCGAGAGCTCCGGCGCGCGGCCGTAGTCGGGCCGCAGGGACAGCACGGTCTCCGGCGAGTCGAGCAGCAGTCCGACCCAGCCCGGGCCGTTGTCCGCCCAGGCGGCTTCGACGACCACGTCGCGGGAGATCCCGAGAGCGGTGAGGATCTGCTCGAGCTGCGCGTCGTCGATCGAGCCCGAGCGCAGCAGCTCCGGGGCGGCGAAGGCCAGCTGCTCGCCGTCCTCGCCGTCGCGACGGATCTCCACCATCCCGACGCCGCACTCCTGGACGATGAGGTCCTCGCGGGCCGGCACCCCGCCCATGTCCAGCCAGGCGCGGGCGGTGCCCAGCGTCGGATGGCCGGCGAAGGGGAGCTCCTCGTCGAGCGAGAAGATCCGCACCCGGTAGTCGGCGACCGCATCGGTGCCGTCGTCCTGCGGGGGCAGCAGGAAGGTGCACTCGGAGAGGTTCGTCCAGCGCGAGATGGCCTGCATCTGCTCAGTGGTCAGGTCCTGCGAGGCGCCGACGACGGCGACCGGGTTCCCGGAGAAGGGGACCTCGCCGAAGACGTCGACCTGGCGGAAGGGGGTGCTGGTGGTGCTCATCGGCCCGATGTCCATAGTGGTCAGACTACGCGTCGACGGCCCGGCGGCGCTCGGTCTCGTCGGCCGGGGCGTGCGTCGTCCACGAGGCGGGACACCCTGTGGAGGAAGGGGCTGTGAAGAAGTGGACCATGTTTTCCCCACACTTCACAGGTTCTTGTGGAAATCCGTCTGACCTGGAGAAATACAAGACTGTCGTTTATCCACACTGTGGATGACGACTGTGGACTACACGCCTGGAATGCCGACCAGCGTCCTCCCCACCACAGTGAGCAGCACCAGCAGCGCGGCCAGTCCGATCAGTCCGATGATCTGCCACAGATCGCGCGGGGCGTCGCGCGGGCCCCGCGGCGCCCGGGCGATGATCAGCGCCGTCAGCAGCCCGGCGACCAGTCCGCCCAGGTGCCCCTGCCAGGAGATGCCGGGGACCAGGAAGCTGACGGCCATGTTGATCCCCACCAGGGCGATGATGCCTCCGGTCTGCGCGCCCGTGGAGCGCAGCAGCACGAAGAGCGCTCCGAAGAGGCCGAAGACGGCGCCGGAGGCCCCGACGGTCAGCGTGCCGGGTTCGGAGAGGAAGAGGACCGCCACGGAGGCGCCGAAGGCCGAGAGCAGGAGCAGGCTCAGGTATCGCCCCGCCCCGACGGCGGGCTCGATGGTCCGGCCCACGACCCACAGGGCCATCATGTTGAAGGCGATGTGCATGACGCTGGAGGGGGAGTGCAGCACTGCCGAAGTCAGCATCCGCCAGGGCTCGAGGAGCACCGGTGAGGTGTGCAGCGGGGCGTACCCCAGTGCGGAGGTGAGGTCGACGCCGGCCAGCCTCGGCAGGCCCAGCTGGGCGAGGTACATCAGCACGCAGAGTGCGATGAAGCCGATGGTGACCACTGGTCGGCGCGGTCCGCGACGTCGGCGGGCCGCGGGCCTCGCGACGGGGCGGCTCGGGGATCCGGGCGGGGTGCCGGAGGAAGCGTCGGGCGAGGTGCCGGGCGCGCGGAAGGCGCCGTATCGGGCGCCGTAGGCGGCGCCCGGGATGGCACCCGGGGCAGATCCGGGCGCAGATCCGGGTGCGGGCCCGGGTGCGGCGCCGGCGCAGTCCGGACAGATCCGGGCGTCGGCGTCGCCCGCGGAGAGGCAGGCCGTGCATGTCGGCCGGCCGCAGCCGCGGCAGTCGGCCGCGGCCGGCCTGTCCGGGTGCCGTGCACAGGCGGGGACAGGCCGGCCGGAGGCGGGACGGGACGACTCGTCGGTCACGAGACGGGCTCCCGGTCGATCGTGGGGCCGTTCACGAGCCGCTCAGAGGGACTCGACGGTGACCGACTCGACGACGACGTCCTCGACCGGACGGTCGCGCATGTCGGTCTTCACCGTGTTCAGCTGGTCGACGACCTTCTTGGAGTCCTCGTCGGCGACCTCGCCGAAGATGGTGTGCTTGCCCTGCAGCCAGGTGGTCGGCGCCGCAGTGATGAAGAACTGCGAGCCGTTGGTGCCGGGGCCGGCGTTGGCCATGGCCAGCTTGTAGGCGGCGGTGAAGTCCAGCTCGGGGTGGATCTCGTCGTCGAACTGGTAGCCCGGGCCGCCGACGCCCAGGCCCAGCGGGTCGCCGCCCTGGATCATGAAGTCGGAGATGATGCGGTGGAAGACGGTGCCGTCGTAGAGCGGAGTGTCGACCTTCTCCTCGCCGGTCTCGGGGTGGCGCCAGGTGATCGAGCCGGTGGCCAGGCCGACGAAGTTGTCCACGGTCTTCGGCGCGTGGTTGCCGAAGAGGTCCACGCGGATCTCGCCGAGGGAGGTGCGGATGACTGCAGTGTGCGTTGCGATGGCGTTCATGCCCCCATTGTCCCCCGGGGAGGTGCTCGACGTCAGGCGGGCACGCTCACGGCGGAATCCCGACCCTTCCGATCAGTCTCCGGAGTGTCCGTCTCGTCCGTCACCGGCGCCGTGGGCTGCGCCGTCGTCGCCCTTCGCGGGGATCGGGACTGACCAGGGCGCGCCGCATCATGGCAGGCGGAGGGGTGAAGGTCGTAAGCTGTGGAGAGCACACGAGCCTGAATCGGAGGACACGCATGTTCGGGAAGAAGAAGAAACCGAGCCGCAGCTGGGAGCGCACGGTGCTCGCCGGGCTGGACACGGCCCGCGACTGGTCCGCTCCGAAGCTCGGCTGCGCCGCCGACCGGGCGGAGGAGATCTACCGCGAGAAGGCTCCGAAGGTCCAGGCCGCTTCGACCCGCGCCCTGGAGACGGCCGGCAGCGGCGCCGCGGACCTCGGTCGACGTGCCCGGGACCTGTCGTCGCGGGCCTCCGACGGCCTGGCCGCGCAGTACGGCCGACTGCCCGCCGAGGCGCAGACTGAGGTGGACAAGGTCCTGGCGAAGTATCAGGACACCAAGGCCACCGTGCAGCAGGATTACGTGCCCGCCGCCTCGGCGAAGCTCAGCGGCTACGCGGACAAGACGGCGAAGCTGATCCACCGGGCCGAGCTGGACCCGCGCGTGGAGAAGGCGCTGATCAGGGCCACCGGGGACGAGAAGATCGTCAAGAAGCTCCGCAAGGGCTCCGAGCAGTACGCCAAGCAGGCCTCCGAGGCGCTGAAGAAGCAGCAGAAGGCCGCGGAGAAGGCGGCGAAGAAGGCCCAGCGCTCGGGCGTGAAGAAGGGTCTGCTGGTCTTCGGCCTCGTCGCCGCCGGCGCGGCGGCCGGCGTGGCCGCCTGGCGCGCCTCGCAGCCGGTGCAGGACCCGTGGAAGAAGCCGGAGCCGGTGACGCCGCGCTCCTCCGCCGCGCAGGCGGTCAAGCCGGCTTCGCCGACGACCTCCGGCGATGCGAAGGCCGAGACGCCGGTGACGGCGCAGAAGCAGCCGGTGCAGGAGACGAGCTCCTCGGCGGACGACACGCAGGAGGGCCGCTCGCAGGAGGGCGGATCCGACGGGTCGGCCGTCCCGCAGCCCAAGCCCGCCACCTGATCCGCCCCTCGGCACGTCAGAAGGCCCCGACCATCGGTCGGGGCCTTCGCGTGTCCGGGGTCGTCCGGGGCGTGCAGGGCCGCGGGAGCGTGCTGACGCGGGCGATCAGGACGGCGCGCGTCGGCGACGCGGGCGGATCACTTCCAGCGCATGGTCATGAAGAAGCCGATCATGGCGATGCCGAAGCCGACGGCGATGTTCCAGGCGCCGATGGACTCGATCGGCAGCGTGGTGCCGGAGATGTACCAGACGATCAGCCAGAGCAGGCCCAGGATCATCAGCCCGAACATGGTGATCCGATACCACAGGGGCAGGGTCTCCTCCTCGAGGTCGTCGAAGCCATCGGTGATCGGGTCCGAATCGTCCAGCGGGCTGGCCTTCGACAGCATGGACTCCTCGGCCTGGGGCAGACCACCGCGGTCCTTCCGGCTGCGTTTGGCGGCTCCGCGGTCCTTGCGACGCTTTGACTCTGGCACGGCGAGCTGTTCCTCACTTCGGCGGCCACGTGCTCGACGGGCCCGACGGCCTCGTCGACGCGCACCCCGTGTCGACTTCGGTATCCTGAACGCATCTCCGCCGCAGGTCGGCGGACACACTGTCTCCGCGCCATTCTAACGTCTCGACTGTGATCGGGGGCCGCGCTCGGCCGCCGCCCCGCGTCAGGAAGGACTGGGTCCCGCCCGATGTCGTCACGCTCCTCCGCTCGCCCCTCGCCGGCGAGCAGGCCCCGCCCGCGCCGGGCCCGCGGCGGCGTCGCCATGGCGGACCCTGCCCGGCCGCGTCCGTCGGCGGCCGTGCGCCTCGTCTCCGTCGCCGGGGAGCTGCTGATCACCGTCGGAGTGCTGGGCCTGCTCTTCCTGGTCTGGGAACTCTGGTGGACCGGCCTCGACGCCGATCGCGACCGCGACGACGCGGCCGACCAGCTCTTCTCGAATCTGGAGCAGCTCGAGCCGCACGCCCCGGGAGAGGGCACCGGCGTGACGCTGGGAGACTCTGAGGGTTCTGAGGACTCTGAGGGCTCCGGCGGCGGCTCCGACGACGGCGGGGGAAGCGGCGGAGGAGACTCCGGCGGATCCGGCGTCCCGGAGCCGGAGAACATGCGCCGCTTCATCGAGGACGGTCAGGTCATGGCGATGCTCTACAGTCCACGCCTGGGCTCCGACTGGTCCGCGCCGGTGCGCGAGGGCATCGGCGACTCCCAGCTGAACACCTCCGGGCTCGGGCACTACCCCAGCACCCAGCTGCCCGGCGAACCCGGCAACTTCGCGATGGCCGGGCACCGTCAGACCCACGGAAACGTGCTCTGGGACCAGGACGCGCTGCAGAGCGGCGACCGGATCTACGTGCAGAGTCCCGACGGCTACTACACCTACGCCGTCCGGAGCACCGAGATCGTCGATCCCGGCGACTCCGACGTGCTGGCCGAGGCGCCGGGGTCTCCGGGGGAGGCCAACGAGGACACCTCCTGGCTGACGCTGACCACCTGCCATCCGCCGTACACGACGCTGCAACGGATGGTCACGCACGCCGAGCTGGTCGACCACCGCAGCCTCGACGCGGGCGCCCCGGAGGCGATCGCCGACCAGGTCTCCGAGCTCGCCCGCGCCGACGGGTCGAGTCCCTTCGCCTCGGGCGACGCCGAGGCCGACCGAGAGGAGGGGCGCTAGGATGTATGCCTGGATGTTCCGCAGTCTGCCGGGCCCGCTGTGGGTCCGCATCCTCATCGTGCTGGCGCTGCTGGCCGCCGTCGTGCTGCTGCTGATGGAAGTGGTCTTCCCCTGGGTGGACCAGTTCAATCCGCTCAACGACTCGACCATCGGCGACGCCGGGGCGGCGGGCGGCCCGGCGCCCGGCGGGGCCGCATGACCTCGCCGGATCCGAGCAGGACAGAGACGACAGCCCCGATGCGATCCGGACGGTGACCATGACTGAGACCCCGACCCGCTCCGCGGGCGCCGACGACCCCGTCGAGCATGCCCGGATCCTGGTGGTCGACAACTACGACAGCTTCGTCTACACGCTGGTCGGCTATCTGCGCGAGCTCGGCGCCGAGACCACAGTGGTGCGCAACGACGACCTCACGCTGGCCGAGGCCCAGGTGCTGGCTGCCGGCCACGACGGGGTGCTCATCTCCCCGGGGCCCGGCACCCCGCAGGGTGCCGGGGTCTCGGTGGCGCTGACCCGCTGGTGCGTCGACTCCTCCACTCCGATGCTGGGCGTCTGCCTGGGCCTGCAGGGCCTGGGCGAGGCCTTCGGCGGCACCGTCGGCCACGCCGAGCAGCTGATGCACGGCAAGACCAGCCGCATCACCCACACCGGCCATGCCCTCTTCGCCGGACTGCCGGAGACCTTCACCGCCACCCGCTACCACTCGCTGGTGGTCAGCCCGGAGTCGGTGCCGGAGGACCTGGAGGTCACCGCCGCCACCGACGACGGGGTGGTGATGGCGCTCGTCCACCGGCGTGCGCCGCTGTGGGCGGTGCAGTACCACCCGGAGTCGGTGCTCACCGAGGGCGGCTATCGGATGCTGGGCAACTGGCTGGAGATGCTGGGCCAGCGCGGCGCCGCCGAACGCGGGGCGCGCCTGCACCCGATCCGCTGATCCGGTCCGCCGACGCGATCCGCCCCGGGATTCGGGGACGCATCCGGCGCGGCGTGCTCGGCCGGACGCGCCGGGGCAGGAGCGCTGGGCTCAGGAACTCTGCGTCGCCGGCGAGGTCTCCGGCGGCGAGGTGTCCGACGGCGAGGTGTCCTCCTGCGTCGTCGGCGTCTCGGGCGAGGAGGTCTCCTCCTGCGTCGTCGTCGAGGCGTCCTCGGTCGGCGACGCCTCAGAGGTCGGGCTCGAGTCCCCCTCGTCCGGGGACTCCGCCGCGGAGGTCTCCCCCTCGGGGGATTCCGAGGCGTCGTCGCTCGGGGAGTCGTCGCTGGGGGATTCGGAGCTCTCCTCCGACGGCGTGGTCTCCTCGGAGGGGGACTCCTCGGGGTCGGGCGATCCGGAGTCCTCCGTCGTCTCCGAGTCGGATGCCTCGCCGTCGCCGGTCTCCTCAGAGGGGGACTCCTCGGCGTCGGGCGATGCCGAGTCCTCCGTCGTCTCGGAGTCGGAGGCCTCGCCGTCGCCGGTCTCCTCGGTCTCCTCGGTCCCCGAGCCGCCCGGGTCCTCGGATCCGTCGGAGTCCTCGGCGCCGTCCGGCGACCCTGTGGCGACCGACAGCCGGACTGTCGCGCCCTGGGGCACAGTGGCACCGGGTTCGAGCTGGTCGCCCTGGTAGAAGGCGGCCCCGACGGTGCCGGCGGGGTAGTCGCCGGTCTCCCACGGCAGCGTCGAGCCGACGGTCAGACCGTGCTGGTCGGATTCGAGCAGGCCGGCGGCCTCGTCCTCGTCCATCAGCCCGACGTCGGGCACTTCGACCATGCCGTTCGAGACCTGCAGATCGACCTCGTCGCCGCCGGAGACCTGCTCGCCGGCTCCCGGGTCGGTGGCGACCACGGAGCCCTCCTCGATCGACGGGTGGGGGACGTCCTCGACGTCGCCGACCGCCAGTCCCAGCTCTTCCAGCTGCTGGACCGCCTCGTCCTGCTCCATGCCCTGCAGGTCCTCGGGGATGGTCAGCTCCTCCGGGCCGGAGGAGATGTAGAGCGTGATCTCCTCGCCCTGGGGGACGCGCTCGCCCGCGGAGGGATCGGTGCGCACCGCGTGGTCGGCGGAGACCTCGCCGTGCGGGACCTCCTCCACCGCGGCCTCCAGATCGGCGTCCTCCAGCGTGGAGACCGCCTCCTCGCGCGGCATGTCGGCCACGGCGGGGATCTCGGCCCGTGCAGTGTCCAGCGCGCGCACCAGGGCCCAGGAGCCTCCGGCGACGAGCGCGACCAGGACCACCACCCACAGCCAGGCCAGGCCCCGGCGGCGACGCCGCGGAGGCTCCTCCGGCGGTGCGGCGTGCCGCGCCGGGACCTCCGGCGTCCGTGCCGAGAGCGGACCGTCGGTGGGCGCCGCGGCGGGAACGACGACGTCGTCGAAGCCGCGGGCCCCGGCGGCGCCGACGGCGGGCAGCGCCGCAGTGGCGTCCTCCACCGGCACGCCGCGCAGCGCCTCGGTGATGGCCTGGTCGAACTCCTCGGCGGTCTGGAAGCGTGCGGAGGCGTCCTTGGCCAGCGACTTCGCGACCACCGACTCCATGGCCGCCGAGACCTGCGGGTTCATGTCGGAGAGCCGCGGCGGCTCTTCGCGGACATGCTGATAGGCCACGGAGACCGGGGACTCGCCCTGGAACGGCGGACGATTGGCCAGCAGCTCGAAGAGCACGCAGCCGGCCGAGTAGAGATCCGAGCGGTGGTCGACGACCTCGCCCCGGGCCTGCTCGGGGGAGAGGTACTGGGCGGTGCCCACCACGGAGGACGTCTGGGTCATCGTCGAGGCCGAGTCCGCCAGCGCCCGGGCGATGCCGAAGTCCATCACCTTGATCTCGCCGTTCTGGCCGACCATCACGTTCGAGGGCTTGATGTCGCGGTGGACGATGCCGTTGGTGTGGCTGTAGCCCAGCGCGCCGAGCACTCCGGAGAGGTAGTCGGCGGCCTCCTGCTCGCCGACCGGCCGTCCCAGGGCCTCGTCGATGCGCCGGCGCAGCGGCTCGTCGAGGTCCTCGGGGGCGTCAGAATCGGTCTCCGGGGACTCCTCGCCCAGGTCCAGCACATCGTGGTCCTGCTGGTCCTCCTCGGAGGCGGGGCCGTCGGCGGGCTCGTGGACGGCGGTCGCGTCGTCGTCGGCCGCGGAGTGCACCTCAGTGCGGGCGTCCTCGGAATCCCCGGCGGCCTCGGCGTCGGTCGGCTCGTTCCGGCCGGTGGTCTGCTTCGGGGTGCCGTGCATCAGATGACGCAGCGTCACCCCGTCGACGTACTCCATGACGATGTAGGGCGTGTGCACCTCGTCGTGCTGGGTGTCCTCGACGTCGGCGCGGCCGGTGTCGAAGACGCCGACGATGTTCGGATGATTCAGCGATGCCGAGGACTGGGCCTCGCGGCGGAAGCGTCCCTGGAACTGCGGGTCGCGGGCCAGATCGGGGCGCAGCATCTTCACCGCGATCTGACGGTCCAGCGAGAGGTCGTGGCCCAGGTACACGTCGGCCATGCCGCCGCGCCCGATCAGCGATTCGATCCGGTAGCGCCCGTTGAGCACCAGGTGGGGGGTCTCGGTCATCGTGTCATTCCCGTTCCTGCGGCCAGGGCGGCCACGGTGATCGCGAGTCCGGCCGAGTCGGCCGACGAGGTCGGGGCGGCCTCGGAGCTGGTGGTGGGGGAGCCCTCCGGCGCGGTGGTCTCCGCGGACTCGCCGTCGGGGCTCGACGTCGGCTCAGACCCGGCGCCGTCGGTGTCGCCGGTATCCCCGGTGGCCTCGTCCGTGGGCGAGGGGGAGTCGGCGGGCTCGCTCGTCTGCTGCTCCTCCGGGGCCGCGGAGGTCTCCTCCGAGGTCTCTCCCGGGGTCTCCTCCGAGGTCGGCTCCCCGGGCTGCTCGCCGGACTGTTCGCCGGACTGCTCGCCGCGCTGTTCCGACGACGCGGCGTCCTCCGTGTCCTCGTCGGGGCGGCCGGTGGGCTCCTCGGGCGAGGCGCCGTCGTCTCCGCCGTCGGCCGGCTCGGTCGCCGGGCCGGCCGAGACCTGCAGCGTCACCGCAGTGCCGGGGGCGAGCTGCCCGGTGGGGTGCAGCGCGACCACTGTGCCGGTCGGGCTGTCGGAGGCGACCTCGTCGGTGAGCGCCTCCAGGCCGTGGGCCTCCAGCTCGGCGACGGCGGCGTCGACGGTGAGGCCGACGAACTCGGACTCCAGGACGCCGACCGTCTCGGCCTCCGCGGTCTCGGTGCGGGTGACCGTGGGCTGCGAGGAGGGCTCCGACTCGTCGTCGGAGGTCACCATCGGCACCAGCAGCGCGGCGGCCAGCGCCAGCGCGAGCACGATGATCAGTCCGATCAGCACCCAGCGCAGCCGGCGGTCGCCGTCGGAGCCGCCGGCGGACGACGAGGACCGGCCGGATCCCCCGGCCGTCTCCCGGCCCCCGACGGACTCCGCCGGGGTCGAGGAGCTGGCCAGCGGGCCGACGCCGGCGGCCGAGGCGGCCTGACCGCTCAGCGGCTCGTCGGCCGGCTGCTCCGGAGTGCGCGCCGTCGGCGCGGCGGCGGCACCGGACGCGCCGGAAGCTTCAGAAGCACCGGAGGCATCGGACGCATCAGAAGCGCCGGCGGCGCCCGCCGAGCCCTCTCCCGTGGGGTGCGGCACCGCCGCCGTCGGCCGGGTGGCCGTCGGCACCGTCTCCGTGCTCTGCTCGTCGCCGGCGTCCGGCCGGTCCATGTGGTTCAGCACCCCCGGGACGGCCTCGACGGCGGAGTCCAGGTCGTGGCGCAGCAGCGCGTCGGCGGCCTCGGCGAGCTTGGTGGCGTTCATCGGCCGATCGCCGGGGGCCTTGGCGAGCATCGAGGCGATCAGCGCGCGCACCGGCTCGGGGATCGAGTCGGGCAGCGCCGGCGGCGGCTCGTTGACCTGCTTCAGCGCGATGGCGATCTGCGACTCGCCGGTGAAGGGACGGTGCCCGGCCAGCGCCTCGAAGCCGATGACACCCAGCGCGTAGAGGTCGGAGGAGCCGGTGGCGTGCTGGCCGGTGGCCTGCTCCGGCGACAGGTACTGGACTGTGCCCATCACCTGACCGGTGGCGGTCAGCGGCACCTGGTCGGCGAGCCGGGCGATGCCGAAGTCGGTGATCTTCACCCGGCGCGTCGGGGTGATCAGCAGATTCCCGGGCTTCACATCACGGTGGACCAGCCCCTGGTCGTGGGCGACCTGCAGCGCGCGGGCGGTCTGGGCGATGATCGACAGGGTCTTCTCCCAGGAGAGCGTGCGGTCGCGCTCGAGGAGCACCGACAGCGGCCGTCCCGGGACCAGCTCCATGACCAGGTAGCCGGAGCCGGCCTGCTCGCCGTAGTCGTAGATGTCGGCGATGCCGGGATGGTTCAGCAGCGCCGTGTGGCGCGCCTCGGCGCGGAAACGGCGCAGGAAGGCCTCGTCGCCGGTGTACTCCTCCTTGAGGATCTTGATGGCCACCGTGCGGCCGAGGACCTCGTCATGGGCCTTCCAGACCTCGCCCATGCCGCCGATCGCCAGGCGCTCGGTCAGCTTGTACCGGTCGCCCATGAGGATTCCGACAGTCGGTCTCACTGGTCCACCGCCCCCTCGAACATGGTCTTGAGGTTCGACACGGTGAGGTTGTGGCCGTCCTCGTAGGGAATGTCCTGATAGGCGACCGTCACCGCATAGGTGGAGTCGCCGACGTCGGCGAAGCCGGTGATCCAGGAATTGACGATCGGTGCGCCGCTCTCGGTCGTCTCGCCGAAGTCCGCCGTCCCGGTCTTGGCGTGGATGTCGACGACGTCGCTCTGCGCGCCGACGGCGGTGCCCGACTCGATCGGGCCCTTCATCAGCTCGGAGAGCTCCTCGGCCGTCGAGGAGGAGATCGGCTCGCCGAGCTCCTCCGGCTCGGACTGCTCGAGGACCTGCAGGTCAGGACCGCGCACCGACTCGACGAGGTGCGGGGCCATCATGGTGCCGTCATTGGCGATGGCCGCGGCGACCATGTTCATCTGCAGCGGAGTGGCCTGGACCTCGAATCCGCCGATGGAGGACTGGGCCAGGCTCGCCTTCGTGAGGTCCTCGGGGAAGACCGACTCGGTGACGCTCATCGGGATCCGCAGCTCGGAGTCGTTGAAGCCGAAGGCCTCCGCAGTGCTGCGGATCTCGTCCTCGCCGAGGTCCATGGCGGCGGCGGCGAAGGGCGTGTTGCAGGACTGGGCGAAGATCCAGGAGAGCTCCGCCTCCTCGCGCTGCGAGCAGATGCCGCCGCGGAAGTTGGTGATCGGCGTGTCCGAGTTCGGCAGCTCGAGCTCGTCGGGGACCTCGAGCTCCTCGTCGGCGGCGTAGTCGCCGGACTCCAGCATGGCGGCGGTGTCGAGGAGCTTGAACGTCGAGCCGGGGAAGAAACGGTCCTTGATCGCGGGATCGCCGTAGAGGGGGACGTTCTGGTCCTGCAGCTCCTCCTTGGTCGCGACGAACTCCGAGCTCGAGTGGGTCGCCAGCGCATTGGCGTCGAAGCTCGGCTTCGAGGCCATGGCCTTGACCTCGCCGGTCTCGACGTCGGTGACCACGATGGAGCCCCGCGTGCCGTCGGCGATGGTGTCGTGGGCCAGCCGCTGCAGCTCCGGGTCGACGGTCAGCTCCACCTGGGCGCCCTCCGTGGTGTCGCCGGTGAAGAGCGAGGTGATGCGGTCGAAGAACTGGCTGTCCGATCGGCCGGAGAGGTACTCGTTCATCGCGCCTTCGAGTCCGTTGGGCTGCTCGACGATCGAGTAGAAGCCGGTCAGCCCGGAGTACACCTCGGAGTCTCGGTAGACGCGCTGGTAGTCGAACGGCGTGTCGGGGGAGGGCACCGAGTCGGCGATGGCGGTGCCGTCGACGGTGATCGCCCCGCGGGAGGCCCCGCGGTCCTGGTAGAGCTCGCGCACGTTCTGCGGATGCGCCTCGAGCTGGTCGGTCACTCCGACCTGGACGACGCTCAGCGCCGCGAAGAGGACCAGGAACAGGCCCACTGAGAACACCCAGGTATGGCGGATGGCGTTGTTCACCGGGCACCTCCTGCGGCGTCGTCGGTCGGGGTCTCGCGGGGGGTCTCACGCCGGCGCGTCTCGGCGTCGGCGTCGTCGGCATCGGCGGCGGGGCGGGGCGCGGCGTGCGCCGGCGCCTGGCGATCGGGGCTCTCCGTGCCGGCGGCGGTCTCCCCGGTGGCGTTGACCATCGGACCGACGACGATCGGCCGGCGGGCCGCATGGGAGACCAGCAGCACCACTGCGACGATCAGCCAGTTGGCCAGCAGCGCCGATCCGCCGGCGGCGAGGAACGGCGTGGCCAGGCCGGTCATCGGGATCACCCGGGTGATGCCGCCGAGGACCACGAAGACCTGCAGCACCAGCACCATGGCGAAGCCGACCGCCAGGAGCTTGCCGAAGGCGTCCCGCGTGCCGAGGCCGGCCCGCATGAAGCGGGAGAAGAGCAGCAGGTAGAGCATCAGGATCGCCCCGAGCCCGACCATGCCCAGCTCCTCGCCGAAGGACGCGAAGATCATGTCCGAGTTGGCCAGCGGCACGCGGTTCGGCATGCCGCCGCCGAGTCCGGTGCCGGCCAGCCCGCCGTTGGCGAGGCCGAAGAGCCCTTGGACGATCTGCAGCGAGCCGCCGAACTCGCGGTTGTAGATCTCCGGATCGAAGGCGTGCAGCCAGACGTCGACACGCTGTCCGACATGCGGGACGGTCACCACGGCGAGCACGCCGCCGACGGCGACCAGCGCCAGCCCGATGAGGATCCAGGAGAGCCGGGAGGTCGCCACGTAGAGCGTGGCCATGAACAGCCCGAAGAACATGATCGAGTTGCCCAGGTCGTTCTGCACCACCAGCACGCCGATGGCCAGGATCCAGGCGATGAACAGCGGCCCGAGGTCGCGGACGCGGGGCAGCTGCATCGGGCCGATCCTCCGGCCGGCCAGCAGGATCAGGTCGCGGCTGTTGGCCAGGAATCCGGCGAAGAAGACCGCCAGGGTGATCTTGCCGATCTCGGCCGGCTGGAAGGAGGCGAAGCCGAGGTTGACCCAGATGCGGGCTCCGTTGACGCTCATGCCCAACCCGGGGATCAGCGGCAGCACCAGCAGGATCAGGCTGACCACCAGTGAGATGTAGGTCAGCTGGCGCAGCCGGCGATGGTCGCGGAGCATCCACAGCAGCACCATCGCCGCGATCGCCGAGACCGCGGTCCAGAGCAGCTGCCGGGGTTCGACCGGGGCCGCGCCGGAGGAGAGGTCCAGACGGTGGATCATCGCGATCCCCAGGCCGTTGAGGGTGACGACGATCGGCAGCACGAAGGGGTCGGCGTACTTCGCCCGCAGCCGCAGCACCACGTGGAAGGCCAGGGCCACGGCGGCGAAGACGCCGGTGGCCACGTAGTACGACGGCGTGATCGGCTCCTCCATGGTCACCGCGACGAGGAACTTGGCCCCGACGCCGATGATCAGGGCGAGCAGCAGGAGCACCAGCTCGACGCCGCGGCGCGGCCGCGGAGCGGTGTCCACCTGGTCCACCTGCGTCATCCGTGATCACCTCCGTCGCGCGAGTCCGCGCCCTGTGCCGATGTCTGTCCGTCCTGCGTCTCCGAGGGGCTGGCCGAGCCGTCGCCGGTGCTCTCCTCCGAGGGGCTGTCCGAGCCGTCCGTGCCGTCTGCGCCGCCCGATTCCGAGTCCTCGGCGTCCCGGTCCCCGTCCTGACCCCGGTCGGGGTCCTCGGCGCCCGGCGCGTCCTCCGGGAGGGTGCCGCGCAGCTGCGCGACGATGCTCTCGGCGTGGCGCCGGTCGTCGGCCGGGATGCCGCGGCGGACGCGCTCCTGGTGATATGGACTGAGATCGTCGACGGCGATGTCGACATGCTCGTCGGCCTCCGACAGGCGGATCGGCCCCAGCGACTGCGAGACGCCGTTGAACACGGCCACCTCGCCGTCCTCCTCGCCGATGTAGTACTGCGTCTGGGTCCAGACGTAGCCCAGGAAGAGCACCGCCGCCAGCAGCAGGGCCAGCAGGGTCACGAAGGTCGGCAGGAACCAGGCCCGACGCCGGCGCTGGGTCGTCGCGCCGGCGGCCAGCGCGATCTCCTCCTCGTCGAGGGAGTCGAGCGAGTCGAGGCTGTCGAGATCGTCGTGCCGGTCGGCGTCGTCGTGCCGGCTCTCCGCGCCGCGCTCGTCGGCGCCGCTCGTCTCGCCCGTGCCGGGCGAGTGTTCTCCCGCTGTCGCAGTCGCCCCTGCCGCGGCCGCGTCGGATGCGTCCGCGGGCGCGTCGGCGGCGCCGTCGCCGGAGGCGCCCTCCTCGCCGGCACCCGCGCCGGACTCGCCCTCGGCTCCGGCCTGGGCTCCTGCGCCGGTGCGGTGCTCGTCGAGCATCTCCGAGTAGGTGTGGCGCACCGGGATCAGCGGCTGTCCGTTGAGCAGCACTGCCATCGGGTGCTCGTCGACGTTGCGCGGCACCACGGGGATCATGCCGGTCTCGGTGGCCTGGGCGGCCGCGCCGACCAGCAGATGCGGCCGGGCGCGGTGCGACTGGTCGAGCATCGCCGCCGAGAGCGGGGAGAGCTCGTCGTCGGCGTCCGGGGCGTGGCCGGCCAGGGCTCCGGCGTTGACCACCGGAACCAGCTCCATCGTCTCGCTGCTGGCCTCGCCGCCGGTCTCGTCGTCGGCCGCCGCCGCGGACTCGGCGGGCTCGGCGGACTCCGAGGGCTCCGAGGGCTCCGCGACGGGGTGTGCGGCGTCGTCCAGCCCGGAGCGCGCCAGGCCGACGTCCGCCTCCTCATCGCCCGGGCTGCGCCCGGCCGCGGCGACGGCGCGGCGGCTCAGCGGCAGGCCGCGGCTGGGCGTGAGGTCGCCCTCGCCGGCCTCGACGACCTCCACGCAGAGGACGGTGACGTTGTCCGGGGCCCCGCCCTCGATGGTGAGGTCGACCAGCTCCTCGACGATCGACTCCAGCGACTGCGGAGAGCGCAGCTTCTGCTCGATCAGGCGATCGGAGACCACGGCGTTGAGCCCGTCGGAGCAGAGCAGCCAGCGCTCGCCGGCCTCCAGCGGGAAGCTGGTGATGTCCAGCTCCGGGGAGGCGTCGACGTCGCCGAGCACGCGCATCAGCACGTTCTTGTGCGGATGGAACTCGGCCTCGTCGGGGTTCAGCCGGCCCTCGTCGACGAGCCGCTGGACGAAGGTGTGGTCCTTGCTGACCTGGCGGAACCGGCCCTTCTTCAGCCGGTAGGCCCGGGAGTCGCCGATGTGGGCGAACTGCAGCCGATCGCCGGTCACCAGCAGCGAGGTGATCGTGGTGCCCATCCCGGCGAGCTTCGGGTTCTCCCCGACCAGCTTGGAGAGGAAGGCGTTGGCGGTCTGGATCTCGTCGGGCAGGACCGTATCGGGGTCGGCGAAGCCGTGGGTGTCCAGATGGGCGAGGTCCAGCACCGTCGAGGCGCTGGCGACGTCGCCTCCGGCATGGCCGCCCATCCCGTCGGCGACCACGGCGAAGTACCGGCCCGCATAGCCGGAGTCGTCGTTCTTGGGGCGCACGGCGCCGGCGTCGGACCGGGCGGCGAAGCGGAAGACCAGGGACACGGGGCTACGTCCTCAGCTCCAGGACGGTCTTGCCGATGCGGATCGGGTCGCCCGGCTCGACGGTGGAGGCGCGGGTGAGCTGCTCCTCGCCCAGCCAGGTGCCGTTGGTCGAGCCCAGATCCTCCAGGAACCAGCGCGAGCCCTGCGGGAAGAGCCGGGCGTGCTTGCCGGAGGCGTAGTCGTCGTCGAGCACCAGCGTGCACTCCTGGGCTCGGCCCATCATGATCGGCGCCGAGCCCAGCTCCAGCGTGGTGCCGGCGAGCGGGCCGTCGGTGACCGCCAGCGTGCGGGGCCGCGGGCGCTGGACCCCGGCGTGCGGGGTGCTGGCGGCGCCGCGCTCCTCGGCGGGGGCGGAGGAGGCCCGCGCGGAGCGCGCCGCGGCGGCGGAGGCGCGGGACTTCTTGGAGACCATGAGGTCGCGTCCCTGGGCTCCGACGATCGACAGGATCAGGATCCAGAGCAGCAGGAGCAGCCCGAACTGCAGGACGGTGACGGCGAGTTCGCTCATCTCAGCGGGCCCCCGGGGTCAGGCGGAAGCGCAGTCGGGCGCCACCCAGCGAGATCAGCGCGCCGTCGGCGAGCTCGGTGCTGCTGCCGGCGCCCTGCAGGAGCGTGCCGTCGACGTAGGTGCCGTTGGTCGAGCCGAGGTCGCGGACCACGTGGCGCCGTCCCTCGACCACGACTTCGGCGTGGCGGCGGGAGACGCCGGTGTCGTCGACGGTGATGTCGGCGCCGGAGGAGCGGCCGATGACCGTGCTGGCCTCCGTGACCCGGTGCTGGCGGCCGTCGAGCTCGAGCACGCCGACCACGGCGGGCGCGCCCACAGCCGGCTGGGCCATCGTCGGCGCGAGGTCCTCCGGAGGCGACGACGCCGGCTGGGCGGGTTGAGCCGGCTGTGCGGGCTGCGCGGGCTGGGCCGGCTGCGCCGGGGACGCGGGCCGCGAACCGCCGACGGAGCCGGCGTCGGGCTCCTGGGCGGCGTCGTCGGCGTCCTGGTCGGTCTGCGACTCGATGCCCAGCTGGCCGCGCTTGAGGTCGAGATTCTTCACGAAGGTGGCCTTGACCGGCCCCAGCAGCGTGTATCCCTGCGAGTCGGCGTGCCGGATGATCTCCTCGCAGAGCTCCTCGGCGAGGGCGACGCCGTAGCGGCGCGCCTCGGCGAAGTCCTCGGCGGAGAGCCGGATCCGGTAGATGTTCGGGACGAAGCTGCGTCCCTGACTCATGGTGAAGGACTCGCGGTCCATGTGCCGTCTGACAGCTGTGGCGATCTCCACGGGGCCGAGGCTCCCTCCGCGTCCGGAGAAGGCGCCGCGGACGGCTTTCTCGATGCCACGCTCCAACGTGTCGAGCAGGCCCACCGGCACCTCCTTCATCTCCCGTACGACGGCGGCGACGCCGTCGTCGAGAGTTCTCATCAGGGCGTCTGCGCAGAGTCTACTGGCTCCGCCCATTCTGCAGGCTTCTCACCGCGTCCGCGAACGGGATCGCGTCGTGCCGGGCCGATCGCCGCGGTCTCGTCCAGGGAGCGTCCGGGCGGCGTCCGGCGCGCACTCGCCGCGCCGCGGGGTCCGGCCGCCGTCGGCCGGGGCCGGGATCGGCGGCAGGGCCCCGGTGAGGAGTCGATCGGGCGTCCGCGGGTCGCGGAGGACGGGTGCACGTCGGGGCGCGAACGGTAGTGTGAGGGATGCCACGGGAACTCGTGGCCGATTCGTCCTTCAGATTTGAAATAAATGCGAGGCGGCAGCAGTTGTGCAGGGTCAGATCGGCTCGCCAGGCCGATCGGCCGACGCTGTCTGCGGCCCCATCCACGACGTGAGGAGACCACCCCATGGCTCAGCTGACCCCCGGAACCTGGAAGCTCGACACCGACCACTCGGAGATCGGCATGACCGTGCGTCATGCCGGCATCTCCAAGGTCCGCGCCACCTTCGGCGAGGCCGACGGCACGCTGACCGTCGGCGAGGACGGCACCGCCACGGTGGAGACGTCCGTGCGCGCCGCGTCCTTCGACTCCAAGAACGCCGACCGCGACGCCCATGTCCGCGCCGCGGACTTCCTCGATGTGGAGACCTACCCGGAGCTGAGCTTCCGCGCGACCGACGTGAAGCCCTCCGGCGAGGAGTTCGAGGTCACCGGCGATCTGACCATCCGCGGCGAGACCCGGCAGGTCACCTTCGAGGCCGAGTTCGGCGGCCAGGCGGTGGATCCGTTCGGCGCCACCCGCGCCGGCTTCTCCGCCTCTGCGGCGATCTCCCGGAAGGACTTCGGCCTGACCTGGAACGCTTCGCTGGAGGCCGGCGGGGTGCTCGTCGGCGACAAGGTCGCCATCGACCTGGAGGTGGCCTTCGTCCTCGAGCAGGGCGAGTGAGCGGCCGACTCTGCGGCTGATTCTGCGGCAGGCCGACAGCGGCGTCCCGCGTCCGGACAGATCTCGTGCGTCACACGCCGGAGATGCGTCCAGATGCGGGGCGCCGTTCGTCCGTCGGGCCCGGTCGGCCGTCTACGCTGGTGGCATGGAGCACCCGCCCGCCGCCGAGCCGGTGATCCGCATCCGGGAGCCGCTACCCGGCGAGGCCGACGCGCTGGCCGGCGTGCAGACCACCTGCTGGGCCGAGACCTACGCCGGCCGCGTGCCGGAGACCTTCTACGACGAGGCCGCCCGAGAGCGGCGGCGAGGCATGTGGGACGGACTGCTGGCCTCCGCAGAGCTGACCGAGGGGAACACGCGGGCGCTGGGCTTCTACCGGCACCAGGGCTTCGCCCACGACGGCGCGACGGAGCTCGACGAGAGCTTCGGCCCCCGCGAGCTCCGCATGGTGCGCTGACCGCGCCGAGCGCGCCGCATTCCGGAGCGCGCGGCGCCGTCGCTCAGATGACGCCCTGGGCGATCATCGCGTCGGCCACGCGGGCGAAGCCGGCGATGTTGGCTCCGGCGACGTAGTCGCCGGGCACGCCGTACTCCTCGCTGGTGGCCGCGCACTCGTCGTGGACGGTGGTCATGATCTCCGACAGCCGCGCGTCGGTGTGCTCATGGGTCCAGGTGTCGCGCGTGGCATTCTGCTGCATCTCCAGCGCCGAGACCGCGACGCCGCCGGCGTTGGCGGCCTTCCCCGGGGCGAAGAGCACGTCGGCGTCCCGGAAGCGGCGGATGGCCTCCGGAGTGGTCGGCATGTTCGCGCCCTCGGCCACGGCGGTGAGTCCGCCGCGCAGCAGCGTGTCGGCGTCGTCCTCGGAGATCTCGTTCTGCGTCGCGCAGGGCAGGGCGATGTCGACGGCGATCTTCTCCGCCAGCGTCCAGACGTTCTGCCCGGCGACGAACTCCGCTCGGGGGCGCTCCTCGGCGTAGGTCGAGATCCGCTCGCGCCGGACCTCCTTGATCTCCTGCAGCAGATCCGGGTCGATGCCGTCGGGGTCGTGCACCGCTCCGCTCGAGTCCGAGGCGCCGACCACCCGGCCGCCCATCTCGTGGACCTTCTCGATGGCATAGGTGGCCACGTTGCCCGACCCGGAGACCAGCACGGTCTGCCCGTCGAAGCTCTTCCCCTGGTTCGCCAGCATCCGTTCGGTGAAGTAGACGGTGCCGTATCCGGTGGCCTCGGGGCGCAGCGTCGAGCCGCCCCAGGTGATGCCCTTGCCGGTGATGACCCCGGACTCGAAGCGGTTGCTGATGCGCTTGTACTGGCCGAAGAGGTAGCCGATCTCGCGCTGGCCGACGCCGATGTCGCCGGCCGGGATGTCGACCTTGTCGCCGAGGTGCCGGCAGGCCTCGGTCATGAACGACTGGCAGAAGCGCATGATCTCGCCGTCGCTGCGCCCCTTAGGGTCGAAGTCGCTGCCGCCCTTGGCGCCGCCGATCGGCAGACCGGTGAGGCTGTTCTTGAACACCTGCTCGAAGCTGAGGAACTTCATGGTGCCCAGCAGCACGTCCGGGTGGAAGCGCAGGCCGCCCTTATAGGGGCCCAGAGCGGAGTTGAACTGCACGCGGAACCCGCGGTTGATGCGCGCGCGGCCCTCGTCGTCGACCCACGGGACGCGGAAGATGATCTGTCGCTCGGGCTCGCACATCCGCTCGAGGACGGAGGCCTCCATGTACTGCGGGTGTTTCGCCAGCACGAGGTGCAGCGAGTCGAAGACCTCGCGGACGGCCTGGTGGAACTCCGTCTCGCCGGGATTGCGCCCGGTGATCTGCTCGAAGACGGATGAGATGTGTGCGGTGTGCGGAGTCACGATGTGCCTTTCCAGCATTCCGGACGACGGCGAATGCTGGGGGAGAGCATATATGGTGCGGCGGGCCACTCCACGGGTGTTTCATCTGCGGTCCTCCGGACGGTGGGGTCGTCGGCCCGGGAGGATTAGGCTGGGCGCCGGACGCCGATCCGACCGACGCCGATCATCCCCAGGAGGATCCATGGCAGAGAAGACTCCGCACCAGAACGTCACCTTCGACATCGAGGGCGGCACCGCCCACGGCTATCTGGCGCTGCCGGCGTCGGGCTCCGGGCCGGCGGTGGTCGTCATCCAGGAGTGGTGGGGCCTGACCGACCACATCAAGGACGTCGCCGACCGGCTGGCCGCCGCGGGCTTCGTGGCGCTGGCCCCGGACCTCTACGGCGGATGGATCACCCACGACGGCGACGAGGCCGGCGAGATGATGGCGAAGCTTCCCGCCGAGGAGGGCGCGCGCGAGCTCGCCGGCGCCACCGACTTCCTGCTCGGCCATGAGGCGGTCACCTCGCAGACCGTCGGGACGATCGGCTTCTGCATGGGCGGCGGCTTCGTGCTCGCCCTGGCCGCGCAGCAGGGGGCGAAGGTCTCGGCCGCGGTGCCGTTCTACGGCGTCGGCCAGGCCGTGCCGGAGACCTACACCGGACTGACCGCGGCAGTGCAGGGGCACTATGCCGAGCGGGACGCGATGTACCCGGTGGAGCAGGCTCGCGAGCAGGAGCAGCAGATCCGCGACGAGTCCGACGCGCAGGTGGAGTTCCACTATTACGACGCCGGCCATGCCTTCCACAACGACGAGAACCTGATCGGCACCTACGACGCCGAGAAGGCCGCCGTCGCCTGGGGCCGGGCCGTGGACTTCCTGAAGGCCAAAGTGGCCTGAGGACGGCCTGACGGCTGATGACGCCGACGGGCCGTCGGTCCCGGTCGCCGCGGGCGGCCGGGACCGACGCGGGTCGGTAGGCTGGGGGCGTGACTGATGACGCCGCCGGCCCGCCGCGCGAGGTGCTCCGCCTCGGCGCGATCCCCGGAGCCACTCCGGACAAATGGGCCGCCCGCTGGCATGCCCGCTTCCCCGAGGTTCGCCTGCAGGTCGAGTACTTCGACGACGCCGGCCAGCTGGAGCGGCTGCGCGCCGGCACCGCCGACGTCGGCTACCTGCGGCTGCCCGAGGGCGAGGACCTCGACGCCGTCGTCGCCGACCCCGAGACCTTCCACCGCGTGCTGCTCTACCGCGAGGATCCGGTGGTCTGCGCCTCCCGCGAGCACTGGATCGCCGCGGCCGAGGAGTCGGTGACGGCCGAGGACATCGCCGGCGAGCCGATGGTGGACCCGGCGGACATGGTCGATCCGGCCGACGGCGACGTCCACGCTCCGCAGTCGGGCGCCCAGCTGGCCCGCGCCGAACGGCTGGCGATGGAAGTCGTCGCCTCCGGGGCCGGACTGCTGATCCTGCCGAACTCGGTGGCCCGCATGCTCTCCCGGAAGGACGTGGTGATCCGCCGGATCGAGGACCGGCCCGGCTACGCCGTGGGGCTGTGCTGGCTGCGCAGCGCCGACGACGAGGCCGTCCAGGAGTTCATCGGCGTCGCCCGCGGACGACGCGCCGGCTCGGTGCGCTCGGCCGGATCCGCCGAGACCTCGGGCCGCTCCGGCCGCTCGGGCCGAGCTACGCCGGCAGGCGCTCGCGGAGGGCGGCCGCAGCCCGGTGCGGGTCCTCGGCCCGGGTCACGGCGCGGACGACCACCACGCGGTAGGCGCCCGAAGCGCTGACCTCGTCGACCGTGGTCGCGTCGATGCCGCCGATGGCGAAGAACGGCTTCGAGCTCTCCAGCTGCGCGGCGTGACGCGGCAGCTCCAGTCCGACGGCGGCGCGGCCGGGCTTGGTCGGGGTCTCCCAGACCGGGCCGGTGCAGAAGTAGTCCAGCGCCGGGTCGGCGGCGGCGTCGTCGACCTGCTCCGGCGTGCGGCAGGACAGCCCGATGATCACGTCCTCGCCGAGGATCAGACGGGCCTGATCGGCGGTGAGATCCTCCTGGCCGATGTGGAAGACGTCGACGCCGGTCACGGCGGCGACGTCGGCGCGATCATTGGCCGCCGAGAGGCAGCCGTGGGAGTCGGCGATCTGGCGCAGCAGGTTCAGCGCGGCGATCTCCGTCTGCACCGCGACGTGCTTGTCGCGGACCTGGATGATGTCGACGCCGCCGCTGTAGGCGGCCTCGAAGAAGGCCTGCAGCGCGTCGAAGTCCAGTTCATCCACCGGGCCGGCGTCGGGGGCGGTGATGAAGCGCTGCAGATCGGTGCAGACATAGAGCCGGGAGGCCATCAGGCGCCCCCGGCGCAGCTGGCCGATGGTGTGCTGGCCGTGGGAGGGCTCGTGGTCGGGCGCCGCAGTGTTCATGCCTCCAGACTACCTTCGGACGGCGGCCGGACCACCGGTGCAGATCCGGCCGAACAGGGGCAGGATGGGTGGCGCGCCGTCGGAGACTCCGACGACTCCGGACGAGGGGAGAGGAACGATGGACACGATGACCGGGCAGGAGGCGACCGCCCCGGAGGTGATCGTCTTCGACGTCAACGAGACGCTCTCCGACACCGCTCCGCTGGGAAGGGCCTTCGTCGCGGAGGGCCTGCCGGAGCACCTGGCGAGGACCTGGTTCTCCGAGGTGCTGCGCGACGGGTTCGCCGTGACCGCCGCCGGCGGGGCCGCCTCCTTCGCCGCGATCGCCCGGGGCGGCCTGGTCCGGCTGGGCGAGCAGGCCCGTCTGCAGGCCCCGGAGGCCGCGGCCGGACGGCTGATGGACACGTTCCTGGCGCTCGACGTGCATCCCGACGTCGTCGCCGGCGTGCGGGCGCTGGGGCCGCTGGCCGAGCTCGTCACGCTCAGCAACGGATCCGCCGGCGTCGCCGAGCAGCTGCTGGAGCGTGCTGGAGTGCGCGAGGAGTTCTCCCGGCTGCTCAGCGTCGAGGATGCTCCCGCGTGGAAGCCGGCGCGCACGGCCTATGCGCACGCCGTCGCCCGCTGCGGCGCCGATCCCGCGCAGATGCTGCTGGTCGCCGTGCATCCCTGGGACGTCCACGGCGCGCATCACGCCGGGCTGCGCACCGCCTGGATCGATCGGGAGGGATCCGCGTATCCGGGGCATTTCGCCGCGCCCGACCTGCGGGCGCCGGACCTCCCCTCGCTGGCCGAGCAGCTGGGGCACGCGCCAGGCTGAGCCGGCCGGCGGAGGCCGGGGGGAGGCGGGATCGCGCGGTCCAGACTGTGAGAGCCGCCTGAGCGGCATTGACCGTCGGCCGGCGGAGGAGCAGTCTCAGACGTCATGACGCACACACCTCCTCCTGCTTCTGAGGCGCGGCAGGCGACGACGGCACAGCCCTCCGGCTCCGGACCCGCCCGCGGCGCCCGGTTGGCCGTCACCGTCTTCCCGCTGCTGATCCTGGGCGGCGCCGCGCTGGCGCTGCTGATGCCGTCGACCTTCGAGCCGCTGAGCGCCGGGATCACCCCGGGGCTGATGGTGATCATGTTCGGCATGGGGCTGACGCTGACCCTGCCCGACTTCGCGCTGGTGCTGAAGCGCCCGCTGCCGGTGCTGCTCGGCGTGGCCTTCCAGTTCGGGATCATGCCGCTGCTGGCGCTGGGCATCGCGACGCTGCTGCAGCTGCCCCCGGCGCTCGCCGCCGGCATGGTGCTGGTCGGCTGCGTGCCCGGCGGGACGTCGTCGAACGTGGTCACCTATCTGGCCCGCGGCGACGTCGCGCTCTCAGTGACGATGACCGCGATCTCCACGCTGCTGGCCCCGCTGCTGACCCCGGTGCTGACGCTCTGGCTGGCCGGCCAGTACCTGCCGGTGGCCGCCTCGGACATGGCCGCCAGCATCGTGCAGATCGTGCTGATCCCGGTGGTCGGCGGCATCCTGCTGCGCCTGCTGCTGCCGCGGATCGTCGCAGCGATCCAGCCGGTGCTTCCCTGGGTCTCGACGCTCGGGATCACCTTCGTGGTGATGGCCGTGGTGGCCACCTCGCACGACGTCATCGCCTCCGCCGGGGCGCTGCTGATGCTCGGGGTGGTGCTGCACAACGTCCTCGGCTTCGGCATCGGCTACCTGGCCGGCACGCTGACCAGGGGATCGACGGCGACCCGGCGGGCGATCGCCGTCGAGGTCGGCATGCAGAACTCCGGGCTGGCCGCCGGGCTGGGCGGGCAGTACTTCTCCGCCGAGGCCGCGCTGCCCGGAGCGATCTTCTCCGTCTGGCACAACATCTCCGGCGGGCTGCTGGCCTCGATCTGGGGCCGCCGGGCGCGGTGACCGGCGAGGTCCCGCCGCTCGATGCGGAGGGGCGCCGTTCAGCGGTCGCGGACCTCGGGCTGGCTCGCCGGCTCGGCGACGGCGACGCCGCCTCCGGCGACCAGGGGATCCCGGCGCAGCAGCATCACCAGCGAGACGGCCAGGGCGAGGATGACGAAGATGAACGGCGCCGCCGAGAGCATCACCGCCGTCTGCAGCGCCTCCAGACCGCCGGCGTAGAGCAGCACGGCCGCCGTCGCACCGGTGAGCACGCCCCAGACGCCCATCACGCTGCGGCTCGGATGCATGCGGCCGTCGGAGGAGATCACCGAGAGGACATAGGTGTTCGAGTCCGCGCCGGTGATGAAGTACAGCACCACCAGCACGACGGCGACCACGGAGGTCAGCGCCGTCATCGGCAGCTGCTCGAGCAGCCCGAAGAAGGCGGTGTTGATGTCCTCGGCGGCGGCCTCGCCGATGGCGGTGCCGCGTTCGAGGTCCATGAACATCGCCGAGCCGCCGAAGACGGTGAACCAGGCGGAGAAGATCAGCGACGGCACGCCGAGCACGACGAGCACGAACTGGCGGATCGTGCGGCCTCGCGAGATCCGCGCCAGGAAGATCCCGACGAAGGCGCCCCAGGAGATCCACCAGGCCATCATGAAGTAGGTCCACCACTGCATCCAGGCGAGGTCGTCGCCGTCGGCGGGCAGCATCAGGCTGATCTCCACGAAGCCGCCGGCGTAGCTGCCCAGCGAGCGGAGGAAGAGGTTGATCAGCCAGCTCGTCGGCCCGGTGACCAGCACGAAGACCAGCAGCGCGGCGGCCAGCACCATGGTGGTCTGGCTGATCATCCGGATGCCGCGGCCCACGCCGCTCATCGCCGAGGCGGTGAACAGCACGGTGATCAGCGCGATGACCGCGATCTGCACTCCCGTGCCGGTCAGCTCGAGCCCGGTGACCTGGCTCAGCCCCTGGCTGATCTGGGCGGCGCCCAGGCCCAGCGACGTCGTCGTGCCGAACAGCGTCGCGAGGATGACCAGCACGTCGACGGCCTTGCCGACGAGCCCGTCGGCGTGCCGGCCGATCAGCGGGCGCAGGATCGGCGAGACCAGGCCCTTGTTGCCCAGCCGGTGGGTCGAGTAACCGATGGCCAGCCCGAAGGTGGCGAAGACGGCCCAGGCATGGATGCCCCAGTCGAGGAAGGTGAAGCGCAGCGAGTCGACGACGGCCTGCTGGCTGCCCGGCTCGGAGAGGCCGTGCGGCGGGTCGAAGAGGTGGGTGACCGGCTCGGCGACGCCGTAGGTGATCAGCCCGATGCCCATCACCGCGCCCAGCAGCATCGCGATCCAGGCGTAGGTGGGGTACTCCGGCCGGGAGTCGTCGCCGCCGAGCCGGATGCGGCCGAAGCGAGAGCAGGCCAGCACCAGCAGCAGGCCGATGAGGCCCAGCGGGATGAGCATCAGCGACCAGCCTGCCGAGGAGGTCACCCAGTTCATCGCCGCGTCGGCGGCGGCGCTCATCCGCTCCGGCCAGAAGCCGGCGACGGCCAGCAGGGCGAGGATCAGGGTGACCGCGGTGAAGAAGACTCCGTTGAGTGCCCGACCGGGGGTCTGCGGCTCGGCGGGGAAGCGCTCGGCCTCGGCGGAGGAGGGTCGTTCGGCGACGGCGACGGATCCGCGCGGATGGTCGGGGTCGTCGGAGTCGGGGGAGGACTGGTCAGCGGCGCGAGGCTGCGGCCCAGCAGGGTGATCCTGCGGCATGGAGACGGTCCGTTCGTCGGGAAGGGAGGATCGCCGTGGTCGGCGCGCAGGAGAGGAGACGTCTGCGGCGGACTGCTGCCGGCCGGGGCACCACGGTGCTGGATGGAGGGTCCATCCGGCACGCGGGCGGCCGCTCGGCGGAACGAGCGCGGCGAGAATTCGCACCACCCTACACCGGCGTGCCGTGCCGGTCACCCCCTGCAGGTGCGCTCGGCCGGGAAGGAGACCGAACGCACAGCCGTGAGGTGACCGGCCGGCCGCGGGGCACGCCGCCGGAGCAGGCGGGCTCGAGGGAGCCCGAGGCTCAGAGGACCTGGCTGGCCTGCTCGAACGCGAAGCGGCCGCCGCGCGGACGCTGGGCGTCGTCGTGCTCCGGGTGGGCGGCGTGGCCGACGTTGACCACGGCGATGGTCTTCCAGCCGTTCTCGGTGTGGACCGCGGTGTCGAGCCCGGCGGGGTCCAGGCCGGTCATCGGGCCGACCTGCAGACCATGGGAGCGCAGGGCCAGGAGCAGGTAGCCCAGCTGGATGAAGGCGTTGTCGCGGGCCATGCTGTGACGGGCCTCCTCCTGCCCGGCGAAGTTCTCCTTCAGGCCCGGCATGCCGGGGGTCAGGAAGGGCATGTGCTCGTGCCACTCCGGGTCGTAGGCCGCCACGACGGTCAGCGGCGCGGCCAGAGTCTTCTCCTGGTTGCCGCCCATCAGGTGCTCGACGACGGTGCGGCGGGACTCCTCGCCGGAGACGATGGTCAGGCGCAGCGGCTGGTTGTTGAAGGCCGTGGGTGCCCAGCGGAGGTCCTCGTAGGCGCGGCGCACGACGTCGACGTCGACCGGCTCGTCGGTGAAGTGGTTGGTGGTGTGCGCCTGGGCGAAGAGCCGGTCCAGGGCCGCACGGTCCATGACGGCGGTCTCGGCGGTCTCGGTGCTGGTCGACGTCATGCGTCCTCCTGCAGATCGGGGGTCCGGTCGGGCCGCCGGGTCGGCGACCATGTCCGATCCTCGCCAACGTCGTGCGACGCCTCGGTGTTCCGGAAATTTTGAAACAGTGCGGTGGATCACCGCAGGCCGGAGGCGCCGTCAGAGGGGGCGGAGGTGACGATTGGCGAACCCCGCCGGGAGGAGTGATAATCTGTCTGCAGAGTTCCACAGACCTCCGGGTCCGGGCTCAGCGCGGATGTAGCTTAATGGTAAAGCTTCGGCTTCCCAAGCCGACGACGCGGGTTCGATTCCCGTCATCCGCTCCATCCGAGGACGGCCCCGCAGCAGGATCGCTGCGGGGCCGTCGTCGTGTCGGGCGGGACGCGGCTCGTCGCGGCGGCGCCCCGGCCGCCCGTTGTCACCGTCGGTCCTGGTGGATAGCGTGAAGTGATGGATTCCACAGCTGTCGACGCCGTGATCGAGCGGGCCGTCTGGCACGGCCTCGCCCTGCAGCAGGACAGCGTCGAGATCATCGACTCGGGCCTCGACTTCCGGGTCGCGATGGCCGACGACGCCGCCGGCGACCGCTGGGTGCTGCGCATCCCGCGCCGCGCGGACGTCGTCGCCGGCCTGGACGCCGAGGCCGCGGTGCTGGAGCTGGTCCGCGGCCACCTGACCGCCGAGGTGCCGCGCTGGGAGATCCGCGAGCCGGAGCTGCTGGGCTATCGCGCGCTGCCCGGCCGTCCCGGGCTCAGCGTCCTCGAGGGCGAGCCGCAGTGGCATATGGACCCGGAGTCGCTGAGCTATGCGCGGTCGCTGGGCCGGCTGCTCGCGGAGCTGCACGCCGTCCCGCGGGCCGAGGTCGAGGCCGCCGGCGTCGAGATCTGCGAGCCCGACGAGGTCCGCCGGCGCTGGCGGCAGGACGTCGAGACCGTCGCCGAGGAGTTCACCGTGGACGGGTCGCTGCTGCGCCGCTGGCGCACCTGGCTCGACGAGGACGCCCTCTGGCCGCAGCGCTCGGTGATGACCCACGGCGAGCTCTATCCCGCGCACACGCTGATGGGCGAGTCCGGCGAGATCACCGGGGTGCTCGACTGGACCACCGCCCGCGTCGACGATCCCGGCCGGGACTTCATGCACCAGTTCGCCCTGGCCGGCCAGGACGTCTTCGCCGAGACCGTCGCCGCCTACGAGGCCGCCGGCGGGGCCGTCTGGCCGCGGCTGGCCGAGCACTGCCACGAGCTCTGGGCCGCCGGCCCGGTCGGCTATGCGAAGTTCGCCCTGCAGTCCGGCGACGACCACCACCGCAGCGCCGCCGCGGCGCTGCTCGACCCCGACGGCGACTGAGCCGTCCGGACGCCCGCGTTCAGCGCCGTCGACTCCGCGACTCCGGGGCGGCGGGCGCGCAGCAGCCGTCCGCGCAGCCGGCCTCCGGTGTCTCGTGCTCTGCGCCGTCGTCGTGCTCGAGCATCGCGCCCAGCGGCGTGCAGCACGCGTCGCCGCGCCAGGCCTCCACGCCCTCGCGGAGGGCGACGGCGGCGATGACCAGTGCCGCGATCGGATCGGCCCAGCTCCATCCCAGCGTGGAGTTGAGCACCAGCCCGACCAGCAGCACTGCGGAGAGCCAGCTGCAGATCAGCGTCTGCTTCGAGTCCGCCACCGCCGAGGCCGAGCCCATCTCGCGGCCGGTGCGGCGCTCGACCCAGGAGAGCAGCGGCATGATCGCCAGGCTGAGCGCGGCCAGCACGATCCCGACGGTCGAGTGCTCCGGCTCGGCGGCGCCGAGCAGCGTGCGCACGGCGTCGACGCCGACGACGAGCGCCAGCCCGACGAAGGAGGCGGCGATGACCCGCATGGCGGTGCGCTCGCGGCGATGCGGATCGGCGGCGGAGAACTGCCAGGCCACTGCGGCGGCGGAGAGGACCTCCACCGTCGAGTCCAGGCCGAAGCCGATCAGCGCCGAGGAGGAGGCCAGCCGCCCGGCGGCGATCGCCACGACGGCCTCGACGACGTTGTAGGTGATCGTCGCGGCGACGATGAGGCGCAGGCGGCGCTCCAGCAGCCGCCGGCGGGCCGGGGCCGGAGCGGCCGCCGGCGGCGCGGCGCCGGTCGGGGCCGCGCGCGGGGTGGAGGAGGGCGTCTCGCTCATCAGCAGGTGCACGCTCCGTCGGCGCAGCAGCACGCGGGGTCGACGGCCAGGGTGAGGTCGAGCAGATCGGAGAGCGCGGCGGTGAGCCGCGCGTCGGCCAGCCGGTACCAGGTCCGGCGGCCCTCCGGGGCGGCCTCGACCACGCCGCAGCCGCGCAGGCAGGAGAGCTGGTTGGACATCACCTGCCGGGAGACTCCGAGCATCTCGGCGAGGTCCGAGGGGCAGGCCGGCCCGCGGCGCAGGGCCAGCAGGATGCGGGCGCGGGTGGGGTCGGAGAGCGCGTGGCCGAAGCGGGCCAGCGCGGCCGAGTGGGTCAGCGTCGCCGTCTCGGCGTCCTCCGCGTTCTCTGCGCTCTGCACCGTCTCCGCGGGCGCCGGACGTCCCGGGCTCGCCGGATCGGGCATCGTCAGGGTCTCCATGCCCCCGACGATACACGATGCCGTGTACTGAATCATGGGGTCGCGGGCCGCGGAGGACTACACTGGGAAGCGACATCCGTGGGAGCCCGGGCCGGCCGGGCTGAGAGGGCGACGCCGCCGACCACTCGGACTCGATGCGGATCATGCCGTCGTGAGGAGGAGATCAGTGGGCGTCACCGTCGTCGGAGCAGGCATCGTCGGCCTGCTCACCGCTTGGAGACTGCGTCGCGAGGGCCATGCCGTCACTCTCGTCGCCCCCGACGTCGGCCGCGACGCCACCTACGCCGCGGCCGGGATGCTGGCCCCGATCAGCGAGGTCCAGTACGGCCAGGATCGGCTCTACCCGATCATGACCGCCTCCCGCGCCGAGTACTCTGAGTTCCTCGCCGAGCTCGCCCGCGCCGTCGACGCGCCGACCGGCTGGCGGGAGAACGGCACCATCCTGCTCGCCGCCGACCGCTCCGACCGCGACGCCGTCGCCGATCTGGTGGGCGTCCAGCAGGCCCACGGCATGGAGGTCGAGCCGATGACCTCCTCAGTGCTGCGCCGCCGCGAGCCCGCGCTGGCGCCGGGCGTCTCCAAGGGCTGGGACGTGCCCTCCGACCATCAGGTGGACCCGCGGCTGCTCACGGGCGCGCTCGCCGAGGCGCTGGCGGCCCCGCTGGACCCGGCCGCCTTCCCGGAGGCCGGTCCGGCCGCGCGGCAGCTCCGCGAGACGGTGGTCGCCCTGGAGCGCGACGACGACGGCGCGGCCGGTCCGGCCGCGCCCCGGTACCGGCTCACCCTGGCCTCCGGTGAGGAACTCGTCGACGAGCGGGTCGTGCTGGCCCCGGGGCTGGGCTACGGACGGATCGCGGGCATCCCGCGGCGGCATCCGCTGCCGCTGCGGCCGGTCCACGGTGACGTGCTGCGCCTGCGAGTCCACTCCGACCAGCTGGCCCCCGGCGAGGAGCAGCTGATCACCGCGACGATCCGGGCGATGGTCCGCGGCCGCAGCGTCTACCTGGTCCCGCGCGGCGACGGCGGGATCGTCGTCGGCGCCTCCTCCCGCGAGGACGGTATGGCCGGCACCCGCGCCGGGGCGGTGCAGGAGCTGCTCGACGACGCCGCGACGATCCTGCCGGCGGTCAAGGACATGGAGCTCGAGGAGATCACCACCCGGGCCCGGCCCGGCACCCCCGACGACATCCCGCTGCTCGGCGCGCTCGACGACGAGCCCGGCGTCGTCGTCTCCACCGGGTACTCCCGGCACGGCATCCTGCTGGCCCCGATCGGCGCTCGGCTGGCCGCCGCCCTGGTGGGCCCGCCGAGGTCGGACGCGCCGCGCGCCGCGGAGCTCTCCGCCGCCGACGCGGCGCTGCTGGCCTCGATGGACCCGGCCCGCGCGACGCCCGACGACCCCTCTGTCCCCTCTGACCCCTCCGAGCCCCATCCCGTCGGCGCGCCGGACGCCTCCGGCGAGCCCGCCGCGGCGGGAATGTCGCCGGGCCCGACACCTGTTCCTCCCACACCTGCACAGAAGGGTTGAGACTTCATGCCCACCGTGACCATCAACGACGAGGACACCAAGCTTCCCGACGGCGCGACCGTCGTCGACGCCGTCGCCCGCACCACCGGGCGCGAGCTGAACACCGACGGCACTCCGGTCGACGGCCGCCGCCTCGGCGTCGCCGTGGCCATCAACGCCGCCGTCGTGCCGCGCAGCGCCTGGGCCGGCACCGAGCTCGCCCACGGCGAGCAGGTGGAGATCGTCACCGCCGTCCAGGGCGGCTGAGAGGACTCCTGCGATGACCACACTCACCTCCGACACCCCGCGCCCGGCGGAGCGCCCCGCCGAGCACCTCGCCGAGCAGCCGACGACGCCGGCTCCGGCCGGCGGCCGCGGCGTCCACCACCGCGACGACGTCGCCCCCGCGCCGCTGGCGGTCGGCGACTACACGCTGGAGAACCGGCTGATCATGGGCACCGGCGGCATCACCGACCTGGCCGCGCTGGAGCAGGCGCTGATCGCCTCGGGCACCACGCTGACCACTGTGGCGATGCGCCGCTACAGCCCGGAGACCAAGACCAGCGTGTTCTCGCTGCTCGAGCGGCTGGGCATCGACGTGCTGCCCAACACCGCCGGCTGCTACACCGTCAAGGACACGGTGCTCACCGCCGAGCTCGCCCGCGAAGCCCTGGAGACGAACCTCATCAAGGTCGAGGTCATCGCCGACGAGCACACCCTGCTGCCCGACGTCGTCGAGACGCTGGAGGCCACCGAGCAGCTGGCAGACCGCGGCTTCACCCCGATGGTCTACACCAGCGACGACCCGGCCGCCGCCGTGCGGATGGAGCAGGCCGGCGCGGCCGCGGTGATGCCGCTGGGCTCGCCCATCGGCACCGGGCTGGGGATCCTGAACCCGCACAACATCGAGCTCATCGCCTCCCGCGCGCAGGTGCCGGTCGTCCTCGACGCCGGCGTCGGCGCCGCCTCCGAGGCCGCGCAGGCGATGGAGCTCGGCTGCGACGCGGTGCTGGTCGCCTCGGCGGTCACCCGCGCGCAGAACCCCGACGCGATGGCCCGGGCGATGCGCCTGGCCGTCTCCGCCGGACACCTCTCCGCCGAGGCCGGCCGCATCCCGCGCCGGCGCCACGCCCAGGCCTCCTCCGCCATGGAGGGCCGCATCGCTTCGATCGAGGACCGCACATGACCGATCTGTCCCAGCTGTCGACCACTCAGCTCGAGCGCTTCCAGCGCCACCTCTCGCTGGCCGGCTTCGGCCCGGAGGCGCAGCTGAAGCTGCTCGACGCCCGCGTGCTCGTCGTCGGCGCCGGCGGCCTCGGCGCCCCGATCCTGACCTATCTGGCCGCCGCCGGAGTGGGCACTGTGGATCTGGTCGACCACGACGTCGTCGACCGCTCCAACCTGCACCGGCAGGTCATCCATTCCGAGGACGGCGTCGGCGAGGCCAAGACCGCCTCGGCCGCCGAGGTGATGCGCGGACTGCACCCGGAGATCGTGGTGCACGAGCACCGCGAGCCGATCGGTCCGCAGAACGCGCGGGAGCTGGTCGAGCCGGTGGATCTGGTCATCGACGGCTCGGACAACTTCGCCACCCGCTACGTGGTCTCCGACGCCTGCGAGATCACCGACAAGCCGCTGATCTCCGGCTCCATCCTGCGCTTCGACGGGCAGGTCTCGCTGTTCTGGTCCGCCCCCGACGCCGCCCACCAGCCCGAGGGCGGACGCGGCCCGACCTACCGCGACCTCTACCCGGAGGCCCCGGACCCCGCCGAGGTCCCGACCTGCGCCGAGGCCGGCGTGCTGGGCGTGCTGCCCGGAGTGATCGGCACGCTGATGGCCACCGAGGCGATCAAGTTCCTCGCCGGCGTCGGCCGCTCGCTGCTGGGCCGGGTGCTGACCTACGACGCGCTGCAGGCCGGTTTCCGCGAGATCGCGCTGCGCCCGGACCCGGACCGCGAGCCGGTGACCACGATCGGCGCCGACGTCGTCGGGCTGGGCGGCTTCGATCCGGAGGGTGCCGCGGCCTGCGCGGCGGACGGCGCGCGGGAGGACTCGGCCGACGCTGACGCGGCCGAGAGCCCCGACCCGGAGGACCCGGCGCTGATCCCGGTGGTCGGCGAGATCAACCCCTACACCGGCACCCCCTACGAGCCCGACGACGTCGGCGTCCGCCAGCTGGAGCGCGACGCCGACGCCGGCCGGCTGGCCTCAGTGGTCGACGTCCGCCAGCCCTGGGAGTACGCCATGGGCCATGTCGAGGGCGCGGTGAACGTCCCGCTGGAGTCCATCGCCCACGACGGCGCCGAGATCCCCGGGCTGGAGGAGGCGACCGAGGAGCGGCCGGTGGTCGTCTACTGCAAGATGGGCGTGCGCTCGCGGCAGGCGATGGAGATCATCCGCCACCGCACTCCCGAGGCCCCGCTGCGCAACCTGGTGGGCGGCTACCACCAGGTCAAGGCCGCCGGACCCGCGCCGTCGGCGCCGGAGCCGTCGGCGGCCCGCTGAGCTCCGGTCTCGTCCTCAGCGGTAGGCGCGCTCGTACGGGCCCGGCTTATAGGGCATGTCGTAGCGCAGCGCGTCGGCGGTGCGGATCGGGAAGTTCGGGTCGCGCAGCGACTCGCGGCCCACCAGCACGACGTCGGCCTGGTCCAGCGCGACGATCTGTTCGGCCTGGAACGGGTCGTCGATCATGCCGACGGCGGCCACCGGCAGCCCGGAGCTGCGGCGCACCGCGCTCGCGAAGGGCAGCTGGTAGCCGGGGCCGACGGGGATCTGCACGTCGGCGACGTTGCCGCCCGAGGAGATCGAGATCAGATCCACGCCGTGCGCGCCGAGCCAGGAGGAGAGCGTCTCGGTCTGCGGCAGGTCCCACCCGCCCTCGGCCCAGTCGGTGGCCGAGAGCCGCACGATCATCGGCACCGCCTCGCCCACTTCGGCGCGGACCGCGTCGACCACCCGCAGCAGCAGCCGCGCGCGGTTCTCCAGCGAGCCGCCGTACTCGTCGGTGCGGTCGTTGGACAGCGGCGAGAGGAACTCGTGGAGCAGGTAACCGTGGGCGCCGTGGAGCTCCAGCAGGTCGAAGCCGGCGTCGACGGCGCGGCGGGCCGCGGCGACGAAGCCCGCGACGACGGCGTCGATGCCGGCGGCGTCCAGCGCCTCAGGGGCCTCGAGTCCGTCGAAGGGGATCTCCGAGGGGCCAACAGACTGCCATCCGCCGTGCTCGGCGGGGACGTTGCCGCCGGGGCGCGGGCCCCAGGCGCGCCAGGTGGAGGCCTTGCGGCCGGCGTGGGCCAGCTGGATCGCGGCCTGCGCGCCCTGGGCGTGGATCAGGTCGGTGATGCGCGAGAGCGCGTCGCGCTGCGCGTCGTTCCACAGGCCCAGGTCCTGCGGGCTGATGCGGCCCTCCGGGGTGACGCCGGTGGCCTCGACGGTGACGACGCCGGCGCCGCCGCGGGCCAGCGAGCCCAGGTGCATCAGGTGCCAGTCGGTGGGGACGCCGTCCTGGGCGTCGACGGCGTACTGGCACATCGGCGGGATCCACAGGCGGTTGCGGATCTCGAGGCCGCGCAGGGTGATCGGATCGAAGACGGCACGGGTCATGGGGAAGTCCTTCCTGAACCGGGGCGTCGGGCGGTCGGCGGAGCGTCCGGGCGCCTGAGCGATGATCGTACGATGACTCTCGTACTACGATGATCACCATACAACCGAGGCGGGATTCCCGTCGCCGAGGACGACACAGTCGACACAGAGGTGAGGGAGGGCATGATGCGCACGCTGGAGCACCCCGCGACGGGCGAGCTCAGCCTGGACGCGGTGCTCGCCGCGCTCGCCGATCCGGTGCGCCGGACGATCGTCGCCCAGCTCGCCGCCGGGCACGAGGACCAGGCCTGCCTGGCCTTCGACCTGCCGGTCTCGAAGTCCACCTCCACCCACCACTTCCGGGTGCTGCGCGAGGCCGGCGTGATCCGGCAGCGCCGCGCCGGCACCGCGATCCGCAGCACGCTGCGGCGCGAGGATCTCGACGCGCGCTTCCCCGGGCTGATCGACGCAGTGCTGGGGTCGACGTCGGACGCCGCCCCGGAGGCGGCGTCGGCCGGCTGATCAGGCCCTGCTGCCGCCGTCGTGCCGCCGTCGTGCCGGCGCAGTGGCTCCGGCACAGCGAGCGATACCGGCGGATCCGCTCCGCAACGTCGGCCGACTGCGGTAGTTTGGAGGGGTGAGCGCATACCTGACAGTCATCGGCGAATGTCTGGTGGACGTCGTCCAGTCGGAGACGTCCGCCCCGAAGGCGCATGTCGGGGGCAGTCCCTTCAACGTCGCCGTCGGGCTCGCGCGCCTGGAGCATGAGGTGCTCTTCGTCGGCCGCCACGGCGAGGACGAGCACGGCCGGATGATCTCGCGCAGCCTGCGCGCCCAGGGGATCACCTCGGTGCTCGAGCCGGATTCGCAGCCCACCTCGGTGGCCGAGGCGACGCTGGACCCGACCGGTCAGGCCAGCTACGAGTTCACCCTCGACTGGACTCTGCCGTCGGCCGAGGAGCTGGAGGCCGCCTGCCGCCGGCTCGCCGAGCAGGCCCACCCCGGCGTGCAGCCGCCTGTGGAGCTGCTGCACACCGGCTCGATCGGCGCGATGCTGCAGCCCGGCGCGGAGACGGTGAAGCAGCTGATCCGCGACACCCGCGAGCACGCGACGATCAGCTACGACCCCAACTACCGGCCCTCGATCATCCCGGACCGCGACGCCGCCCGGGAGCAGGCCGAAGTCTTCATCGGCCTGGCCGACGTCGTCCAGGCCTCCACCGACGACCTCGACCTGCTCTACCCCGAGCGCAGCCATGAGGACACCATGCGCGCCTGGCTCGAGATGGGCCCGGCGCTGGTGGTCATCACCCGCGGCGCCTCCGGGGCGATGGCGCTGGCCGGCTCCGGCGCCGTCGACCAGCCGGCGGTGCCGATCGAGGTCGCCGACACCGTCGGCGCCGGCGACTCCTTCATGGCCGCGACGCTGTCGATGCTGCGGCGCCTGGGCCTGCTCGGCGCCGCCCGCCGCGAGCAGCTGCGCATGATCCCCCGCGAGCAGGTCGAGGAGGTCCTGGCCGCCGCCGCCCAGGCCGCGGCGATCACCTCCTCGCGCGTCGGTGCCCAGCCGCCCACCGCCGAGGAGCTCGACGCCGCGCTGGAGGCCGCCGACGTCGCCGTCGCCCCGGAGCAGGTCGACGGATGACCGAGACGATCCGTCCGGCCGGCGGCCGGCTCGACCGCACGCGGCTGATCGCCAGCGACATCGACGGCACCATCCTCAGCTACGCCGACACCCACGGCGGGCGCGTCACCGAGCGCACTGTCGCCGCCTTCCGCGCCGCCGCGGCCTCCGGGGTGCGCGTGGTGCTGGTGACCGGCCGGCCGGTGCGCTGGATCCGTCCGGTCGCCGACGCCCTCGGCGACCTCGGCACGGTGATCTGCTCCAACGGTGCCGTGGTCTACGACCTCGCCCAGGACCGGCTCCTGCGCCAGGACCCGCTGAGCCCCTCGGCGCTCTTCGAGGTCAAGGACCGGCTGCTGGAGCTCGACCCCGAGGCCGCCTTCTCCGCCGAGACCCTGGAGGCCTTCCACCTGGAGGAGGGCTTCACCCAGGACTCCCTGTTCTTCGAGGAGGACCGGCTGCGCGCCGCCGGGGTCACCTCCGACATGCTGCACCTGGGCCCGCTGGACGAGACGCTCGGCCGGCACGACGCCGGCGTCGCCTCCGGCTCCGCCGCCGGACGGCCCGCCGACCGCGTGGTGAAGCTGCTGGTCAAGACCACCGCCATGGATCCGGACGCCTTCCTGGAGACTGTCCGCGACCATGTCGGGCACCTGGTCACCGTCACCCATTCCGCCCCCGGAGTCAGCCTGCTGGAGCTCTCCGCCCCCGGCGTGGACAAGGCCTCGGCGCTGCGCCGGATGGCCGACGAGGCCGCCGTCGCCCGGGAGGAGGTCATCGCCTTCGGCGACATGCCCAACGACGTCGCGATGCTCGAATGGGCCGGAACCTCCTGGGCGGTGGGCTCGGCCCATCCGCTCGCCCGCGACGCCGCCGGTCATCTGGCCGGCACCTGCGACGACGACGGCGTCGCCGAAGTGCTGGAGGACCTGCTCGCCGGCGGCGAGGGCTGCTCCGACGCCTGCCGCGTCGACTGCGAGAACCTGGCCGGAGCGGGGGAGACGGGGCGGCGGAGGCATGGCGCGACGTCGGCCTGAGCATCCGCCCGTCCCGTATCTGCTGAACAGCCAGCCGGGGCCGCTGCACGGCAGGCCGCTGGCCTTCGCCCATCGCGGCGCCGATCCGCGGCGGGAGAACACCATGGCCGCCTTCCGGCGCGCCGTCGAGCTGGGGTTCCGCTACCTGGAGATCGATGTGCGCACCGCCGCCTGCGGCACGCTGGTGGTCTTCCACGACGAGACGCTGGAGCGGGCGACCGACGGCGTCGGCGCGCTGAGCGAGCACACCTGGGAGCAGCTGGCCGCGCTCGGCGTCGGGCCCGACCGCGAGCCGCTGGTGCGCTTCGAGGACCTGCTGACCACCTGGGACGACGTCCACCTCAACGTGGACCTCAAGGACGCCGAGGCCGTCGACGAGTTCGCCCGGCTGGTCGAGGAGCATCAGGCCCATGACCGGGTGCTGGCCGCCAGCTTCAACGACGCCCGCCGGCACCGCGTGGCCCGTCGGCTGACGCGGTCCGTGGCGACGTCGGGCGGGTGGCTCTCCACTGCGCTGATCGTGCTGCTGGGGCCGCTGGGACTGATGCACTGGGTGCAGGAGCGGGCGGCGACCGTCGACTGCGTGCAGGTGCCGGTCTCCCAGGGGCCGATCCGCGTGGTCAAGCCGGCGTTCATCCGCCGCTGTCACCGCGCCGGGCTGCAGGTCCACGTGTGGGTGGTCGATGATCCGGCCCGGATGCACCGGCTGCTGGATCTGGGCGTCGACGGGCTGATGACCGACGACGCCGAGGCGCTCGCCGAGGTCATGGCGGTGCGCTCGGTCTGGCCGCAGCGGTGAGGTGAGGCGCCGCCCGGACCAGGGCGGCGCAGCGTCGGGCCCTCGCCGACTGAGCCGAGACGCGGTCCTGCACAGGGTCCGATTCCTGCACAGCCTCGCACTCCTGCACAGGGTCGTCAGCCTGCACAGGGCTTGATCCCTGCTCTCTCCACAGGACCGTCGATCCTCCTGCGAGGAGGATCCGCTCTGCGTAGTCTGTGCCGCATCGAGGCGGATCAGACCAGCGGGGAGGGGCGGCCATGGTGCGGTATGACATGGACATCTCGGCCTATGACACTGTCGGTGAAGTGGCGCGGGCCGGCGAGGCCGGACGGAGAGCGTACGACCGGAGCGAGGCGGCCGGCGTCGAGGCCTCTCGATGCTTCGGCACGGCGACGACGGCGGCTTCGGCCTTCGTCGGGTTCCTGCTGCGGGTGCCGCCGGAGGGCGCGGCCGTGCTGGCCGAGGTGGAGAGACGCCGGAACGCCGTGGAATCGGCGCTGGATGCCGTCGTCGCCGGCGACGAGGCGATGGCCGCGACGGCGCAGCAGGCGGCGGATGCGGCTGCACGGCAGGTCAGGCCGGGGTTCGGCGGGGGCCGGGCATGAGTCTCGGCCTGTCGTCAGTGTTCGCCGCCACGCCTGAGGTCGCCGCGCCGCCGCAGATCTCCGGTTCCTGGGAGCCGCTCGGCACGGAGGCCGCGGCCATGGCCGCGGCGGCGGGGTCCGTGCAGACGGCGGTCGACGAGGCCGCCGGGCGCTGGGCCCGACTGGCCGCGAGCTACGACGAACCGAGCACGAACACCGTCGTCCACCGGGCCATGGACCCGCTGACCCCGCGGGCCGGCTCCTGGTCGACGACCATGGTCGAGGCCGGGGCGGTCGTGGAGGCCTTCGCGCAGCAGGCGCGTCAGCTGCAGGCGCAGGCGGAGGAGCTGACGGCCGCCCGGGCGGAGGTGCTGCGCGCCGCCGCAGAGATCGAGGCCGGCGACTCCTGGGCCGAGACTTGGGGCGAGACCTGGAGCGAGACCTGGGGGCGGCGGCTGCGTGTGGCCGAGTTCAACGCCGCCGTCGTCGAGCTGCGCGAGGCCTGGGAGCAGGCCCAGCAGAGCGTCGTCGACCAGCTCGCCGCGATCGGACGGGCGGCCGGCGCCGAGGGGATCGGTTCCGATGGTGTCGGCTCCGAAGGCGTCGGGTCCCTGGACGTCGCCGACGAGGCGGCGCTCGGGTCCGGATCGGCGCGCACCCCTTCCGGGGACGGCGCCGCGGCCGACGACCTCGTCGACGACCTGGCCGGCGACGATCAGGAGGCGATCCTCGAGCGGCTGGACGACGAGGAGGCCGCCGCCGCGGCCGCGGCGCTCGCCGATCGGCGCCTCGACGCGCAGTTCGCGCTGCCGGGAGACGCCGCCCGGCGGATGCGCGAGGTCATGGCGACCCATGACCATCGCACCGAGGCGGGGATGCAGGCCATCCGTGAGGCGTTCCTCCGGCTGGACGGCGAGGAGCGCCGACGGCTCGTGGTGGCCTATCCGGCGGAGTTCGGCAACCTCAACGGCATCCCGCTGGCGATGCGTGCTCGGGCCAATGCCGTGCGGGTCGCGGCGATGCGGCATCGGCTGCGGCGGGATGCGTCGCCGGACCAGGAGGCCGGATGGGGAACAGCGGACGACGAGCGGCGCCGGACGCTGCGCGCCGGGCTCGATCAGGCCGCCCGGCAGATCGCCGCGGGCACGTCCGTCGTCCACCTCTCCGCCCGCGGGCGCGGTGAGATCGTCGTCATGGACGGCACGCCGACGGCGGAGACCGAGCGCACGCTGATCCACGTGCCCGGCACCGGGACCGATCCGAGCGGCCTGGACCAGCAGGTCGACCGCGTCGAGGCGCTCGGCGGCGCCGCGGAGCCGGGCACTGTCCGCGTCTCCTGGCAGGGCGCCCAGCTGCCGCAGCAGCTCATCGACAACATCGACGGACTCGACCCGAGCTTCGCCCTCGAGGAGGAGATCGAGCGCGGGGCGCGGAACCTCGCGGCCTTCGACCACGCCCTGGAGCTGGAGGTCGGCGAAGCGACGCGCTCGACGGTCAGCGCGCACAGCGCCGGGACCGCCTATATGGGCCGCGCCGCCCACCAGGACCACGGGCTGACCGCCGACGCGCTGATCTACATCGCTCCTTCGGGGCCGGGGAAGGGCGTCTCCTCGCCGGAGGACCTCGCCGACCCGTCGACGGAGGTGTTCATGGTCGAGGCGCGCGACGACGCCGTCGACCCCGTCCGCGAGCTGCTCGGCTGGCAGGGTGCTCACGGTCGCGCCGCCGTGCCCTGGCAGGACCCCATGGAGGGACTCGAGGCGATCGAGCTGGAGCCCGGGGCGGCGGACCGGACGGTGCTCGACGACGGCGACGAGCCGCGGCTCGTCTCTGCGGAGGGGCCCTTCGCCGCCCACAGCGGCGTGCTCGACGAGGACACCCACGCCGTCGAGAGCATCCGGGCGATCGTCTCCGGCGGCGACGAGCAGGTGCTGCCGCTCTACGACGCGGCCGACACTCGACTGCCCGAAGGTCTCGACGAGGAGGCGGCGGTGCGGCGTCGACTGCTGGAGGACCACGAGGAGCGCGAGGACTGGATCGCCGTCGAGGACCTGTCCCACCCGGCCCCCTCCCGATGAGTCCGTGGAAGGTGTGGGTATGCGCGCGCATACCCACACCTTCCACGGACTCATCGGGAGGGAGCACAGGCACAATGGGAGGCATGCCCGACACTGCCGCCGCCCGGACGCCGTTCCACGTGCGCGTCTCGCGCTTCCTGGAAGGCCGTCCCTGGATCGCCGACACGGGGCTGCTGGCCGGACCGCTGGGCCTGTTCAGCGTCGGCTCCGCGGCGAACGACGGGTTCAGGCCGCTGTTCATCGGCGGGTTCGAACCTGCCGGCTGGCCCCTGGTCCTGATGCTCGGACTCCTCACGACGCTGCCGCTGGCCCTGCGCCGCATGCGCCCGGCCCCCTGTGCCGGACTCATCGCCGTCGGGGCGCTGCTGCAGGTGCTCACCCTCGTCGGCCCCGGGATGTCGAGCATCAGCGTGCCGATCGCGGTGTATTCGGCGGCGAAGTTCGGCTCCCGGCGCAGCGCGCGCATCTATCTGATCATCGCCCTGGCCGGCGCGCTGCTGCTGGGCCTCTACTTCCTGAGCGGCTACCTGCTGACCTCGCCGCGGGGCATCAACCTCCTCGAGATCCTCCTGCCGGTGTTCATGATCACCGGGTTCGCCGCCGCCGTCGTGCTCGCCTGCTGGCTGCTCGGCGACCTCGGAGGCCGGCGTCGTCGGGAGATCGCCGCCATCGCCGAGCGCAACGAGCTGCTGGAGGTCGAGCGGGAGCAGGAAGCCCGGCTCGCCGCCGACGCCGAGCGGATGCGCATCGCCCGCGAGATGCACGACGTGGTCAGCCACTCGATGTCGGTGATGATCGCTCAGGCCGACGGCGGCCGCTACGTGGCCGGACAGGATCCGCAGGCCGCCGCCGGGGCCTTCGAGACCATCGGTCGCACCGGCCGCGAGGCGCTGACCGAGATGCGCCGGATGCTGGGCGTGCTGCGCGACCAGGCCGAGGGCGTCGACTATGCGCCCACCCCGGGGCTGGCCGATCTGCGGCGGTTGGTCGCCGATGTGCGCGCCGCCGGGCTGCCGGTCACGCTGCGCAGCAGCTGGGGCACGGCCGCCGACGCGCGGCTGGACCAGGCGCCGTCGTTGCCCGAGGGAGCCGGGCTGGCCGTCCACCGGATCGTGCAGGAAGCGCTGACCAACACGCTCAAGCACGGCGGCGGGGGAGCCCAGGCTGATGTCGCGCTGGCCGTCGACACGCCGGAGGGGGACCGTCCCGGCGGAGCCGCCTCGCCGGGCGACCAGCTGGTGGTGCGCATCAGCGACACCGGCGTCGGCTCCGGCGCCGACGGCGACGGCCGCGGCTCCGGCCTGCTGGGCATGGATGAGCGTGCCAGACTCTACGGAGGCGAGGTCACCACGCGGGCGCATTCCGGCGGCTTCGACGTCGTGCTCCGCCTGCCGCTGACTGTTTCACGCTGAGTGTTTCACGCGGAATGCCTGACACCGACTCGTCTGTCGCCCATGTTTCACGACGGACGTTTCACGCCGACTGCTGGATGCCGACGACCCGGGAGGGACGATGGAGACGCCGATCTCAGTGCTGCTCGCCGACGACCAGGCCTTGCTGCGGGCCGGATTCGCCATGGTGATCGACTCGCAGCAGGACATGCGCGTGGTCGCCCAGGCGGGCACCGGCGTCGAGGCGCTGGAGGCTGTCGGCGAGCACCGCCCGGACGTGGTGCTGATGGACATCCGCATGCCCGAGCTCGACGGGCTGGAGACCACGCGTCGGCTGCTCGACGACGCCGGAGACGGCGGACCGGGCACGGCGGACGCGCCCACCGTCATCGTGCTGACCACCTTCGACACCGACGAGTATGCCGTCGAGGCGCTGCGCGCCGGAGCCTCGGGCTTCCTGCTCAAGGACGTCCAGCCGGAGGTGCTGCTGGACTCCATCCGCACCGCCGTCGACGGCGGCGCGGTCATCGCCCCGACCACCACCCGGCGGCTGCTCGACCAGACGCTGCTCGACGATGCCCGCAGCGCCCGGAGCCGCGAGCCCGACGCGGCGCAGCGGGCGAGGCTCGAGACGCTCACCTCCCGGGAGCGCGAGATCCTGGTGGAGATGGCCACCGGGGACTCGAACGGCGAGATCGCCGCGCGGCTGTTCCTCTCCGAGGCCACGGTGAAGACCCATGTGGCCCATGTGCTCGCCAAGCTCGGCGTCCGCGACCGCGTGCAGGCGGTGGTCTTCGCCTACGACTCCGGACTGGTCGACCGCTCAGCGCCGCCCGGCACCGGACGGTGACTCCGTGGCATGTGTGGGAATGCGCGGGCATTCCCACACATGCCACGGAGTCACCCCTCGAAGGCGGAGGCACCCCTCGAGGGCGGGGTCATCCCCGAGAGGAGGGCCGGCCGGGACCTCATCCTGCAGGGTGAGACGAGGACGGTCCTCTCGGCCGATGTGGAGGCGGCGTCCAGCTCCATAGGCTCGTCAGCATGACGACTTCCCCGGAGACCACCACGTCCGCCCCGCCCGCGGCCGCCGCCGTCGCGGTGCGCGCCGAGCGGCTGTCCAAGTCCTACGGCGCCGGCGACGCCGCCGTCCGCCCGCTGCGCGAGCTCAGTCTGGAGATCCCCCGGGCGCGGTTCACCGCGATCATGGGCCCCTCCGGCTCCGGCAAGTCCACGCTGATGCATGTGCTCGCCGGCCTGGACGGCCCCGACGCCGGCCGCGTCGTCGTCGGCGACGTCGAGCTCACCGGGCTCGACGAGAAGCGGCTGACCGAGCAGCGTCGCGCGCACATCGGATTCATCTTCCAGGCCTACAACCTGGTCCCGGCGATGACCGCGGAGGAGAACATCCTGCTGCCCGCGAAGCTCGGCCGCACGCGCGTTGACCGGCAGACCTTCGACGCCGTCGTCGACCGGCTCGGACTGCGGGACCGACTCGGCCACCGGCCCTTCGAGCTCTCCGGCGGCCAGCAGCAGCGCGTCGCCGTCGCCCGCGCGCTGGTCACCCGTCCGGCGGTGATCTTCGCCGACGAGCCCACCGGCAATCTGGACCACACTACCGGCGCCGAGGTGCTGCAGCTGCTGCGCACCGCCGTCGACGAGCTCGACCAGACCGTCATCATGGTCACCCACGACCCGGGCGCCGCCGCCGTCGCCGACCGCACCGTGCTGCTGGACGACGGCCGCGTCGTCGACGCCCTCGAGGGCCAGTCCGCCGAGACGCTCGCCGCCGCGCTGGTGGAGGTGGGGCGATGAACCCCGTGCTGCGCGCCAATCTCCGCTCCGGCGGCGGCCGCCTGGTCGCCGCCGGCTCCGCCGTCGCAGTGGCGGTGGCCTTCGTGGTCGCCTGCATGCTGCTGGTCGACTCCTTCACCCGCACGATGGAGGACCAGGCCCGCGCCGACGCCGCCGGCGCCGACCTGGTCATCGACTCGGCGCCGCTCACCGCCTCCGCCGACGCGGGAGGACGGACCGCCGATCCGCAGGCCGGCGAGACCGCCGCCGCCGACGTGGCGGAGCAGGTCGCCGACGTCGACGGCGTCGCCTCGGCGCAGAGCATCCGCGGAGCCTTCGCCACGGCCGACTTCGCCGGCCGCGAGGGGATGATCAGCGTGGGCGATCTGCCCGAGCACGCCGACCACGAGACCGTCGAGGGACGACTGCCGCAGGGCGAGGACGAGGCGCTGCTGCCGTCTTCGACGGCCGAGTCCTACGACGTCGGCGTCGGCGACGAGGTCACTGTGGAGGTCCCGGCGGCGTCCGCCGATCCTGCCGCCGGCCCCGACGCCGAGCCCGAGGAGGTCAGCTGGACCGTCGTCGGCGTGAGGGAGGCGAGCAGCTCCGCGCAGGCGCGGATGTTCCTCACCGGATCCGGTATGGATCGGCTGGTTCCGATCGCCGGCCCGGACAGCATCCGCGTGGTGCTCGCCGGCGAGGCCCACGGCGACGCCGGAGCCCAGGCCGCCGCGCAGGAGCGCGTCGCGGAGGCGATCGCCGCCTCCGGGCTGGTCGGGGAGGGAGCCTCGATCCACGAGACCGTCGAAGGCGGCCTGGCGGTCGATCAGGTCACGGTGCTGACCAACGAGCAGATCGTCGACGCCTGGGTCGCCGAGCGCACCGGCGACAGCAACATCCTGCTGACCATCGGGCTGGGCTTCGGCGCGGTGGCGGTCTTCGTCGCCGCGCTGGTCATCACCACCACCTTCGGCGTGCTCATCGCCTCGCGGGCGAAGTCGCTGGCGCTGATGCGCGCGATCGGCGCCTCCGCCGCGCAGCTGAAGCGCGCCACGATCGCCGAGGGCGCCGTGCTGGGGCTGGCCGGCTCGCTGGCCGGCGTGCTGCTGGGCTGGTGCGCGGCCGTCGGCCTGGGCGCCGCGGCCCGGGCGCTGTGGCTGGAGAGCTTCGCGACGCCGGCGCCGACGGCGGCCGCCGTGGTCACCGGCGTCGTCGTCGGCACCGTGGTCACCGTCGTCGCGACGGTCGGCCCGGCGCGCCGCGCCTCGAGCACCTCGCCGATGGAGGCGCTGCGGCCGGCCGATGTGGCCTCCGCCGAGTCCGGCGCTCCGCGGCGGCGGACTGTCGTCGGAGCCGTCGCCGCAGTCCTGGGGCTGGCCGGCACAGTGGCCGCGGCGCTGGTCGGTCTGCCGCTGATCGGCGTAGCCGGCGCGCTGATCGGCTTCACCGGTCTGCTGATGGCCTCCCGCGCGGTGGTGCCGGCGACAGTGCAGCTGCTCGGCCGAGCCGTCTCCCGGCTGACCGGCGGATCGACGGTGCCGCGGCTGGTCGCGCAGAACGCCCGTCAGGTGCCCGGACGGACCACGACGACGACGTCGGCGCTGCTGGTGGGCATCACGCTGGTGGTCACGATGATCGTCGGCGCGGCCACCGCCCAGCGGTCGATCGCCGCCGAGCTCGCCGCGTCCGCCCCCGTCGACGGCACAGTGGTCTCGACGGACGCCGCCGTGCGGCAGACCGCCGCATCCGACGAGGCGGTGGAGGCCGCCGCGACGGTGCCCGGAGCGGCCGGGACGCTGCGCACCGAGACCGGCACGGCCGAGGCGACGGTCCTCGTCGCCCCGCAGGACGTGATCGCGGAGATCTCCCGGCGCGACGACGTCGCGCCGCAGGAGGGCACGGCCCTGGTCTCCTCCTCCTACGTCACCCCCGACGGCGTCCTCTCCCCGGAGACCCCGGCTGACGAGAGCGCCTCGGCCGCGGCGGTCGTCGACGGGCAGGAGGTCTCCCTCGACGCCGAGCGTGCCGGCTGGCTGCCGCCGTCGACGGTGCTGGTCTCGGCCGCCGACGCCGAACAGGCCGGCTGGGCGCTGGAGGAGTCGTCCGGCCAGACCTGGCTGCGGATCCACGACGACGCCAGCGTCGACGACGTGCTGCGGCTGACCTCGGCACTGGAGCAGAGCCTGGAGACGGCCTCCGGCCCCCGGCCCCAGGAGCAGGCCGAGGCCGCGGACGCCTCCGGCGTCGCGCTGGACGGCGCCGGACAGCGCGCCGCGAACGCCCAGAGCATCCAGGCGGTGCTGCTGGTGGTGCTGGTGCTGCTGGCCGCCTCCGTGGTCGTCGCGGTGATCGGAGTGTCGAACACGCTGGCGCTCTCGGTGATCGAGCGGCGTCGGGAGGCCGCGCTGCTGCGCGCGCTGGGGATGAGCCGCGGCGGCGTGGGCTCGATGGTCTCGATCGAGGCGCTGCTGATGGCCGGCGTCGCGCTGGTGCTCGGCACCGGCCTCGGCGTGCTCTTCGGCTGGGCCGGAGTCTCCTCGCTGGTCAGCTCCGACGTGCTGGCGGTGCAGCTGGACGTGCCGCTCGGTGAGCTGGGCATCGTCTGGGGGCTGGGGCTGCTCGCCGCCGTGCTGGCCGCGGCGATCCCGGCGCGGACGCTGTCCCGCACGGCCCCGGCGGCGGGGCTGAGCAGCTAGCGTCGCCCACGCCAGCGTTGCCTCTGGAGTTTGGGCCTTAACCCCGTCATCTTCGGCGGGGGTTAAGGCCCGAACTCCAGAAGCAACGTGCTGGGCCCCGGTCCCGGCCCGATCACCCGTCGAACGCGAGCAGCAGACGGGCGACGACGCGGCGGAACCCGTCGCGCAGGTCCTCGACGTTGACCGGGAGCACCGTCCAGCCGTCCTGCACGAAGGCGAAGTTCCGCCGCTGGTCCCTGGCCTGCTGGGCCGCGGAGAAATGACCGGCGCCCTCGTACTGCAGGACGATCAGGCGGTCCTCGTAGCCGAGGTCCCCCGACCACGGGCTGCCCGGTCTGGGTCTGACCTGCAGCTGCGGCTCGGGGAGGCCGGCGTCGAGGATCGCCAGACGCAGCAGCGTCTCCGGTCGGGAGTCCGCGCCGATGCGCACCTGATCCAGCGCACGGCGTCCCTTCACGATCCCCTTGGTCCGGCGGTGAGCGGCCACCAGCGTGGCCAGCGACGACGGCGTCTCCCACGGCTCGTCCCGTCCCTCCAGCTCGGCATGGGGCCGTCGCACCAGCTGGTCCCCGAGGGCGACGAGCTCCCGCTCCGGCAAGGCCCCCATCAGGTCGAAGAACACCCGACCCGGCCGGGAGACCCGCAGTCCGGCGACGTCGACGACCTCCCCGGGCTCGACGACCACCGCATGGGAGCGCAGCTGCGGGGAACGCCGCGTCGTCGTCGAGATCTGCGGACGGCTGAGATGGACGACTGATTCATCGCCGGCCCAGCCGGGCAGCTGCAGTCCGTGGAGCCGCGCCGCCGTCGTATGGCTGAACCAGGAGCCGGTGTACTCGTCCTGGATCTGACGCAGCATGCGAAGCAGGGTGCCGTCGGGCTGAACGCGTCGGCCGGGCGGCCCTTCCTGCGGTGCCCGGGGGAGGAGCCCGACGGCGTCCGCCCTGCCGTCGTCCAGCGTCCCGCCGTTCCAGCGGTACAGCCCGTGGCCGATCCGGGCGACGTCCTGCGCCCGCAGCCGTTTCGGCGGCACGCCCAGCGCCTCGGCCCCGCGCCGGGTGAACACGCCCTCGCGGAGGGCGGCGGGAAGCGGCGTCGTCGGTCTCATGAGGCCACTGTGCGGGACGAGCGTCCCGTCGCGCCTCGCGGATCGGCGATCTGTGGAGAATGCCGCCCCTCGGTGCGTTGCCTCTGGAGTTCGGGCCTGAACCCCTGCCGAAGACGACGGGGTTAAGGCCCGAACTCCAGAGGCAACGCAGGGGAGTAGGGCATATGCTCGGATGAGCAAGCATTGGAGGACCGCATGCCCCAGGAACGCCGACCCGACGAGCCCGCCGCGACCGCCGGGCAGCATCCCGACCGGCGCGATCTGGCGCTGATGGCCGAGCTGGCCGGCGAGCATTACCTCGACGGCCGCTCGAAGGTGGAGATCGCCCGCCGACACCGCCTCTCGCGCTTCCAGGTCGCCCGACTGCTGGACCAGGCGCGCGACGAGGGGGTGGTGCGGATCACCATCGTCAACCCGTCCGACTCCGGCGCCGACCATGCCGATCTGGCCGCCGCGCTGGGCGTCTCCTCGGTCACCGTCGTCGCGCAGCGCTCAGATGAGACCATGCGGTCGGCGCTGGCCCGGCAGGTCGCCCACCTGCTGCCCCTCGGGCTGCACGACGGCGCCCGGCTGGGCGTCTCCTGGTCGCGGACGCTGAGCCACCTGCCCGAGCATCTCGAGGTCATGCCGAAGGTGGACATCGTCCAGCTGGTCGGTCCGCTCAGCGCCCCGGGCTCCTCGACGGCGGACTCCTCGACGCTGGTCCATCGGCTCGGCGCCCGTGCCGGCGGCCAGGTCTGGCCGCTGCCGACCCCGCTGATCGTCGACTCCGCCGCCGTCGCCGCGGCGCTGCGCGGCACCGACGAGGTTCGGGCCGCTCTGGAGGCCGCCGACGAGATGGACGTCGCAGTGGTCTCGATCGGCGCCTGGCACCCCGGCGGCTCCACGCTCTGGGGGCGCTTCAGCGAGGAGGAGCATCGCCGCGCCCGCGAGGCCGGCGTCGTCGCGGAGTGCTCGGGGATCCTGCTCGACGAGTCCGGCGCAGTGGTCACCTCGGTCATGGAGGACCGGGTCGTCGGGGTCTATCCGGCCCAGCTGCGGCGCTCGCGGGTGGTCGCCGTCGCGCCGGCGGTGGGCCAGCCCGCGGCGGTGATCGCCGCGGCCCGCGGGGGCTTCGTCGACGACCTGGTGATCTCCGCCGAGCTGGCCGACCAGCTCGCCGAGATGCTCGACGTGCGCTGAGCGGGCGGGCGCGGCCGCGGCGCCGCTGTCTTCTACGCCGTGTAGAAAAACTCTTCTACACGGCGTAGAATTCTGTGCGGGGCGACGGCGCGCGGACGCCGGCCTCCCCGCCGCGACGGGTCACGCCGACCCTCGCCGGAGCACGCCGCCGCAGAGAGGTCACCCCCGAGGATCATCCCGAGGGTCGACGCGACGGAGGCGAGGCTGCGGCGACGCCGACCGTCGGGCGCGGACCCTCGAGCCGGAGAAGGCGCAGGTGGGCGCTCATGGAACAGATCTTCGACCCGCTGACCATGGCACGCTGGCAGTTCGGGCTGACCACGCTCTATCACTTCCTCTTCGTGCCGCTGACCATCGGGATGGCCCTGATGGCGGCGATCATGCAGACCGCCTGGGTGCGGACGAACAAGGTCACCTACCTGAAGCTGACCCGGCTGTTCGGCAAGATCTTCCTGATCAACTTCGCCATGGGCGTGGTCACCGGCATCGTCCAGGAGTTCCAGTTCGGGATGAACTGGTCGGAGTACTCGCGCTTCGTCGGCGACGTCTTCGGCGCCCCGCTGGCCATCGAGGGGCTGGCGGCCTTCTTCTTCGAGGCGACCTTCATCGGGCTGTGGATCTTCGGCTGGGGCCGCATCCCGCGACTCGCCCATCTGGCCTGCATCTGGGTGGTCTTCATCGCCAGCACGCTCTCGGCCTACTTCATCCTCGCCGCCAACGCGTTCATGCAGAACCCGGTGGGCTACACGATGAACGCCGAGCGCGGCCGCGCCGAGCTCACCAGCCTCTGGGAGGTGCTGACCAACCCGGTGGCGCTCGCGGCCTTCCCGCACACCATCTTCGCGGCGATCATGTTCGCCGCGGCGGTGATGGTCGCCGTCGCCGCCTGGCATCTGCGCCGTCGCCAGCACGTCGAGACCATGCGCCCGGCGCTGAAGACCGGCCTGTGGGCCAATGTCGCCGCCTTCGCCGGCGTCGGACTCTCCGGCGACCAGCTCTCGCTGGCGATGGTCGACGCCCAGCCGATGAAGATGGCCGCCGCCGAGGGCCTCTACGAGACCACGGAGAACGCCAGCTTCTCCATCTTCACCCTCGGCACCCCCGACGGCGCCTCCGAGCTGTTCTCCATCCGCATCCCGCATCTGCTCTCGCTGCTGTCCACCCACACCCTCGACGGCGAGGTCGAGGGCATCAACGACCTGCAGGAGCAGTACGTCGCGCAGTTCGGCCCCGGCGAGTACACCCCGATCATCTGGATCACCTACTGGGCCTTCCGCTGGATGATCGGACTGGGCGCCTGCTCGGCGCTGGTCTCGCTGATCGCGCTGTGGTTCACCCGGAAGAAGGCCCGGCCGCTCAGCGCCCGCGCCGAGGACCTGAAGTGGCGGGCGCTGATCTGGACCGCGCCGCTGCCGCTGCTGGCCTCGCTGGTCGGCTGGATCTTCACCGAGATGGGCCGGCAGCCATGGATCGTCTTCGGCGAGATGAAGACCGCCGCGGCCGTCTCGCCGACGGTCGCCGGCTGGCAGGTCGCGATCTCGCTGGCCGCGTTCACGCTGATCTACGGGGTGCTGGCCGTCGTCGAGTTCCGGCTGATCCTCAAGGCCGCCCAGGAGGGGCCGCCGGAGATCGCCGAGGACGACGACGGCGAGTCCGGCACCGGCGCCGACGACGCCGACTTCGCGATGGTCTACTGAGGCAGGAGCCGCATCATGGAACTCACCCAGCTCTGGTTCATCCTCGTGGCCTTCTTCTTCGTGGGCTACTTCGTCCTCGACGGCTTCGACTTCGGCGTCGGGATGGCGCTTCCCCTGCTCAGCCGCGACGACACCGACCGGCGGGTGGTGATCAACACCATCGGCCCGGTCTGGGATCTCAACGAGACCTGGGTGATCGTCGCCGGCGCGGTGCTCTTCGCCGCCTTCCCGGAGTGGTACGCCTCGCTGTTCTCCGGGATGTATCTGCCGCTGCTGCTCATCCTGCTGGCGCTCATCGCCCGCGGGGTCAGCTTCGAGTTCCGGCATCAGCGCAAGCACCCGGAGTGGAAGCGGGCCTTCGACCGGATGATCATCGTCGGCTCGCTGGCCCCGGCCTTCCTCTGGGGGATGATCTTCACCGGCGTGGTGCAGGGTCTGCCGATGACCGCCGACCACGACGTCCGTGCCGGCCTCACCGACATCGTCAATCCCTACACCCTGCTGGGAGCTGTCACGGTGACGCTGCTCTGCCTGGTCCACGGGGCGGTGTTCATCGCGTTGAAGACCGACGGCGCCATCCGCACCCGGGCGCGCCGGCTCGCCGCCGGGGCCGGGCTTCCGGCCGCCGCGGCCGCCGTCGGACTGCTGGTCTGGACGCTGCTGGAGCATCGCGATGCCGCGCTGGCCGGTCCGGCGCTGGTCGTCGGCGTCCTCGCCGGGATCGCGCTGGTCGGCGGGCTGGCGGCGAACCTCGTGGGCCGCGAAGGCCTGGCCTTCACCGGACTGGCGGTGACGATGGCCGCGGCGATCTCCACGCTGTTCCTGGTGCTCTTCCCGACGGTGCTGCCCTCGACCTCCGGCGTGGGGACGCTGACCATCGACAACGCCAGCTCCACCGACTACACGCTGGGCGTGATGCTCTGGGTGGCCGCGATCACCACGCCGCTGGTGATCGGGTACCAGATCTGGACCTACTGGGTGTTCCGTCGGCGACTGACCCGCGAGCACATCGCCGCCGCGGCGCACTGACGGAGCCCTCGCCGGCCGCTCCCGCCCCGCCCCGACCTGCTCCTGACCCTCCCGACTCTGCACGAGGTGACGCCGTGAAACCGCTGGATCCGCGCCTGCTGCGCCATGCCCGCGCCGCGCGCGGGTTCCTGGCCGCGCAGGTCGTCCTCGGGCTGCTGCGCGTGGTGCTGGTGCTGGCCTTCAGCGCGCTGGTCGCCGCGGCGGTGGTCAGCGGCGCCGAGCTGGTCGGGGCCTCGCCGGAGTGGCCGCTCGCGGTGCTGGCGGAGAGGTCCGCCGAGCATCGACTGGTGCTGCTGCTGACCGCCCTGGCCGGCGTGGTGCTGCTGCGCGCAGCGCTGACCTGGGGAGAAGAGGTCCTCGCCGCGCGGGCGGCGGCCCGGGTGAAGAGCCAGCTGCGTGCCGCGGGGGTGCGGGCGCTGGCGCGCGCCGGCGACGGCGGGTTCGACGCGGCCGGCGACGCCGACGGCTCGGGCCGCGGCGTCGGCGGCGGAGCCCGGGCGGCGACCACGCTGGGCGGCGGACTGGACGCCCTGGACGCCTACTTCTCGCGGCATCTGCCGCAGCTGGTGCTCACCGTGCTGGCCGTGCCGGTGCATCTCCTCGTGCTGGCGCTGCTGGATCTGACCACGGCGATCATCGTCGCGATCACCATGCCGCTGATCCCGCTGTTCATGGTGCTGGTCGGCTGGACGACGCAGTCGGCCCAGCGGCGGCAGCGCGATCGGCTCGACACGCTCGGCCGCCGGTACCTGGACGTGGTCGAGGGGCTGTCGACGCTGCGCGTCTTCGGCCGGGCGCACCACCAGCGGGAGAACCTGCATCGGCTCTCCGCGGCGCATCGACGCTCCACGATGGCGGTGCTGCGGGTCAGCTTCCTCTCCGGCTTCGTGCTGGAGCTCGCCGCGAGCCTGTCCACGGCGCTGGTGGCCGTCTCCATCGGCATCCGGCTGGTCGACGGACAGCTGGTGCTGCTGGTGGGGCTGACCGCGCTGCTGATCGTCCCCGAGGCCTTCGCCCCGCTGCGCCAGGTCGGGGCGACGTATCACGCCGCCGCCGACGGGCTGGCCGCGGCCGAGGAGGTCTTCGCGCTCATCGCCCGCGGCGAGGCCGCGACGTCCCGGTCGGCGGACGAGCAGTCGGACGAGCAGTCGGACGAGCAGGCCGACGGCGGCGACGACGCCCCGCACGCCCCGCAGATTCCGCCGGCGGCCGAGCTGGACGTCGCCGGGCTGAGCGTCGACCGCGGCGGACGACGCATCCTCGACGGCGTGGAGCTGACCGCTCGCCCCGGCGAGCTCACCGTGCTCACCGGGCCCAGCGGCGTCGGCAAGTCCACGCTCTTCGCCGCGCTGCTCGGACTCGTGCCGGCCGCCGGGACGGCACGACTGCACGGCCCCGAGGGGGAGGTGCCGCTGACACGGGCGGCGATCGCCTGGTCCGGGCAGGATCACGGACTGCGCGCCGGCACAGTGGCGGAGAACGTGGCCCTGGGCGAGCCCGCGGCGTCGAGGGCCGACGGCGCCGGTACCGCCGGTGCCGCCGACGCCGCCGGTGCCGATGCGCCCTCCGTCCGCGCGGCGCTGGCGGCCGCGGATCTCGCCGCCCTGGATCCTCGCCGGCCGCTGGGCGTCCGCGGCGCCGGGCTCTCCGGCGGCCAGGCCCACCGGGTGGCTCTGGCGCGGGCGCTGCATCGTGCCCGGGCGCGCGACTGTCCGGTGCTGCTGCTCGACGAGCCCAGTGCCGCGCTGGACGCCGAGGCGGAGCAGCGGCTGCTGGCCACGCTGCGCGCCGAGGCCGCGGCCGACCGGGTCGTGCTGGTCATCAGCCACCGCCCGGCCGTCGTCGCGGCCGCGGACCGGCGGATCGACCTGATCCCCGGCGCGGACTCCTCGGCGGCCGCGGCGACCGCCGCCGTCGCGACGCAGGGAGGTCACCGATGACCGGAACGACGACGCCGGCGTCCCCGGCGACCCAGGCAGCCCCGGACGCTCCGACGAAGGGCGCCGCCGCGCTGCTGCGCACGGCGACGCCGGGCTGGCGCCGCATGGCACCCGGACTGTGCTTCGGCGCGCTCTCCGGGCTCTGCGCCGTGCTGCTGCTGGCCGCCTCGGCGTACCTGATCACGCGCGCGGCCGAGCAGCCGCCGATCCTCTACCTGAGCCTGGTGGTCGTCGGCGTGCGCGCCTTCGCCCTGGCGCGGGCGACCTTCCGCTACCTCGAGCGGCTCAGCTCGCACGACGCCGCCTTCCGGGTGCTGGCCGAGCTGCGCGTCGGGCTGGTCGAGCGCCTCATCCCGCTGGCGCCGGCCCGGCTCGGCGGACGGCGTCGCGGCGATCTGCTCGCCCGGATGGTCTCCGACGTCGACCAGCTGCTCGATCGTCCCACCCGAGTGATCCAGCCGCTGGTCAGCTCGGCGGTCGTCGCCCTGGCCGCCGTCGCCGGAGTCGCCTTCGTCGATCCGACCGCCGCCGCGGTGCTGGCGGGCCTGCTCCTCGTCGCCGCGACGGCCGGCACGCTGCTGCACGGGGCGCTGGCCGCCCGCGCCGAGCGGCGCACCGCCGGGCTGCGCGGCCGGCTGGCCGACGAGATCCTGGAGCTGGTCGCCGATCTCGACGTGCTGCTGGCCTACGACGCCGTCGAGGCGCAGCTGCGTCGGGTCGAGGACGTCGACGCCCGGCTGCGCCGCACAGCGCTGCGCAGCGCGGCCGGCACCGGCGTGGCCTCGGCGGTGCTCGCCGCGGCCTCCGGGGCGGCCGTGCTGGGGCTGCTGCTGGTCGGCCTCGACGCGCTGGAGCCGGGGCGGCCGCTGGGGCCGGGCTTCCTGCCGCGGCCCGGCGAGGTCGACCCGTCCATGCTGGCGGTGCTCGCCCTGGTGCCGCTGGCGGTCTTCGACGTCGTCGCCGCCGTGCCGCCGGCGATCTCGGCTCGTCGCGGCGTGCTCGCCTCCGCGCGGCGGATCGCGGAAGTCGCGCCGGATTCGGAGGCTGCGCCGAAGGTGGAAGCTGCGCCGGACGCGGAGGTGTGGCCGGAGCCGCGGACCGCGGAGGAGCACGAGGTCGCGGCGCCGGGCGCCGTGGACGCTGCGGGCTCCGTGGTCCCCGCGCTGGAGCTGGTCGACGTCGCCGTGCGCCGGCCGGGCGCGACGGCGCCGGTCAGCGCCCCGGTGACGCTGCGCGTGCTGCCGGGGGAGCGGGCGGTGATCACCGGCGTCAGCGGCGCGGGCAAGACGGCGCTGGCCCAGGGGCTGGTCGGCTTCCTCGACCACGTCGGCACGCTGCGCGTCGGCGGCGTCGACGTCGCCGCGCTGACCGGCGAGCAGCTGCGACGCCGAGTGTGCTTGATCGAGCAGGACGCCCACCTCTTCGACGCCACGATCCGCGCCAACCTGGCGCTGGCGCATCCGCAGGGGCCGGAGCAGGCCGACGACGCCGCGCTCTGGAGCGCGCTCGACGCCGTCGGCCTGGGGACGTGGGCGCGGTCGCGCGAGGGGCTGGACACGCCGGTCGGCATGGACGGGGTGCTGCTCTCCGGCGGGCAGGCCCGGCGGATCGCCGTCGCCCGCGGGCTGCTCTCCGGCGCGGAGGTGCTGGTCCTCGACGAGCCCACCGCCCATGTGGATCCGGGCCTGGCCGAGCGGCTCCACGAGGAGGTGCTCGGCGCCGCCGGGGAGCGGGCGGTCGTGCTGCTCTCCCATGTGCCGGTGGCCGACCGGCTGGTCGACCATCGCGTCCGGCTGGAGGCGGCGGGCGAGGAGCCTTCCGGCCGCTCATCTGAGTGATCGACTACACTCATCTGTTAGTGTGGTGTCGATCACCGATGGATGAAGGGACCGTTCCATGACTGCACTCCGCGCCGCCGCCCTGCCGCAGATCGCCGCCCGGAACGCCGGCCGGCTCACTGTGCCCGACTACCCCCTCGAGGAGCGCCGCGTCGGCATCGTGCATATCGGCGTCGGCGGCTTCCATCGTGCGCATCAGGCCTACTACCTGGACCGGCTGTTCAACGCCGGCCGTTCTCCGGACTGGGCGATCTGCGGGGTCGGGCTGCTCCCCGGCGACGCGGCGATGCGCGAGGCCCTCACCGCCCAGGACGGGCTCTACACGCTGGTGCCGAAGGCGCCCGACGGCGGCCGCGACGCTCGGGTGGTCGGCTCGATCGCCGAATACCTCTTCGCCCCCGAGGAGCCGGCGGCGGTGCTGGAGCGGATGACCGACCCGGAGGTGCGGATCGTCTCGCTGACGGTCACCGAGGGCGGCTACAACTACGAGCCCTCCACCGGGGAGTTCCGGCTGGAGACTCCGGCGGTGGCCCGCGACCTGGCCGCCGACTTCCGCGCCGACGCTCCGCAGGCGGCCTTCCCGGAGACGATGTTCGGCTTCGTCGTCGAGGCGCTGCGCCGGCGTCGCGCCGCCGGCGTCGAGCCCTTCACCCTGCTCTCCTGCGACAACGTCCGCGGCAACGGCGACCTCGCCCGTCGGATGATCATCGCCTACGCCGCGGCGAAGGATGCCGAGCTGGCCGCCTGGATCGGCGAGCAGGTGGCCTTCCCGAACTGCATGGTCGACCGGATCACCCCGGTCACCGCCGAGCAGGACGTGGCCATGGTCGCCGCGGACCACGGGATCGAAGACCGCTGGCCGGTGGTCAGCGAGGACTTCGTCCAGTGGGTGCTCGAGGACGACTTCCCCGCCGGGCGCCCGGCCTGGGAGGAGGTCGGGGTGCAGATGGTCGACGACGTCGAGCCCTATGAGCTGATGAAGCTGCGCCTGCTGAACTGCAGCCACCAGGTGATCGCCTACTTCGGGCTGCTGCTGGGCCATACCTATGCTCACGAGGCCAGCGCCGACGACGACCTGGCGGCAGTCACGCGGAGGCTGTACATGGACGGCGAGGGCGCCCCGACAGTGCCCGAGGTGCCCGGCATCGACCTGGAGGGCTACAAGGACGAGCTGATGGCGCGCTTCTCCAACGCGCATGTCGCCGACACGCTCGCCCGGCTGGCCGCCGAGTCCTCCGACCGGATCCCCACCTGGATGGTGCCGGTCATCCGCGAGAACCTCGACGCCGGCCGCGACGTCTCGGTCTGCGCCGCCGTCGTCGCCTCCTGGGCGCGCTACGCCGAGGGCGTGGGGGAGGACGGGGAGGTCTGGCCGGTGGTCGACCGGCTGCGCGAGCGGGTCATGGCCGCCGCGGCCCGCCACGACGAGGACCCGCTGGCCTTCCTCCGCGACGCCGAGCTCTTCGGCGACCTGGTGGAGCGGCCGGAGTTCACCGCACCCTATGAGCGGGCGCTGCACATGCTGCGCACCGACGGCGCCCGGGCGCTGCTGCACGAGCTGCTCGGCCGCTGAGCGGCCCACGAGGTTTCGGCCGCGCGAGCTGCCCGCGCACGACGAAGGGGCCGGTCCCGGAGGATCTCCGGGACCGGCCCCTTCGTCGTGCGCTCATCGGGGCCGGGCGCTCACTTACGTCGTCGTGAGCTCGCTGCGCTCGCTCACTCTTCCTCGTCCGCGAGGGCCTCGACGTCGGAGAGCGCCGCGTGCGGAGTGTGGTCCGGGATGTCGCCGTTGAGGCGCAGGCCGGTCTCGACGTCGAAGAGGTGGATGCGGTCCATCTTCGGCGCGATGCGCACGACGTCGCCGCGCAGCGGGGGCCGGCGACCGTCGACGCGGACCACCAGCGGCTGGAAGGTGTCGAGGTTCTTCGGCTCGCCGAAGATGTGGGCGTCGGCGCCGAGCTCCTCGGTCAGGTCCACGTCCATGTCGATGCCGCTCTCGGAGCCGAGGTCGATGTCCTCCGGGCGGATGCCCACGACGACCTTGTTGCTCGAGGTCTTCTTCAGCGCGTCGCCGGTGATCTCGAAGCGGTCGTTGCCGAGCTGGATGGAGCGGCCGTCGTGCTCGACCTGCAGCAGGTTCATCGCCGGGGAGCCGATGAAGCCGGCCACGAACACGTTGGCCGGGGCGTCGTAGAGGTTGCGCGGCGAGTCGACCTGCTGGAGGACGCCGTCCTTCAGCACGCACACGCGGTCGCCCATCGTCATCGCCTCGACCTGGTCGTGGGTGACGTAGACAGTGGTGACGGCGAGCTTGCGGGTCAGCGCGGCGATCTGCGTGCGGGTCTGCACGCGGAGCTTGGCGTCGAGGTTCGACAGCGGCTCGTCCATCAGGAAGACCTTCGGCGAGCGGACGATCGCGCGGCCCATGGCCACACGCTGACGCTGACCGCCGGAGAGCGCCTTCGGCTTGCGGTCGAGGTAGTCCTCGAGGTCCAGCAGCTTCGCGGCGTCCTCGACGCGACGGCGGCGCTCGTCCTTGTCGACGCCGGCGATCTTCAGGGCGAAGCCCATGTTGTCGGCGACGGACATGTGCGGGTAGAGCGCGTAGTTCTGGAAGACCATCGCGATGTCGCGGTCCTTGGGCGAGACGTGCGAGACGTCCTCGCCGCCGATGAGGATGCGACCTTCGTTGACCTCCTCGAGGCCGGCGAGCATGCGCAGCGCAGTCGACTTGCCGCAGCCGGAGGGTCCGACGAGCACGAGGAACTCGCCGTCGGCGATCTCGAGATGGAGCTGGTTGATGGCGGGGCGAGCACCGGGGGTGTAGATGCGGCTCGCGGCGTCATAGGTCACAGAGGCCATAGTCTTCAGTCCCTTTCACGGGCAGGTACGTGCCCGACGATCCGTTGTGAATGGGAGCTCGTCGCGGAGAGCGCTGTCCGACGCTCGGACCCTCTCCGGGGTTCGCTCGGTTCAGTTATGTGACACGCATCGCGTGATCTGCGACACGCTCCCGTGAATCACATCATATTAAGGGAGCGCTGTCCATCGTGAGTGTGCTCCATGCCACCTGATGGTGAGTGCGGCGGAGGTCTCTCCGCGGGCTTCCGCGGAGTTCCGTCCCGGGGCATCGTGCGGCGGATCAGGACCGGTCGGCCAGCCGGTAGCGATGCTCGGGGCGGCCGGTGCTGCCGTAGCGCAGCTGGATCGAGACCGCGCCGTCGTCGACCAGCGCCGAGAGGTAGCGCTGCGCCGTGGCGCGGGAGACGCCGACGCTGCGGGCCACCGCCATCGTCGACTGGTGCTCGCCGGACTCCAGCGCCTCCAGCACGGCGGTCTCGGTGGCCGACCGGGCTCGGGTCGCAGTGGGCGACTGGGCCTGATACAGCGCCCGCAGGGCTCGCTCGACCGTGTCCTGGTCCACAGTGTGCTGATCCGGGAGCAGCCTGCGGTATCGCGTGTAGGCGCGCAGGCGACGGGTGAGATCCTCGGCGGCGAAGGGTTTGATCAGATAGCCGATCGCCCCGCGCCGCAGGGCCTGCCGCACCGTCGAGGCATCGGCCGCCGCGCTGAGCACCAGGACGTCGGAGTCCAGCGACGGAAGCACGTCCAGGCCGCAGGCGTCGGGCAGATAGACGTCGAGCAGCACCAGGTCCGGCTGCTGGGAGCGCGTCGTGCGTCGTGCCTGTTCCGCGGTGCCCACCGGGGGCAGCGCGGAGAAGCCCGGCACCGAGTCCACATAGGTGGCGTGGAGGTTCGCCACGTGGAAGTCGTCGTCGACGATCAGCACCTGCAGGTCCTCACTCATGCTGTTCCTCCCCTGGTCGGCCCGGCGTCTCGCTCGGATCCGGATGTTCAGCGGCCGTCGGGTGCCCGCGCCCGCCGGGACCTCGCCGGCTCATCGTCCCGGGCAGGCGCGCACAGAAGACCGCCCCCGGGCCGCCTGTCCGGCCGGGGTCGGCCAGCCACACGTCCCCGCCGCGGTCCCGGGCGATCTGCCGGCATATCGAGAGTCCCAGGCCCTGGCCGTGCGCGTCGAGCGGGCCGGTCGTCGCCGTGGAGTACCCCTCGGTGAAGAGCGCCTCCGGATCGGCCGTCCCGTCGCCCGAGTCGGCCACCACCAGGTGGAGCGTCCCCGAGGGGTCGTCGGTGCCGGGCTCGGCGTCGACCTCGGCGCCGGCCTCGACGACGTCGTCCTCCAGCTCGTCCAGCAGGTCGACCTCCACCCAGCGATCGGGGCCGGCCCCGTGGACTGCGGCGTGCACAGCGTTGTCGACGAGGTTCCCCAGCACGGTGGTGACGTCGTGCGGATCCTCGACGCGTCCGCGGACCAGCGTCGCCTCGCCCACGTGCAGATGCACGCCGCGCTCGCCGGCTTCGACGCTCTTGGCGCCGATGAACGCCTGGAGGTACGGGTCGGCGAGCTGCTCGGCCTGCTCCACCGGGGACTTCAGCGGTCCGGTGGCCAGCAGCGACCCGACGTAGTCCTCCGCCTCGGCGTGGTTCCCGATCCCGAGCAGGCCGGCGATGGTGTGCAGCCGATTGGCGAACTCGTGCCGCTGTGCGCGCAGAGCCGTCGTCATCGAGCTGACGGCCTGCAGCTGCCGGGTCAGCGCCTGCATCCGGGTGCGGTCGCGCAGCATGATCACCGTGCCCAGGTTCTGTTCGCCGGTTCCTCGCAGGCCGCCGGCGCGGACGGGCCGGGCGGTGAGGATCAGCACTCGGGATCCGATGACCGCCTCCGTGGACGGCGTCTCCGGGCCGGCTTCGGCGGCCAGGCCCACCACCGACGGCGGCAGGGGCGAGTCCTCGAGCCGGTGGCCGACGATCTCGTCGTCCTCGGCGAGGTCCAGCAGGCGGCGGGCCTCGGCGTTGACCACGGTCAGCGCGCCCTCGGCGGAGACGCCGATGACCCCTTCGTCGACGCCGCGCAGGACCGCCTCCTGGTCCTGGGCCAGTGCGGTCAGATCCTCCGGCTCCAGCCCGAGGGTCAGCCGGCGCAGCCGCCGCACGAGCAGCCAGGAGGCGACCACCCCCAGCCCCAGGGCGCCGACGCCGGTCAGCGCCACCGGAGTGATGTCGCTGGAGAGGTCCTGCAGCACGTCGTCCATCGCGAAGCCCACGCTGACCTCGCCGACCACCGTCTCCTGCGATCCGGGGGCGTAGATGGGGACCTTCGCCCGTGCGGAGAGGCCGAGCGTGCCTCGGGTCGTGTTGGTGACCTCCTCACCGGACAGCGGCCCCGACGGGTCGGTGCTGACTCGCTCGCCCAGGCGCTCGGCGTCGGGGTGGGTGAGTCGGATGCCCTCGTCGTCGGTGATGACCACGAACAGCGCGTCGGTGCGCGCCCGGACGTCGTGGGCGAGCGGGACCAGCGGCTCGTCGAGCAGCTCGGCGGGGCGCATGGCGGCGGCGTCGGCCGCGGTGAGGCGGGCGGCCTCGGCGCGGACCTCCTCCGTGGTGGCCAGCGTCCGGGCGACCGACAGCGCGCGATGCTGGGCCTCGAAGCCCAGGCGCTGGTAGGTGAGCCAGCCGTGCACGCCGGCGGCGACCAGGGCCACCAGGGTGACGACGGCGAGCTGCAGCAGCAGGGTCTGGCCGGCGAAGTTCAGCCGCGGCCTGCGGGACCCCGGGGCGGCATCCATGGTCCTCCTCTCCGGACGGTGATGTGCGGCTCCGACCGCGTGAGCACAATGCGCAGAACTGGCTCAATGAGCTGTATGCGATGAAAGCGGGATCAACGTCATGCTGTGATCGGGCTCACCCTATCGTGTGGAGGGCGCAGGTCACCGCCGTCTGCGGTGCACGCCGGGATCGCTCGGCGATCGCCCGGCCGCATGCCGTGGCCTGCCTGCCCACGGCGCGACGACGCGCCCGACGACGATCACCTGCACCCTTCTGAGGAGAGAATCTCTGATGACCACCCCTGACGTCCGCTCGACGACGAGCCGACTCGCCCGCTGGACCGCCCCGTTCGCCGCCGGCCTGCTGGTGCTGACCAGCTGCGGCGACGGCGGAGGAGGAGGCGGCGAGGAGGCCGCCGACTACCCGTCCGAGACGGTGGAGATCATGGCCCCGGCCGACGCCGGCGGCGGCTATGACATGACCGCCCGCTCCGTCTCCCGCGCGCTGACCGAGGGCGGAGTGACCGACTCCGGCTCCGAGGTCTACAACGTGCCGGGCGCCTCCGGCACAGTGGGCCTCACCGAGTTCGCCGGCGAGAACGCCGGAGACCCGCACCAGCTGATGGTCATCGGCAAGATCCTGGTCGGCGCGATCCAGCAGACCGACTCCGCGATGACCCTCGACGACGTCACGCCCATCGCCAGCCTGGCCGCCGAGTATGACGCCATCGCCGTCCCCGCGGACTCGAAGTACGAGACGCTCGAGCAGCTGATGGCCGACTTCGCGGAGAACCCGGGCGAGGTCGCCTGGGGCGGCGGCTCGGTCGGGGGCGTCGACCAGATCCTCATCTCCCAGCTGGCCGAGGCCGCCGGCGTCGATCCGGGAGAGATCAACTACAACCCCTACTCCGGCGGCGGGGAGCTGACTCCGGCGCTGCTCTCCGGCGACGTCACCGCCGCGGCCTCCGGAACCGCCGAGTTCAGCGACCTCGTCGACGACGGCGAGGTGCGCCTGCTGGCCGTCTCCAGCGAGGAGCCCATCGAGGGGGTGGACGCGCCGACCATCATGGACGCCGGCTACGACGTCTCCATCGCCAACTGGCGCGGCGTCGTCGCCCCGCCGGAGATCTCCGACGAGCAGCGTGACGCCGTGGTGTCGGCGATCGAGGAGATGCACGAGACCGAGGAGTGGCAGGAGGCCCTGGAGGCCAACAACTGGGATGACTTCCTGAAGACCGGCGACGAGTTCGCCGACTACGTCGAGCAGGAGGACGAGGAGATCACCCAGACGCTGACGGATCTGGGGATCATCGAATGACCTCGCGCACGCATGAGTCAGGGCGCCCCGCCCGGGGCGCCCTGGGGACCCGGATCGCCGCCGTCGTCATCCTCGCGGTGGCGGCGGTGGTCCTGACAGACGCCGTGAGGATCGCCGTCGACGGCGGCTTCGGGCCGTCGGAGCCGGGCTTCTTCCCGCTGATCGTCGGAGTGGGTCTGGCCGTGTTCGGCACCGCCTTCCTGCTGCGCACCACCGCCGTGCCCGACCTGGCGCTCCGCGAGCAGGCCGGTGAGGAGCATGCGACGACGCACTGGCGGACGCTGTGGTCGGTGATCGGCGGGCTGGTGGCCTATGCCGTCCTGCTGGAGCCGCTGGGCTACATCCTCGCGACCTCGCTGTTCTTCCTGGCGGTCAACCTGATCGCCGGAAGCCGGCGATGGGTGCGCACCATCATCATCGCAGTGCTCCTCGCCACTGTGCTCTACCTCGGATTCACCGAGCTGCTCGGCGTGCGCCTGCCCGTCGGGCCTTGGGGGGAATAGGACCTATGGATGTCTTCGCAGATCTCGCCGGAGGCTTCGCCAATGCCTTCGACCTGCAGTACATGCTCTACGCCGCGATCGGCGTCACGATCGGCACCTTCGTGGGCGTCATGCCGGGCATCGGTCCCGCCCTGGCGCTGGCGCTGCTGCTGCCGCTGACCTACGGGTTCGACCCGACGGGCGCGCTGATCATCTTCGCCGGCGTCTACTACGGGTCCCTCTACGGAGGGGCCATCACCTCGATCCTGCTGAACACGCCCGGCGAGGCGGGGTCGGTGGCCACGGCGATCGACGGCCATCCGATGGCCAAGGCCGGACGCGCCGGACCTGCGCTGGCCACAGCAGTGATGGGGTCGTTCTCCGCGGCCATCATCTCCACGCTGGGCCTGACGTTCCTGGCGCCGCTGGTGGCGAATCTGGCCAAGTCCTTCCAGGCGACCGACTACTTCGCCCTGATGGTGCTGGCCTTCGTCTCGGTGACCGCGCTCGTCGGCTCCTCGTTGATCCGCGGCATGATCAGCCTGTTCATCGGGCTGTTCATCGGACTGATCGGGCTGGACTTCCTCACCGGGCAGCAGCGCTTCACCTTCGGCTCGCCGGAGCTGCTCAGCGGTGTGGACATCGTGATCGTCATCATCGGGCTCTTCGCCGTCGGCGAGGCGCTGCACGGGCTGGCCCGGCTGCACAGCACGAAGGATGACACTGTCGAGTTCTCCGGCCGCGTCTGGCTGAACAAGGCCGAGCGCAAGCGCGTGTGGAAGCCCTGGATCCGCGGCGGCCTGCTCGGATTCACCTTCGGCTCCATGCCCACCGGCGGCTCCGAGGTGCCCACGTTCCTCTCCTACACCACCGAGCGGCGGCTCTCGAAGCACCCGGAGGAGTTCGGCCACGGCGCCATCGAAGGTGTCGCCGGACCGGAGGCGGCGAACAACGCCTCCTTCTCCGGCGTGCTGGTGCCGCTGCTGACGCTGGGCATCCCGACCTCGGCCACGGCGGCGATCATCCTCTCGGCCTTCCAGGTCTACAACATCCAGCCCGGGCCGAAGCTCTTCGAGAACTCCCCGGACCTGGTCTGGACGCTGATCGCCTCGCTGTTCATCGGCAACGTGATGCTGCTGGTGATCAATCTGCCGCTGGTGAAGATCTGGATCAAGCTGCTGGAGATCCCCAAGACGCTGCTCTACGCCGGCATCCTGGTGCTAGGCATCCTCGGCGTGTACTCGATCTCCGGCTCGCTCATCGAGGTGATGCTCGTCTGCCTGATCGGTGTGGCCGGCTTCTTCATGCGGGTCTACGACTTCCCGGTCGCCCCCGCGATCCTCGGCGCGATCCTCGGGCCGATGGTCGAGACCCAGCTGCGGCGGGCGCTCTCCCTCAGCCAGGGCGACTTCTCGGTGTTCTTCACCCGGCCCTCGACCGTGGTCATCCTGATGATCGCGGTGCTGATCCTGGCGGTGCCCATGGTGCTGCCGAAGATCCGGCAGGTCCGGAAGAACCGGGCGGACCTGGACCGGGCCGGAGCCGAGTAGCGGCGCCGCACACCACGACGCCCGCCCCGGAGATCTCCGCGATCCCGGGGCGGGCGTCGTCGTGCGGGCGAGCGAGGGCTCGCGCCGGCTCAGCGCGCGGCGGTGCTCAGTCCTCGACGATCAGCGGGTACACGCCGTTCTCGTCGTGGATCTCCTTGCCGGTCACCGGCGGGTTGAACACGCAGACCAGTCGGAGCTCCTCGTCGGCCTCCACCTGGTGCTTCTCGTGACCGTCGAGCAGGTAGAGGAAGCCGTCGGTGATCTCGTGGACCTCGTCGGTCTCCAGGTTGGTCAGCCGACCCTTGCCGCCGACGCAGTAGACGGCCTCGATGTGGTTCGCGTACCAGAACGAGTGGGTGGAGCCGGCGTAGATGGTGGTCTCGTGCAGCGAGAAGCCGACCTTCTCACGGCCCAGGACCATCCGGCGGGAGCGCCAGTCGGCGTCGCGGATGTCGCGCTCGCCGTCGTTGAGGTCGTCGATGTGCAGCGTGTACATAGTCGTCTCCTGTCTGCGGGGAGGGATGGTGCGGAGGTCGTCATGGACGGCCGACGTCGGCGGACCGACGTCCGGGCGGGGTCGAGGCCGGCGCGGGGCGGCGGTCCCGCACGGCTCGCGTCCCCGGTCTCCGCATCATCCCACGGCGCAAGCCGTCGGAGGAGAGGGGACCGGGGGACGCGGGGAGCTCCGCGTCGGAGCGGGATCAGCGCGGGGCGCGCAGGCGGCTCGGCTCGCTCATCTGGCCGGTGGCGGCCAGCACGGCGTCCTCGATGACCTTGATGCCCTTCTGCAGGTCGTCGTCCTCGATGGTCAGCGGCGGCATGACCTTGATGACCTCGTCCTCGGGGCCGGAGGTCTCCAGCAGCAGGTTCCGCTTATAGGACTCGGCGGCGACCTTGCCGGCGGTGTCGGCGTCGGGGAAGCAGATGCCGGTCAGGAAGCCGCGGCCGCGCAGCGTCGCGCCCTTCACGTGCTGGGCGATGTCCTCCAGGCCCTCGCGGAGCGTCTCGATCTTCGCGGCCAGCTGCTTCTGGAAGGAGTCGTCCGACCAGAACAGCTCCAGGGCCCGGGCGCCGGTGATGAAGCCGAGGTTGTTGCCGCGGAAGGTGCCGTTGTGCTCGCCGCCCTCCCAGACGTCCAGCTCCGGCTTGAACAGCGTGATCGCCATCGGCAGGCCGTAGCCGGAGATCGACTTGGACATGCAGATGATGTCCGGGGTGATGCCGGCCTCCTCGAAGGAGAAGAAGGTGCCGGTGCGGCCGCAGCCGGCCTGCACGTCGTCGATGATCAGCAGGATCTTGTGGCGGCGCAGCAGCGCGGAGAGCTCCTTCAGCCACTCCATGCGCGCGGCGTTCAGCCCGCCCTCGCCCTGCACGGTCTCGACGATGACCGCGGCCGGCTTGTCGACGCCGGAGCCGGAGTCCTGCAGGACCTTCTCCAGCCAGATAAAGTCCGGGATGTCGCCGTCGAAGTAGTCGTCGTAGGGGATCTTGGAGCTGTTGGTCAGCGGGATGCCCGCGCCGCGGCGCTTCATCGAGTTGCCGGTGACCGACAGCGAGCCCAGCGTCATGCCGTGGAAGGCGTTGGTGAACGACAGGATGTGCTGGCGGCCGGTGACCTTGCGGGCCAGCTTCAGCGCCGCCTCGACGCTGTTGGTGCCCGTCGGGCCCGGGAACATGACCTTGTACTCCATGTTCCGCGGCTCCAGGATGACCCGCTCGAAGGTCTCCAGGAAGCGGCGCTTGGACGGAGTCTTCATGTCCAGCGAGTGGGTGACGCCGTCGTTGGCCACGTAGTCGACCAGCAGGTCGCGCAGCTCCGGGTGGTTGTGGCCGTAGTTCAGCGCGCCGGCCCCGGAGAAGAAGTCCAGGTACCGCGAGCCGTCCTCGGTGTACTGGTAGGAGCCGGAGGCCTTCTCGAAGACGGCCGGCCAGTTCATGCAGTAGCTGCGGACCTGGGATTCGAAGGTTTCGAAGATGTCGGTGGCCATAGGTGTGGTCTCCTCCGTGATGCGGCGTCGTGCGCCGCGGTCTGGGGTGGGGGATCGGTGCTGTCGACGTCGGCGGGGCTCGGCCGGCGGCCGATGCCGCGGCGCGCCCGCCGTGGATCCGGCGGATCCGGCCGCGGCGGCCGACGTCGTGCGTCTGGGGGCGTCGTTCAGCTCGAGCGCAGCGGCTCGACGGTGTAGAGGTCCTCGGCGGCGTGGTGCTCGCCGGTCTCCTGCTGAGCGGGGAAGAGGTCTTCGGTGAACAGGTCGGATCGGGTGATCTCGGCGTCGTGGTCGCGGGCGAGCCCGGTGAACAGCGCGATGGAGGCGGTGTTGTCCGCGGTGATGGTGGTCTCCAGGCGGCGGGCGCCGGAGCGGGCGACGACGTCGGCGAGCATCCGGGAGGCCAGGCGGCGCCCGCGGAACTCGGAGTCGACGGCCACCTGCCAGATGAACAGCGTCTGCGGGTCGGAGGGGCGGAGGTAGCCGGAGATGAAGCCTGCGGGGCGGCCGTCGACCAGGGCGATCACCGACGTCGTGGCGAAGTCGCGGGTCCACAGCAGGTAGGCGTACGGGGTGTTCACATCGAGGACGCCGGTGCCCTCAGCGATCCGCCACAGGGCGGCGCCGTCGGAGAGCACAGGGGCGCGGAGCTCGATCTCTTCCCCGGAATGGGCAGGGTCGTCTGCGGAGTCAGGCATCGCGCCCCACGATACTGACCGTGGAGGACGAATCAACCGGGAATGCTGATTCTGCGGCCTTGTCGTGGGGCGTCGGCGGCCCGCCGTCGCCTTCCGCAGAGATTATCCGCGTCGTGCGATCCCCGTCATGATGACGATGTGAGGATCCGGTCGGAAATGCGCGAAGAAATGGGAAGACTGTAATCGTCTTGTGATGAAGAAGACGTCAAAGCCCCTTGTATTCCTGTGATCTGCGCCATGACGCGCTCCGGGGTCCGGTCGCGCCGAGGGCCCCGACGGTCCCGCGGACGGGACGCTCACACATCGGGGCCGGGGTGCGGAGTCATGCCCCGCGCCCCGGCCCCGCGTTCCGGCCCGAGTGGAGAGGCTCAGAGGTCCAGGCCCATGGCCCATCCGCCGAGCAGCATCGTCATGCCGGTGATCAGCACGACGCCGATCAGGTTCAGCCAGACGCCGGCCTTCACCATCTGCGGCATGGTCACGTAGCCGGAGCCGTAGACGATGGCGTTCGGAGGGGTGCCGACCGGCAGCATGAAGCTGCAGGTCGCGGCCATCGCCGCCGGGACCATCAGCAGCATCGGGTCGACGCCGATCGCGACGGCGAAGCCGGCGAAGACCGGCAGGAAGGTCGTCGAGGTCGCGGTGTTGCTGGTCAGCTCGGTCAGCAGCAGGGTGAGCAGGCAGACCGCGGCGACGAGCAGCACAGTCGGCAGCACGCCGAGGCCCTCCATGCGCTCGCCGATCCAGTCGGAGACGCCGGTCTCGGACATCGCGGCGGCGAGGCAGAGGCCGCCGCCGAAGAGCAGCAGCACGCCCCACGGGACCCCGCGCTGGGCCGTCTTCCAGTCCATGGCCTGCACGCCGTCCTTGGCCGAGACCGGGATGAGGAAGAGCGCGATGGCCGCGGCCATCGCGATGCTGGTGTCGTTCATGCCCTCGAGGAAGGGCAGGGCATCGACCAGCCAGTCGATCTTCTGCAGCTGGCCGGTGAAGACCCACAGCAGGGCGGTGGAGACGAAGACCGCCAACACGCTCCACTCGCCGCGGGACATCTTCCCGAGCGCGCGGAGCTCGTCGCGGACGACGTCCCGGCCGCCCATGGCGTCGGTCATGGTCGTGGGGAAGATGACCCGACTGAGCATCAGCCAGGCGACGAACAGGAACACCAGCGACAGCGGCACGCCCAGCTTCATCCAGTCGGCGAAGCTGACGGTGGTGTCGAACTGCTGCTCCATCACCCCGACCATGACGAGGTTGGGCGGGCTGCCGATCAGCGTGCCCAGTCCGCCGATCGTGGCGGCGAAGGCGATGCCGAGCATGACGCTGATGGCGAAGTTGCGGGTGTCGCGGTCGCCGGAGAGCGCGGTGACCGGGTCGTCGTCGCCGGCGGGGCGCTGGGCGGCGGGCAGGTGGGAGAGCTTCTCGCTGGCGACCATGGTCAGCACGGAGACGCCGATGGGCAGCATCATCATCGTCGTCGCCGTGTTGGAGACCCACATGGACAGGAACCAGGTCGCGACCATGATGCCGAGCAGCAGCTGGCGGGGTCGAGAACCGATGCCGCGCATCGTCAGCAGGGCGATGCGCTTGTGCAGGTTCCACTTCTCCATCGCCAGGGCGATGATGAAGCCGCCGAGGAAGAGGAAGACGATGTTGTCGCCGTACTGGCTGGCGGCCTGGTCGATGTCGAAGACGCCCAGCAGGGGGAAGAGCAGCAGCGGCATCAGCGAGGTCACCGCCAGCGGCAGCGCCTCGGTCATCCACCACACGGCGATGAGCACGGCGACGCCGAGCGTCATCGCCGCGTCCGTGCTCAGGGCCGGGTCCTGGCTGCTGGCGAGGTAGACGATCACCCCGAGCACCGGGCCCAGGACGCGTCCGGTCCAGAGCCGGGTGTGCGGCACGTGCTCCTCCGAGGCCCCCGGGCGGGGGCCCGCGGCCTCTCTGGTCCTGTCGGTTTCCGGGGTGGTGGGGTGCGACGACATCACCGGGCTCCTTCGACTGGTGGGGGCGGCGGGTCGCGTGCGGCCTGCCGGGAGGGCATGCCTGCCATGCACTGTGTGCATGATCACGCGAGGGAGCACGTTAGCAGCGAGACCTGTGCGCGGCACCTCAGGACCGCTGCGATGTCCAGCATGAGAGACGTGCGATGGTCGCGCCGCGTCGCACGCGGCGTCCATCCGGCGTCTCCGCCTGCACCTCGGCGGCTCCCGCGGCGCGACGGTCCGGCGGGCCGGGTGACGCCGCGGATCGGCCGCGGCGTGCGGCCCGGTAGAGTCGTGCCGACCACGATCCGCACCGGCAGCACCACGGGGGACCCATGCCCGCCAGCACCTCGACCGAGACCACTGCGCCCGCGCGCCGCCGAGGCATCCCGGGCCTCGGCTGGCGGCTGCACGGCGACGGCGTCGCCGTCGCGCCGGGCGCCGTCGTCGCGCCCGACGAGCGGCTGAGCTGGCCGCGGACGCTGGGCATCGGCCTGCAGCATGTGGTGGCGATGTTCGGCGCGACCTTCCTGGTGCCGCTGATCACCGGCTTCCCGCCCTCGACCACGCTGCTCTTCTCCGGGCTGGGCACCATCCTGTTCCTGATCGTCACCGCCGGGCGGGTGCCCTCCTACCTGGGCTCCTCCTTCGCCTTCCTCGCGCCGGTCGGCGCCTCGATGGGCCAGTACGGCATGGCCGGGGCGCTGGGCGGCATCGTGATGGCCGGCGCGGGGCTGTTCCTCATCGGCGTCGTCGCCCATCTGGCCGGCACCCGCTGGATCCAGGTGCTCATGCCGCCGGTGGTCACCGGCGCGATCGTCGCGCTCATCGGGTTGAACCTCGCCCCGGCGGCCTGGGACAACGTCGACGCCGCCCCGGTCACCGCGACGGTGACGATCACGGCGATGCTGCTGGCCGGGGTGGTCTTCCGCGGGCTGCTGGGCCGGCTGTCGGTGCTGGTCGGCGTCGTCGTCGGCTACGTGGTCGCAGTGCTGCGCGGCGAGGTGGACTTCTCCGGGGTCGCCGACGCCGCCTGGGTGGGGCTGCCCGAGCTCACTGCGCCGAGCTTCCACCTCGGCGTCGTCGGACTCTTCGTGCCGGTGGTGCTGGTGCTGGTCGCCGAGAACGTGGGCCACGTGAAGTCGGTGGCGCTGATGACCGGGAAGAACCTGGATCCGGTGACCGGCCGGGCGCTGATGGCCGACGGGGCGGCGACGATGCTCGCCGGCTCCGGGGGCGGCTCGGGCACCACCACCTACGCCGAGAACATCGGTGTGATGGCCTCGTCGAAGGTCTATTCCACCGCCGCCTACCTGGTCGCCGGGCTCTTCGCCGTCGCCCTGGGCCTGCTGCCGAAGATCGGCGCGCTCATCGCCACAGTGCCGGTGGGCGTGCTCGGCGGGGCCGGCACGGTGCTCTACGGCATGATCGGGGTGCTCGGCGTGCGGATCTGGGTGCAGAACCGCGTGGACTTCTCGCACCCGATCAACCTGGCGGTGGCCGGAGTGCCGCTGATCATCGCCATCGCGAACTTCACCATGACCCTCGGCGAGGTCGTCTTCGAGGGCATCGCTCTCGGCAGCGTCGCCGCGCTGGCCATCCACCACGGGCTCGGCGCCGTCGCGCGGCTGCGCGGCACCGCCCCGGGCGCGGCCGCGGCGGACGACGACGCGCTGGCCAGTCCGGTGGGTCGGGACGATCTGGAGGATCTGGAGGATCTGGCGGATCTGGACGAGCAGGAGGCCGCGGAGGGCCCGGAGGGCTCCGGGCGCTGAGCCTCAGCCGGCGTGCAGCCGGGCCGCGGCGCGGTCGACGACTTCGCCGCGGAGCTCGGTCATCGCCGCGATCTGTGCGTGGGCGAGCTCGTCGTCGGCGTCGGACCGCGACGGCGCGCCGGCGTCGAACGGGGGATCCGGGTCGTACTCCAGCTGCAGCTGGATGCGCTTGGCCGCGTCCTCGCCGTGCAGCTCGGCGGCCAGCCGCAGGGCGAAGTCGATGCCGGCCGAGATGCCCGCCGCGGTGATCGCCGGGCCGTCGCGGACCACGCGCTCGGCCGTGGGCGTGACGCCCAGGCGCTCCAGCAGATGCAGCGAGCCCCAGTGACTGGTCGCCCGCCGGCCCTCGAGCAGGCCGGCCGCGGCGAGCAGGAAGGATCCGGTGCAGACGCTGGCCAGATGTTCGGCTGTGGCCGCCTGCCGGCGCAGGAACGCCAGCACGGTGGCGTCCTCGAGCAGCTCGAAGGCCCCGCGTCCGCCGGGGATGAAGAGCACGTCGGCCTGCGGGGCGTCGTCGAAGGTCGTCGTCGGCAGGATGGAGAAGCCGCCGTCGGTGGGCACCGGCTCGATGCGGTGCCAGGCCACATGCAGCTCAGTGTGCGGCATCCGGGAGAAGACCTGCGCCGGTCCGGTGAAGTCCAGCTGGGTGACGTGCGGGAAGAGCACGGCGACGATCCGCAGCGGGCGCTCGGGCGGTGCGCCGGCGCCGGCGTCGTCGATCGGGTGCGTGCTCTGCGTGCTCTGCGGAGTCTGCGGCGACGGGCCCATCGGATGACCTCCTGCGATCCTGTCGACGATGATGGGATGAGCATGGCACAGCGCCGCCGTCGTGGAAACGGGTCGGCGGGCCGCCGGTCGGCTCGGGGACGGTTCGGGGGCGGTTCGGGGGAGGAGACGCATGGACGGACGCGGGCAGCGAGTGCGGCCGGCCGCACTCGAGGACCACGCGGCGATCGCGCGCATCGAACGGGCCGCCGGCGAGATGTTCCGCGGCACGGCGCTGGAGCCGATCGCCGACGACGAGCCGCCGACTCCCCGGGATCTGGAGCGGTTCGTCGCCGCCGACGGCGCCCGGATCTGCGAGGTCGACGGGGTGCCGCGGGCCTATGTGCTCGTCGAGGAGCTGGACGACGCCGCCCATGTGGAGCAGGTCTCGGTGGATCCCGAGGTCGCCGGCCGCCGGATCGGGGCGCGGCTGATCGACGTCGCGGCCGACTGGGCGCGGGCGCGCGGACTGGTGCGGCTGACGCTGACGACCTTCGCCGAGATCCCCTGGAACGCGCCGCACTATCGGCGGCTGGGATTCGTCGACCTGCCGCCGGCGCGGCAGGGGCCGCAGCTGGCCGCGCGGCTCCGCGAGGAGGCGGCGCACGGCCTGGACCGCTGGCCGCGGACGACGATGGCGCGCCCGGTGGAGCCGCTCAGCGCTTCCAGAACGGATCGCGGCCGATGAAGCCGGCCAGCCGCTCCTGCACCGGTGCGTCGGCGGGGACCGGCACGCGCGGACCGAAGTGGCCGGAGGCGCGCAGCTGCTCGTTCTTGCGCTCCAGCACTGCGAGCAGCTGGGCGCTGAAGTCCTCGTCGAGGATGACGTCCTGACCCGCCGCCCGGCCCAGATCCCAGGTATGCATGAACACGTCCGGAGTGTAGTACCGGTCGATCGCGAGATTCAGCGGCATCGGGCTCAGCTCGGGATGGGTGAAGGATCGGTGCGCCTCCGGGCCGTCGAGCAGCTCCTGGACCTGGGCGCGCAGATGCTCCCAGGCGCCGACCGGGTCCACGGCCGCGTCGGGGCCGGGGGAGAGCTCCACTCCGTCCGGGCGCATGAACTCCGGGAACCCTCGGCAGAGATGCCCGACGACGTCGCGGGCGCGCCAGCCGGGGACCGGCGCCGGGGCATCCCAGTCCTCGACGCCGGCGACGTGCTCGGAGAACGTCGCGGCCACGGCCCGGTGTCGGGCGGCGGGCTGGTCGGGAAGACTCATATCTGGAGGATGCCACGCGCGATCGATTCCGGACCAGAGTTGACGTCCCGCGCTGACCTGGAGGGATCCGGGTGTCTCGGGGTTTTCGGCAATGTGCGGTGAACACCGCCTGAATGTCTCCTGCGAATCGTCGTCCAGGTAGTGACCTGGGCCCGAGATGTGGGTAGCGTGCGGAGTGCCCCGACACCCGACCGAAGGGAGACCCACGATGGGACTCGGTGACAAGTTCGACGAGTACAAGGAGAAGGCCGGCGAGACCGCCGAGGAGGCCAAGGAGCAGGGCCAGGAGACCTTCGAGAACGCCAAGGACGCCGACAGCGTCGGCGAGGGCGTCGACCAGGTGAAGGGCGACGCCCAGGAGTTCGGCGAGGGGCTGAAGGACAAGTTCTGAGGCGGACTGCCTGACTCGCGGCGCCTGAAACGCCTCCGGCGGCGGGCGTCGCACCTGGCGAGGCTGCGGGCCGGGACCCACGGGTCCCGGCCCGCAGTCGTGCGTCGGGGGCCGATGCGCGGGCCGGGCGCGGGCAGAAGAGGACCCCCTGGGTCGGCCAGCGTGGAGAAGACGCGTCAGAACGGCCGGCCCAGGGGGTCCTCGGATCACTCGCACCTTGATGAGGTGTCTCCGACAGTAGGTGTCCGACATGGCCGTGAGCGTGATGTCTGCTGAGAGTTCCCTGGAGATCGCGCGGTGGGGGCGCGGTCGACGGCGGGCCTGATGCGGTCTGGTCGCCGCAGGGCCGGCAAGGGCGGCCGTTCGGGGATGATTCAATTCATCAAGAAACTAAAGAGTGACTCTTGACACAGTGAGTGAAAGCGGTGAGGGTTGTCCGTACATGTTGATGGATGTTGGAAAGCGTCGGAAAACGCCTCCCGCCTCACAGCCCGACGATCCCACTGAGAGGACCCCATGAGCCCCCTTCCCCTCGAGCCTTCCGCCCCGTTGGACGCCGACGCCGGCAGCGTCAGCATCGGCATCGTCGGCGCCGGCCAGTTCTCCGGATCCTTCGCCGCCCTCTGGGACCTGCACCCCAACGTCAGCGGACTGCGCGTCACCGACCTGCGTCCCGAGCGCGCCCGCCAGCTGGCCGATCGCCTGGAGGGCGCGACCGTCGACGACAGCTTCGAGGAGATGCTGGCCTCCGACGTCGACGCGGTGGCCATCTTCACCCAGCGCTGGACCCACGCGCCGCTGGTCCTGCAGGCTCTGGAAGCCGGCAAGCACGTCTACTCCGCAGTGCCCATGGCCGTGGAGATCACCGAGATCGAACAGATCCTCGCCGCCGTCGAGCGCACCGGGCTGACCTACATGATGGGCGAGACCAGCTACTACAACCCCGCCACCGTCCACATCCGCGAGCAGCACCGCCGCGGTGCGCTCGGCCGGGTCTTCTACAGCGAGGGCGACTACGTCCACGACATGGACCTGGGTTTCTACGCCGCCTATCAGTACAGCGGCGGCGAGAACTGGAAGGCCACGGCCAGCTACCCGCCGATGCTCTACCCGACCCACGCCGTCGGCGGCGTGCTGGGCGCGATTCCCGCGCGGGTGGTCAGCGTGAGCTGCCTCGGTGTGCAGGACGACCGCGACGACGGCGTCTTCGACCGCGAGGTCAGCATGTTCGACAACGACGTCTCCAATGCCACGGCGCTCTTCGAACTCTCCGACGGCGGCGTGCTGCGCAGCAACGAGATGCGTCGAGTCGGCTATCCCTGCCCGATCCGCGAGTCCCGGTTCCGCTTCTTCGGCACGCGGGCCAGCTTCGAGCAGCTCGCCCACCAGACGGTGTGGAACGACAAGGAGGAGTCGCACGACATCTCCGAGCAGTTCGTGCCCGGTCGCGGAGACGTCGACGACGCCGACCTCGCCGACGTCGACCCGGCGCTGCGCGACGCCTTCACCTCCGGCACCGCTGCAGTGCACGACCGGACGCGGCTGCCCGCGGCCTACGACGGCGCGCCCAACGGGCACGAGGGTGCCCATCACTTCCTCGCCGACGACTTCGTCCGGGCCGTGGTCACCGGAGAGCGTCCGCCGGTCGACGCCTGGCGCGCGGCGGCCTTCACCGCCCCGGGGATCGTCGCCCACGACTCGATGCGTGACGGAGGACGGCGGCTGGAGGTCCCCGACTTCGGCGACGGCCCGGCCCGGTGACCGGGCGCGGCGCCGCCTCACCGAGCTGACCTGCCCGCGACTGAGATGAGGGACCTGTCATGACCGCCGTCACGTCACCCGCCGTCGACTCGGGGCCACGACCCCGGGCGAAGCGTGTCCGTCGCCGCATGCGGCGCGACGACACGCGCATCGCGCTGTTGTTCATCCTGCCGGCGACTCTGGGGATGGTGGTCTTCTATTTCTGGCCGCTGCTCCGCGGCATCTGGTTGAGCTTCACATCCTGGGACATCCTCACCCCGCCGGAGTTCATCGGACTGGCCAATTACGAGCAGATGCTCTCCGACCCGGTGTTCTGGAACGCGGTGAAGGTGACCATCCTCTACGTGGTGATCAACATCGGCGTGCAGATCGTCGTGGCGCTGGTGCTGGCGGTCCTGATGCAGCGGCTGAGCCAGTCGATCCTGATGCGCTCCCTGGTGCTGACCCCGTTCCTGGTCTCCAACGTCGTCGCTGCGCTGGCCTTCCTGTGGATCCTGGACTTTCAGCTCGGCATCGGGAACCAATTCCTGGAGTGGATCGGCGTCGGCCGCGTCGGCTTCTTCACCGAGGAGGCCTGGGCCATCCCGACCATCGCACTGATCAACGTCTGGCGGCACATGGGATACACCGCCCTGCTGCTCTTCGCCGGGCTGCAGGCCATCCCCGGGAACTTCTACGAGGCCGCCCGGGTCGACGGCGCCTCGGAGATCCGTCAGTTCTTCACCATCACCATGCCGCTGCTGCGGCCCATCCTGGGTCTGGTGCTGATCATCTCGGTGATCGGCTCCTTCCAGGTCTTCGACACCGTCGCGGTGACCACCGACGGCGGGCCGGTCGACGCCTCTCGCGTGCTGCAGCTGTACATCTACGACAACGCCTTCGGACAGTTCAACTTCGGCTACGCCGCCGCGTTGAGCGTCGCGCTGCTGCTGATCCTGCTGGTCGTGACCTTCGTGCAGTACCGCGTCACCCGCGCAGGCCAGACGGACCTGAACTGAGCTCGGACCGAGAGGGAGTGGACACGATGCCGCCCACCACCACGACGGCGCCGGCTCCGGAGACGGCGGCGACCGCCCCGGCCCCCGCACGCCCGGTCCGGCGCACACGACGCCGGATCTCGCCTGGGAGGATCCTCGCCTGGACGGTGATGATCATCCTGTTGGCGATCACGCTCTTCCCGTTCCTCTGGATCCTCCGCACGGCGCTGTCCAGTAATGACGCCCTCTACGCCGAGGCCGCCTCGCTGGTGCCGGCGGACTTCAGCCTCGGCGGCTTCGAGCGCGTCTTCGGGATGCAGTCCACCGAGGAGGCCATCGCCCAGGGCGGATCCGGCGCCTCGATCGACTTCTGGCGCTACCTGATCAACACGATCGTGGTGGCCACCGGGATCACCGCCTGCCAGGTGTTCTTCTCGGCGATGGCCGCCTACGCCTTCTCCCGGCTGCACTGGCGAGGGAGGAACCTGGTCTTCAGCGTCTTCCTGCTGTCGCTGATGGTCCCGATCATCTTCACCCTGCTGCCGAACTTCCTGCTGATTCGGGATCTCGGTCTGATCGACACACTGCTGGGGATCATGCTGCCGAACATGTTCATGACCCCCTTCGCGATCTTCTTCCTGCGGCAGTTCTTCCTCAACGTGCCCGTCGAGGTGGAGGAGGCCGCCCTGCTCGACGGCGCCGGGAAGATCCGGGTGTTCTTCACCCTGATCATCCCGATGAGCGCGGGGCCGATCGCGACGGTGGCGATCCTGACCTACATCACCGCCTGGAACGACTACATGTGGCCGCTGATGGTGTCCTACACCGACGCCTCGCGGGTGCTGACCGTCGCGCTGGGCAACTTCACCGAACAGAGCCCGCAGACCGGTCCCGACTGGGCCGGGCTGATGGCCGCGACGCTGGTGGCCGCGCTGCCGATGCTGCTGTTGTTCATGGCCTTCGCCCGGCGCATCGTCAGCTCGATCGGCTTCAGCGGCATCAAATGACGGGATCGAGCGAGCGGGACCACGTGAGGAGCACCGCCATGCCTGCACCGCACCGACAGCACGTTCCACAGGGTCGGGAGCCCCGTCCCCGCGGCCCACGAAGTCTGCGGCGGCGCCTGCGCCGGGTCGCCGGCCTCGGCCTCGCCGGGGCCCTGACCCTGGCCGCCGGCGGCTGCGGCACCGTCGTCGCCGACGACACCGTCGCCCTGGACTACTGGCTCTGGGACGCCAACCAGCTGCTGCCCTATACGAAATGCATCGAGGAGTTCGAGGAGCGCAATCCGGACATCTCGGTGCGGATCAGCCAGTACGGCTTCGACGACTATTGGATGAAGCTCACCGCCGGCTTCGTCGCCGGCACCGCCCCGGATGTCTTCACGGACCATCTGAGCCGCTACCCGGAGTACGTCAATCGCGGGCTGCTGCACGACCTCGAGGACTTCGAGGCCACCGCCGCAGTGGACCCCGACGAGTTCCAGGAGGGGCTGGCGGACCTCTGGGTCGGCCAGGACGGCGGTCGCTACGGGATGCCCAAGGACTTCGACGCCATCGGGATGTTCTACAACGAGGAGATGATCGCCGACGCGGGACTGAGTTCCTCGGACCTGCAGGGGCTCTCCTGGAATCCCGAGGACGGCGGATCCTTCGAGGATCTGGTCGCGCATCTGACCATCGACGAGGACGGCGTCCGTGGCGACGAGAAGGGCTTCGACCCGAACAACGTGGCCGTCTACGGGATGGCCTCGGGCGGATCGGGAGGCACGGCGGGTCAGGCGACCTGGTCCTGGGTGGCCGGCTCCACAGGCTGGCGGTTCACCGACGCCGACGTCTGGGGCGCGGAGTACAACTTCGACGATCCGCGGCTGCACGAGGCCCTGGACTGGTACTTCTCACTGGTCGACAAGGGGTACATGGCCCCCTATGAGGAGGTCGGCTCGGACGCCAACGTCCAGCAGCAGCTGGGCTCCGGGCGGGCGGCCCTGGCTCCGGACGGCTCCTGGATGACGAACTCCTACGTCAGCCTCTCCGGCGTCGACGTCGGCATCGCCAAGCTGCCCGCCGGGCCGGTCGGGCACCCGGTGTCGATGTACAACGGACTCGCCGACTCGATCAGCGCTCAGACGGAGCATCCTGAGGAGTCTGCGCGGCTGGTGGCCTTCCTGGGCTCGGCGACGTGTCAGAACATCGTCGCCGACGCCGGCGTCGTGCTGCCGGCCCGGCCGGAGAGCACCCAGCGAGCGATCGAGGCGTTCCGGGAGAACGGCGTGGACGTCTCGGCGTTCACCGATCTGGTCGAGAACGGCCACACCATGTTCTATCCGGTGACGGAGTCCTACGGATCCGTCGATTCGTTGATGACCCCGGTCCTCGACGAGATCTACATCGGCGACCGCGACCCGGAGTCGCTGACGCGGATGAACAAGAAGGTCAACGACCTGCTGCCTGGCTGAGCCGCCCGTCGACGGCGTCCGCTCACCGGTGATGACTCGGTGGAACGCGTGGGAACACGTCTGCTTTCCGGGTCTCCTGTCGTTTGTGTGGGTGACAGGACCGCCGGACGGGGCCGAGATACAGAGATGGCACGTCGTTCTCGAGCGGTAGATTTCTTGACGACCAAGTACAAGAGATCCCCGCGAAGGAGGAGAACGACGTGCCGACCTCCAGGGTATGGGCCCGGCTGCTCGCAGTCGAGAAGACCGTGGTCGAATCCGCCGACTACGACCCCGAGAAACGAGCCTTCGTCGCTGATGTCCGTCCCGCCGCCGGACAGTCGAACAGGTGCCCGATCTGTCACCGACGCTGTCCCGGCTATGACTCCGGGGCCCGGCTGCGGTACTGGCGCGGTCTGGACTTCGGCACCACTGCGGTCTATCTGCGCGCGGTCCCGGTGCGGATCCGCTGCCGGTTTCACGGGATCCTCACCGCCGCTGTGCCCTGGGCCAGACACCAGAGCCGGCATACCATCGAGTTCGAACGCCAGGTCGCCTGGCTGGTCACTCAGTGCTCGAAGACTGCGATCACCGAGTTGATGCGGATCTCGTGGCGCACTGTCGGAGCGATCCTGACTCGTGAGCATGCCGCGCTGCAGGCCGGCCGGGATCGGCTGGCCGGGCTGCGGAGGATCGGCATCGACGAGGTCTCGTTCAAGCGCGGCCAGCACTATCTGACCGTGGTCGTCGATCACGACACCGGCCAGCTGGTCTGGGCCGCCGAGGGCCGGGACAAGGCCACTGTGCGGGCCTTCTTCACCGAGCTGGGAGCCCGTCGATGCGCACAGCTGACCCATATCAGCGCCGATGGTGCCGCCTGGATCGCCCGGGTAGTCACCGAGTGCTGCCCGCAGGCGGTCTTCTGCGCCGATCCCTTCCACGTGGTCCAGTGGACCAACGAGGCGCTGAACGAAGTCCGCCGCAGCGCCTGGCGCGATGCCCGCCGGCAAGCCGCCAAAGAGCCCAAGCGCAGCCGCGGGCGCCCGCCCAAAGACGCCCCGCCTCGGCCCGCCAGCGCTCTGGCCAGAGGACTCAAGGGCGCACGATTCGCGCTGGCGAAGAACCCGCAGAACCTCACCGAGAAGCAGGCGATGAAGCTGGAATGGGTCACCAAGACCGATCCCAGGTTGTATCGGGCCTATCTGCTCAAAGAGCGGCTGCGACTGATCTTCACCCTGCCCGATGCTGCTGCCGCCGAGGTCGAGCTGGATGCCTGGATCCAATGGGCTCGCAGGTGCCGGATCCCGGCATTCGTGAAGCTGCAGCGCACCATCACCGAGCACAAGCGACGGATCCTGGCGGCTATCGAGCATGGGCTCTCGAACGGGCCGGTGGAATCAGTCAACGCCAAGATCCGGGTGATCACCCGCATGGCCTATGGGTTCCACTCATCGAGGCCGCTGATCGCTCTGGCGATGCTGCAGCTCTCCGGGATGAAACCCCGACTGCCCGGCCGATAGACCCACACAAACGACAGGAGACCCTGCTTTCCCACGCTTTCCACGGAGTCATCGCCGGCGAGGCGGGGACGGGGAGGGCTCAGTCCTGCTGCAGCGTGGCCGCCAGGGCGAGCAGCTGCTCCTCGCCGCCGCGGCGGCCGATCAGCTGCACCGACCAGCTCATCCCGTCGACGTCGGCGTGGACCGGCACGTTGATCGCCGGCAGGCCCATCACGTTCACCACGGAGGACCACGGAGTGAAGCGGCACTGCTGCACGTAGTCCTCGGCCGGGTCGAGGCCGGCGAACCAGCCGACCTCCGGCGGGCGCATCCCCAGCATCGGGGTCATCAGCACGTCCCAGGGCCCGAGCAGCGCCTCGGCGTCGTCGGCGAGCCGCTGCATCGCCGTCACCGAGCGCGCCGTCTGTTCGGCCGGCCGCTCGGCGGCCAGCTCGAGGAAGTGGCGGGTCAGCGGGCGCAGGCGCTCGCGGGCCTCGTCGCCCAGCTCGAGGCCGGCCAGCCGGGAGGTCCACAGCGTGCGGAAGTCCTCGTGATACCCGGACGGCCAGAAGCGGCCGGCTCCGGTGTCGTGCGCCGTTCCCTGCACGGCGTGGCCGCGACCGGACAGCCCGGCGACGCCGGCCTCCAGCGCGCGGATCGCCTCCTCCTCGGGGAGGATGTCCAGCTCCGGGCTGAACGGGGACTCGGTCACCACGCCGACCTGCAGCGGCGCGAGCCCCTCGGTCAGCGCCCGGCGGACCGCGCGCATCGCCGGGCCCTCGGCCAGGGCGACGGCGGCGCCGTCGTCGTCCGTCCTGCGGCGACGCCCGCGGAGCCTCCGGCGCCGTCTGCGCCCGCCGGCCTCGCCGACGGTCGGGGCGGTGAACCGGGCGCCGGCCATCACGTCGAAGAGCAGCGCGGCGTCCTCGGCGGTGCGGGCGATCGGTCCCGAGACCGCCAGGTTCGTCACCCGATCCTCCTGCGGATCGTCGGGCATCCGGCCGCGTCCGGGCTTCAGCCCCACCAGCCCGCAGGCCGCCGCGGGGATGCGCACCGAGCCGCCGCCGTCGTTGCCCGGGGCCATCGGCAGGATCCCGGCGGCCACCGCCGCGGCTCCGCCGCCGGTCGAGCCGCCCGAGGTCCGCGCCGGGTCCAGCGGATTCCGCGAGGGCGCGGCGAGGTCGTTCTCCGAGTAGCAGGGCAGGCCGAACTCCGGGACCTGGGTCTTGCCGATGCTCACCGTCCCGGCCCGGTGCACCCGCCGGGCGAGGTCGGCGTCGCGGGGTGGGACGGCGGCGTCCAGCGCGGCGGTGCCCAGCGTGGTGGGCATGCCGGCGACGTCGACCAGGTCCTTGAACGCCGTGGGCAGGCCCAGCAACGGGTCGCGGGCCGAGAGATCGGCGAGCCGCGAGGCCCGCGAGGCGGCCGGCACGCGGTCGAGGACGGCCGCGCGCACCTGATCCAGCTCGGCGGCGCGGGTCAGCGCCAGATCGGCGTCGACGTGGAGGAAGGCTCCGAGCGAGGAGCTCACCGCCTGGGCGGTCAGCGCCGAGGTGGTCAGCTCGACGGCGCTGACGTCGCCGGTCAGGAACGCCTCCCGCCACTCCGCGGCCGTGGCGGCGCGGAAGTCCGTCAGCTCGGTGTCGGTGGTCGAGGCCGGAGTCGCGTCGGTCGGATGATCAGCGGTGCCGTGGCGGCCGGTGGTGCTCATGGCCCTCACCCTATGCATCAGGGCCCCGGCTGGGGAGGTCCGGGCCGTCGTCGGCGCCGCGCCCGGCCCGACGCGGCGGGGTCCGGCGCGATAGTCTCGGAACCATCGACGGAGCGTGCGCCCCGGTGCCTGGCCCGCGGCGCGTGCGCCCGGAGAGCCCGCCACGACGTGCCACGACCCGCCACGACCCGCCACGACCCGCACCACCTGAGGAGGCCGAGATGTCGGACTTCGAGACCGTCCGCGCCGCCGACGTCCCCGACGGCGCCGCCCTGTTGGACGTCCGCGAGGACTACGAGTACGCCGCCGGCCACGCGCCGGGCGCGCTGCACATCCCGGTCGGCCAGATCCCCGAGCGCTTCGCCGAGGAGCTCGACCCCGACGAGGACACCTACGTCGTCTGCCGCACCGGCGGCCGCGCGGTGAAGATCGCCGAGTGGCTGACCGCCCAGGGCTATGCCGCGGTCTTCGTCGGCGACGGCATGGGCGGCTGGCTGGAGGCCGGCCGACCGCTGGAGGCCGACACCGGCGAGGAGCCGGCGGTCCTGTGAGCGCGACGAGCCGCTACAGCTTCCTCGGCCCGGCCGGGACCTTCACCGAGGCCGCGCTGCTGCAGATCCTCGACGGCGACGAGACCGCCGAGCGGGTGCCGACGACCTCGGTGCCCTCCGCGCTGGCGCTGGTCGACGACGGCGAGGTCGACGCGGCCATGGTGCCGATCGAGAACTCCGTCGAGGGCGGGGTCACCGCCACGCTCGACGCCGTCTCGGTCGCCCACCAGCTGCACATCGTCGCCGAGGCGCTGGTGCCGATCACCTTCGTCGTCGCCACCCGCGAGCCGATGCCGCTGAGCCGGATCGCCACGATCACCACCCACTCGCACGCCTGGGCCCAGGTGCGTCGCTGGGCCGACGCCACCGTGCCCGAGGCCGAGTTCATCCCCGCGGCCTCCACCGCCGCCGGCGCCCGGGGACTGCTGGGCGAGGAGCCGGCGGCCGACGCGGCGATCTGCTCGCCGCTGGTCGCCGAGCAGCTGGGCCTGCACGTGGCCGCCGCCGGCGTCGAGGACGTCGAGGGAGCGGTCACCCGCTTCGTGCTGGTCCGTCGGCCCGGACCGGTCCCCGAGCCCACCGGCGCGGACAAGACCACCATCATGATCCCGCTGCCCGAGGACCGCGCCGGCGCGCTGCTGGAGCTGCTCGAGCACTTCGCCACCCGCGGGGTGAACCTCTGCCGCATCGAATCGCGGCCCACCGGCAACGGGCTGGGGGAGTACTTCTTCTCCATCGACCTGGAGGGCCACATCCGCGAGGAGCGGGTGGCCGACGCGCTGGCCGGGGTGCACCGCATCTCGCCGAAGATCCGCTTCCTGGGGTCCTACCCGCGCGCCGACGGCAAGCCGCAGCAGGTCACCGCCGACGTCGGCGACGCCGCGTTCTCCGCCGCACGCACCTGGATCGATGCGCTGCGCCGGGGCTGACGAGCCCGGCTGAGGTCGCATGTCGTAGGGCTGTGAGAAGTCGCGGCGCTATAGTCCGACGACATCTCACAGCCCTACGACGACTGGCCCGGCGCCCGGCCCGGCGCCCGACTCTCGTCGATCTCGATCGCCTCGTCCGGCGTCGTCCCGGCCGCATGCCCGCTGTCGCGCCGCGGCGGCACGGCGGTGATCTGCGAGGTGTTCCCGCGCTCGGGCTCCCAGTCGTCGGCCGGGTCCGCCGTCGTCGGGCTCCAGCCGGTCCAGCCGGAGGTGGCCACGCCGTGGACCCGCAGCGAGGCCGGCCGGATGCTCGCCTCGACGCCGACGACGTCGCCGACCGGGTCGCCGTCGATCTGGAACGGCATCGGCTCGGTCATGCTCAGCCGGCCGGTGTGGGACTGACGGACCGTCATCACCGGGATGTCGGCCGAGGAGCGGGTGACGGTCTTGGCGACGATCTTCGCCCAGTCCAGCGCATGCCGCGGGGAGAACAGGGCGGTGTCGAAGACGCCGTCGTCGAACTGCGCGCTGGGCACCAGCACCATGCCCGCCTGCAGCATGCCGCAGTTGGCCAGCAGCACTGAGCGCACCTTGTGGGTGTGCGGCGGCTGGTCGTCCAGGGCCACGGTGAGCGTGCGACGTCGCCCGGTGACGTGGCGCATGCCGGCCTCGCCGTAGGCGAGCCAGCCGGCGCGGGCCTTCAGCGCGTCGCGGGTGTCGCTCATGACCTCGGCGTCCAGGCCGCCGCCGGCGATGACCAGCGAGCTGTGGCGGGCCTGCGTGCCGTCGGGGTGCTCGAGCATCAGCTCCAGAGTGTCCACGCGGTGCGGCCGGCCGTGCAGCGCCTGGTCCACGCAGGCCTCGAGGTCGTGGTGGGGCAGGCCGATGTTGCGCGCGAAGAGGTTTCCGGTGCCCATCGGCACCACGCCCAGGGCGGCCTCGGTGCCGGTCAGATGGGCGGCGACGGCGCGGACGGTGCCGTCCCCTCCGGCGGCGATGACCACCCGGGCGCCGGCGTCGAGGGCCTCGCGGGCCATCGCGCCGCCGGGGTCCTCGGGCGTGGTGGGCAGCACCAGCGGCTCCCCGAGGCTCGACCGCGAGCAGGCCGAATGCACCAGGCGGGCGACGGCGTCGGCCTCCGGCTTGGAGGCGTTGATCACCAGGGCGACCGCCGGCCGGCCGTCGACCTCGTGGGAGGTCTCGGCGGCCCGGTCGCGGGCGCGGCGGAGCTCGAGGATCTCCTCGTGCAGCCGGCGCGTCGTGATCTGCGCGCGGACGAGCACGATCACGGCGATGACGTGAACGGCGGCGGAGGCGACGAGCAGCCAGAGGAGCAGATCGGGATCCATCAGCGTCGAGTCTACTGTGAAAGCTTGCGCGCACCTGGGTGCGGGCGCCCGGCGGGCCGCCGGAGGCCGGCGTCGGCCCGGCGCTGATCCTGCGCTGGTCCTGCCCTGGTCCGGCGCGAGCCCGGCGCGAGCTTCGCGCCGGGAGCGTGCCGGGTGCATTGCCGATAGTCTGGTGGGGTGATCGACACCAAGGACCTCATCGAGCATCCCGAGAAGTACCGGGCCAGCCAGCGGGCGCGGCAGGAGGACGAGTCGCTCGTCGACCTCGTGATCTCCGCCCAGCAGACCCGCAACGAGGCGATCGCCCGGTTCGAGTCGCTGCGCGCCGAGCAGAAGGCCTTCGGCAAGCAGGTCGCGCAGGCCTCCGGCGAGGAGAAGGACCGGCTGCTGGCCGAGGTCAAGGACCTCTCCCAGCGGGTCAAGACCGCCGAGGCGGCCTCGAACGAGGCCGAGGAGACCTTCCGGACGCTGCAGCGGCGCGTGCCGAACCCGATCCACGACGGGGTGCCGCCCGGCGGCGAGGACGACTTCGACGTGCTGCGCACCGAAGGGGCCCCGCGCGACTTCGCCGCCGAGGGCTTCACCCCGAAGGACCATCTGGAGCTGGCCGAGTCGCTGGGCGCGGTGGACATGGAGCGCGGCGCGAAGACCTCCGGCGCGCGCTTCTACTTCCTGCAGGGCGTCGGCGCGCGACTGGAGCTGGCGATGATGCAGATGGGCATGGACCAGGCGCTCGCCGCCGGATTCACCCCGATGATCACCCCGACGCTGGTGCGTCCGGAGACGATGCAGGGCACCGGTTTCGACGTCGAGCACGACGACGAGATCTACCGGCTCGAGCGCGACGATCTCTACCTGACCGGCACTTCCGAGGTGGCGATCGCCGGTTACCACGCCGACGAGATCCTCGACCTCGCGGACGGCCCGAGCCGGATCGCCGGCTGGTCGACCTGCTACCGGCGCGAGGCCGGCTCGCACGGCAAGGACACCCGCGGGATCCTGCGGGTGCACCAGTTCAACAAGCTGGAGATGTTCGTCTACTGCTCCGCGGAGGACTCGACGGCCGAGCACGAGCGGCTGCTGGCCTGGGAGGAGCAGATGCTGGCGAAGATGGAGCTGCCCTACCGGGTGGTCGACATCGCCGCCGGCGACCTCGGCATGAGCGCTGCCCGCAAGTTCGACTGCGAGGGCTGGGTCCCGAGTCAGGAGACCTACCGCGAGCTGACCTCGACTTCGGACTGCACCACCTTCCAGGCCCGGCGGCTGAACATCCGTGAGCGGCGCACCGCCGACGACGGCGCCAAGGCCGGCACGCGCCCGGTCGCCACGCTCAACGGCACGCTGGCCACCACCCGTTGGCTGGTCGCGATCCTGGAGAACCATCAGCAGGCCGACGGCTCGGTCCGCGTGCCCGAGGCGCTGCGCCCGTACCTGGGCGGCCAGGAGGTCCTCGAGCCGATCCGCTGAGGACGTCTCGCCGACACCGGCCCCGTCGCTGACGCCCCGCCCCGGACTCCGGCGCGGGGCGTCGTCGTGTCGCGGCCCGTGCGCCGGCGCCTGGTCCCGCCGGCGCCTGGGGACGGCAAGTGCCCGGTTCCCACCGGCGCCTGGTTCCCGCCGGCGCTGAGTGGTCACTTCTGACGACGGATCCCGCGAGTGAATCGATTCACCGACGGGATATGCCGTCACAAGTGACCACTCAGTGCGCAGGAGGCGTGAACATTTGTGCCTTGACGTTCGTGCTGGACGGGGTCAGCATGGTGGCAGAGACCATATCGAGCAAGGAGATGCAACGATGAGCACTCAGCAGCTGCGCCTGATCGTCGGCGGCGACGACGCCGGCTTCTCGTACAAGGAAGCCCTGAAGAAGGACTTCGAGGCCGATGACCGGGTGGCCTCGGTCGTCGACGTCGGCGTCGCCGAGGGCGACTCGACGGCCTACCCGAACGTCGCCGTCGCCGCGGCGGAGAAGGTCGCCGCCGGCGAGGCCGACCGCGCCCTGCTGGTCTGCGGCACCGGCCTGGGCGTGGCGATCTCGGCCAACAAGGTCGACGGCATCCGGGCGGTCACCGCCCACGATCCCTTCTCCGTGGAGCGCTCGGTGAAGTCGAACAACGCCCAGGTGCTGTGCTTCGGCGAGCGGGTGGTCGGCCTCGAGCTGGCCCGGATGCTCGCCGCCCAGTGGCTGGACCACACCTTCGACCCGGAGAGCGCCTCGGCCGCCAAGGTCGCCGCCATCGAGAGCTACGAGCAGACCGGCAGCTGCTGAGTCCAGCTGCTGAGTCCAGCTGCGGAGGGACGAACGAAGGGATCGGTGACGGTTCCTCCGCAGTGCTGCGTCCCGAGGGACCTGCCCGATGCTCTCGCCGGGGGCTCCTGGAGAATCAGTGATGTTCGTCAGCTGGTGGCGCGGATGTTCTCCACGTAGTCCTCGATATTTTCTAGGGCAGCGGCGTCGTGCGGTCCCCACTCCGGCCGCGGCGTGTCCGGACCGCGGTACTTCTCGTCACCGTAGTGCCGCTGGTACTCGTCCAGCTTCACCTCCAGCTCGCCGCGGATCTCGGCATATTCCGGATCATCGGCGACGTTGCGCATCTCATCGGGATCCTGTCGGAGGTCATAGAGCTCCCATTCCGATTCGAAGAGCCGTTCCGACGCCCCGGGGACCCCGAGCCCGGCACCGTAGTAATGGATCAGCTTGAACTCGCGAGTGCGGATGCCATAGTGCGCCGGAGCAGCATGGATCGGATCATCATGCTCCCAATAGCGGTAATAGGCCGCGTCGGGCCAGTCCTCGACCTCCTCGCCGCGCAGCAGCGGCCGGAAGCTGCGGCCCTGATTGGTCGGCAGCGCCTGATCGACGTCGACGCCGCAGACATCCAGGAACGTCGCGGCGAAATCGACATTGGTGATGATCCCCTCGCAGCGGGTCCCGGCCTCGATCTCGGCGGGCCAGCGCATCAGCATCGGCATCTGCAGCGACGGGTCCAGCATCAGTCGCTTGTCGAACCACCCGTGGTCACCCAGGAAGAAGCCCTGGTCGGAGGTGTAGACGACCAGGGTGTTCTCGGACAGTCCCTTCTCGTCCAGATGGTCGAGCAGCCGGCCGACATTGTCATCGATGGACTGGATGCACTGCAGATAATCCCGCATGTAGATCTGGTACTTCCAGCTCATCCGCGCCCGACGATTCTCCGGCCCGCGCAGATGCTCAGGCACCTCGGTCTTGAGATCATCGGCTCCCATGTCGTCGGCGATCGACATGTGCACCCCCTGCACCGCCCGACTGCGGCTCGCGTGATCGTCGAAGAAGGTCTCCGGCTCGGGGATGGAACCGTCGTCGTAGAGATGCTGATGCTTCTCATCGGGAACCCACGGCCGGTGCGGGGCCTTGTGATGGACCAGCATGCAGAACGGCTCATCGTCCTGACGCTCGTCCAGCCAGTCGATGGCCATGTCGGTGACGATGTCGGTCGCGTACCCCTCGACCACCCGGGAGCCGTCCTCGTCGATCATCTCCGGATCGATGTAGTCGCCCTGCCCCGGGAAGACCTTCCAGTCGTCGAAGCTGCGCGGCGCCGAGACCCCTTCCTCGCCGAGATGCCACTTGCCGAAGAGCGAGGTGCTGTATCCGTTCTCCTTCAGCACGTCGATGAAGGTCGGCACGCGGTAGTCCATCTGCGTCCAGATCGAGGAGACGCCGTTGACGTGGCTGTAGGTGCCGGTCAGGATCGACGCGCGCGAGGGGCTGCAGATCGCGTTGGTGCAGTAGACCGCATCCAGTCGGGCGCCCTCCGTCGCCATCCGGTCCAGATGCGGGGTGTGATTGACTCTGCTGCCATAGGCCGAGATGGCGTGAGCGGCATGGTCGTCGGACATGACGAAGATGATGTTCGTGCGGGTCATCCGTCCTCCAGGAAGTCGTCGTCTCGGGGCCAGGAGGCTGCTCGGGCCGTCGGCGACATGTACCAGGTGACTCGTCGGCTGTGTTGTGATCGGGGCGGCCCCGGGCCGCCCGCCGGGAAGCGTCGGACTACCAGCGGCGGCTTCCCAGAGTGCGCTCCAGGAACGCATTGTTGAATTTGCCCTCAGGGTCCAGAGATTCCACCAGTGTGCGGAAGTCGCCCAGCCGTGGGTACTGCCGCTGCACCGTCGCGCCGTCGTGGGTGAACCACTTGCCCCAATGAGGGCGGGGATCGTACGGCTCGAGCGCCGCCTCGACGATCGGCAGGACCTCTCGCACCTGCTCCGGCTCGTTCCTCCATGTCATATGGATGGCCAGGGAATCCCTCCCGTGTGCTGGACTCAGCCATTGCTCATCACCTGCGACCGTGCGGAGTTCCGAGACCTGCACGAGGGGGGCGAAGGCGGGTGAGACTTCACGGAGAGATCGGAGCGCGTCGGGGCCGAATCGGCGCGGGACGAAGTACTCGGTCTGGATCTCGTCGCCGCGGCTCGGGTCCGCGTCCGGGCGGAAATGGGGCAGTCGCGACCACCAGGGGCCGGGCACGCCACCCTGCGTCGTCTGGTTGGCATTCTGGCCCTCGGCGAGCTCGCCGCGTTCGGTGCGTGCCCATCGAGCCCCGAATCGGGCCGGGTCGAGCGTGGCGTCCCACGCGTCGCAGCGTGATTTGAGCCAGACTTTCCCGGCTGTCTCCGAATGGGACCAGTCCGGCATGACCGAGACGCTGTATGCGGAGGCCATGATGGCGTCCAGGTTCTCGATCAGGGAGGGCCAGGGAAGGTCGAACCAGACATCCTGACGCATGTCGAAGGTCGGCACGAGGTCGAGAGTCACCGTGGTGGCGACTCCGAGGGCGCCGAGTGACAGCACTCGGCCTCCGAAGTCGGTGTGGCCTTCGCGCGTCCACCGATGCATCTCTCCGTCGGCCGTGACCACGTCCACAGCCGATACCGCGGCCGAGAGATTGCGATGGGCGTCTCCCGATCCGTGGGTGCCGGTCGCGGTCGCTCCGGCCACTGAGATGTGGGGCAGGGACCCCATGTTCTGCAGGGCCCAATGCGTGTGGGAGAGGTGCTCGGCGAGGCGCCCATAGGTGGTGCCGCCTGAGACGGTCACAGTCGCGGCGGAGTCGTCGACGTCGACGCGTTCAGGCAGGTCGTGGACTGTCACCAGTTTCCCCTCGGTGTCAGCCACGTCATTGAACGAATGACGCGATCCGAGAGCCCGGATGCGCGAGGACGAGGCGATGGTCTCCTGGAGCTCCTCTGCGGTGCGCGGAGCGCAGAGCTCCCTGGCGGCGAACGTGTGCGACCGGGACCACGTGGTGCCGACGTCGGACGTGCGTGCCGGCTGGTCGGCCTTCGTCGGGTCGGGTGTCCTCATGGGGACTGCACCTCCTGGTCCGCCGCGGTGCCCTGGGCATCGTCGGCGACGCGCTCCGAGGAGTCGGACGTCGTCTCGGCGAGCTCCTTGTGGAAGGTCTCGCCCGCCCGCCAGATGCACAGCGCGCTCAGCGCACAGGCGGCGAACAGATATGCGCCCGCCGGCCACCAAGATCCGGCGGCCGCTGTCAGGAACACCACGATCATGGGTGTCGGTCCCCCTCCGAGCAGTGCGGAGCCCTGATAGACGATGCCGAGTCCGGTGTAGCGCATCCTCGTCTGGAACAGTTCGGCGAACAGAGCGCTCTGGATGCCGAACATCAGGCCAGTGCCGAAGGCGTGCACGACGATGATCATCGCCCATGTTCCGGCGGTGCTGCCGGTCGAAAGCACGGGGAAGTACAGCATGCCTCCACCGGTGGCGCAGATGGCCAGGCCGGTCAGATAGACGGGGCGGCGACCGATCCGGTCTGAAATCCGGCCCGCGGCGGGGAGCACGACGAGTTGCACGGCCGAGGAGATGACGAAGCCGGTCAGGATGGCATCGCTGCTCATGCCCATGGTGCTGGTCACCCAGGAGACGGCGAAGACGTTGACCACGTTGAACGTCACGGCGTCGGCCATGCGCGCTCCGATGCCGATCAGCACCATCTTCGGCTGTTCGCGCAGCAGGGAGATCAAGGGCGCAGACTTGGCACGCGTCGTGTCCTTCTGGAAAGCCGCAGTCTCCGGGAGGTTCTTGCGGATGTAGAAGCCGAGCAGCAGCAGCGGTCCACTCACCAGGAAGGGGATGCGCCAACCCCAGGAGAGCAGGTCCTCCTCGGGGAGCTGCTCGACGAGGGCGAAGATTCCCGTGGAGGCGAGGAGGGCGGCCGGCGTGCCGAGCTGGTGGAAGCTGCCGGCCAGTCCCCGACCGTTCTTGGGCGCATTCTCGAGCGCCAGCAGCGACCCGCCGCCGTACTCGCCGCCGATGCCCACGCCCTGCACCACGCGGAGGATGATGAGTGCGACGGCGCCGAGGCTTCCGGCGACCGCATGCGACGGGAGCAGTCCCATGAGGAACGTTCCGCCGCCGATCAGGAACACCGTCACCAGCAGCACCGGCTTGCGTCCGACGCGATCGCCGAAGTGTCCGAACAGGATCGCTCCCACGGGGCGTGCCAGGAAGGCCACCGCGAAGGTGCCGAACGATTGCATGAGTGCGACTGTGGGCGGCGCCTCGGGGAAGAAGACCTGGGGGAACACGAGGGCGGCGGCGGTGCCGAAGACCCAGAAGTCATACCACTCCAGGAATGCCCCGGCGAAGGCGGCGAATGTGGCGCGACGGGACGTCAGCGTCGCGGGGGCCGGAGTGCCGGCTGCAGAGTGTGAGGACATCATCGTCGACCTACTTTCGTCTCGGGCTCGTCGTCGGCTTGGACGAGCCGCCGGTCCGTGGGGCCAGCTCCAAGAACGTTAGATAGGACACATTTTTCAGTCAACACAGCGACAGAAAAACCTCAGTGTGTTCGATCTCGCCGTCCTCACGATGGCCCTGCCCTCATGCGCGGGGAGGCATTCGCGAGGCGATGGACTTTCGTCGTGTCTGCAACGATGCTCGTCGTTCATTCTGACGGGCCCTTGTCGAAAAAATGTGATGTGCCTAGCATGACGGCATGTCCACTGCCCAAGAAGGTCCCAGGCTTGTCAGGTGGCGGCACGAGGAGCAGGTTCTTTCAGCACTGCGAAGCCGCGGTGCGATGCGGCGTGCCGAGCTGGCCTCTGCGGTGGGCCTTTCGCGGACGACGCTCTCGGAGATCGTGACCGACCTGATCCATCGCGGCGCTGTGCGGATCGTCGACACAGATGCCGTCGACCGGCGCGGGTCCGGGCGTCCTGCGGAGCTTCTCTCGCTGGATCCGCGTGCCGGACAGTTCCTCGGCATCGACCTGGCTCATGCGGCTGTGCACGTGGCGATCATCGACGCCAGCCACGAGGTCATCGCCGAGCGTCAGCGGCCGATCGCCTCGGACGCTCCCTGGCGCGATCGGATCGCGACGGCGCTGAGGATCATCGACGACATCGAGGCTGAGGGCACACGTTTCGACGCGCTCCAAGGAGTGGGTGTCGGCCTGCCCGGGTCGCACTCCTCGGCGTGGAGCATCGACCATCCCCGCGCTCGTCGGAACTCGGACGAGGCTCGTGAAGCCGTGCGTCGTGAGATCGAGCGACGGTTCGGCCTGACTCCGATGCTCGACGTCAACACGCGCCTCGCCGCGCTCGCCCAGGCGGTGCACAGTGGAGAGCCGGAGAAGGAGCTCATCTACCTGCGGGTGGCTGACGGAATCGGGGGAGGTGTCGTCGTCGGCGGGCGCCTCATCCACGGGGCGGCCGGACTGGCCGGCGAATTCGGCCACGTGACGGTGCGCCGCGACGGACGGCGATGTCGTTGCGGAAAGCGTGGCTGCCTCGAGACTGTGGCGTCGGTCCCGGCCGTTCTCGAGTCGTGCCGTGAGCGCGGTCTGGACCTGGCCGGACCGGAGGACCTCGGCCGCGCAGCCGACTGTGCTGACCCAGTCCTCGAGGAGGTCCTCCGCGAATCCGGCACGGCCGTAGGACACGTGCTGGCGACCACCGTCCTCGCGCTCAACCCCACAGACATCGTGGTCGGGGGCGTGCTGCCCCGCATCGCTCCGGTGTTCCTCGACCAGGTCTCGTCGACCATCACCTTCGAGGTACACCCCATCGACGGCGCGCGCCCCCGGGTGCGCTCCTCCGAGGTGACGGACTCCGGCGGTGCCATGGGAGCCATCGTGGCGCTCCTGCATCGCACGTCGCTTCTCGCCGACTATCCGGGAGGGCTCGACGGGCCCTCCTCTCCCACTCGTGAAGGAGATCATCATGTCCGATGACCAGCGCAGCAACATTCTGTTCCTGATGACCGACCAGCACCGTGCCGACACGCTCGGCGCCTACGGCAATCCGCACGGCACGACTCCTGTGCTCGATGAGCTGGCCCGCTCGGGAACGCGGTTCGATCGCTGGTACACGCCGACCGCGATCTGCACGCCGGCGAGGGCGAGCCTGCTCACTGGCCAGGCGCCGTTCCGCCATCAGGTGCTCGCCAATCGAGAGCGCAATGTGGGATACATCGAGGACCTGGCCGAGGGCACCTTCACGTTCGTCGATGCCCTGCGTGACTCCGGGTACAACACGGGGCTGGTGGGCAAATGGCACGCTGGGGCGCGTCGGGAGGCCGGTGACTACGGTCTCGACGGACCTGAGCTGCCCGGCTCGGCGTGGCATAATCCGGTAGAGGCCGAAGACTACCTGCGCTACCTCGAGGACAACGGTCTCCCGCCGTACGCGATCAGCGATCGGATCCGCGGTACGCTGCCCAACGGCGGGCCCGGCAATCTGCTGGCGGCCCGTCTGCACCAGCCCCTCGAGGCGACGTTCGAGCACTACCTCGCCACCCGGACCATCGAGCTGATCGATCGGTACGCGGACGAGCTGCGGTCGGGCTCCCGGCCGTTCTTCCTCCAGCTGAACTTCTTCGGCCCGCACCTGCCCTATGTGCTGCCCGAGGAGTACTTCGACCTGATCGATCCTGAGGATGTCGAGCTGCCGGGCTCGATCGTCGAGACCTTCGAGGGGAAGCCGCCGGTCCAGAAGAACTACAGCGCCCATTGGACCTTCGACACCATGCCGATCGAGACGACGCGCAAGCTGATCGCCGTGTACCAGGGCTATGTCGCCATGATCGACCACGAGATCGGCCGCGTCGTCGAGGCGCTGGATCGTCGCGGGCTCACCGACTCCACGGCGGTGTTCTTCAGCAGCGACCATGGCGAGTTCACTGGGGCACATCGTCTGCACGACAAGGGGCCGGCCATGTACGAGGACATCTATCGCACTGCTGGACTCCTGCGCGTCCCCAGCGGCGTCGCCGGGCAGGTGCGCGAGGAGTTCGTCAGCCTGCTCGACTGCACGGCGACTATCCTGGATCTCGCCGGGATCGATTCCTCACCGGCGGTGGACTCGCGCAGTCTCGTGCCGCTCGCGCGTGGAGACGAAGCGTCCGACTGGGCCCCCGACATCGTCTGCGAGTTCCACGGGCATCACTTCCCCTATCCGCAGCGTATGCTGCGGACTGAGCGCTACAAGCTCGTGGTCAACCCTGAGTCCACCCACGAGCTGTATGACCTCGATCGTGATCCGGACGAGCTGCACAATGTCCATGGTCTGCCAGAGATGGACGGGGTGCGACGCGAGCTCACGGCCCGGCTCTATCGACTGCTGAGGGATCGGGGCGACAACTTCTACCACTGGATGACGACGATGGACGACGTCGGCGAGGTCGACCACGACCCGACACAGTCGGGGTTGGACGAATCTTCCTACTCCGATCGCAACGGGCATGCTCAAGAGGCCGTCGCGCAGGGCAGCTCCGCGCGCGGGTGACCGACGCGCCGGCCGAGGCCTCGCGACGTCGGCCCTCGGCTACGGCGTGCGGTCGATCGCGCGGGCGGTGACCTCGTCGGTGATCAGCGTGGTGAACCACTGCGACTTCGCGGCGGTGATGATGCTGGGGGCCTTGTGCACGCCGACGGCGGCGGCGATGCGATGCGGCACCGCGCGCAGCGCCTCTCCCGGGATGCGCACCATCCGCTCGTGGCCGGGGAAGGTGACCTCGTCGCCGTTCTGGTCGAAGAAGGCCAGGCACACGTCGCCCACTGAGCGGGCCAGGTTCGGGTGGTCGCGGGGCACCGACCGGGCGATCGACTCGCGGGAGAGCGCCGGGGCGCCGACGCCGACCAGCGCGACCTTCGCGGTGCGCCAGTCCGCGACGATCTGCCGGTAGCCGGGGTCGTCCTGCAGCGCGGTCAGCAGCGCATGCGAGGGCATCGACGGGGCGAAGAGGTAGTGCGGATACCCGCCCGAGGTGGAGGAGAAGGCGCGGACGACCTCGTTGGTCTGATGCCAGGGGTCCGGCTCGGCCTGCCCGCCGACGGTGGGGGCGACGACGACGCCGGAGAAGGAGCCCAGTCGCTGCTGGGCCAGCGCGTAGGTGGTCTCGCCGGAGGCGATCAGCAGCACGTCGCCGGGGCCGAGGTGCGTGCCGGCCAACGCGTGCCGGGTCAGCGGCCCCAGCCCCATGCCGATGCGCTGGCGCTGGTCGCCGGAGGCGATGAGCACCTCATGCAGTCCCAATCGGGTGCGCAGCCGCTCCTGCAGATCGTCGACGCCGAAGGCCGACGGACGGTGCACGCGGATCTCGACGATCCCGCGCGTCCGAGCCTCGGAGAGCATCCGGCTGATGGAGGGGCGGGAGACCTGCAGCTGCGCGGCGACCTCGGCCTGCGTTGCGCCCTGCTCGTAGTAGAGCTGCGCGGCGCGGTAGAGCCGCTCGGTCTCGGCGGCCTCCGCGGACTCCGGGGCGTCGGCCGCAGGCCCCGAGGGGCTCGGGCCGGCGGTCGCGGCGGGGTCCTCAGGGGGCGAGGGCGCCTGGTCGTTCATCTCAGCCTCCATCGGATCCTCGTCGATCGACTCATCGTATCCTCCGCTCGGATCGGCGGTTCAGAGTGGTGCTGGTCACCCATCCTGCCGTAAGGTGGGCGTTAGAACAATTGTCAGAGAACATCTGTACCAGCGCCGGCGCCTTCTCGCCCGCCGCTGGTCGGGCCCCGGGACAGCACGAGGACTGACGAGACATGACCTACCTGATCAACGATGCATCCGACTTCTCCGCCGAGGCGGTCCGCGGCCTGGTGGCCGCGCACCCCGAGCACGTCAGCGCCGTCCACGGCGGCGTCGTGCGCGCCACCGAGACGCCGAAGGGCCAGCCGGCGCTGGTGATCGGCGGCGGCTCCGGGCACTACCCGGCCTTCGCCGGCTGGGTCGGGCCCGGCATGGGCCACGGCGCGCCCTGCGGCAACATCTTCGCCTCTCCGTCGGCCTCGCAGGTCTACTCGGTGGCCCGCAACGCCGAGAACGGCGGCGGCGTCATCCTGGGCTTCGGCAACTACGCCGGCGACGTGCTGCACTTCGGCGCCGCCGCGGAGAAGCTGCGGGCCGAGGGCGTGGACGTGCGCATCGTCAAGGTCAGCGACGACGTCGCCTCCAACTCGGAGGAGAACCACCGCGACCGCCGCGGCATCGCCGGCGACCTGCCGGTGTTCAAGATCGCCGGGGCGGCCATCGAGGCCGGTGCCGACGTCGCCGAGGCCGAGCGGGTCGCGTACAAGGCCAACGACGCCACCCGCTCCTTCGGTCTGGCCTTCGACGGCTGCACGTTGCCCGGCGCCGAGGAGCCGCTGTTCCACGTCGCCGAGAACACCATGGGCGTGGGCCTGGGCATCCACGGCGAGCCGGGTGTGAAGGACCTGCCGATGGGCTCCGCCTCCGAGGTCGCCGACCTGCTGGTCGACGGCGTGCTGGAGGAGGACCCCGGCATCGGCTCGGGACGGGTCGCGATCATCCTCAACGGTCTGGGCACGGTGAAGTACGAGGAGCTCTTCGTCGTCTACGGCCGGGTGGCCGAGCGGCTGGAGGCCGCCGGGCTGACCCCGGTGCGTCCGGAGGTCGGCGAGTTCGTCACCAGCCTGGACATGGCCGGACTCTCGCTGACGGTGGTCCACCTCGACGAGGAGCTGGAGCAGCACTGGACCGCTCCGGTGGACACCCCGGCCTACCGCCGCGGCGCCGTCGACGGCGCGCGGAGCCCGCGCACCACGTTCTTCGCCCCCGGCGAGGAGGAGGTCCCCGCCGCTCAGGAGGACGCGCAGCGGCAGGCCGGCCGCGTGCAGTCGGTGGTCGAGCTCTTCGCGCGCATCTGCGCCGAGCAGGAGGAGGAGCTGGGCCGCATCGACGCGATCGCAGGCGACGGCGACCACGGCCAGGGCATGGTGCTCGGCACCCGCGGCGCCGTCGAGGCCGGCGCCGTCGCCCTGGAGCGCGGCGCCGGCGCCCGGACGGTGCTGGTCCACGCCGGCACCGCCTGGGCCGAGTCGGCCGGCGGCACCTCCGGAGCGCTGTGGGGCGCGGCGCTGACCGCGGCCGGCCGCGCGCTCTCCGATGAGCGGGCCAGCGACGACGCGGCCAAGGGGCAGGCGCTGCTCGACGCCGTCGACGCCGTCCGCCGCCTGGGCGGCGCCGAGGTCGGCGACAAGACGATGATCGACGCCGCCGTGCCGTTCTCCGGCGAGCTGCGCAAGGGGCTCGACGCCGGCACGCCGCTGGCCGAGGCCATCACCGCCGCCGCCCAGGTCGCGCAGCAGGCGGCCCGGGACACCGCCGACATGACCGCGCGGCTGGGCCGCTCCCGGGTCCTCGGCGACAAGTCGCTGGGCACCCCCGACCCGGGCGCGGTCTCCTTCTCGCTGCTGATGCAGGCCCTCGGCGAGCACCTCGCCGAGACCTGAGTCCGCGTCGCGAGACTGGATCGCGCGTCCGAGCACCGAGTCGAGGAGGAGCCGCATGGAGCGGATCGACGGCGCCCCGTGGGTGGGCACCAGCTGGAAGATGACCAAGACGCTGGCCGAGGGCCGCGAGTTCGCCCGCGGACTGGCCGAGGCGCTGGCCGCGGAGCCGCGGCTGCGCGAGCGGGTGCGTCCCTTCGTCATCCCGCCGCACACGGCGCTGGCCGCCGTCGCCGCGGAGCTGGAGGGCTCCGGCGTCGTCGTCGGCGCGCAGAACGCCCACTGGGAGGACGCCGGCGCCTGGACCGGGGAGGTCTCGGTGCCGCAGGTCGCCGACGCCGGCGCGGCGCTGGTGGAGATCGGCCACTCCGAGCGGCGCGAGCACTTCGGCGAGACGGTGGAGACCACCGCGGCGAAGGTCGCCGCGACGCTGCGCCACGGGCTGACGCCGCTGCTCTGCGTGGGCGAGCCGGCCGAGGTGCGCGACGCCGGCGGCTCGGCCGAGCACATCCTCGCCCAGGTCCGCGGGGCGCTGGACGGGCTGTCCGAGGAGGAGCTGGGCCGGGTGCTGGTCGCCTACGAGCCCATCTGGGCGATCGGCGAGCATGGACGTCCGGCCACAGTGCCCGAGCTCGAAGCGCCCTTCGCCGCGCTGCAGGGCGAGTTCGGCAGCCGCACTGCGGCGATCCTCTACGGCGGATCGGTGCACCAGGACAACGCCGCCGAGCTGCTCGCCATGGACGACGTCGACGGACTCTTCGTCGGCCGCGCCGCCTGGCGACTGGAGGGCTATCTGGAGCTGCTGCGCCTGGCGGCCGGCTGAGTCGCGCCGCGGCGGCGGCGTCGTCGGTCTCGGCTTCCCTCGCTGAGTGGTCACTTCTGACGGCGTCTGACCCGCGACACGCCGGTCTGCGGCCTCAGGCGTCGTCAGGAATGACCACTCAGTCCGCGGCGTCCTCCGCGCCGTCCGCTGTGCTCTCCGCTGCGGCGCCGTCCGCGCCGGAGTGATCCTCGACGGCGGTGAGCACGCGATCCTGGGCGGTGCCCATATGCGAGCCCATGGCCGCCGCCGCGGCCTCGGGATCGCCGACGCGCACCGCCTCGATGATCGCGGCATGCTCGGTGATCGCCCGCTCGGCATCCTCCGGCCGGGCGACGCCGCGGTCGACCCAGATGCGCAGCAGCGCGCGCACACTCTGCAGCAGCGCTGAGAGGGCGGCGTTGCCGGTGCAGGCCGCCAGCTCCTGATGGAAGTGCGCATCGGCCTCGATGAACTGCTGGCGGTCACCCAGGTCCTGGTGGCGGGTCATCGTGTCGACGTGCCGCTGCAGGCGGTCGACGGCGTCGTCGTCGCGCCGCTCGGCGGCGTGCCGTGCGGCCTGCGCCTCCAGCGTCGAGCGCAGCTCGACCAGGTCGGCGACGTTCTGCGCGCCGAGCATCAGACCCCAGTTCAGCGTGCGGGGGAGCAGCTCGGAGGCGTGCGACTGCAGGTAGGTCCCGGAGCCGGGACGGACCTCGACGATGCCCAGGATCTCCAGGGCGGCCAGGGCCTCGCGCACTGCTGACCGGCCGGTGCCCAGCATCTCGGCCAGCTGGCGCTCGGCGGGCAGCCGAGTCCCGGGCTCCTGCTCTCCGGAGGTGAAGTAGGCCAGCAGACGCGAGGCCACTGCCGCCGTCGGCGTGCTGGCCGGGATCGTCGACAGCCTGCCGTGGAGCTCTTCGGCCGGATTCTGCGGATAACGAGGCATGCCGCGAGTCTATCGAGTCGGGCCCGAGTCCACCCCAATTGGTCAACCGGTTGACAACTATGCGTTCGCCTGATTCGCTGTGGTGAGTCAGATCACCCAGCACCTGTCTCATCGGAGGAGCCGCATGCTCGGCATCAGCACCTACGCCTATCTGTGGCGGGCGTCCGATCGGGTTCCCGAGCCCTGGACGCTGCCGCAGATGCTCGCCGACGCCGCCTCGCTCGGCGCCGAGGTCTTCGAGATCTGCGACCACGCGCCGCTGGAGGGCATGGACGCCGCACAGCTGCACGAGCTGCGCTCCCTCGCCGACGACCTCGGGCTGCGGCTGGCGGTGGGCACCCGCGGCGTGCGTGCCGCACATCTGCGGCGGTTCCTCGAGATCGCCGAGGCGCTGGGCGCCGGGACGGTCCGCTCGATGGTCCAGCCGGCCGACACCCCCGTCGACGTCGCCCGCGAGCAGCTGCGCGCGGCGATGCCCGCCTACGCGGCGGCCGGGGTCGAGCTGGCGCTGGAGACCTACGAGCAGCTGCCGACCACCGCGCTGGTCGAGCTCGTCGAGACCGTGGACAGCCCTGCGCTGGGCATCACCCTGGACCCGGGCAACGCCGTCGCCGCCCTCGAGCGCCCCGCCGACGTCGTCGCCGCGACCGCCGCGCACGTGAAGAACCTGCACGTGAAGGACTTCGCCTTCACCCGCGAACCCGGCTGGGTCGGCTTCACGTTCAGCGGCGCGCGGCTGGGCGAGGGGCTGCTGGACTACGCGGCGATGGTCGCGGCCGTCGCGCCCGAGGAGCGCGGGATCGACCAGATCATCGAGCACTGGCTGCCCTGGCAGGGCGACGCCGAGACCACTGCGACGGCCGAGCACGACTGGACCGTCCACAGCATGGACTGCCTGAAGAGCCACCTGAGGAGGACGCACGCATGACCATCGACACCACGACGATCGACACCATGACGATCGCGCTGATCGGCGCCGGCGGAAAGATGGGCCGCCGCATCACCGACAACCTGCGCACCACGGAGGCGCAGGTGCGCCATGTGGAGAAGTCCGACGCCGGCGCCGAGCGGCTGCGCGAGGCCGGTGTGGAGACCCTGCCGCTGGAGGAGGCCGTCGACGGCGTCGACGTCGCCATCCTGGCGGTGCCCGACATCGCCCTGGGCACCGTCAGCGCCGAAGTCGTGCCGCTGCTGCCGGCCGGAGCGATCCTGATGACCCTGGACCCGGCCGCCGCCTATGCGGGGCTGCTGAGCCCCCGCGAGGACGTCGAGTATGTCTGCGCCCATCCGGCGCACCCCTCGATCTTCCTCAAGCGGCGCACCGACGAGGAGTACGCCGACACCTTCGGCGGCGTCGCCGCGCCGCAGCACGCCGTCGCCGCGGTGGAGTCCGGCGACGCGGCCGTCGCCGAGCGCGCCGCCGAGGTCATCCGAAGCATCTACGCGCCGGTGATCGACGTCCACTGGGTCACGGTCAAGCAGCTCGCGGTGCTGGAGCCGACGCTGGTGGAGACCATCGCCTGCATGATCGGCGAGCTGCTCCACGAGGCCCTCGAGGAGACCGTCGACACCGTCGGGGTGCCCCGCGAGGCCGCCGAGGCGCTCTTCCACGGCCACATCCAGGTCGCGCTGGCCAATGCGCTGCGCGGCGACAATCCGTTCTCCGAGGCCTGCCACATCGCCATGGGGCACGGGCGGGACATGATCATCAAGGAGGACTGGAAGCGCGTCTTCGACGACTCCGTCCTCGACGACACGATCGCCAAGATGCTGAAGATCGAGGCGGTCCGCCGCTGACGTCGTCGGGCCCCTCCGCACCGTCGCGAGGGGCCCGCGTCGTCCGGGGGAAGGAGACCACTGACCATGAGCACTCTCACCGTCATCGGAGTGGCCGTCGCCGCAGTCGCCGTACTGCTGGTGCTGGTCATCCGCTTCAAAGTTCCGGCCTTCGTGGCCCTGCTCGCCGCCGCCCTGGTGACCGCCTTCGCCAGCGGGATGCCGCTGGACGAAGTCGTCCCGACCTTCGTCGACGGGATGGGCGGGACGCTGGGCTCGGTGGCCCTGCTGGTCGGGCTGGGCGCCATGCTCGGCGCGATCATCGAGAAGACCGGGGGCGCGGCCGCGCTCGCGACGTCGCTGACGTCCGTCCTCGGCCCGCGGCGCGTCGGCCCGGCCCTGCTGCTGACCTCCGGGGTCTTCGCGGTGCCGATCTTCTTCGACGTCGGCTTCATCATCATGCTGCCGATCATCTTCTCCTTCGCGCGCGCCGCGGGCCATCGCGCGCCCATCGCGGTCGGGGCGCCGATCGCCGCGCTTATGGTGTTCATCCACAACATGGTGCCGCCGCACCCCGGCGTCACCGGCAGCTCCACGCTGCTCGGCGCCGACGTCGGTCTGGTGACCCTGCTCGGCCTGGGGATCGCCGTGCCCATGGGCTTCCTGGTCCACGTCGTCGGCCGGATGATCACCGATCGGCGGGACTTCCCGCTGGACCCGATGGTCCGGCGGCGCTTCGAGCAGACGGTCGACGCGCAGGATCGTCGGGCCGCCGGCGAGGACGACGAGCCGGACGGGGCCGACGGAACCGGCGGGACCGGTGGGACCGGTGGGACCGGTGGAGCCGCCGGCCGCCCGGCACCTGCCGGCGGCGGCGACGTCGCGACGGCGGTGCGGACGGCGCCTGCGACGGTGCGCGGCCCCGGGGCCTTCGCCGTGGCCAGCATGGTGGTGCTGCCGGTGCTGATGATCACCGTCGGCACCCTGGGGTCGCTCGTGGTCGCGGAGGACAGCCTCCCCGGACGCGTCGTCTCGCTCGTCGGCGAGCCGGCCTTCGCCCTGCTGGTGACGGTGGCCGCGGCGATCTTCGTGCTGGGGATCCGCGGCGGGTGGAGCATGCGGGACCTCAGCGGGGTCATGGACGCCTCGCTCGCCCCGGCGGCCATCGTGGTCTTCGTGACCGGCGCCGGCGGCGTCTTCGCCGAGGTGCTCACCCAGACCGGCGTCGGCGACACCATCTCGCAGGAGCTGCTGGGCACCGGCATGCCGATCCTGCTGATGGCCTTCCTGCTGGCCACCGTCTTCAAGGTCGCGCAGGGCTCCGGCACCGTGGCCACGCTCGCCTCGGCCGGACTGGTGCAGAACGTCGTCGTCGACGGCGACTTCACCTCCTTCCAGGTGGCGCTGATCGTGCTGGCCATCGGCTGCGGATCAGTGGCGCTGTCGCACATCAACGATTCCGGATTCTGGGTGGCCAACACCTTCCTGGGGCTCTCGGTGGCGGACGGGCTGCGCACCTGGACGGTGCTGACCACAGTGCTGGGATGGACCACGATGATCATCCTCGCCGCGCTCTGGCCTCTGGCGGCGTGAGCGTCCGGCGCAGGATGGGATGACGACCGGAGGGCCGCCGCGCGGCGGCCGCGGAGGAGGAGCGAGCATGAGACAGGGACAGCCATCGGTGCAGACGCCGCAGCTCGACGGCCGGACGGTGATCGTCACCGGCGGCGGGTCGGGGATCGGTGCGGCGACCGCACGGCTGGCCGCCCGGCGCGGGGCGGCCGTCGGGGTGGCGGACATCGACCGAGCCTCCGCCGAGGAGGTGCGCGACGAGATCGTCGCGGCCGGCGGCACGGCCGCGGCGCTGTCGGTCGACGTCTCGCAGGAGGCCGACGTCGCGCGCATGATCGCCGAGACGGCGGAGGCGCTCGGCCCGGTGACCGGGCTCGTCAACAATGCCGGCGTCATCGTCACCCGGGCGCTGGTCGACACCACGGTGGAGGACTGGGACCGGTGCCTGCAGGTCAACGCCCGCGGTGCGTTCCTGGGATGCAAGCATCTGGTGCGCCACGCCCGGGAGCACGGGCTCGGAGCGGCGATCGTCAACACCGGGTCCATCTCCGCGCTCGCGGGCCAGGACGGCCAGGCGGCCTATGCCGCATCCAAGGGCGCGATCGTCCAGCTGACGCGGCAGATCGCCGGAGAGCACGCCGCCGAGGGGATCCGCTGCAACTCCGTGGGGCCGGGCTCGGTCCGCTCGGCGGTCCTGGACTCCTTCCTGGGCAGTCAGGAGGACCCGGCCGCGGCCGAACAGACGCTGGCCGCGACGCATCCGGTCGGGCGCATCGGCGACCCGGAGGAGGTCGCCGCGGCGATGTGCTTCCTGCTCGCCGACGAGGCCTCGTTCATCACCGGGGCGAATCTGCAGGTCGACGGCGGCTACACCGCGGTATGACGCGTCAGGGAGGAGAGGCCATGTCAGGTGTGGACGAGCTGGTCCGAGGCGGCGCCGCGCCGGTGAAGATCGCCGACGGCGCGACCTGGTCCGAGGGGCCGTGCTGGATCCCGGAGACGAGCACGGTGCGCTGGAGCGACATCCACGGGGACCGCATCCTCCAGCATGATCTGCGCACCGGGGCGACGTCGGTGCATCGGGACGGGGTGGAGTTCACCAACGGCCGCACGCGCCGCGGCGACGGGGCGATCGTGCAGTGCTCGCACGGCCGGCGCCGGGTGGAGGTCGAGCGCGACGGCGTCGTCGAGTCGCTGGTGGAGCGGTGGTCGGGCGGGCGCTTCAACTCGCCGAACGACGTCGTCGTCGCCTCCGACGGCGCGGTCTGGTTCACCGACCCGCACTACGGCATCACCGTCGCGGGCGAAGGACACCCGGGGGAGATGGAGTACGGAGGCTGCCATGTCTTCCGCGTCGACCCCGGGACCGGGGAGGCTGAGCCGATGATCACCGACATCGCCGAGCCGAACGGTCTGGCGTTCTCCCCGGACGAGTCGGTGCTGCACGTCAGCGACACCTCGGCGGTCCGCCGGCCGGCCGGCGTCGGCGAGCGGCGGGTGGTCTCCTACGACGTCGTCCGGGAGGAGGGGCGGATCCGGTGCCGAGGTGGCAGGACGCTCTTCGAGATCCCCGCCGGCATCCCGGACGGGATCCGCGTGGACGAGGCCGGGCGCGTCTGGAGCTCGGCGGCCGACGGCGTCCACGTCTACACCGACGCCGGCGAGCACCTGGGCCGGATCCCGGTGCCGGAGGTCGTGGGGAACCTCTGCTTCGGCGGCGCCGAGGGACGCGAGCTGTTCATCGCCGCCACCACCGGCATCTACCGGCTGCCCGTCACTGTGCGCGACGCGACCTGGTCGCGGATCGGCGGCTGACCGTCCCTCGTCCGCGGCCGGGATGGCATGATGAGCCTGTCCCCGGGGCGGAGCGGCGCCGCTCCGAGAGGGCGGCCGTGCTGTCCGCCGTGCGAGGAAGGAGACGCCCGTGACGACTGCAGGCTCCACACCCGCCGATGGCCCGCTCACCGATGGCCCGCCCGCCGATGCGGAGACGCTGGCCGCCCTGGTCCGGGCCGGGCTGATCCCCGCAGGGGTGACGCCGACGAAGGTCGCCGACGGGGCGATCTGGTCCGAGGGCCCCTGCTGGATCCCGGAGACGGGCACGGTCCGCTTCAGCGACATCCCCGGCGACCGCATCCTGGAGCATGACCCGGCCGCCGGCGCGACCCGCGTCCACCGCTCCGGGGTCGAATTCACCAATGGCCGCACGCGCCGCGGCGACGGGGCGATCGTGCAGTGCTCGCACGGCCGGCGCCGGGTGGAGGTCGAGCGCGACGGCGCCGTCGAGCCGCTGGTGGAGCGCTTCGCCGGCCGGCGTTTCAACTCGCCGAACGACGTCGTCGTCGCCTCCGACGGCGCGGTGTGGTTCACCGACCCGCCCTACGGGATCGTGAACCCGCGCGAGGGTCATCCCGGCGAGTTCGAGTACGGCGGCTGCCATGTCTTCCGCGTGGATCCGGGGACGGGCGAGGCCGAGCCGATGATCACCGACATGGGCGACCCCAACGGCCTGGCCTTCTCCCCGGACGAATCGGTGCTGCACGTCAGCGACACCTCGGCAGGCCGGCTGGCCTCCGGCGGGCACCGGCACGTGCGCTCCTACGACGTCGTCCGCACTGACGACGGGGTGCGCTGCACCGGCGGGCGGGTGCTCTTCACGCCGCCGTCGGGCGTCCCCGACGGCATCCGGGTCGACGCGGCCGGGCGGGTCTGGAGCTCGGCGGCGGACGGCGTCCACGTGTACTCCGCCGACGGCGCGCATCTGGGTGCGGCGCCGGTGCCGGAGGTGGTGGCCAATCTCTGCTTCGGCGGTCCGGAGGGGCTGGACCTCTACATCGCCGCCACCACGGGGCTGTACCACCTGCCGGTGCTGGTGCGCGACACGACCTGGGCCCGACTCGGCGGCTGAGCCCCCGCCCCGGCCTGTCCCGCCCCGGCCTGGGGCGATGAGTCCGTGGGACGGGTGGGAATACGGCGACATTCCCGCCCGTCCCACGGACTCATCGCCGAGGGGGCGGGGCTCAGCCGTCGGAGGAGACGCGGCCGGCGACGGCGTGCAGGTGGCGGCGCAGGGCGTCGTCGACGGTCGTCGGCTCCCGGGTCTCGAAGGCCGCCAGCACGTCGGCGTGCTCGGCGACGGCCTCGTCCATGTCCAGCCGGCCGTGGTCGGCGGTCTGGCGCATGCGCTGGACGTGGGTCTGCAGCGAGTCCAGCGACTGCTGGAGGAAGACGTTGCCCGAGGCGTGCACGATCGCCAGGTGGAAGGACCAGTCGGCGGTGAAGTACTCGCGGAGCTCCGCGAAGCCCTCGCCGGTGGTCGGCCGGCCCTCGTCGAGTCGGCGGCGCACCTGGTCGGCGGCGGCCTCGTGCCGGGCATGGGCGGCGCGCAGCTCGGGCAGCAGCTCCTCGATGCGGGCCATCGCGCGGGCGGCGGCGGCCGGCTCCAGGATGAGACGCATGTCGAAGAGCTGCTCGAGGTGCTCGCGGGACATCGGCGGGGCCACGCGGTAGCCCTTCAGCGCCTCGCGGGTGACCAGCCCGGTGTGCTCCATCTGCACCAGCGCCTCGCGCACCGGGGTGGGGGAGACGGCGAGCTCGCGGGCCAGCGCGTCGATGGTCAGCGAGCTGCCGGCCGGCGCGGAGCCGTCCAGGATCTTCTCGAGCAGCGCGTCGTAGACCCCGTCGCGCAGCGCGCGCCGGGAGATCGACGGGCTCGGGCGCGCGCCGGCGTCGTCGGGGCCGGGCCCGGAATCGGCGGCGGGCTGGGAAGTCGTCATGGTCCCTCGATCCTAGCTGGACGTCCTCCGGGCGCTCGACGCCGCGGATCCCTCTCTCATCATGCGGTCATCGGCCGATGGTGCGACACGTCATGTCACCGACTTCCCAATATCCTATTGGATATGTGACAGTAGTGTGCGTCACATGGCCGGCGGACGCCGACGTCCGCAGATTCTGGAGGTTCGATCCGTTGATCGCCCACGACGCTGAGACCTGGCCGATCGCCGGCAACATGCTGGCCTTCGGCAGCACCACGCCCGACGGCACGCCCGTGCACGAGGCCGACGCCGCCTACTGGGCCGACTGCCTGCGGCAGATGCGCGAGCTGGGCTTCGACCACATCGACCCCACCGACGCCTGGCTGCCGCTGCACCGGCTCTCCGCCGAGCGGCTGGAGGAGTTCCGCGGCGTGCTGGCCGCCGAGGGGCTGGGCATCTCGTCCATCTCGATGACGCGGAACTCCGTCGTCGACGCCGAGCACGGCGAGCGGAACCTCGCCGACGCCCACCGGCTGATCGACGTCGCCCCGACGTTCGGCGCGACGATCGTCAACACCGGCTTCATGCAGGCCTTCACCCCCGCCCAGGCCGAGGCGCAGTGGTTCTGGCACGCCGCCGGCCACGTCGACGACCCGGCGCTGCGTCCGCTGGCGATCGAGCGCGTCCGCGAGCTCGGCGACCACGCGCAGGCCAACGGCATCCAGCTGAGCCTGGAGATGTACGAGGACACCTTCATCGGCACTCCCGAGCGCGCAGTGGCCTTCCTCGAGGAGGTCGACCACCCCGCCGTCGGGCTCAATCCGGACCTGGGCAACCTGGTGCGACTGCACCGTCCGCTGGACGAGCTGGGCGGCACGCCGGAGGCGATGCACGAGAAGGTCCTGCCGCACACCAACTTCTGGCACATCAAGAACTACTCGCGGGACTACGACCCGGCCACCGGCGCATACTTCTCCGCCCCGACGCCGCTGAAGACCGGCTACATCAACTACCGCCGGATGATCCGCCGCGCGCTCGAGCTGGGCTTCACCGGCCCGTTCTGCTGCGAGCACTACGGCTCCGACTCGATCGGCGTCTGCGCCGAGAACCGCGACTACATCCGCGGCGTGCTCGCCTCGGCGCCGCGCGGCTGACCGCATCCCGACACTGCCCGACCACCACCCAGGAGGGTCCCCATGACATCCCCAGTCCAGTCCATCAGCACCGTCACCGTCGTCGGCGCCGGCTACATGGGCGGCGGCATCGCCCAGTCGCTGGCGCTCGCCGGCTACACCGTGGAGATCGTCGACGTCGACGTCGAGGCCTCGCGCCGCGGCCTGGAGCGTCTGCTCGGCGAGGCGCAGGACTTCGAGGACCAGGGCCTCTACCCGGCAGGCTCCACCGAGACCATCCGGGCGAACCTGACCGCCGGCCGCACGCTGGAGGACGCCGTCGCCGACGTCGACTTCATCGAGGAGGCGGTCTTCGAGTCCCCCGAGGTGAAGAAGGACGTCCTCGGCCGGATCTCCGCGAGCGCCCGCGACGACGCGATCATCGGCACCAACACCTCCACCATCCCGGTGCACGTGCTGGCGCCGGCGGTGACGCGCCCCGAGCGGTTCTTCACCGTGCACTACTCCAACCCGGCGCCGTTCATCCCCGGTGTGGAGCTGGTCTCCGGCGAGGAGACCGCCCCCGAGGCCGTCGCGGCGGTCAAGGAGCTGCTGGAGCGCTCGGGCAAGGAGGGCGCCGAGGTCGCCGACAAGCCGGGCATGGTGCTCAACCGCCTGCAGTACGCGCTGCTGAAGGAGGCGGTGAACGTCGTCGAGGAGGGCGTGGCCACCCCGGAGGCGGTCGACACCATCGTGCGCACCACCTTCGGCTTCCGGCTGGGCTTCTTCGGGCCGTTCGCCATCGCCGACCAGGCCGGCCTGGACGTCTACGCCAAGTGCTTCAAGATCGTCGAGGACGCCTACGGCGAGCGGATGGCGACGCCGACGATGCTCACCGACCACGTCGAGGCCGGCCGTCACGGCGTGAAGAACGGCAAGGGCTGGACCGGCGACTTCGACGAGGAGACCGCCGCCGAGCTGGTCGCCTACCGGAACAAGGCCTACGCGAAGATGGGCGACCTGCTGCGCGAGCTGGGGCCGGCGCCGCGCGGCACCGGCAGCGACCAGGTCTGATCCCTCCCCGGCCGCGCGGCGACCGCGCGGCCTCGGGCAGTCGACGCCCGCCGCAGTCGACGCCCGCCGCCACCGCACATCGGTCCGGGTCCGCCGTCGCAGTCGTCGACGGCGGGCTCCGGCCGGAGTGCATCCCGCGCCGCCGGCGAGCATCGTCGCCGCGTCTGCGGCGACCCCCGCCGCGCGGCGCGCCTCCCCCCACCCCCCCATCACGTCATCCTCGTCCGCCATCCCGCCGCCTGAGGCGGCGGGCGACCCACGGAGAATCCCCGTATGCTTGAGACACTGTCGTCCGGGCTGTCACCCCTGGCCGCCGCCGACGTCGGACGGGCCTTCGAGCCCGGCACTCCGGTGCTGCTGACGATCGCCGCACTGGCGATCGTGCTGCTGCTGGTGCTGATCATCAAGGTCCGCCTGCACGCCTTCTTCGCCCTGATCATCACCTCGCTGGCGACCGGACTGGCCGCCGGCATCCACTACGGGGAGGTCTTCGACGTCGTCGTCGACGGGTTCTCCTCGACCATCGGCGGCGTCGCGCTGCTCATCGGCTTCGGCGCCGTCCTCGGCCGACTCGTCGAAGTCTCCGGCGGCGCCCAGGTGCTGGCCGACCGGATGCTGGCGACCTTCGGCGAGAAGCGCGCCCCGCTGGCGCTGGCGGTGGCCTCGCTGTTCTACGCCTTCCCGATCTTCCTCGACGCCGGCTTCATCGTGATGCTGCCGATCATCTACACCGTCGCCCGGCGGCTGCAGGGCGGCTTCATGATCTACGTGCTGCCCTCGGTCGGCGCGTTCCTGATGATGCACGCGCTCACCCCGCCGCACCCCGGCCCGACGGCGGCGGCGACGGTGATGGGCGCCGACATCGGCACGGTGCTCGTCGTCGCGATGCTCGTCGGCATCCCGACCTGGTACCTGGCCGGCTACCGGCTGGGCCTGCTGCTGGCGAAGAACCACCCGAACATGCCGGTGCCGGACATCTTCGGCGAGCCGGAGATCACCGAGCACGTCCGCGCGCCGAAGTTCGGCACTGTGATCTTCTGCCTGCTGCTGCCGCTGGCGCTGATCTTCTACAACACGGTCTTCAGCACGTTGGAGTCCACCGGCGCCGTCGACTCCGGCAACGTCGGGCTGACCATCTCCAAACTCATCGGCCCGACGCCGATCGCGCTGCTGATCGCCACGCTGGCGGCGATGTACCTGCTGTACCTGCGCCCGCGCCGCGGAGTGCAGGACGTCCGCTCCGGACTCTCGGACCTGGTGGACAAGGCCTTCGCCCCGGTCTGCTCGATCATCCTGATCACCGGCGCCGGCGGCGCCTTCGGCGGCGTGCTGACCGCCACCGGCATCGGCGACTCCATCGCCTCGGCGCTGGACTCCTTCGGCATGCCGGTCATCCTGGCGGGCTTCCTGGTCGCCGTCGCCGTGCGCGTCGCGCAGGGCTCGGCGACGGTCGCGGCGACGACGGCGGGCTCGATCATGGCTCCGAGCGTCGCCGAGCTGGGCCTGGAGGGCTTCGGACTGGCGGCGATCGTGGTGGCCATCGTGGCCGGCTCGATCACCTGCTCGCACTTCAACGACTCCGGCTTCTGGATGGTCGGCCGGTTCTGCGGCTTCGACACGCTGACCACGCTGAAGACCTGGTCGGTCATCGGCACCGCCATCGGCGTGCTGGCCTTCCTGCTGGCCTGGGTGGTCTACGCCCTGGTCGCCTGAGCGAGGCCGCCGCTGCGGCAGCGATGAGTCCGCGGCTCGGGTGGGAAAGACGACTCTTTCCCACCCGAGCCGCGGACTCATCGTATGTCGGGGGATGTTCCGGGGGCGGGGCGGAGGCGGGCTGAACGTCTGTTCATGTGATGGTTGACACTTGTTCCCGTCGGCATTAGTTTTGCGGCACCACATAATGTGGTGCGCATCACTCACCTGTCCTGATGAGGAAAGGATCACGCCCATGCCTGTACGTCGAACGACGTCCGCCGTCGCCGGCCTCTCGGTCGTCTCGCTGCTCGCCCTCTCCGCCTGCGGCGGCTCCGGAGGCGAGGGGGATCCCGACGCCTGGGTCCTCAACGGCGGCGTCTGGCCGGTCGTGGAGGAGGACCTGGATCGCTACAGCGAGGAGACCGAGGGGGTCGACGTCCAGGTCGAGAGCTTCGCCAACGACGTCTACAAGGAGCGGATCCGCACGGCGGTGGGCTCCGGCGAGGCGCCGACGATGATCGTCGGCTGGACCGGCGGCACGCTGCTCGAGTACATCGACGAGGGCTACGTCGTCGACATCACCGAGTCCACCCAGGGTCTGCAGGACCGGCTCATCGACTCGGTGGCCGCCAACGGCGTCGTCGACGGCAGCACCTACGCCGTGCCGATGAACAACATGCAGCCGGTGGTCCTCTACTACAACAAGCAGGTCTTCGCCGACGCCGGCGTCGAGGTGCCCGCGACCTGGCAGGAGGTCATGGACGTGGTGCCGGTGCTCGAGGAGCACGGCGTGCATCCGTTCTCGCTGGCCGGCAACTCGCGCTGGCCGTACCTGATGTGGGCCTCCTATCTGACCGACCGGCTGGGCGGGGCGGAGGCGTTCGAGGCCGTCGTCGCCGGCGAGGAGGACGCCTGGTCCCATCCGGCCATCGTCGAGGCGATGGAGCGCTGCCAGGAGCTCGTCGAGGCCGGCGCCTTCGATCCCGGCTTCGCCTCGGTCACCGCCGACCAGAACGAGGACGGTCAGCTCGTCGCCGACGGCGAGGCCGCCATGGTCCTGCAGGGCAGCTGGGTCTACTCGCGGCTGCTGCAGGACGAGCCCGACGTCGTCGAGTCCGGCGACCTGGGCTTCACCACCTTCCCGGCCGTCGAGGGGGGCGAGGGCGAGCCGAGCAACATCGTCGGCAATCCGGCGAACTTCTGGTCGATCTCCGCCGACGCGAGCGAGGAGCAGCGTCAGGCCGCCTCGGACTACCTCGAGGAGTCGCTGTTCAACGAGGGGTACGTCGACGGGATGCTGGAGACCGGCAATCTGCCGCCGCTGACCGGTCTGGAGGAGAAGATCGCCGAGACCGAGGACCAGGAGTTCCTGGGCTTCGCCTACGACGCCGTCCAGGAGGCCGAGAGCTTCCAGCTCTCCTGGGACCAGGCGGTCGCCCCCTCGCAGGTGCAGCCGCTGCTGGAGAACCTGGAGAAGGTCTTCCTGCAGGAGATGACCCCGGAGGAGTTCGCCGCGGAGATGAACGCGACACAGGGGCAGTGAGCCGTCGGCCCCTCCCGCCTCGCGGGAGGGTGTCGAGGCGCCGCGCGGGCGGCGGAGGGCCGGAGTCGGTCGTCCGTCGCCCGCCTCGCGTCCGGCCGTGTGAGCAGAGACATATGTGGCGCTTGACACCCGACTGCGAGCTATTTAGTCTTTCCGCAAGACGAAATGCTGATCACCTCGCATCACCTGCCGTGCGACCGCACCCCTCCGGTCGACCGACGGCTGCTCGCCCTGATGAGAAAGGACCTCTCATGACCACCCGCACCCTCACCCGCACCGGCACCCGCGCCGGCACCCGCGCCGGCGCGGCGAGCCTCGCGGCCGCCTCGCTGCTGGCCCTCTCCGCCTGCGGCGGCTCCGGCGGCGGCTCCGGAGACGGCGCCGGAGCCTGGATCCTGACCGGCGGCGGCTGGCCGAACGTCGAGTCCGACATCGAGCGCTGGAACGAGCAGGCCGAGGACGGTCGGCAGATCGCCGTCGAGTCCTTCGAGAACGACGCCTACAAGGAGCGCATCCGCACTGTCGTCGGCTCCGGCGAGGCGCCGACGCTGATCATGAACTGGACCGGCGGCACGCTGGCCGAGTACGTCGCCGAGGAGCGCGTCGTCGACCTCAGCGACGAGGTCGGCGACCTGGAGTCGCGCGTGCACGACTCGGTCTGGCAGAACGGCGTCGTCGACGGCTCGGTCTACGGCGTGCCGATGAGCGGCGTGCAGCCGGCGGTCATGTACCTCAATCAGGACGTCTTCGACGAGGCCGGGGTCGAGCCGCCGCAGACCTGGGCCGAGGTCAAGGAGGTCATCCCGCAGCTCCGCGACGCCGGGTACACGCCCTTCTCGCTGGCCGGCGGCTCCGTCTGGCCGGCGCTGATGTGGCTGCAATACCTCACCGACCGCCACGGCGGCGCCGAGGTCTTCCAGGCCGTCGTCGACGGCGAGGAGGGCGCCTGGAGCGACGAGTCGATCCTCTGGGCTCTGGAGGAGATCCAGTGGCTGGCCGACGAGGGCGGCTTCGACGAGACCTTCACCGGCGTCGACGCCTCGCAGAACGAGGACGCGCGCCTGCTCGCCGAGGGCGAGGCCGCGATGCTGCTGCAGGGCAGCTGGGTCTACTCGACCATCCACGCCGACTTCCCGGAGTTCGCGGAGTCCGACGCCTTCGCCTTCACCGAGTTCCCCGCGCTGGAGTCCGGCGAGGGCGACCCGAGCAACGTCACCGGCAACCCGGCGAACTTCTGGTCGGTCTCCGCCGACGCCTCCGAGGAGGAGCAGCAGGTCGCCGTCGACTACATCTCCGAGCACCTCTACAACGACGAGTACGTCCAGAACACCCTCGACGACGGCAACCTGCCGCCGCTGAACGACATCGGCGAGGAGATCGAGGCCGCGGAGAACGCCGACTTCCTGACCTTCGCCGACGAGCTGGTCAGCGAGGCGGACCACTTCCAGCTCTCCTGGGACCAGGCGGTGTCCCCCGAGGTCTCGCAGCCGCTGATGGAGAACCTGGAGAAGATCCTCGTCGGCGAGATCACCCCGGAGGAGTTCTCCGAGGCGATGAACGGACAGCAGGGCTGATCGCAGCATGACTCAGACTGTGACGTCCCCCCGGTCCGACGCCCGGCGCCGTCAGGGGCCCTCGTTCCTGATGGCGCTGCCGGCGGTGCTCTTCTTCGGCCTCTTCGCCCTGGTGCCGCTGGCCGGCGTCGTGGTGCTGTCCTTCATGTCCTGGGACGGCCTCGGCACGCCCTCCTTCGCCGGCCTCGACACCTGGTTCCGCATCCTGCAGGAGGACCAGACGCGCCATGCGCTGTGGCTGACCTTCCTCTTCGTGATCATCTCCTATGTCTTCCAGGCGCCGGCGGCGCTGCTGCTGGGCGTGTTCATGGCCGGCCAGCAGAAGTACCGAGCCTTCCTGTCGGTGCTGTACTTCCTGCCGCTGCTGTTCTCCTCGGTGGCGGTCGGCATCACCTTCCAGACGCTCTTCAGCCCCAACTACGGCCTGACGCCGGCGCTGGGGTGGGACTGGCTGCCGGCCCAGTGGCTCGGCAGCCCCGACATCGCGCTGCTGGTGGTGATCTTCGTCGTCGGCTGGTGCTTCGTGCCGTTCCACTCGCTGCTCTACCAGGCCGGCGTGCGGCAGATCCCGGCGACCATCTACGAGGCGGCGACGATCGACGGCGCCGGCCGCATGCGCCAGTTCTTCAGCCTGACGCTGCCGCAGCTGCGCTACACGATCATCACGTCCTCGACGCTGATGCTGGTGGGATCGCTGACCTACTTCGACCTGGTCTTCGTCCTCACCCAGGGCGGACCGGCCGGAGCGACCCGGATCCTTCCGCTGGACATGTACATCACCGGCTTCCGCGAGTACGACATGGGCGGAGCCTCGGCCATCGCGGTGCTCCTGGTGGCCGTCGGAGTGACCCTCTCCCTGCTGCTGAACAAGATCTCCGGATCCAGCCGCATGGAGAGCGACAAGGCAGGGGCGTGAGATGAGCACGACTGTGGACGACACCACCCGTCGGCGGACCGGCCGCGCGACCGCGAGCGCCGGAGCAGCCCGCCCGCCCGGTTCGGCCCCGACGGCGCCGGGCCCGAACCACAAGGCCCGCAAGCCCACCGACCGGCCGAACATCCTGGGCGGCCTCGCCGGCTGGGCCTGGCTGGCGGTCATCATCCTGCCCATCTACTTCATCGTCATCACCGCGTTCCGCAGCCGCCAGGACCTGGCGCAGTCGAACCCGCTGGTGCCGTCGAGCGAGCCGACGCTGCAGAACTTCGTCAAGGTCCTCGAGAACGACTTCCTGCACTTCTTCGCCAACTCGGTCATCGTCACTCTGGCCGTGGTGGCGGCGGTGCTGGCGGTCTCGCTGATGGCCTCGTACTACATCGTCCGCTCGACGACCTTCGGCGGCCGCCGGCTGTTCAGCCTGATCCTGCTGGGCATCGCGATCCCGGTGCAGGCGACGATCATCCCCGTCTACTACCTGATCCGCGAGCTCGGGCTGTACGACACCCTGTGGGCGCTGATCCTGCCGCAGATCGCCTTCGCGATCCCGCTGAGCGTGCTGATCATCGTCAACTTCGTCCGCGACATCCCGGCCGAGCTCTTCGAGTCGATGCGCGTGGACGGCGCCGGCGAGTGGAAGATCCTGCTCAACCTCGTGCTGCCGATGGCGGTCCCGGCGATGATGACCGTCGGCATCTACCAGGCGCTGCAGGTGTGGAACGGGTTCCTCTTCCCGCTGATCCTCACGCAGAGCCGCGAAGTGCGCGTGCTGCCGCTGTCGCTGTGGGAGTACCAGGGCCAGTTCGCCGTCGACGTGCCGGCCACGCTGGCCGCCGTCGTGCTCTCCGCGCTGCCGCTGCTGGCCGCCTACGTCGTCGGCCGCCGCTACATCGTCGCCGGTCTGACCGCCGGCTTCAGCAAGTGATCCCGCCCCGCCGCGGGCGCCCCGAGGATGGACCAGAGGACGAAGGAGACTCCCGTGACCGAAGCGACCGATGTGACTGATGCGAGCGTCGAGCGCCGCACCGGCGTCTGGAACGACGCCGGACGCCCCGTCGCCGAGCGCGTCGAGGCGCTGCTGGCCGAGATGACCCTGGAGGAGAAGGTCTCCCAGCTGGGCTCCCACTGGGAGATGCGCCGGGACGAGGAGGCCCAGGGCGAGGTCGCGCCGATGGAGAGCGCGATGTCGGCGGGCAAGCTGGCCTTCGAGCAGGAGATCGTCGACGGCGAGGGCCACCTGACCCGCACCTACGGGACGACGGCGCTCTCGGTGTCCGAGGGGGCGGCCGACCTGCGCGCGCGGCAGGCCGCCGTCGTCGCGGCCAGCCGTTTCGGCATCCCGGCCATCGCCCACGAGGAGTGCCTGACGGGCTTCACCGCCTATCAGGCGACGGTCTATCCGACCTCGCTGGCCTGGGGCGCGACCTTCGACCCCGACCTGATCGAGGAGATGGCCGCCGCCATCGGCCGCGACATGGCCGCCGTCGGCGTCCAGCAGGGGCTCTCGCCGGTGCTCGACGTCGTCCGCGACGCCCGCTGGGGCCGCGTGGAGGAGACCATCGGCGAGGACCCGCACGTCGTCGGCACCGTGGGCACCGCCTACGTGCAGGGGCTGCAGCGGGCCGGCATCCTCGCCACGCTGAAGCATTTCGCCGGCTACGCCGCCTCGCGGGCCGGGCGGAATCACGCCCCGGTGCACATCGGCCCGCGCGAGCTGCACGATGTGATCCTGCCGCCGTTCGAGATGGCCGTCCGCGAGGGGCGGGTCGGCTCGGTGATGAACTCCTACGCCGACCTCGACGGCGAGCCGCCGGCGGCCTCGCACCGGCTGCTCACCGAGATCCTGCGCGAACAATGGGGCTTCGAGGGCACCGTGGTCGCCGACTACTGGTCGGTGGCCTTCCTGGAGTCGATGCACCGGGCGGCCGCCGATCAGCCCGAGGCCGCCCGGCTGGCGATCTCGGCCGGCCTCGACGTCGAGCTGCCGCACACCGGCGGCTACCGCACGCTGGCCCGGCAGGTCCGCGACGGGACGCTGGACGAGGCGGTCGTCGACCGCTCGGTGCGCCGGGTGCTGCGCCAGAAGGTCGAGCTCGGGATGCTCGACGCCGGCCCGGGCGAGACCTGGGAGCCGGCCGTCGACGAGTCGACGGACCTGGACTCGGCGTCCAACCGCGCCCTGGCCAAGAAGGTCGCCGAGCGCTCGCTGGTGCTGCTGAAGAACGACGACGGCGTGCTGCCGGCGCGGCCCGAGGCGCTGTCCGGAAAGCGCGTGGCCGTCGTCGGGCCCTCGGCCGACGAGCCGCGGACGATGATGGGCTGCTACTCCTTCCCGAACCACGTGCTGGCGAAGTATCCCGAAGGCACCTTCCCGCATCGCGGGATCGGCGTGCCGATGCCGACCATCCTGGAGTCGCTGCGCGAGGCCTGGGGCGATGCCGAGATCACCCACGCGAGCGGCTGCCCGATCGTCGAGCACGACGCCTCGCGGATCGCTGAGGCCGCCGAACAGGCCGCCGCTGCGGATCTGGCGGTGGTCACCGTCGGCGACCTGGCGGGCATGTTCGGCGCCGGCACCTCCGGCGAGGGCTGCGACGTCGAGGACCTGCGGCTGCCCGGCGCCCAGCAGGAGCTGGTGGAGACGGTGCTCGACGCCGCCGAGGCCTCGGGCACTGAGGTGGTGCTCGTCGTCGTCTCCGGCCGGCCCTATGCGCTCGGGGCGGTGGCGGAGCGCTGCGCGGCCATCGTGCAGGCGTTCTTCCCCGGCGAGGAGGGCGGCCCGGCGCTGGCCGAGCTGCTCACCGGGGCCGTCGAGCCCGCCGGGCGGCTGCCGATCGGCGTGCCCGCGCTGCCGGGCGGCCAGCCGGCCGGCTACCTGGCCGCGCCGCTGGGGCAGAACAGCCAGGGCGTCTCCAACCTGGACCCGACGCCGCTGTACCCCTTCGGCCACGGACTGAGCTACACGACGGTGGAGTACTCCGCGTGGGAGGTCTCGGCCGCCGAGATCCCGGTGGACGGCACTGTGGAGGTCTCGGCGACGGTGACCAACACCGGCGAGCGTCCGGTGGACGAGCTGGTCCAGCTCTACGTCGGTGACCGGATCGCCCAGGTGGCGCGTCCGGTGCGGCAGCTGATCGGCTACGCCCGCGCCGCGCTGGCCCCGGGCGAGTCGAAGCAGGTGACCTTCGAGGTGCACGCGGATCGGTTCTCCTTCATCGGCGTCGACCTGCGGCGCATCGTCGAGCCGGGCACGATGGACCTGTGGATCGGCCGCTCGGCGGGCGACCTGCCGCTGGCCGGCGAGATCGAGCTGACCGGCGCGCTGCGCGAGGTCACGGGCGCGCGGGTGATGACCACCCCCGCTCGCGTGGGCTGAGGGGGTGCTCTCCTCCCGCCCCGCCCCGCCCGGCGCTGAGTGGTCGATTCTGACGGGACTTCCGGCCCGACACGCCGTGTTCGGCGCGCAGAAGCCGTCAGAATCGACCACGCGTCGCGTCAGAGGCGGCGGATCCGCCCATCGGGCCTCCACCCGTGGGCACGCAGCGCGTCGACGATCTTGCGGATCGCCGCCTGCCATCCGGCGGCCCGGTGACGGTTCGTCAGTCGCACCTCGATCCACCCGTGGGCCATCGCGATCTCGGCGCGGGCGACGTCGCGTTCGACCTGCTGCGGATCGGAATGATGATGCCCGTCGTACTGGACGGCCACGCGCAGGTCCTCGAAGGCCAGGTCCGGCTGGAAGAGCGTCCTGCCCTGCTCATCGCGGACCCGGATGTTGACGGAGGGCTCGGGCAGGCCTGCGCGGAGGATCGCCAGCCGCAGCTCCGTCTCTCGCGGCGAATCGACCCGCTCCCGCGCCAGGTGCGCCGCGTTCCGGGCCAGGCGCACGCCGGGCGAGGCGGTCCGAGCGGCGACGGCGGCTTCGAGCTGCTCGGGCGAGGTGAGCTGGCTGCCGCGCTCGCCGAACTCCGGGCGCGGGGCGCGCAGCATCTGATCGGCGAGTGTCACGGCGTCGAGAAGCCCGTTCAGCTGGGGACAGAGGTCGACGAACGTCCACGCGGGATGGGTCGCGGGTAGCCCCAGCGTCTCGGTGGTGAACTGCTCCGGCACGTCCGTGCGGTGCCCGACCACGAGGCCCGGACGTCGGACACGACTGCCCGCCCGCGGACTCGTGAGATGGAACGGTGCGTCGAGACGGCCCGGCCTCATGTCCTGGAGCACGGCGGCCGTGGCGTGGGAGACGAGCCGGTCCGAACCGCTCGTGAGGGCGTGGAGCGTCTCGAGGGCCGCGGAGTCCTCCTCGAGCAGGTGATCCGGAGAGGTGTAGAGCCCGTGGGCGAGCCGTCGGAGCTGACCGTGGCCCCGTGCACGGCGGAGTTCCGCGGAGGAGAGCTGGGCATCGAGCAGCGTGGCGCGGGGAGAGCCGCGGGTCGAGATGTCGCGGACAGGGCGGCGGCGGAGATCGGGGTGCTCAGTCGTCATGGTGCCCAGTCGACGTCGGAGGTGTCCGCGGCGGAATGCCAGGACGCGCGACTGTGCACGGCCCGGCGTGTCGCCGTCGGAACGACCGTCCCTGTGGAGGAGCACGGCCCTTTCGCCGGCCGGGGGAGTCCCTCGATGCTGTGCCTCTGTGCCTCTGTGCCTCTGTGCCTCTGTGCCTCTGTGCGCCGCACGGCGCCATCGAGTGGTCACGAAGGACGGCGCTGCATCGTTGGAAGGTGCCACTCAGGGCCGAGATGCCGTCAAAAGTGACCACTCCGTGGAGGGGAGCCCCGGGGCACCGTGTGCCGAGCGCCGATTCGGCCACTCGGTGGTGGGAGGGCCCGACGCGCCACCGCGTCCCGGGCCGGAGGGGTCCCCAGGGCGGGGGCGCTCGTCATAGCATGCAGACGTCAGCACGAGATGCGCGACGACACCAGGACCCCACGGGCGGACGGACCGTCCCCAGGAGGCATCACCGTATGGCAGACGAACAGTTCGCCGACTACACCGTCCCGGGCCTCGCGACGGAGAACGGCCACGAGATCGCCGGACTGCTGCAGATCCGGCTGCACGCCTTGAACGACCTGCAGCTGACGCTGAAGCACGTCCACTGGAACGTCACCGGCCCGCACTTCATCGGCGTGCACGAGATGATCGACCCGCAGGTGACCACGGTCCGCGGGTTCGTCGACGAGCTCGCCGAGCGGATCGCCACCCTCGGGGGATCCCCCAGCGGCCGCACCGGCGAGCTGGTCGGCGCCCGCCACTGGGGGGACTACCCGCTGGGCAAGGCCGACACCATGACCCACCTGACGGAGCTGGACAAGGTCTACAGCGGCGTCATCTCCGACCACCGCGAGGTGATCGCCAAGTCCGGCCAGGTCGACCCGATCACCGAGGACATCCTCATCGGCCAGACCAAGGAGCTCGAACAGTTCCAGTGGTTCCTCCGCGCCCACCAGGAGCGCTCCGCCGGCTGATCGGCCGACCGCCGCCCGCCCGGCCCGGAACCGATGACTCGGCGGAATGCGTGGGAAAGCCACGGCATTCCCGCACGTTCCGCCGAGTCATCCCGGAGCGGGGCGGGGCTGGGCCGGCGGCGAGTGTTCTAGTCCCGCTCGGCGTAGAGCCCGCGGCGGGCGGCGTAGGCCTCGCGCACCTGCGGGGTCGGCGCGGCGGTGAAGGTGTGCACCGGCGACGTCGTCCACGACGGCGGCTGCGCGGCACCGGGGAGCACCCACGCCGCCTGCCGTGCCGCGCCGTCGGCGACGTACTCGCCCGGCTCGGGCACCTGCACCTCGCGGCCCAGCACCGCCGGGGCGATCTGCTGCACCGCCGCCGAGCGGGCCGCGCCGCCGATGAGCTTCACCGACTCCACCGGCACGCCCTGCTCGGTCATCGCCTCCAGGCCGTCGGTCAGGCCGCAGAGCAGGCCCTCGACGGCGGCCCGGGCGACGTCGGCGGGGTTCATCGACGCCAGCGAGAGCCCGACGAAGGAGCCGGTGGCCCGCGGCAGGTTCGGCGTGCGCTCGCCCTCCAGGTACGGGATCAGCGTCAGCCCGTCGGCGCCGGGCTCGGCGGAGAGCGCCAGCTCGGCCAGTCGGGCGTGGTCGACGTCGAGCATCGTCGCCGCGCCGTCGAGCACGCGGGAGCCGTTCAATGTCACCGCCAGCGGCAGGAAGGCGCCGGTGGCGTCGGCGAAGCCGGTGACCATGCCGGTGGGGTCCTGGATCGGCTGCGGGGAGATCGCCGAGACGACCCCGGAGGTGCCGATGGAGATCGCCACGTCGCCAGGCGTCATGCCCAATCCCAGGGCCGCGGCGGCGTTATCCCCGGCGCCGGGCCCGAGGATCAGCTCGCCCCAGCCGCGGGCGGCGTCGCCGGTGCCGGCGCGCTCGCCGGGATCCAGCACCCGCGGCAGCACGATCTGCTCGGCGGCGGCCTGGTCGATGCGCAGCGCCCGGGCCAGCAGGTCGCGGCGGTAGGCGCCGCCGGCGGGGTCGTAGTAGCCGGTGCCCGAGGCGTCGGAGCGGTCGGTGGTCAGCTCCTCCAGCCGGGTGGAGCCGGAGAGCTTCCAGGTCAGCCAGTCGTGGGGGAGGGCGACGGCGGCCACGCGCCGCGCGTTCTCCGGCTCGGCGTCGGCCAGCCAGCGCAGCTTGGTCACCGTCAGCGAGGCCACCGGCACCGAGCCGGTCATCCGGGTCCACTCGGCCGCGCCGGCCGTGCCGCCGCCGAACTCGGTGACCAGGTCGTCGGCGGCGTCGGCCGAGCGGGTGTCGTTCCACAGCAGCGCGTCGCGGATGACCGCGCCGTCGGCGTCGAGGGCGACCATCCCGTGCTGCTGGCCGCCGACGGCGGCCGCGGCGACGTCGGCCAGCCCGCCGGCCTCCGCGATCGCCTGCTGCAGCGCCTCCCACCAGGCGGCGGGGTCGACGGAGGTGCCGTCGGGGTGCTTGGCCGAGCCGGTGCGGATCAGCTCGCCGGTCTCGGCGTCGCGGATGACGACTTTGCAGGACTGGGTCGAGGAATCGATGCCGGCGACGAGCGTGGGCACTGCGGTCTCCTTGGCGCTGAGGCGGGTGTCGGGATCGGGGTCAGTCTAGACGGGTCGCGTGACCTGCGGCACAGCCGGGCGCGGCCGGCCGCAGACGCGCGCGGGGAAGCCGCCGGCGTCCCGGGCGGTGCCCGGTCCGACGCGGCGGCTTCCCCGGTCGTCAGGGTCGGCGGATCAGCCGATGAGGTGCTTCAGCGCCAGCTGGTTGAGCTTGACGAAGCCGAAGTTGCGCTCGGCGGCCTGCTCGGCGTCGAAGTCCTCGTAGGCGGACCGGTCGGCCAGCAGGTCGGACACCGACTCGCCCGCGGCCAGCGTGGGCTCGCCGAGCTCGTAGATGCCGGCGGCCTGCATGGCCTCCTGGACCTCCGCGTCGGCGCGGTAGGCCTTCGCCTTCTCCGCGAGCATGGTGACCATCTCGATGTTGGCCTTCGCCGAGTCCCAGATGCCCTGCACGTGGTCGGTGCGCGAGGGCTTGTAGTCGAAGTGGTACCAGCCGTCGTAGCGCGGGCCGCCGCCGGGGAATCCGTTGACCAGCAGGTCGATGGTGAAGAAGGCCGAGGTCAGGTCGCCGTGGCCGAAGACCAGGTCCTGGTCGTACTTGATCGAGCGCTGGCCGTTGAGGTCGATGTGGAACAGCTTGCCGGCCCAGAGCGCCTGCGCGATGCCGTGGGTGAAGTTCAGCCCCGCCATCTGCTCGTGGCCGGTCTCCGGGTTCAGGCCGACGATGTCGCCGTGCTCCAGCTCGGCGATGAAGCCCAGCGCGTGGCCGATGGTCGGCAGGAAGATGTCGCCGCGGGGCTCGTTCGGCTTCGGCTCCAGACCGATGCGCAGGTCGTAGCCCTTCTCCTTGATGTAGGAGGCGACAGTGTCGATGCCCTCGGCGTAGCGCTGGTGCGCGGCGTGCAGGTCCTTCGCGCCGTCGTACTCGGAGCCCTCGCGGCCGCCCCACATCACGAAGGTCTCGGCGCCGAACTCGGCGGCGCGGTCGACGTTGCGCAGCAGCTTGCGCAGCCCGAAGCGGCGGACCGAGCGGTCGTTGGAGGTCAGCCCGCCGTCCTTGAAGACCGGGTGGCCGAAGGTGTTGGTGGTGACCATCTCGACGGTCAGCCCGACCTGCTCGGCGACGTCCTTGAACTTCGCGAAGTACGTCTCCCGCTCGGCGTCGTCGGTGCCGAAGGGGGCGACGTCGTCGTCATGGAAGGTGACGCCGTCGGCTCCGGCCTCCTTGATCCGAGGCAGGTACTCCCACGGGTCGAAGGCCGGGCGCGAGGCGGAGCCGAACTGGTCCTGGGCGGTCCAGCCGACGGTCCAGAGGCCGAACGAGAACTTGGGGGAGACGGCGTCGTGATGGGTCATGGAGGTCCTCCTTGGCAGAAGAGTGCGGGGCGAACGCATAGTGTGGAGCACAGGTGTGACTCGGCACTCATTTTGTTTCTAGATCGAACCTAAATCCTCTGGGGGATAAGATCAAGTCCGTGACCGAATCGAGACCCGGCGACGCCGACGCCCAGCAGCCCGCCGGACCCGCGTCCGGGTCCGGGCGGGGTGCCGGAGCGCGCGCCGCCGACCAGGACGCCGCCCGGACCGCTGACCAGGACGCCGGTCAGGACGCCGCGCCGGATGCCGCGCCGGATGCCGGCCAGAATGCCGCGCGGGGAGAGGCTCGCGCCGCCGGCGGGCGCGTCGTCGGTCCGGATCCGATCGCCCGGCTGGGCCGCCGTGGCGCCGGCCGGGGGCTCAACGGCGGCGGCGACGATGTCCAGCCCGGTCTGGGCGGGCGTCGCGAGCGGCCGGCGCAGCGCCGCCCGCAGCGGCCGGGCGCGCGCCAGGAGACGCTGCGCGAGTCGAACCTGCTGCTCATCACCGAGGAGATCTTCTCCGCCGCCGAGCCGCTCTCCCGCGCCGATCTGAGCACGCGCACCGGGATGACGCGCTCGACCGTCTCCCGGCTGGTCGACGATCTGCTCGCCGCCGGCATCGTGCGCGAAGGCTCGCCCATCGTCGGCGGCAGCCGCGGGCGCCCGGCGGTGCCGCTGCATCCGGCGCGCAGCACGCTGGCCGGTCTGGGCGTCGAGGTCAACGTGGACTTCATGGCCGCCCGGGTGCTCGATCTGACCGGGGCGATCCTGGCGGAGGAGGTCGTCGAGGGCGACTTCCGCGACTCCGAGCCGACCTCGGTGCTGCCGCAGCTCGGCGCGCTCGCCTCGCGGGTGGCCCGTCGTGCCGGCGACCGCGGGGCACGGGTGGTCGGCACCGTGCTGGCCATGCCCGGCCTGGTCTCGGCCGGCGAGGACCATCTGCTGCTGGCCCCGAACCTCGGGTGGCGGGACGTCGACGTGCCCGAGGCGCTCGGCGAGGTGCTGCCGCGCCCGGTCGACGACGCCGGGCTTCCGCCGGTGCTGAACCGTGAGGAGCCGGTCTACGGCGAGTTCGGCGACTTCGTGGTCACCGCCAACGAGGCCAAGCTCGCCGCGTTGGCCGTCGCCCAGGACCTGACCCGGCAGGACGAGGTCGAGCAGTCCTTCCTCTACGTCTCGGCCCAGATGGGCATCGGCGCGGCGGTGGTCATCGACGGCGTCGTCGACGCCGGCCCGCGCGGCTGGGCCGGGGAGGTCGGGCACATCGCCGTCCAGCCCGGCGGCCCGCTCTGCGGCTGCGGGGCCACCGGCTGCCTGGAGGCCTTCGCGGGCAAGCGCGCCCTGCTGAAGGAGGCCGGTCTGGACCTGCGCTCCACCGCCGAGGAGCTGGTGGCGATCACCGAGTGGGACGACGAGTCCGGCGCCCGGGCACGGGCGGCCATCGACCGGGCCGGCTGGGCGCTCGGCGTCGCGCTGGCCGGAGCGGTGAACATGCTCGACGTCGACGACATCGTCCTCGGCGGCGAGTTCGGCCCGCTGGCCGACCTGCTGCGCCCGCGGATCGAGGAGGAGCTGCGCCAGCGCGTGCTGGCCGCCCCCTGGTCCAGCTTCCGGGTGCGCGAGACCGGCACCGGTCTCGCCCCGGCGACCACGGGCGGAGCGCTGCGCGCGCTGCGGGCCGTGGTGGACTCCCCGATGCAGTGGGTGCCGGCGGAGCAGAGCCCTGCCTGAGTCCTGAGTCCTGCCCGGGCCCGGCCCGATCACAGCGAGGGGCGTTCCGGCGGCTGTCCCCGGCGGCGGAGCCGACGTCGTCTCGGCAGTCGGTGAGGCGGCGGGTCAGCCGGCCCGCAGCGCCTCGATGCTGTAGCCCACGCGGAACCACTCGCCCGGCGTCAGGCGCACCACGTCCTCGCCAGAGTTGAAGGCGTCCGGCGGGCAGGTCATCGGCTCGACGGCGACGCCGGCCCGGCCGATGGAGTCTCCGGTGAAGATCTGCGCCCAGGGCGTGTCGGCGATGAGCCGCACGGTCAGGCCCGAGGCGTCGTGGGTCAGCTCGGCGATCCAGGCCTCGGCGGGCAGATCGGTGTAGGCATGGTCGATCGTGCGGCCGTCCAGCCGCGGGCCGACGACCAGGTCCAGATCGCCGGAGACGGTCTCGCGGCCGGTGACCTCGCCGTCGGATTCGGTGCTCAGGACGGTGGACGCCGGCAGGGTCAGCCGGCACTCGTCCAGCGGGGCCTCGCCTGCGCGCAGGTAGGGGTGGAAGCCGGCGCCGAAGGGAGCTCGCACGGGGGTCTCGGCGGGCGTCTCATCCGCCTGCGCGGCGCCCTCGGCCTCCGTGTCCGCGGCCTCTGCGCCCTCGTCCGTCTCTGCGCCCTCGTCCGTCTCGGCGGCCTCGGCGGTCTCGGCAGACTCCTCCGACGCCGGGGCCTCGTCGGCCTCGGCGGCTTCGGCGGCTTCGGCGGCGGCATCGGTCTCGGCAGACTCCTCGCCGGAGTCCGCACTGGGGTCCTCGGCAGGGGCGTCGAGGGTCTCGGCCGTCTCCTCGGCCGCGGCCGCGTCGGCCGTCGCGGGCTCGACCGCGTCCTCGTCGGCCTCCTGCTCCTCCTGGTCCGCAGCGTCGGTCTCGGTGACCGGCTGGCGCGCCATCAGCGTGATCCCCAGGCCGGCCTCCGGCAGCAGGCGGGCGCGGAGCACCAGATCCAGAGTCCACGGGTACCCCTCTGTGGCCTCCAGCCGGGCGGTCAGCTCGAGGATGTCCTCGGTCTGCTGGGCCACGGTGAAGTCCAGCTCGGTGATCAGCCCGTGCAGCGCCGCGCCGGTGGAGTCCTCAGTGGCCGCCAGCTCGTGGGCGGAGCCGTCGACGGTGTAGGAGGCGCCGGCTATGCGATTGGGCCAGGGCGCGAGCACGCAGCCGGCGTACCCGCCCTCGGTCCGGTCGGCCGGCACCACCAGGTCCTCCTGCCCGTGTGAGAGCGCCAGCAGGCGTGCTCCCCGCGGGGAGATCTCGGCGGCGTACTCGCCGGCGATGAGCGTGACGCTGTCCTGTGGCTGGTGCATGCCTTCCTCCAGTGCTCCATGACGCCGCCGGTCGGCGTCGTGTCCCGGCAGGTGCCGCCGGGTTCTCGGCGATGGACGGGCCGCCGTCGTCGCTGGCCGGCCCATTGCTGTTCACCGGACATTCTGCCCGGACTGGAAGCATCCGGCATAATGGGCTGATCCCCTTCGCGGGTCGGCCACCCCGACCCGGCGAGGAACAGGACACGACCAGTGCAGGCGACGCTCATGAATACATCCTCGGACACTTCTCCCTCGGACTTCGCAGTCCCCGCCGCCGGACTCGGCGGCACCTTCGTCCATCAGCAGGGCAAGCTGATGGTCTGCCTCGACGTGGACGGCACCCTCGTCGACCACGACGGGCATATGTCCGAGGCTGTGAAGCAGTCCGCCCGCGCCGTCGTCGGCGACGGCCACGCAGTGGTGGTCGCCACCGGACGCTCGCTGCCGGCCACGCTGCCGATCATCGAGGCGCTCGGCGTCACCCACGGGTACGCCGTGTGCAGCAACGGCGGGGTGACGGTGCGGATCGACGTCGACCTGCCCGACGGCCACGAGGTGATCGACCGGCGCGTCTTCGACCCCGCTCCCGCCCTGGACGCGCTGGCCGAGCGGCTGCCCTATGCGAAGTACGCGATCGAGACCGACGACGGCGGCTTCCTCTCCACCCAGCGCTTCCAGGACATGTCCTTCGGCCTGCAGGCCCGTGGGACGAGCTTCCGCGAGATGCGCCGTGCCAGCGCCGTCCGCCTGGTGGTCAACTCCGACGACTCCACCTCCGACGAGTTCGCCGCCGCCGTGGAGGGCATCGGGCTGCACGGGGTGACCTACTCGGTGGGCTGGTCGGCCTGGCTGGACGTCGCCGCCGCCGGCGTCACGAAGGCCTCCTCGCTGGAGGCGCTGCGCGATCAGCTCGCCGTGCCGGAACGGATGACTGTGGCCTGCGGCGACGGCCGCAACGACCTGGAGATGCTGCGCTGGGCCGCCCGCGGCGTGGCCATGGGCCAGGCGCCGGTGGAGGTCAAGGAAGCCTCCGACGAGGTCACCGGCACCGTCTGGGAGGACGGGCTGGTCGAAGTGCTGACCAGCGTGCTCACGGTGGACTGAGCCGCGGCGCGCCGGTTCCCTGCGTTGCCTCTGGACTTTGGGCCTTAACCCCCGCCGTCGCGGAGGGGGTTAAGGCCCAAAGTCCAGAGGCAACGTCGTCCGAGTCCAGGTTCAGCGCGTCTCGGCCCGCTCCATCGCCTCGCCGAGCGCGTCGAGCGCGGCGACGCCGACCAGATCGCCGGCCAGCAGCGGCAGGGTCTCGACGGCGGCGCCGTCGGCCCGTCGCTCCAGCTCGGCCAGCTGCGCCTGCTCCTGCGCGCGGCGGCCGGCCAGGAACTCGCCGGCCTCGGCCGGGGCCAGCCGGTTGGCCACGAAGCCGCCGACGGCGACGCCGGCCTCGTCCAGCTGGTCGCGCAGCGCGGCCGACTCCAGCACCGGCAGCCGCTCGGCGGTCAGCACGATCACGAAGCTGCACCGCGTCGCCTCGGTGATCACTGCGCGCATGGCCGCGAAGCGGTCGCGACGCCGGGTGATCGCCCGGCGGATGCGGCGGTCGCGGCCTTCGGAGGAGACGCTCTCCGGGTCGTCGTCGGCGTCCAGGGCGCGCACCGCCGCGCCGAAGCGCTCGGCGCGCGTGCGCCGGTCCAGCAGCCCCTCGGTCCAGGCGGTCATGATCTCCGGCAGCGCCATCAGCCGTACGGTGTGGCCCGAGGGTGCGGTGTCGACGACGACCAGATCGTGACTGGTCTGCCCCTCGTCCAGCAGCACGGCCAGCCGCTCGAGCATCGCCGACTCATGGGTGCCCGGCGAGCGGGCGGCCAGGTCCAGGTGCTTGTCCACCTCCGAGTGCAGATGCTCGGGCATCATGGTCCGCAGCGTCTCTCCCACCTCGTCCAGATGCGCCGCGGCGGTCGCGTCCGGGTCGATCTCCACCGCATCGAGGCGGCCGGCGCGCGCGGAACCGGTCGGTCCGCCGACGTCGCCGGCGTCCTCGCCCGCCCAGACCGTCGTGGCGGCATCGCCGAGCTGCTGCTCCCAGAGATGGCCCAGGTTGTGCGCCGGGTCGGTGGAGATCAGCAGCACTCGGGCGCCCTCGCGGGCGCGGCGCAGCGCGACGGCCGAGGCCACCGAGGTCTTGCCGACGCCGCCCTTGCCGCCGAGGAACAGCACGCGGCGGGATCGGGCGAGGTCGAGCAGCATGGACGGTCCTTCCGCAGGTGGGGTCGCGGGCGGGTGGTCGGCGAGTCAGCGGGATGGCGAGGAGCCGCCCGCACCGATCGCGATGCTCAGCAGCAGCGCAGGTTCTCCTCGAACGGGGATCGCTCCATGCCCATGCGCAGATGCCAGTCGTGGAAGCGATCCAGCATCTCCGGCAGCAGCTCCAGCGTGGTGCCGGCGGCCGGATTCGGCACGCCGAGCGCCTCGGAGACCACCAGCATCATGAACAGGTCCTCCTCGTCGCGCTGCGCGCGGGCGAAGGTCCGGCGGTACGGGGCCACGTAGACCTCGCGCAGGCCGTCGGAGACGGCGGCGACGGCCCGGCGCAGCCCGGCCAGGCCGCGCCGCGCCGTCGCACCGGCTCCGCTCGAGGGTCTCGAGTCCACCGCCGCTCAGCGCTCCAGGGGCAGCTTCTCGTCGTCGGTCAGAGCGACCTCGTCCTCGGGCTCCTTCTCCGCCCGGCGCGCGGCGCCCATGGCGATCAGCGACTCCACCAGCACCCAGAGCGCGGCGATGATGATCACCACGTCGAGCACCAGCAGCAACCACTCGCCGGCGGCGTAGAAGTCGACCAGCTGCACGAAGGCCGCGGCGATGCTCACCGCCAGCACGAAGAGCATCGGGATCAGCACCGGCAGGAACGGACGGCCCTTGCGGATGAGCATCACCACGATGATGCCCATCGTCAGTGCGGCCAGCAGCTGGTTGGTGGTGCCGAACAGCGGCCAGATCAGCAGTCCGCCGGAGCCGTCGGCGCCCTGCGAGAAGGTCAGTGCGAGGCTGACGACCAGCACGACGACGGTGGCCGCGCCCAGACCCAGCTTCACCCCGGCCAGCTGGCCGATCTCCTGGACGACGAAGCGCATCAGCCGCACGCCGGTGTCCATCGTCGTCGCGGCGAAGAGCACCGCCATCGTCGCCAGGATCGTCGCCGCCAGCCCTTCGGGCAGTCCGAGGCCCGCGTTGACGATGCTCGCCCCGCCCTCGACGAAGACCGGCACCCCGCCGGAGCTGAAGGAGTCGTAGACCTGCTCCCACTGGGAGATGGTCTGGTAGCCGGCGGTGGTGGCCACGATGGCGCCCAGCGCCAGCAGGCCCTCGCCGACCGCGCCGAAGTAGCCGACGAAGCGCGAGTCGGTCTCGCGGTCGAGCTGCTTGGAGGTCGTGCCGGTGGCCACAGTGCCGTGGAAGCCGGAGATGGCCCCGCAGGCGATGGTCACGAAGAGCAGCGGCACCAGCGCCGGCGCGTCCTCGGGGACGTTCTGGTTGTAGGCCGGGGCGACGACGGTCGGGGTGGCGATCAGCACGGCGCCGTAGATGATCGCCAGGCCGATGAACAGCTGGATGCCGTTGATGAAGTCGCGAGGCTGCAGCAGCACCCAGACCGGCAGCAGCGAGGCGACGCCGGCGTAGAGGAACAGCAGGATGATCCACACGCCCTCCGGGGCGAGGCCGAAGGTCGACTCCGGCAGCGAGACCGGGAACCGGTCGCCCAGCAGGATCAGTCCGTAGAGCGCGGCGACGCCGACGGCGGTGACCGCCAGCAGGTTCCAGCGCAGCCGGTAGATCGCCTGGCCGACCAGCAGCGCGACGACGAGCGCGCCCCAGGTGGGGATGACCGCGCCCGGCTGGGCGACGAGGAGTCCGGAGATCACCACGGCGAAGGCCGCGACGACCATCAGCAGCAGCAGGAAGACCACGACGAGGAAGAGGTTGCGTCCGCGGCCGCCGATGTAGCGGCCGGAGAGGGTGCCGATCGACTGGCCGCGGTTGCGCACCGAGGCCCAGAGGGCGCCGAAGTCGTGCATGCCGGCGATGAAGACGGTGCCGATGGTGACCCAGAGGAAGGCCGGCAGCCAGCCCCAGATCACCGCCACCGCCGGGCCGACGATCGGTGCCGCGCCGGCCACTGAGGTGAAGTGGTGGCCCCAGAGCACGTAGCGGTTGGTGGGCACATGGTCGACGCCGTCGCGCAGCGCATGCGCCGGGGTCTTGAACTCGGCGTTGACCCGGTAGATCTTCTGCGCGAGGAACTTCGAGTAGAGCAGGTAGCCGGCGAGCATCATGGCGATGCCGATGACCGCCAGCACCAGGGCGTTCGGGCCGTCCATGGGTCTGCCTCCTGAGGTGCTCGGGCTCGCGCGGGCCGCAGGACGGCGGCTCCACGCCGAGCCGGTGGTGCGTGGGTGCGCCGCGGGCGTGCCGGCGCACCTCTCGCGGACGTCGAGACGCCCGCCCGTGATCGCTGTCATACTATCGCTGATGAGGGTCGGCGACATCGAGGTCGTCCTCCGGCGCGCGGCGACCCGGACGCGGACCGGTGACGAGGAACCCGGGCGGCGGTGCGGCAGGATAGGTTCATGGACCGCTTCGCCATCCGCCCCGAGGACCCCGACCAGCCGCTCGAGGAGATCTGGCCGCCCTTCGGGCTGCGCCTGGAGACCCCGCGGCTGGCGCTGCGCGTGGTCCGCGAGACCGACTTCCCCGCCTGGGTCGCCGCCGTGACCTCCGGGGTGGTCCGCGGCGAGCGGAACCCCTTCGCCCACGCGTGGAACGAGAACTCGCCGGAGGAGCTGGTGCGCGGCTCGCTGCCGTGGCTCTGGTCGACCCGTGCATCGGTCGGCCCGGACTCGTGGACGCTGCTGTTCGGCGTCTTCCTCAAGCCGGTCGAGCGGCACGGGGTGATCCGGACGGGCGGCGACGACGGCGACGACGACCGGACAGACGACGACGGCGCGGCGGCGCCGGTGGTGCGCGCCGGCGAGCGGCTCATCGGGATGCAGGACTGTGCCGCCGCCGAGTGGCCGGCGCTGGCCACGGTCAGCTCCGGCAGCTGGCTGGCGGCCGATCACCAGGGCGTCGGCTATGGCCGGGAGATGCGCGCCGGCATGCTGCTCTGGGCCGTCGACCATTTCGGGGCCTCCTTCGCCGAGTCGGGCGCCTACTCCTGGAACGAGCCCTCGCGGCGCGTCTCGCTGGGGCTCGGCTACCAGGAGGTCGGGCGGCGCCGCGTCTCCGACGCCCAGGGGCGCTGTGCCGAGTGGGAGGACCAGTTCCGGCTCGCCGCCGAGGACTTCCGCCGTCCCGACTGGACCGTCGGAGTGCAGGGATCGGAGCGGCTGCGGGCGTTCTTCTCCGCCGCCGCCTGAGGGCGTCGGCGCGGCGTGGCAGGATCGGGGCATGGAGACTCTCGTCGAACCGGAGGGGGATCCGCGCTCCGGCGTCTCGTCCGGCGCCCGCCCCGCGGAGCCGGTGCGCCTCACCGGCGACGCCGTGCGCCGCGCCGTCGTCGCCGCCCAGCGGATCCCGACGCCGCGGCCATCCGGCGCCGGATTCGGCGTCGGGTCCGGCGCTGCTCTCGGCGCCGACGCGGAGACCGCCGGCGAGACCGCCGGCGACGCGGCGCAGGTGCTGCGCACTGTCGGGCTGCTGCAGCTGGACCCGCTGATGCGGGTGAGCACCGCCCAGCGGCTGACCTCGCTGACCCGGCTGCCGCGCGGCCACCGGGCCGACGCCGTCGACGCCGAGCTCTGGCCGCGCGGCGCACCGGCCTCCTTCGAGACCTTCACCAAAGTCGCCTGCCTCTTCCCGCTGGAGGACTGGCCGCTGCTGCGCGTCCATCGCGAGCGGCACCTGCGGCGACGTCGCGAGCAGGTCGAGCAGCCGCTGGCCGAGCGGATCCGCCGCGTGGTCGAGGCCGCCGGGTCCGGGGTGCCCATCGGGACGATCGAGACCGAGGCTGGGGCGGGGGAGCGGACCACCGGCTGGAACTGGACGCGGGTGAAGGTCGCCGCCGAGCAGATGGTGCGCAGCGGCGAGCTGGTCATCACCGCCCGCGACGGCACCACCCGGCTCTTCGACCTGCCCGAGCGCGGCCTGCCCGAGCATGTCCTCGCGGCGGCGGACCTCGACGACGACGCGCTGCTGGCCGGCCTCGCCCGCCGCGCCGCGGCGAGCCTGGCGGTCATGACCCAGGCGGACTTCGCCCATCACTACCATCTGCGCCCGCAGGAGGCCGCCGACGGCCTCGCCGCCGCGGGGCTGGCGCCGGTGGAGGTCGCCGGCTGGCGCGAGCTCGGCTGGTGCGTCCCGGAGCTGCTGGCCGAGGGCGGGCTGCTGGATCCGGCGGCGCCGGCGGCCGGCGACGGCGCGGCCGGTGACGACGTCGACGTCGGCGCTCGTCGGCGCTTCGGCGCGCCGTCGCACGCCCGACTCGTCGGCCCCTTCGACCCGCTGCTGCGCGACCGCGGCCGGGCCCGGCGCATCTTCGACTTCGAGTACCGCTTCGAGGCCTATGTGCCGCCGGCTCAGCGGCTCTACGGCCACTACGTGATGGCGGTGCTCTCCGGCGACCGGCTCATCGGCCGCGTGGACCTCCGCCGGGTCGGCGAGACGCTGCGCGTCGAGCAGATCTTCGGTGAGCGCGGGGTGCCGCGGCGGGTGCTGCGTCCGCGGGTGCGCGGCGCCGGGCGCACGCTGGCCCGGCAGCTCGGCGTCGAGCTGGTGCTGCCCGAGGGGTGAGCGGCGACGGCGGAGCGGGCGGGGAGGCTGGAGCCAGACGAAGCCCGCCGCCGCCACCCCGACCTCCGTGGACGAGCCCTACGGCGACCGCCCGACCCGTGCCCGCGAGGCCTCTCCTCGCCGACGCGCGGCACGAGTGCGGTCAGAGCTCGAGTGTGAAGAGCTCCACCGTCGTGTCGTAGTAGCGGTCGGTGGTCCCGCGATGGGTCATGCCGATCCGCTCGGCCACCCGATGCGAGGCGCGGTTCTCCGGATGGGCGACGGCGAGCAGCTGCTCCAGGCCGCGGTCGCGGGCGTGCTCGATGAGCGCTTCGGCGGCCTCGGCGGCGTAGCCGCGGCCCTGGGCCTCGGGGTGCAGATGCCAGCCGATCTCGATCTCCTGCTCCGTTCCCGAGTCCGCGCCGGCGGAGAGGGGGATGGGCTTGAGCAGCATGATGCCGCGCGGCCCGCCGTCGACGGCGCAGCTCGCCAGCCAGACGCCGGTCGCCTCGCCGGCGAAGGAGCGGTACCGCTCGATCCGGGCCAGCGCCTGCTCGCGCGTCCTCTCGGTCCGTCCGTCGCCGAGGAAGCGGACGACCTCCGGCCGGGCGTACAGGGCGGCGATGAAGTCGACGTCCTCGGCCGTCGGCGCGCGCAGCCGCAGTCGGTCGGTCTCCAGGGCGGGGAGCTGATCGGGGTCCATGTCCGGAGGATAGCCGGGGCGCCTCCCGGCGCGGGAGGGGCGGGGCGCCGGGCGCCCGCTGCCGTCGTCGCACGCGTTCTGTGTACGCTGGCACCGAGCAATCCACGTTCATGCCAAGGAGGCCCCTGTGTCGCTGACCCGCGATGTGACCATCGAGATCCCCGCCGGTTCTCGGGTGAAGTACGAGATCGACCACGAGACCCACCGGCTGCGGCTGGACCGGGTGCTCTACACCCCGATGCAGTACCCCACCCACTACGGCTACTTCGACGAGACCCTCGGCGAGGACGGCGACCCGCTGGACGCGCTGGTCTACCTGCCCGGCGTGGACCTGATCCCCGGCGTCGTGGTCGAGGCCCGCCCGATCGCGGTGCTGAACATGACCGACGACGGCGGCGGCGACGCCAAGCTGGTCTGCGTGCCGGACGACAAGCGCTTCGACGCCTTCCAGGAGCTCGAGGACCTCGACGAATGGGTCCGCGGCGAGATCGAGCACTTCTTCACCCGCTACAAGGACCTCGAGCCCGGCAAATGGGTCAAGATCGAGGGCTGGCAGGGCCGCGAGGAGGCCGAGGCGGAGCTGCAGCGCTCCATCGACCGCTACAGCGAGTGATCCTGCGCTGAGCTGAAGGCCCCGCGCCGCATCGAGTGGCCGCCGGTGACGACGAATCCTCGCCCGATCCCCGCGATCGGCGCCGGATCATCGTCACCGGCGGCCACTCGTTCGTCGGGCCCCGCCCACCCCGCTTCCAGCCGACTGTGATGGGATGGGCCCATGGAGCACACCGCCGCTGACGCCGACGCCGCCCCCGCGTTCTCGCCGGAGGAGGCCTCGGACCTGCTCATCAACTGGGACGTGGTCGCTCGGACCGCCGCGCTGGCCCCGGCCGGCCCCCGGCTCTCCTCGCGGGAGATCGCCGAGGAGGTCTCCGCGCTGCGCGAGGCCGCCTCCGCCTCGGTGGCCCATGTCCACCGGCTCACCGGCCTCGACGTCGCCGCCGGCCTCGGCGAGCGGCCGGAGGAGACCCTCGTCGTCGACCGCGCCACCTGGGCGGCGGGCAACGCCCGCTCCTTCCGCACGATGCTCGGCCCGGCGATGCAGGCCGCGCTGGAGAGCCGTCCGGAGCTCGGCCGCGAGGGCAGCAACGCCCAGGTCTTCGGCTCGGCGATCACCGGCTCCGAGCTCGGCGGCATGCTGGCCTTCCTCTCGGCCAACGTCCTCGGCCAGTTCGACCCCTTCGACACCAGCGCCCCGGCCGGCCGCGGCCACCTGATGCTGGTCGCCCCGACCATCGCCCAGGTCCGTCGGGAGCTCAACGTCGTCCCCGAGGACTTCCGCCTCTGGATCTGCCTGCACGAGCAGACCCACCGGGTGCAGTTCGCCGCCGCCCCCTGGCTGGTCGACCACCTGATGGAGCAGATCACCGTGCTCTCGCGCAGCACGCTGGGCGGCGCCGGCGACCTCGGCGAGCGGCTGCGCGAGATGATCGGCCGGATGAAGGAGGCCGTGGGCGCGAGCGCGGAGAGCACCGACGACGTCGGCGAGCCCGGCTCCGGCACCGGTTCCGGCACCGACGTCGACGGCGAGCCGGCGTCGGCGCCGCCGCGGAACCGGCTCATCGAGGCGGTCGCCTCCGCCGAGGGCCGGGAGGCCTTCTCCCGGGCCACGGCGACGATGAGCCTGCTGGAGGGCCACGCGAACCACATCATGGACGCCGTCGACTCCTCGATCGTGCCCAGCGTGAAGACCATCCGCCGCCGCTTCGAGCGCCGCGGCCGCAACCGCGGGATGCTCGACCGGGCGATCCGCCGGCTGCTGCAGCTGGACGTGAAGGCCCGGCAGTATCGGGACGGCCAGCGCTTCGTCGACCATGTGGTCGGCGCCGTCGGCATGGAGCAGTTCAACCGCGTCTGGGAGTCCGTCGAGCACCTGCCCAGCGAGACCGAGCTGCACGATCCCGACCGATGGATCGCCCGGATGGAGCTGCCGCGTGCCTAGCCTGCCGCAGCCGGTCTCCGCCGCACGGCGGGCCGTCGGCGCAGTGCTCGACCCCGAAGGGCTGACCCTGGTGGGCTGCTCGGGCGGGCCGGACTCGCTGGCGCTGGCGGCCGCGGCGGCGCATCACCATCGGCGCGGAGACGCGCGGGTCGGCGCCGTCGTCGTCGACCACGGACTGCATCCGGACAGCGCGCGGATCGCCGCGACCGCCGCCGAGCAGCTGCGCGGCCTGGAGCTGGACCCGGTGCTGGTGCGCACCGTCGCCGTCGACGACGCCGGCCGCGGGCCGGAGGCCGAGGCGCGCACGGCCCGCTACGCGGCCTTCGCCGAGGTCCTCGCCGAGACCGGGGCGAGTCGTCTGCTGCTCGGCCACACCCGCGACGACCAGGCCGAGCAGGTGCTGCTCGGGCTCGCCCGCGGCTCCGGCACCCGCGCTCTGGCGGGGATCCCGGCCGCTCGGGGCCCCTACCGCCGTCCGCTGCTGGAGCTCACCCGCGCCGACGTCGAGACGATCTGCGCCCACGCCGACCTGCGGCCCTGGCACGATCCGTCCAACGAGGACCCGCGCCTGCTGCGCTCGCGGGTGCGCACCGAGATCCTGCCCTTCCTGGCCGAGCGTCTCTCCGGATCGATCCGCGAGTCGCTGGCGCGCACGGCGGCCATCGCCGCCGAGGACGCCGCCCACCTGGAGTCCGAGGCGCGCGAGACCTTCGCCCGGCTGCTCGAGGACCCCGACGACGCCGGCCGGCTGCGGCTGGACATGGCCGCGCTCGACGCCGAGCCCCCGGCGATCCGGCGCCGGGTGCTGGCCCTGGCCGTCGTCGCCGTCGGCGGGGAGAATCCCTCGGCCGAGCGGATCGCCGCAGTGGAGGGTCTGCTGGCCCGCAGCGGCTCGGCCGGACCTGTGCAGCTGGCCGGCGGCGTCGTCGCCCGCCGCGGCACGCACGATTCGCACGAGTATGGAAAACTTGTGCTCGTCCCCCGGGACCCCGCTCCGGAGCCCTGAGGGTCGGCCCGCGGGCGGCCGGCACCCAGCCCGCATGAACCTACTGCCGCACCGGCGGAATCCCCGCCGTCTCCCAGACCGAGGAGCGCATCAGCACTCATGCATGCCCAGGATGTCACCGAAGATCTGACCGAGGTCCTCTACACCAAGGAGGAGATCGACGCGCGGCTGCAGGACATGGCCGCGCAGATCGATCGGGACTACGAAGGCGAGGACGTCCTGCTGGTCGGCGTGCTGAAGGGCGCGTGCATGGTCATGGCCGACCTGTCCCGCGCGCTGACCAGCCACGTGACCATGGACTGGATGGCCGTCTCCTCCTACGGCTCGGGCACCAAGTCCTCCGGCGTCGTCCGCATCCTGAAGGACCTCGACGCCGACCTGATGGGCCGCCACGTGCTCATCGCCGAGGACATCATCGACTCGGGGCTGACGCTGTCCTGGCTGAAGGCCAACCTGGAGTCCCGCGGCCCGGCCTCGGTGGAGATCTGCACGCTGCTGCGCAAGCCCGACGCGGTGAAGGTGGACATCGACGTGAAGTACGTCGGCATGGACATCCCGAACAAGTTCGTCGTCGGCTACGGCCTCGACTTCGCCGAGAAGTACCGCAACCTCGACTGCATCGGCATCCTCGCCCCGCACATCTACCAGTGAGCTGAGGCCGGCCGGGGCCGGGGTGGGCGTCCGACGCCGAGCCCCGAGGCTCCGGCCGAGTCGGCCTCCCGCGATCCCCGAGTCTTCGCAGGATCACCGTGGTGCAACACCGTGATTCTGCGAAGACTCGGGGATCTTCTGCGCCTTCAGGGGCGGGGCGACGGCGCCGGCTCGTCCTCGCCGATCGCCTCCGCCTCCGAGCGCGCCGACGTCGAGCCCTCCGACGTCGAGCCCTCCGGCGTCGAGCCCTCGCCGTCGACCTCCTGCGCGGCCGGGTCGTCGGCGGCCAGCGCCTCGCCGCGGGCGACCATGCCGGCCGTGTCCGACAGCGGGATCTGCTTGAGGATCAGCGCCAGCACGAACGCCAGGACCAGGAACGGGACCAGGTACCAGAACACTGGGGCCAGCGAGTCCGCGTAGGCGCCGACGATGCCGTCGCGCAGCGCCTGCGGCAGCTGGTCCATCGTCTGCGGGTCCAGGGTGGCCGAGGCCTCGGCGGCCGCCTCGGGGGAGGCGCCGGCGGAGCTGAAGACGTCCTCGAGGTTCTCCGAGAGCCGGTTGGTGAACATCGCGCCGAAGACCGCCACGCCCAGGGCCGCGCCGGCCTCGCGGAAGTAGTTGTTGGTGCTCGTCGCGGTGCCGACCTGTGCGGCGGGCACCGAGTTCTGCACCACGAGCACCACCACCTGCATGATCAGTCCCAGCCCGGCGCCGAGCAGCAGCAGGAAGCCGCAGATCAGCCACACCGGCGTCTGGGCCGAGAGCGTGGTGAACAGGACCATCGCCGCGATCGTCAGCACGGTGCCGGCGATCGGGAAGCGTTTATAGGTCCCGGTCTTGGTGATCCGCAGTCCCGACCAGATCGAGGTGGTCATCATCCCGGCCATCATCGGCAGCATCAGCAGCCCCGACTCGGCGGCCGAGGTGCCCGAGGCCATCTGCAGGAAGGTCGGCATGAACGCCAGGGCGGAGAACATCCCCAGCCCCAGGGTGAAGCCGATGGCGGTGGCGTTGAGGAAGATCGGGCTGCGGAAGAGGCCCAGCGGGATGATCGGGTCCTCGACCCGGGCCTCGGTGAGCACGAAGGCGGCGGCCGTCACGAGCAGCCCCGCGCCCCAGGCCCAGGTCTCCGGAGCGTCCCAGCCGTGGTCGGTGTTGCCGCCGAACTCGGAGAAGAAGATCAGGCAGGTCGTCGCCGCGGAGAGCAGCACGACGCCGAGCACGTCGATCCGCCGCTCGGCCTTCTTGCTCGGCAGCGTCAGCGCGAACCAGGCGATCGCGAAGGCCGCGACGCCGATCGGGATGTTGATGTAGAACGCCCACTGCCAGGTCATGTGGTCGACGAAGAAGCCGCCCAACAGCGGGCCGGCGACGGCGGAGAGGCCGAAGATGCCGCCGATGGGGCCCATGTACTTGCCGCGCTCGCTGGCCGGGACGATGTCGGCGATGATCGCCTGCGAGAGGATCATCAGTCCGCCGCCGCCCAGGCCCTGCATGGCGCGGAAGAAGACGAAGACCCAGAAGCCGTCGGCGACGGCGCAGCCGATCGACGCCAGCGTGAACAGCCCGATGGCGATGAGGAAGAGGTTCCGCCGGCCCAGCACGTCGCCGAACTTGCCGTAGACGGGCATGACGATCGTCGTCGCCAGCAGATAGGCGGTGGTGATCCAGGCCTGGTGCTCGACGCCGCCGAGCTCGCCGACGATCGTCGGCATCGCGGTGGAGACGATGGTCTGGTCGAGGCTGGCCAGCAGCATGCCGGAGACCAGCGCGGAGAAGATGATCCAGATGCGGCGCTGGGTCAGCACCAGCGGCTGGCCGTCGCGGCCGGGGCGCGGCCGGCGGGGCGCGCGCTCAGCAGTGGTCGTGGTCAAGGCGGGTCCTTCGGGGAAGCAGGAGTGAGGAGCGGGAAGGAGGGGCGGGGCGAGCGGAAGCCGGAGGGCTGCCGCGGCGGGTCAGCCGAACAGCCGGCGCGCGTGCTCGAAGCGTGCGGCGAGCAGCTGCCGCAGCCGCGCGCGGGACGGAGCCTCAGCCGGTCCGCCCAGTCCGCTCGGAGCGCCGGCGGCGCCGGCTGAGTCGACCGGGTCGGCCGGGTCGGCGTCGGCCGGTCGGAGCGGCTCCTCGGCGAGCTCGCGCATCGTCGACATCACCAGATGCCCGACCAGTCCGGCGGCGGTGGCGGCGAAGGCGTCCTCGGCGTCGAGCCCCTCGCGCTCGGCGATGAGCGCGGCCAGCTGCCGGTGGCGGTCGGCATGGAGCCGGTCCATCCGCCGCAGCAGCGCCGGCTCGCCGTGCATGAGCTCGATCAGCTCCTCGCCGTCGGTGGGCACATGCTCCATGGCGTCGAACGTCGCCAGCACGAGGTCCCGCAGGGCTCCGGGGAGGTCCTGCCGGTCGGCGGTGTCCAGGAACGCCTCTCGGTGCTCGGCGAGCAGGTCCTCGTCGCGCACTCCGAGCACCGCGTCCTCCTTGGTCTGGAAGTAGTTGAAGACAGTGCGGCGGGAGACGCCGACGGCGTCGGCGATCTCCTCGACGGTGAAGCCGGACAGGGTCCGTTCGGCGGTGAGCCGGCGCGCCTCGGCCGTCAGCGCGGCGTAGGTGGCCTCGCGTCGGCGGGCGCGGAGTCCGCCGCCGGAGTCCTCGTTGCGTGCACCATCGTTCATAGAGTGCAGTTTTGCACTATCAGCGGAAGGGTGCAATCGATGAGCGGGGTGAGCTTCGCCTCCCGAGGGCTCCCGCCGCCCGGTTCCACCTGGCGCGAACGTCGTCGCGGCTCAGGTGCTGATCCCCGGAGCGGCTAGTACCGTTGTCCTTCAGGTACATCCCTGCGCGTCTGACGGAGCTGCATGAACTTCAAGAAGATTGTCACCGGTCCGCTGTTCTGGATCCTGCTGGCAGTGGCCGCCCTGCTGCTCGTCGTGCCCATGCTCTTCTCCACGGGCCAGTCCGGTCCGCGTGTGGACACCGACGTGGGGATGCAGCTGATCGCCGACGGCGAGGTCGAGGAGGCTCAGGTCGACGACGCCGACCATCGCGTCGACCTGCATCTGAAGGAGCCCTATACCCAGGACGGCGAGGAGCTGGGCGAGAACGTCCACTTCACCTACTCCGAGGCGCGCGCCGAGTCGGTGGTCCAGGCGATCGCCGACGCCGACATGGAGGGCTACACCGACCAGCCGGAGCAGTCGAACTGGTTCATGAACCTGCTGGGCTTCATGATCCCCTTCCTGCTCATCGCGCTGCTGTTCATCTTCCTGATCAGCCGCATGTCCGGCGGCAACTCCAAGGTCATGCAGTTCGGCCGCTCCAAGGCGCGGAAGTTCGACAAGGACATGCCGGACGTGACCTTCGGCAACGTCGCCGGCGCCGACGAGGCTGTCGAGGAGCTCCACGAGATCAAGGAGTTCCTCGCCGAGCCGCAGAAGTTCCAGCGGCTGGGCGCGAAGATCCCCAAGGGCGTGATGCTCTACGGCCCGCCCGGCACCGGCAAGACGCTGCTGGCCAAGGCGGTGGCCGGCGAGGCCGGCGGCGCCTTCTACTCGATCTCCGGATCCGACTTCGTCGAGATGTTCGTCGGCGTCGGCGCCTCGCGTGTGCGCGACCTGTTCAAGCAGGCCAAGGAGAACGCCCCGGCGATCATCTTCGTCGACGAGATCGACGCCGTCGGCCGCCAGCGCGGCGCCGGCGTCGGCGGCGGCAACGACGAGCGCGAGCAGACGCTGAACCAGCTGCTGGTGGAGATGGACGGCTTCCAGTCGGAGGCGAACATCATCGTCATCGCCGCCACCAACCGGCCCGACGTGCTGGACCCGGCGCTGCTGCGTCCGGGCCGCTTCGACCGGCAGATCCCGGTGGAGGCCCCCGACTTCGCCGGCCGCCGCGAGATCCTGCGCGTCCACGGCGAGGGCAAGCCCATGGTCGAGGACCTGGACCTGGACTCGATCGCGCGCAAGACCCCGGGCTACACCGGTGCCGACCTGGCCAACGTGCTCAACGAGGCCGCGCTGCTGACCGCCCGCTCCAACGCTGACCTGATCGACGACCGCGCCGTCGACGAGGCCATCGACCGCGTGATGGCCGGCCCGCAGAAGCGCACTCGGCTGATGAAGGACCACGAGCGCCGGGTGACCGCCTACCACGAGGGCGGCCACGCGCTGGTCGCCGCGGCGATGAACTACTCGGCGCCGGTCACCAAGATCACCATCCTGCCGCGCGGCCGCGCGCTGGGCTACACGATGGTCATCCCCGAGGACGACAAGTACTCGACCACCCGCAACGAGCTGCTCGACCAGATCGCCTACGCGATGGGCGGCCGCGTGGCCGAGGAGATCATCTTCCACGACCCCTCCACCGGGGCGGCCAACGACATCCAGAAGGCCACCGAGATCGCCCGGAAGATGGTCACCGAGTACGGCATGAGCTCGAAGGTCGGCTCGGTGAAGCTCGGCTCCGAGGACTCCAGCCCCTTCCTGGGCAAGGAGATGGCCTCCGGCCGCGAATACTCCGAGGAGACGGCCTCCGTGGTCGACGCCGAGGTCCGCGGCCTCATCGAGGAGGCCCATGACGAGGCCTACCAGGCGGTGGTGGACAACAAGCACGTCCTCGAGCGGCTGGCCGAAGAACTGCTGCGCGTCGAGACGCTGAACGCCCACGAGGTCGCCGAGATCTTCTCCGACGTGGTCAAGCGGCCCCGCCGCGAGATCTGGGAGTCCTCCGCGGAGCGGCCGATCATCGTCCGTTCCACCACGCAGCCCGACGCCGCGGATCCCGACGACGGCGAGTTCATCGGCGCCGAGCCCGGGGAGGCGGCCGGCCCGGCCGGCGACGCGGGCGTCGACGCCGATCAGAAGGCCGTGCGCGACGCCGGCTCGTCCGAAGGGGAGGGCCGATGAGCCAGGTCGATCTGCCGCGCATCGAGGCCGCGATCACCGAGATCCTGGTGGCCGTCGGCGAGGACCCGGGGCGGGAGGGCCTGAAGGACACCCCCGCCCGCGTGGCCCGCGCCTATGAGGAGGCCTTCCGGGGTCTGCACGAGGACCCGGCCGAGCTGCTGGAGACCACCTTCGACATCGGCCATGAAGAGCTGGTGCTCGTCCGCGACGTGCCGTTCTACTCGATGTGCGAGCACCACCTGGTGCCGTTCTTCGGGCGGGCGCACATCGGCTACATCCCCGCCGAGGGGCGGGTCACCGGGCTGAGCAAGCTCGCCCGGCTGGTGGAGATCTACGCCAAGCGCCCGCAGGTGCAGGAGGTGCTGACCACCCAGGTGGTCGACGCGCTGGTCGAGCATCTGGACCCGACCGGGGCGATCGTCGTCGTCGAGGCCGAGCACCTGTGCATGTCGATGCGCGGCGTCTCGAAGCCGGGCGCGAAGACGATCACCTCGGCGGTCCGTGGGCAGCTGCGCGACGCCGCGACGCGCTCCGAGGCGATGAGCCTCATCCTGCACAGCAGCCAGTGATCCTCCGGAGCATCCCATGATCGTCCAGCAGCGCACCCGGGTGATGGCCATCCTCAACGTCACCCCGGACTCCTTCTCCGACGGCGGTCGTTTCGTCGACGCCGCGGACGACGGCGGCGACCGCCCCGCCGCACCGGCCGGGACCGACCACGACGCCGCCGTGCGCCGCGGTCTGGCTCTGCACGCGGCGGGAGCCGACATCGTCGACGTCGGCGGCGAATCCACCCGCCCCGGCGCGGAGCTGCTGGAGCCTGAGATCGAGCAGGAGCGCATCCTGCCGGTGGTCGAGCAGCTGGCCGCGGCGGCGGTTTCGCTGTCCGTCGACACCCGGCACGCCGCCACCGCCGCCGCGGCGATCGACGCCGCCCGCCGCGGACGCCGCGCCGCGGGTCTCGACGGCGTGATCACCCCGGAGCGACTGGTGATCAACGACGTGTCCGGACTGCTCACCGAGGCGGAGATGCCCGCCGTGATCGCCGCATCCGGCGCGGGCATCGTGGTCATGCACAACCGCGGCGACGCGCAGACCATGCAGGAGCGCGCCGACTACGTCGACGTCGTCGCCGACGTCCGCGCCGAGCTGGCCGAGATCGTCGGCCGCCATCGCGCCGCCGGCGTGGCCGACGAGCAGATCATCGTCGACCCGGGCGTGGGCTTCGCCAAGACCGAGGAGCAGAACTGGGCGGTGCTGCGCGCCCTGCCGCAGCTCATCGCCGAGTCGGCGCATCCGGTGCTGCTGGGCGCCTCCCGCAAGGGCTTCCTGGGGGCGGTGCTGGCCGATGCCGACGGGACCCGCCGCCCGGCCGAGGGCCGGGACGTCGCCACTGCGGCGCTGACCACGCTGGCCGCCGACGCCGGCGCCTGGGCGGTGCGGGTGCACGAGGTCGAGCCCCATCGCGACGCGGTCCGCGTCGTCGAGGCGCTGCACTCCTGCTGACCCGCCGCATGACGGCCGGGCGGCTTCAGGATCGCGGCGGAATGGGGGAAGCTGGAGGCATGCGCAGCGACAGGATCCGCCTCACCGGCATCGCCGCCGTCGGCCACCACGGGGTCCTCGCCCACGAGACCCGCGACGGCCAGCCCTTCCGCGTCGACGCCGAGCTGCATGTCGACCTGCGCGCGGCCGGCCGCAGCGACGAGCTGGCCGACACCGTCGACTATTCGGCCGTCGCCGAGCGGATCGAGGCGCTGATCGCCGGCGAGCCGCTGGCGCTGATCGAGACGCTGGCCCATCGGCTGGCCGGCGCGGTGCTGGCCGTCGACCGCCGGATCGCCCGCGTCGAGATCACCGTGCACAAGCCCGAGGCCCCGCTGACCCAGCGCTTCGACGACGTCGCCGTGGTGGTCTCGCGGGACCGCGCCGACGTCGGCCTGAGCGCGGCCGCAGGGCCGGACGACGTCACCGGGACCGACGAGTCCGGTGCGGCCGACCAGACCGCCCGTGCCGGCGGCGCCACCGGCTCGGCGCCGGCCGACGCCGTGCTGCGCGACCCCGACCTGCCGGCCTCCTTCGCCGTCGACGCCGTGCTCGCGCTGGGCTCGAACCTCGGCGACTCCGGCGCGACGCTGGCGGCCGCCGTCGACGCGCTGGCCGCCGCCGAGGGCGTCGAGGTCGCCGCCGCCTCCCCGCGGGCCCGCACCCGCCCCGTCGGCGGACCCGAGGGTCAGCCGGACTTCCTCAACCAGGTCGTCGCGGTGACCACCACGCTCTCGCCGCACGGGCTGCTCGACGTCGCCCAGCGGATCGAGGCCGAGCATCACCGCACCCGCGAGGTCCGCTGGGGCCCGCGCACCCTCGACGTCGACGTCATCACCTACGCCGGCGCGCACATCGACTCGCCGCGGCTGCAGGTCCCGCACCCGCGGGCGCATGAGCGTGCATTCGTGCTGCGCCCCTGGTCCTGGCTGGATCCCGTCGCGCTGCTCGACGGCGTGCCGGTCCGCGAGCTCGCCGCCGCGGCGGCCGACGACGACGGCGTGGAGCGGCTCGACGACGCCGGTCACGCCGACGACGCCGGCGGCGGCCCGGCCGGCGGGAGAGGCCGGTCCTCGTGACCCGCCTGCGCCCGCTCTGGCTGCTGGTCATCGCCGTCGTCGCGGCGGCCTCGGCGCTGCCGACCACCGCCGTGCTGGCCGGCCGCGGCGTCAGCTCACCGGCGCTGCCGCCGTCGTCGCTCATCACCCTCGGCGGCGTCGGCTGCGTGGTGCTGGGTCTGGGGATCGCCGTCCGACGCGACCAGCGGCGCCTCGAGCAGGAGGCCGAGCGCCGCCGCCGGGCCGAGCGCGAGCACCCCGAGACCCCGCCGCGGCGCGGGGAGGACGCGCCGCGGCCGAGCCGGACGGTGCATCCGCTCGACGCCGTCCGCGTCGTCGCCGCCGGTCAGGCCTGTGCCTACGCGGGGGCGCTGATCGCCGGCTGGCACGTCGGCGTCGCCACCTACCTGGGGATGACGGCCGGACTCGGAGCCCCGCGGGTGAGTTCATCCCTGATGCTGATCATCGGCGGGATGATCTGGGTCATCATAGGGTTCGTGGTGGAGCAGCTCTGCCGGATCCCGCCGGACCGGGGCTCCGCCGCCGCAGCGAGCGCCGACGGGACGGACGAGGGGCCCGACGGCTCCAGACCAGAGGAGGGGTATGCCCGCGGAACCCATTGACCCGGCCGGTGTGACCTGGACCCGGGTCGACGAGCGATACATCACCGTCCGGCTGCTCACCGCGGCGGTCGGCTGGGCGATCACGCTGCTGATCGTGCTGACGCCGGTGGTGCTGGACCTCCTCGGGGTGATCAGCGTGCCCACCTGGCTGGAGGTCACCGTGCTGGCGGTGCTGGTGGTCTGGATGGTCGCCGACCTGCTGCTCATCCCGCGCCGCGTGCGGGCCATCGGCTACCACGAGCGCGACGACGACCTGCTCATCCGCCGCGGGCTGCTCTTCCAGCGCGTGGTCGCCGTCCCCTACGGACGGCTGCAGTACGTCGACATCGAATCCGGCCCGATCATGCGGCACTTCCAGCTCTGCACTGTGGAGCTCAAGACCGCCTCGGCCGGCACCGACGCGACGATCCCGGGCCCGCACCGCGACGAGGGCGCCCGCCTGCGCGAGGAGCTCCCCGCCCGCGGCCAGGCGCGCCTGGCGGGTCTGTGAGGGCCCGGCGATGAGTCAGCACTCCGACCCTTCTCCGCATTCCGAGACTCCGGAGCACGCCGCGGCGGCGGAGAGCTCGACCGCGGGCGAGCCGTGGTTCGACAGCACCTGGACCAGAGTCCATCCGCTCAGCCCGGTGGTGCGCGGCTGGCTGGCCCTGGTGGCGATCCCCTTCATCGCCCTCTCCTCGAACTGGGAGACGATCACCGACCTCTGGGAGGCGCTGCGCTCCGGCGAGCTCACCGAGGCCGCCGATCGCCATCCGATGATCGCCCTGGCCGTCGTCGGCGGCGTGCTGCTGCTGATCCTGCTCATCTTCGGCGGCTTCGCGCTGTCCTGGTGGTTCACCCGGTACAAGATCACCGACGAGCACGTGATGGTGAAGTCCGGCATCTTCGTCCGCCAGCATCGTCAGGCGCGCATCGACCGGGTGCAGGCCGTCGACCTGCGCCAGCCGCTGCTCGCGCGCCTGACCGGGCTGGCCGAGCTGAAGTTCGAAGTCGCCGAGGGCGACGGCACCGCGGCGACGCTGGCATTCCTCACCCGCTCCGCGGCCGAGCAGATGCGCACTGAGATCATGGACCGCGCCTCCGGCCGGACGACGGCGCGCGACCGGCCCGCCGGACCGGCCGCCGAATGGTCCGACGACGCCGAGCAGTCCGGCGACGCCGACGCCGGCGGCCGGTCGACGGCGGGGGAGCCCGGCGCCGGCGCGCCGGACGCCTCCGCGGACGCCGGGTCCGGCTCGGCGGCGCCGCAGGAGCTCCCGGAGGTCGAGGACCGGCAGATCGTCCAGGTGCCCACCGGTCGGCTCATCGGCTCGGTGCTCACCGGCTGGGGGACGGTCCTGCTGCTGATCCTGATCCTCGCCGGCGGCGTCTTCGGCGCGGTCGGTCTGGTCACTGCTCTGGTGCTCGGCCTCGACGACGTGCGCGGCCAGATCGGCGCGTCCCTCGGCGTCCTCGGGGCCGGGGTCCTCCCCGCGGCCATCCCGATGGCCATCGCGGTGGCCACCACCTATTACCAGCAGTTCAGCACCGGCTTCCGCTTCACCGCCACGATGACCTCCGCCGGGCTGAAGCTGCGCTACGGGCTGCTGGAGACCACCACGCAGACGGTGCCGCCGGGCCGGGTGCAGGCGATCCAGATCCACCGGCCGCTGCTCTGGCGGCCCTTCGGCTGGGCCCGGATCATGGTCGTCGTCGCCGGCTACGGATCCGGAGAGCAGCGGTCGGTGCTGCTGCCGGTGGGCACCCGCGACGACGTGCTGGCCGTGGTCGCCGAGATGTTCCCCGATCTGCAGGTCGCCGATCCGGCCGCGCTGATCGACGAGGGCCTCACCGGCGTCGGCGACGACGGCGCGTTCACCGCCGGACCTCCCGCGGCACGCTGGCTGGATCCGGTCGTGCGGCGCCGGCGCGGCGGGACGGCCACGCCTGCGGCTCTGCTGGCCCGCGACGGGCGGCTGGCCCGACGACTGACCCTGGTCCCGCACGAGCGGATCCAGTCGCTGAGCATCCAGCAGGGTCCGGTGCAGCGGCTCGCCGGCCTGGCCACGCTGCGGCTGCACTCGCCGGCCGGCCCGTTCCAGGCACGGCTGGAGAACCAGCGGCTCGACGACGTCCACGGCTTCTTCGAGCACGAGTCCCGGCAGGCCGCCGTCGCGCGCCGGCTCCGTGACCGCGAGCAGTGGATGGGGCCCGATGAGCTGCACGAGTTCGAGAAGATGGTGCGGCAGGACTCAGCCGTCTGAGGCGCAGCCCGTGCCGTCCCGGGTCCCGCGTCCCGCGCGGCCGCCCCGCTCCGTCCCCGTCCCCTCCCAGGAGGTCCGAGACCCCCATGCATGCCCAGCCCCATCCGGACCAGGCCGACCCGTCGCGACGCGAGGGCCGGCTCGGCGTCGGCGTCATCTCCGCCGGGAAGGTCGGCGCCGTGCTCGGCGCGGCGCTGCGCGCGGCCGGCCACCAGGTGGTCGGCGTCCACGCCGTCTCCGAGGATTCCCGGACCCGCGCGGAGTCGCTGCTCGACGACGTCCCGATCCTCGAGATCCCGGAGATCCTGCGACGCAGCGAGCTGGTGCTGCTGGCGGTGCCCGACGACGTGCTCTCCGACGTCGTCGCCGGCGCCGTCGACGCCGGCCACATCCAGACCGGCCAGCTGCTGGTGCACACCTCGGGCCGCTGGGGCACCGAGGTGCTGGCCCCGGCCGCGCAGTCCGGCGCGATCGGGCTGGCGATCCACCCGGCGATGACCTTCACCGGGCTGAGCATGGATCTGCAGCGGCTGAGCGCCTGCGCCTTCGCCGTCACCGCCCCGGCGCCGGTGCTGCCCATCGCCCAGGCGCTGGCCGTGGAGATGGGCGGCGAGCCGGTCGTCGTCGCCGAGGGCGACCGCGGCACGTACCACGCGGCGTTGACGCATGCGGCGAACCACCTGAACACCATCACCGGGCAGGCCGCCGAGATGCTCTCGGGCATCGGCGTCGAGCGCCCCGACCGCGTGCTGGGACCGCTGATGCAGGCCTCGCTGGACAATGCGCTCTCCTCCGGCGAGGGCGCGCTGACCGGCCCGGTGGCCCGCGGCGACGTCGGCACGGTGACCGAGCACATCCGGCTGCTGGAGGCCTCCGAGCTGCCCGAGGACGTGCGCACCGCCTATGTCTCCATGGCCCGGGCGACTGCGCAGCGCGCCGCGGCGCGCGGGCTGCTGTCCGAGGAGCGCGCCGCCGCGATCCTCCGGGCGCTGGACGGCGAGCAGGCCTGAGCGCCCCGGCTCGTCATAGGATCACCGCGTGAGCACTCCAGAGGTTCTGACCACCGTCGCCGGCTTCCGCGCCGCGCTCGCCGCGGCCGTCTCCGTCCGGGAGGCGGCGGACTCCGGGGACGGCCCCGACTCCGGCTCCGGCCCCGACGCCGGCGCCGCATCCGCCGCCCCGACCGTCGCGCTGGTGCCCACGATGGGCGCGCTGCACGACGGGCACGCCGCCCTGCTCGACGCCGCCCGGGAGTCCGCCGACATCGTCGTCGCCTCGCTCTTCGTCAATCCGCTGCAGTTCGACGACGAGGACGACTACCGCCGCTACCCGCGGACGCTTCAGGCCGACGTCGCGCTGCTCGGCGAGCACGGCGTCGACCTGGTCTTCGCCCCGGAGGTCGAGGAGATGTATCCCGGCTACCCGGACGCGCCGCTGATCCGCGTCACCGCCGGCGAGCTCGGCGGCCGCTTCGAGGGCGCCTCCCGCCCCGGACACTTCGACGGCGTGGTCACCGTGGTCACCAAGCTGTTCAGCATCGTCGCCCCGCCCGCGCCGGGGCGGCTGACCGCCTGGTTCGGCGCCAAGGACGCCGAACAGCTGGCGATCATCCGGCGGCTCGTCCTCGACCTGAGCCTCGCCGTCGACGTCCGGGCGGTGCCGGTGGTCCGCGACGCCGACGGCCTCGCCCTCTCCAGCCGGAATCAGCGGCTGTCCGCCGAGGACCGGCCGGCGGCGCTGCGGCTCTCGGCGGCGCTGCGCACGCTCGCCGAGCGGGCGGCGGCCGGCGAGCCGCTCGCCGTCGCCGCGGTGCGCCGCGAGCTGGCCGCCGCCGCGGGAGTGGAGCCGGACTATCTGGAGGTCGTCGACCCGACGACGCTGCGCCCGCTGGAGCTCTCCGCGCCGGACGGCGATGGGAGCGACGGCGCGGGCGACGGCGTGCTGGACCGCGAGGCGCTGGCGCTGGTCGCCGCGCACGTCGGCCCGGTGCGGCTGATCGATACGATGACGCTGCGGCCTGCGCCCGGCGCGGCGGCCGCGGTCGACGAGTAGGATCGTCTCCACATGTGAAAGACATGATGAAGAACACCCCGCGCAGCACTGCGCGCCCCCGCTGAGCCCCTCCCGAGAGCAAGGAGCCGGACGTGACCGACACCGCCTCCGCCGACACGGCGAGCACCCCCTTCCCGCACCGCGCCCCCGAGGTCCGTCCGCAGGACGACCTGCAGCGCCACGTCAACGGCGGATGGCTGAAGACTGCGGAGATCCCCGCGGACCTGGACGCCTACGGCTCCTTCCTGGAGCTGCGCGACAAGTCCGAGGCCGATGTGCGCGCCATCCTCGAGGAGGCCGCCGCCGGCACCACGGGCGACGCGGAGGGCGCGGAGCTCGCCGACGCCGCCGACGCCGAGGAGACGGCGGCGATCCGGGCGCGCATCGGCGACTTCTACGCCGCCTTCATGGACGCCGAGGCCGCCGAGCGGCGGGGACTGGACCCGATCGCCGACATGCTCGCCGAGCTCCAGGCCGTCGCGACGCCGGCGGAGCTGGTGCGCCTCTCGGCGAGCTGGCAGCGGTTCGGCGTCGACGGGCTCTTCGCCGCCGGTGCGCTGCGCGACGCCGGCGACCCCGCCCGGATGCTCTGGCACGTCATGCAGGACGGCCTCGGACTGCCCGACGAGTCCTACTACCGCGACGAGTCCTTCGCCGAGATCCTGACGCAGTACCGCGAGCACCTGGGGCGCCTCCTGGCGCTCTCCGGCGTCCGGGACGCCGAGCAGGCCGCCGCCGACGTCGTCGCGCTGGAGACGGAGATCGCCTCCCACCACTGGGACCGGGTGACCACCCGGGACGCGCAGAAGCGCTACAACCTGCGCAGCCGCGAGGAGGCGGTGGAGGCGATGCCGCTGCTGGCCGAGGCGCTCGACGGCTGGGGCCTGGACGCGGAGAAGACCGCCGAGCTGGTGCTCGCCCAGCCCGACGTGCTCGATGCGATGCAGACCGCGCTGACCGAGCAGCCGCTGGCGCACTGGAAGCTCTGGCTGCGCGCCCAGCTGCTGCGCTGGGCCGCCCCGCTGCTGCACTCCGCGATGGTCGAGGAGCACTTCTCCTTCTACGCGCAGGTGCTCTCCGGCGCCCAGCAGCTCAAGGAGCGCTGGAAGCGCGGCGTCGCGCTGACCAACGCGCATCTGGGCGAGGACGTCGCCCGGCTCTACGTCGCCCGGCACTACCCGGCCGAGTCGAAGGTGGCGATGGACGAGCTCATCGACGCGCTGGTCGCCGCCTACCGCCGCTCGATCTCCACGCTGGAGTGGATGGGCGAGGAGACCCGGCAGAAGGCGCTGGAGAAGCTGGGCACCTTCCGGCCGATGGTCGGCCGGCCGGAGCGCTGGATCGACTACGGCGACGTCGCCGTCGAGCCGGACGACGTCGTCGGCAACGTCCGTCGGGCCGCGGCCGCAGAGTGGGACCGCGACGCGGCGAAGATCGTCGACGGCCCGGACCCCGACGAGTGGCACATGACGCCGCAGACGGTGAACGCCTACTACCACCCGATGGAGAACGTGATCTGCTTCCCGGCGGCGATCCTGCAGCCGCCGTTCTTCGACCCGCAGCGGCCGATGGCGGCGAACTTCGGGGCGATCGGCGCGGTGATCGGCCATGAGATCGGCCACGGCTTCGACGACCAGGGCTCGCGCTACGGCGCCGACGGCTCGCTGACCGACTGGTGGACCGAGGGCGACCGCGAGGCCTTCGAGCAGCGCACCGCCGCGCTGGTCGAGCAGTACTCCGCGCTCTCACCGTCGGCCGCGCCGGAGCACACCGTCAACGGCGAGCTGACCCTCGGCGAGAACATCGGCGACCTCGGCGGGCTGGGCATCGCGCACCAGGCGTACCGGCTGTGGCGCGAGGAGCTGGCCGACGCCGAGCGCGCCGCCCAGGAGGGCCGGCGGCTGGTCGCCGGCGCCGAGGCGGTGCCGGAGCCGGCCGACGGCGAGGAGTCGCGGATCGCCGACCAGCTGTTCTTCTTCTCCTGGGCCCAGGCCTGGCGGAACCTCACCCGGCCGGAGCGGGCGGTGACGCTGATCAGCATCGACCCGCACTCTCCGGCCGAGATCCGCGCGAACCAGGTGCCGAAGAACCTCGACGCCTTCCACGAGGCCTTCGGCACGACCGCCGGCGACGGGATGCATCTGCCCGCCGAGGAGCGCGTCGCGATCTGGTGAGCCGCACCCCTCCGGCGGGCCCGGTCGGTCAGGGCCGCGCGGCGGCGCCCTGCACGGCCGAGCTGCCGAGGTCGCCGCGCGGAAGGGTCTGCCGACCCTCCAGTGCGGCGGCCCAGGCGTCGGCGTCGGCGACGGCGGCCCAGTTCGACTGCAGCAGCACCATCAGCGTCTCGTGGACCTGCTGGGCCGAGACGGCGCCGGCGTCGTTGGCCAGATGGATCGCGCCGGTGGCGTCGGAGAGGACCTCGACGCTCAGCCCCAGCGGCTCGGCGGCCGCGGCGGTGGCGAGCACGCAGTTGTTGGTCATGTAGCCGACCAGGGTGATCGTGTCGATCTGCTGATCGCGCAGCCACGCGGTCACGCCGTCGGCGGTGAACACGCTGCCCAGCGACTTGGTCACATGCTTCTGCGCGTCGTCGACGCGGCGGGCCACCTCCGGGTGGAGCTGCCAGCCCTCGGAGCCGCGGGCGAAGACCGGGGACCCCTCGGGGAGCTCGTGCTGGACGGTGAGCACCGGCAGGTCGGCGTCGCGGGCGTGGTCCATCACCCGGACGATGGTCGCCAGCGAGGCGTCGCGGGGCGGGTGGTGGACCGCCAGCGGGCCCTGGAAATACTCGTTCTGCGCGTCGATGACGATGACGGCGCGGCGCGGGGTGCTCATGGGATTCCTCCTGGATCGCGTCCGGTGTGCGTCGCGGCCGCCCGGGCGGCCGCTCCCCTCCAGGATCGTCGGCTCGAGGCGGTAGCGTGAGTGGCAGACAGGCACCCCTTCGATGAGATCAGGACATCCATGCGCATCGCCGTCCGCGCCTTCGACGGGATCACGACGTTCCACCTCTCCGCGCCGCTGCTGACCTTCGGCGAGGTCGGTCGCCAGGGGCTGGACGAAGACTGGTCCTGCACGGTCTTCAGCGCCGATGGTTCGCCTGTGCGGTCCGCTGAGGGGGTGCTCCTCGACGGGCTCGTCGACCCCGGGATCGTCGAGGCCGCCGACATGCTGATCCTGCCTTCCTGGCCGACGGACCTGCCGGAGCCGGAGGAGTGGATGCTCGCGGAGATCCGAGCCGCCCACGCGCGGGGTGCGACCGTCGTGGGACTCTGTCTCGGCGCCTTCCCCGTGGCGGCCTCCGGGGTCCTGGACGGTCGGACGGCGGCGACCCATTGGGCGGCCGCGGATCGCTTCGCCGAGGAGTTCCCGGCGGTCGACGTGCGGGACGACGCCCTCTACGTCGATCACGGTGATGTGCTGACATCGGCCGGCACGGCCTCGGCCCTGGACGCCTGCCTGCACCTGGTCCGGGAGCGTCTGGGCGCGGCGGCGGCGTCGACGGTCGCGCGGCACCTGGTCATCGCCCCGCACCGCGACGGCGATCAGGCCCAGTACATCCACCGGCCGATTCCTGCGCCCGGCGACGGGCCGATCGGCCGCACGGCGAGCTGGGCGCTGGCACACCTCGACGAGGATCTGTCCGTGGAGGAGCTCGCCGCGCGATCACGCATGAGTCCGCGGCAGTTCAGCCGGCGGTTCCGGCAGGAAGTGGGGGCCAGCCCCGCCCGCTGGGTGCTCGCCCGCCGGCTCGACGAGGCATGCCGGCTGCTGGAGGTCACCGACTGGAGCGTCGAGCGCGTCGCGCGGACCTGCGGATTCGCCAGCGCGGTGACCTTCCGGCAGAACTTCGTGGCCCGCTGTTCGACGACGCCGACGTCTTACCGTCGGCGCTTCGCCGGCCTCATCGACGGGCCGTAGAATGGGCTCCTGTGAGTGCTCAGAACCCCGCCCCCAGTGATCTCGACACCAACGACCAGCGCGCGGTCCGCATGGACAAGCGCGAGCGGCTGCTGGCCGCCGGCGTCGCGCCGTATCCGGTGACCGTGGAGCGGACCAGCTCGCTGGCGGCGGTGCGCGAGCGCTTCGACGCCGAGGAGCTCGGCCCCGACGCCTCCACCGGCGAGACCGTCTCGGTCACCGGGCGGGTGATCTTCGGGCGGAACACCGGCAAGCTCTGCTTCGCCACGCTGCAGGAGGGCGGTCCCGAGGGGAGCGGCACCCGGCTGCAGGCGATGCTCTCGCTGGCCGCCGTGGGCGAGGAGGCGCTGGCCGAGTGGAAGCAGATGGTCGACCTCGGCGACCACGTGCAGGTCACCGGCGAGGTCATCACCTCCCGCCGCGGCGAGCTCTCGGTGATGGCCACCTCCTTCCAGGTCGCCTCCAAGGCGATCCGCCCGCTGCCGGTGCTGCATGCCGACCTCAACGAGGAGACCCGGGTCCGACAGCGCTATGCCGACCTGATCGTCCGCGACGACGCGCGACGGATGGTCTACCAGCGCGCGGCGATCACCCGGTCGATCCGCGACACGCTCCACGGCGACGGCTACGTGGAGGTCGAGACGCCGATGCTCAATCTCATCCACGGCGGTGCGCAGGCCCGTCCGTTCCGCACGCACCTGAACGCCTTCGATCAGGACATGACACTGCGCATCGCCACCGAGCTGTATCTGAAGCGCGCCGTCGTCGGCGGCGTCGACCGGGTCTTCGAGATCGGCCGGGTCTTCCGCAACGAAGGAGTGGACTCCACCCACTCGCCGGAGTTCACCACGCTGGAGTCCTATGAGGCCTGGTCGGACATGTACGGCATGGCCGACCGGATGCAGGAGATCATCCTGAACGCCGCCGACGCCGTGGGCTCCGGCCGGCAGCTCGAGACGGAGATGGGCACTGTCGACCTGGACGGCGAGTGGCGCTGGCTGGGGGTCTACCCCGGACTCTCCGAGGCTGTGGGCCGCGAGATCACGCCGGAGACAGACGCCGCGACCCTGCGCGAGGTCGCCGCCGAGCACGCGGTGAAGGTCGACCCGGCCTGGGACGCGCAGAAGCTGGTCATCGAGCTCTTCGGCGAGATCGTCGAGCCGACGCTGCTGCAGCCGACCTTCGTCTGCGACTACCCGCCGGCGGCCCAGCCGCTGGCCCGCGCCCACCGCTCGAAGCCCGGCGTCATCGAGGCCTGGGACCTGATCATCGCCGGCATGGAGCGCGGCACGGCCTTCTCCGAGCTGATCGACCCGGTCGTCCAGCGCGAGCGGCTGGTGGAGCAGGCCCGGCTGGCCGCCGGCGGCGACGACGAGGCCATGCAGCACGACGAGGACTTCCTCCGGGCGCTGGAGTACGGCGCCCCGCCCATGGGCGGCATCGGGCTGGGCATCGACCGGCTGGTCATGCTCTTCACCGGCGCCGGCATCCGCGAGACGATCCTCTTCCCGCTGCTCAAGCCCGAGAGCGCGGGGGAGTGAGGCAGGAGCCACGATGGACGACCTCTGGATCTACCTCAGCGTGCTGGCGCCGTCGGTCGGCGTCGGCCTGATCTTCTGGCTGGCCATGCGGGCGATCTTCCGCGCCGACCGGGGCGAGCGCGCCGCGGAGGCCGAAGTGCGGCGGGAGTCGCGCGACGAGGATTCCGCGCCGTCGTCGGATGATTCGGCGCGCTGACCTGGATCAGCTTCCCACGTCGGTTCTCGACGTTCAGTATTCACCCAGCTTCGCTGTTTCTCGGGCGGAAAACCAGGCGGTCAGCTGAGATCCCTTCAGTTGACGCAGAATGTAGTTTCTTGAAACACTGGCTTCATCCTGCCTTCGTGTCTTCCGGCGCGGAGGCACCAGCAGCGGGTGCCGCCGACGGAGGCCCGTCGTCCGCGGCGAGCCGCAGAGGGTGCCCGAATGACGTCGACTGCCACCGGGGGTCCGCCGCGGATCCCGTCGGGCAGGAATGGAGCAGTGAGGTGGCTATGGCCCAGAAGGTGGAGGTCGTGCTGGTCGATGACCTGGACGGCAGCGAGGCGAAGGAGACTGTGACCTTCGGTCTGGACTCCCGCTTCTACGAGATCGACCTCAGCGAGGAGCACGCGAAGGAACTGCGTGACCTGCTGAAGAAGTACATTCGCAAGGGGCGGGCCGTCGCGCCGCCGTCCCCGCAGAATGAGGCCAAGAAGATTCGCGAATGGGCGATCAAGAACGGCTATCAGGTCTCCAGCCGCGGCCGCCTGCATCGCGACATCGTCGAGGCCTACCGCAACGCGAAGAAGCGCTGAGCAGGCTCTCTTCCCGCGCCTGAGGGTGCTTCGACCGACTCGGCCCGGCCCGCATCCGCTGCGGGCCGGGCCGAGTCGTGTGTGCGGCCGATAGGCTGGTCCCATGTCCGGACCGCTGATCACCCCTGCCTCCGCCTGGCTGCTCGCCCTGATCGTCGGCGGGCTCGGCGCCGGCGCCGAGGCGCTGGCCGGCGGCTCGACCCTCGTCGGCGTCGTGCTGCCGCTGGCCTGCCTCGCCCTGGGGCTGTATCTGCACCAGGCGCCGGGTCAGCGCGAGAAGCTCGAGCGTCTCCCCGGCGGCGCCTGGGTGCTCGCCGCCGTGGTGGTGCTCGTGCTGGCCGGACTCGTCGCCCGCTGGGCGATGGGTCAGCCCGCCGCGGCCGCGCTGCTCAGCGCCGTCGCCCTGGGCGGGGTCGTGGTGCCGGTGGTGCTGACCACGCGCAGCGGCGCGGCCGGGGGAGACTCGGGAGAGGCCCCCCGCGGCCGCGGCTGAGTCCCGCTGATCAGTCGCGCAGCTCGGCGGCCAGCTCGTGGAAGGCCGGGCTCGGATTGCCGAAGCGGTGCAGCGTCATCGACACCGCCTGCTCCTTCGTCCAGTACCGCAGCTCCACGCGGCCGGAGCCGGTGACCGCGTCGTCGAGCAGAGCGACCTCCGGACGCGGGGCCAGCTGCTCGCGCACGGCGGCGCCCAGTGTGCCCAGCACGCGCACCCGCACGCCGACGCCGGTGTCATGCGTCCCGGCGGCCAGTGCCGCGGCGAAGGCCTCGTCGTCCTCGCGGCGGACCGTCAGCCCCAGCTCGCCGGCCAGCCCCTTGAGCAGCTTCTTCACGTCCTTGGCGACCTTCGGGTCCCGGGAGACCGCGACCTCGGCCCCGACGGCGGCCGCCGCGGCCACTGTGCGCGCGACGTCCCGCGCCTCGGCGTCGGAGGCCACGCGCAGCAGCCCCGGCTCCGGCCAGTAGCGGAAGACGTTGGCCTCGGCCTCCAGACCGGTGCGGTCGGTCCCGACGCCGAACTCTCGGGAGACCCAGCGAGCGTCGTCGTCGACGGCCGTGCGCAGCCAGCCGAGGTCCTCCTCGTTCAGCAGGCCCTTGTCCTCGACGGTGCCGAGCACGGCCGCCACCGCTCCGCCGGCGACGGTCGGGGTCTCGGCGGTCGGCTCGGCGGCGTCGTGCCAGCGGCCGAAGAGCATCACGTAGTTCGGGCCTCCGGCCTTCGACCCCAGCCCCACCGAGGACTGCTTCCAGCCGCCGAAGGACTGCCGCTGGACGATCGCGCCGGTGATGCCGCGATTGACGTAGGCATTGCCCGCCTCCACGCGATTCAGCCAGGTGCGGACCTCCTGCGGCTCCAGCGAGTGGATCCCGCCGGTGAGGCCGAAGTCCACCGCGTTCTGCAGCGCGATGGCCTCGTCCAGATCCTTCGCGCGCATCAGCCCGAGCACCGGACCGAAGACCTCGGTCTTGTGGAAGAAGGATTCGGGCTTCACGCCCTCCTTGATCCCCGGGGACCACAGCTTGCCGGTGTCGTCGAGCGGCTGCGGCTCCAGCAGCCAGGACTCGCCCTCCTCCAGCGTGGTCAGCGCCCGGTGCAGCTTCTCGCTGGGCTGCTCGGTCAGCGGGCCGACAGCGGCCGAGAGGTTGGTGGGCCAGTCGACGATCATCGACGACGCCGCGTCGACCAGCTGGCGGCGGAACCGCTCGGAGTCGTGCACGCTGCCCACCAGGATGCCCAGCGAGGCCGCCGAGCACTTCTGCCCGGCGTGGCCGAAGGCCGAGTACACCAGATCCTGCACCGCCAGGTCGCGGTCGGCGGCCGGGGTGACCACCAGGGAGTTCTTGCCCGACGTCTCCGCGTTGATCTGCAGGTCCGGCTTCCAGGAGCGGAACATCGCCGCGGTCTCCGAGGCGCCGGTGAGGATGACCCGGTCGACGTCGGGGTGGCTGACCAGCTTCTGGCCGGCCTCCCGCTCGTCCGGGTAGACGCCGTGCAGCACCTCGGCCGGCACGCCGGCGTCCCAGAGCGCCTCGAGGATCGCCGTCGAGCAGTGCGGAGTCGGCTTGGAGGGCTTGTGGATCACCGCGGCGCCGGCGGCCAGCGCGGCGAAGGTCGAGCCGGCCGGGATCGCCAGCGGGAAGTTCCACGGCGGGGTCACCAGCACCAGCCGGTCGGGCGTGAACTCGGCGTGCTCGACCTCCTCGAGCTCCAGCGCCCGGTGGGCGTAGTAGCGGGCGAAGTCGATCGCCTCGGAGACCTCGGGGTCGGACTGGGCGACGGACTTGCCCACCTCGGCGGCGGCGATCGAGATCAGGTGCCCGCGCCGGGCGGCCAGCAGGTCGGCGGCGCGGTAGAGGACGGCGGCCCGCTCGGCGGCCGGCCGGGCGGCCCATGCCTCGCCGGCGGCGCGCGCCTCGGCGGTCAGCGCGTCGACCTCGTCGGCGCCGAACTGCCGGGGCACGGACTGGGCCTCGAGCCAGCCGGGCTGCGCCGCGCGCTCGATCGCCTCGCGGGCCCAGGCCTGATTGGCGGGCAGCGAGGGGTCGGTGTCGGGCTCGTTGGCGAAGGCCGGGATCCCCTCGGCGTAGTCGGGAAGGTCGTCGACGGTCTCCGGGTCCTCGTCGACGCGGCGGTCCTGGGTGTGCTGCGGGGCCGGCGCCTCGTGCCCGTCGGCGGCGACGATCTCGCCCAGGGTGCGCAGCGAGGAGCGGAAGCGGTCGGCTTCGCGATGGAAGACCTCGCTGCCGGGCTCGAGGTCGAAGATCCCGGACATGAAGTTCTCGCTGGAGGCGTTCTCCTCCAGTCGGCGGACCAGATAGGAGATGGCGACGTCGAACTCGGCCGGCCGGACCGCCGGCACGTAGAGCAGCAGCTGGCCGACGTCGGAGCTGACGACCTCGGCCTGCTCGGAGGCCATGCCCTGCAGCATCTCGAACTCCAGGCGGTCGGAGACGCCGCGCTCGACGCCGAGCAGGTGGGCGAAGGCGATGTCGAAGAGGTTGTGCCCGGCCACGCCCAGGCGCACGCCGGCCATCCGCTCCTGGGTCAGCAGCCAGTGCAGCACCAGCTTGTAGTTCGCGTCGCTGGCCTCCTTGGAGTCGCAGACCGCGCTGGGCCAGCCGGCGATCTCGGCGTGGACGGTCTCCAGGGCGAGGTTCGCGCCCTTGACCAGACGCACCTTGATGCCCGCGCCGCCCTCGGCGGCCCGGCGGTTGGCGAACTCGGCCAGGTCCTGCATCGCGCCCAGGGCGTCGGGCAGGTACGCCTGCAGCACGATGCCGGCCTCGAGCCCGTGGACCTCCGGGTCGGAGAGCAGCCGCTTGAAGACCTCCATGGTCAGATGGAGGTCGCGGTACTCCTCCATGTCCAGGTTGATGAACTTGGATCCGGCCGGGGCCTGCGCGGCCTCGCGGTACATCGGCGCCAGGCGCTCGACCACGTGCTCGACCGTCTGCTCGAAGCCCCACATGGACAGCTGCGAGGCGATCGAGGAGACCTTGATGGAGACGTAGTCGACGTCGTCGCGGCGCAGCAGCCGCAGCGTGTCGTCCAGGTGCTTCTGGGCCTCGGCCTCGCCGAGCACGGCCTCGCCGAGCAGGTTGATGTTCAGCCGGTGGCCGTCGCGGGTGAGGGTCTGCACCGCCTTGCCGAGCTGCTTGTCCCGCGCGTCGACGACCATGTGGCCGATCATCGAGCGCATCCGGGCGCGGGCGGCCGGGACGACGACGTCGGGCAGCATCCGGCCCAGCGCCGAGCCGGCCGTGATCTGGGCGCGGTCCAGCGCCGAGAGCGTGTCCGGAGCCAGCTCGCCGATCTCGGAGAGCGCCTGAGCCGCGGCCCGGGTGTCCTCGGTGCGGATGACCCGGTCGACGAAGCCGACGGTGAAGTCCAGCCCGCGCGGGTGGGAGAGCACCGCGGAGAGTCGCTCGGCCGAAGCGTGCGGCTTGACGTCGGACTCGCGGACGGTCTCCAGCCAGTGGGTGACCTTGTCCACGGCGGCGTCGCCGAGGCGGCTCAGCTCCGCCTCGACGGCCTCGGGCGAGGGGCGGTCCGCGGCGGTCGCGTGTGCTGGGGTCTCGGTCGACATGATGCTGTCCTCGCAAGTCTGGACGGGTGGTGATGGGTCTCACAGACAGTCTGATCCGCAGGTGCGGCCGCGGGGAAGCGACGAGGTCCGGATATCGACGATTCTGAGTCAGAATAGAGGCATGACGCAGCAGACGCATGGCGCGCCGGGCGGTCGCGCGGGGCGGCCGCGGATCCAGGACACCGCCGACGATCTGGTGGCCAGCGTGCTGGCCACGGCGGGGTCACGGGTGGGCACGCGGGCGTTCTCCACCCGGCGCGTCGCCGAGCTGACCGGGCTCAGCCAGACGGTGGTCAGCCGGGCGTTCCGGCGGCTGCGGCGCCGCGGGGCGGAGCCCGCCGAGCCTCCGCGGCTCGCCGGTCCGCTGGAGCTGGTCGAGCTCCAGGTCGCCTTCCCGCGGATCCGCGTGGTGTTCGGCGTCGCCGAGGCTCCGGCGCCGGCGGCTCAGCGCACCGCCGCGGACCGGCGTGCGACGGCCCTGCTGGCGGCGCTGCGCGTGGCCGGGGTCGGTCAGTGGGCCGGCGGATCGGAGGAGGTCGCCGAGCCGGGGCGGGAGCGAGTCGCCCCCGGGCGTCTCGTCCACGAATGGTCGCCGGGGCGGGACTGGGAGGCGTTCCTCGACGCCGTCGCCGCCGGGCTCGACGTCGCGGCTCCCAGTCTGGACGCGGTCCCGGGTGATCTGCTGGGGCTGCTCGCCGCGCGCGTGGGCCGGGGACTGCACGGCGTCGACTGGCGGCGCGACGCCCGTCGGGCGCCGGGCGAGACCGCGGTCGGCGAGGATCCCGGCAACGATTCCAACCGATATTCTGACTCAGATCAGGCCTTCGGAGTCCTCAGTGTGCCCGAGTATCCGGCGCCCGGTTCGGCGCCGGAGCGGAGTCGGTCGGCCGGGCGCTGGCTGCCCCACGGCGAGCTCTCGGTCACCGAGCAGATCGCCATCGCGCTGCGCCGCGAGATCATGAACGCCGGCTACCGTCCCGGTGATCGGATCACCGCCGGGCCGCTGGCCGCGACGCTGGGGCTGAGCGCGGCCACTGTGCGCACCGCGATGCGGCGGCTGGCCGACGACGGCCTGCTGGACTCCGCGGCCGGCGGGTTCAGCGTGCCGGCGGTGACCGGCGCCGACGTCGTCGACCTCTACGCCGCCCGGCTGCACGTCGGCATGGTGCTGCTCCGCGGCGTCGCCGCCCGGCCGCGGCACCGGATGCTGCCGGCCCGACTGGCCCTCGGCGCTGTGGAGGCCGCGGCCCGGCAGGGCTCCGGCGCCGACGTCGAACGGGCCGATCTGCAGTTCCAGCAGGAGCTGGCCGACGCCTCCGGGCTGGAGCAGTCGGCGCGCAGCTTCCACGCGCTGACGCTGCGGGTGCGGATGTTCATCTCCGTGCTGCAGCTGGACTACACCCCGGCCGCCGAGCGCATCGTCGCCGACGATCGACGCCTGTTGACCGCCGTGCTGGAGGGCCGGGCGGAGGATGCGGTGCGGATCTGGCGGGCCAAGCTCGACAACGCAGTGCGGCATATGTCCGCGCTGGCCCCGGAGGCCTTCGACGCCGAGCTCTGGGCCCGGCTGAGTCGGTGACGGGGTTGCGCCGGTCGGCGGCGTGTGGCTAGAGTCACAGTCGACGCCGGGCGTCGATGCGTATCGATTCCGTCTGCGGCATGCCGCCAGGCGGTCCGGCGCGACATGATCGATGCGAGACGATCGACGCGACATGATCGAGGGGCGGCCGGGACCGGCCGCGCCCCGCCCTGACCGACGACGTACGAGGTGACCAGCATGGCGAGCAGCCGCACGGCCCGCCGGGGCCCGACGAGCAAGGACGTCGCGCGCCGGGCCGGGGTCTCGCAGAGCACCGTCTCCTACGTGATGTCGGGCAAGCGCTCGATCTCCGCCGACACGCTGCGCCGGGTGGAGGACGCGATGGCGGCGCTGGACTACCAGCCGCACGTCGGTGCCCGATCGCTGGCCGGCAGCCGCACCGGCACCATCGCCGTGGTCATGCCCTTCGTCTCCGCCGTCGGCGCCCAGTCGCTGATGGCCTTCGTCGAGGAGTTCGTCGTCGCCGCGCGCCAGCACGGCAGCGACGTGCTGCTGGTGACCGCCGAGGAGGGGGTCGAGGGGCTGCGCCGGCTGACCGGCGGCTCGGTCTGCGACGCCGCCCTGGTCATGCAGGTCGCCTCCCACGACGAGCGCGCCGAGGCCGCCCGGGGCCTGGACTTCCCGGTGATGTTCATCGGCGTCCCCGAGGATCCCGCCGGGCTGGACTGCATCGACTTCGACTTCGCCGCCGGCGGCCGCCTGCTGGTCGACGAGCTCGTCGCCCTCGGCAATCGCCGGATCAGCGTGCTCGGCTGGAGCGCCGAGCTGGTCGCGCAGGGCTACAACTACATCGACCGCTTCTCGCGCGGGGTCCACGAGGCCGCCGCGGCGCACCGGGTGCCGGTGGACTGGCATCGCGCGCCCGTCGAGGGCGGCTTCCTCGAGACCCTCGAGCAGGGTCTGCACCGCGACGGCGAGCGCACCGGCGTGGTGCTCACCAGCGCCGTGCCGGCGGCCATGCGCGCGCTGGCCGCCCAGGGAATGCATACCGGGGGCGACGTCGACGTCGTCGCGCTGTGCACCGAGGCCGAGGCCGAGGAGCAGGCCGTGCCGCTGACGGCGGTCTCCACCCAGCCGCGCGACGTCTCGCGCCGGGCCACCGAGCGGATCTTCGCGCTGCTCGACGGCTCGGCGACGCCCGGCGAGCGGCTCGAGCTCGTCGACGCCGGCCTCGTCCGCCGCCGATCCACCCGCCGGTCCGCCCCAGGGCCCGCGTCCGACGCCCGCTGATCGCTCCGGCCGGTCCGTCCGGTCGGGTCCCGCCCCATCGTCCTGAGGAGGATGCATGAGATTCCGCCCGCAATCGATACGTATCGACAGGTGATCGCCGATGCCGAGGACGCTGATGTCATCGCCGGCGGATCCCCGCCGTGCCGCGCCCGGTCGTGAGCCGGGCGCTCCGATCTCCCGCCGCGCGTTCACCGCCGCGGGACTCGCCGCGCCGCTGGCCGGACTGCTGGCCGGCTGCGGCCGCGGAGCCGACGCCGCTCCGGGCGTGCTGCGCGTGCTGGACTCCTACGGCAACGAGCCGGACAGCACCCTCATCGGCGACGCCCTGACGAAGGCCGCCGACGCCGTCGGCGTCGAGCTGGAGCGCGTCTCCGTGGACGGCAGCGCGCTGATCCAGAAGGTGCTGCAGCAGGGCTCCTCCGGGACGCTGCCGGACATCCTGATGCTGGACAATCCCAATCTGCAGCAGATCGCCGCGACGACGGCGCTGCGGCCCTTCGGCGAGCTGGGCATCCCCACCGACGGCTACGCCGAGGGCATCCTCGACGCCGGCACGTACGACGGGCAGGTCTACGGGCTGGCGCCGACGGTCAACACCATCGCACTGTTCTACGACGTCCGCGCCCTGGACGAGGCCGGCGTGGAGCCGCCGACCACCTGGGAGGAGCTGCGCGAGACCGCCGCGGCGCTGACCGGGGACGGTCGCCACGGCATCGCCTTCTGCGCCAGCGCCGACTACGAGGGCACCTGGCAGTTCCTGCCGTTCTTCTGGTCCGCCGAGGCCGACGAGACCGCGATCGACTCCCGCCCCGCCGCCGAGGCGCTGGGGCTGCTGCAGGACCTCGTCGCCGACGGCTCGGCCTCGCCCTCGGTGGTCAACTGGGGCCAGGTCGAGGTCAAGGACCAGTTCGTCGCCGGACGGGCGGCGATGATGATCAACGGCCCCTGGCAGATCCCCGGCATGGCCGACGTCGAAGGGCTGGAGTACGACGTCGTCGAGATCCCGGTGCCCGCGGCCGGGTCGCCGTCGGTCGCCCCGCTGGGCGGCGAGGTCTGGACGGTGCCGGCCACCGGTGACAGCACCAAGGAGAGCCTCGCCGCCGAGGTGCTGACGGAGTTCTTCTCCGACGAGAGCCAGCTGACCATGGGCGCCGAGCGCTACACCGTCCCGGGACGGACCGCGCTGGCCGAGCCCTACCTGCGGCGGCGCCCGGAGATGGAGACCTTCACCGAGCTGGTCGGCGACGCCCGCGCGCGCACCGCCCAGCTGGGCGACGAATGGCCGGCCACAGCCACGGCGCTCTACACCGCAGTGCAGCTGGCCATGACCCGCCAGGCCTCGCCCGCCGAGGCTCTGGCCCGAGCGGAGGAGCAGCTATGAGCACCACCACCGCCCCCACCACCGGCGCGGGCCTCGGAGCCTCGGGCGCCGCCGACCCCGCCGACGGAGCCGACGGCGCGCCCCGCCGCGGCGCCGGCGTCGCCCGTCCGCGGCTGAGCATGCCCGTCCGGCAGCGGCTGATCACGCTGCTCTTCCTGGGCCCGGCGGTGGCCTATATGGCGCTGTTCTTCGGCTATCCGCTGGTGAAGAACATCATCATGGGGTTCCAGGACTACACGATCTCCACCTTCTTCACCGGCGAGGCGCCCTGGGTCGGCTGGGGCAACTACGTCGCGGTGATCACCGGACCGCTGTTCGGCACTGCGCTGATGAACACGATCATCTTCACGATCGGCTCCATCGCCGGCCAGTTCCTGCTGGGGCTGGGCCTGGCGCTGTTCTTCCGGCGGCGCTTCCCGCTCTCCGGGGTGCTGCGCTCGCTGCTCCTGCTGCCCTGGCTGATCCCGCTGATCGTGGCCAGCGCGGTGTGGAAATGGCTGCTGGACACCGAGACCGGCGCGCTGAACCGGCTGCTGATGAGCACCGGCGTCGTCGACTCCGGCATCCCCTGGCTCTCCAGCACCGAGCTGGCGCTGTTCACCGTGATCGTGGTGAACATCTGGATCGGCATCCCGTTCAACGCGGTGATCCTGCACGGCGGCCTCCAGGGGATCCCGGAGGAGCTCTACGAGGCGGCCAGCATCGACGGCGCCTCCCGGTGGCACGCCTTCCGGCACATCACCTGGCCGATGCTGCGCCCGGTGGTCTCGGTGGTGCTGGTCCTCGGCGTCGTCTACACGCTCAAGGTGCTCGACGTGATCCTCGGCCTCACCGGAGGAGGTCCGGCGAACGCCACCCAGATCCTGTCCACGCAGGCCTACCAGCTCTCGTTCACCACCTTCGACTTCGGCCAGGGCGCGGCGGTGAGCAACATGCTCATCGTGCTGGCGCTGCTCTTCGCCGTGATCTACCTGCGGCTGAACCGCCGCGCCGTCGACGAATGAGCGCATCCGTGAGGAGTTCCGCATGAAGACCGTCAAGCATCCGCTGCTGCACACAGTGCTGGGTGTGCTCATCCTGGCCGTGCTGCTCTTTCCGATCTACTGGATGATCAACGCCTCGCTGCAGCCCGGCGGCGCCACAGTGGACACCGCCTGGTTCCCCACGGATCCCGACCTCGCCGGCTACCGGACCGCGCTGGCCGAGCAGGGCGGAAACCTGCTGACCAGCCTCACCGTGGCGCTGGGCAGCGTGGTCCTCTCGCTGACGATCGCGGTGCCGGCGGCCTATGCGCTGGCCCGCTTCCGCATCCGCTGGGCGCACTGGGTGCTCTTCGCAGTGCTGATCAGCCAGATGATCCCCGGCATCGTCATCTCCAACGCGCTCTACAGCGCCTATGCCGATCTGGGACTGCTGAACTCGATCCCCGGGCTGATCCTCGCCGACTCCTCGGCGGGCATCCCCTTCGCGATCCTGATCTGCCGGGCGCTGATGGAGTCGCTGCCCGACGCCGTCGTGGAGGCCGCGATGGTCGACGGCGCCGGGCCGGTGCGGGCGTTCATCGCCGTGGTGCTGCCGATCAGCCGCAACGCGCTGATCACCGCGGGGCTGTTCACCTTCCTGTTCACCTGGAGCGACTTCCTCTTCGCGCTGACGCTGACCACCACTGAGGAGGTCCGGCCGGTCACGCTGGGCATCTACAACTACCTGGGCGCCTATGTGGCCGACTGGAGCTCGGTGATGGCCACCGCCGTGCTGGCCTCCGTCCCCGCGGTGGTGCTGCTGCTCATCGCGCAGAAGTACGTCGCCGCCGGCGCCACCGGCGGGGCGGTGAAATGAACGCCGGGATGCCGCGCGGCCGTCCGCCGCCGCGGCCGCCCGAGCCGCCCGAGCCGCCTGACCTGCCTGCCGCCCGACCTGCCCGACCCTGCACCCCGCACCCCATCCCCGGGAGGACCGACCGATGACCGAATCCGCCGAGAACCGGCCCGCCGCGCCGGCCGATGCCATGCCGTCTCCGCGGACGGTGTTCGCCCGCCCCGTCCGGGTCACCGTCTGGGGCGAGAACCGCCACGAGCAGGTCGAGCCCGAGGTGGCCGCGCGCTATCCCGACGGGATGCACGGCGCCGTCGCCGCCGGCCTCCGCGAGCACCTGGGCGAGGCCGCCGAGATCCGCACCGCCACGCTGGACGAGCCCGAGCACGGGCTCACCGAGGAGGTGCTGCGGAGCACCGACGTGCTGACCTGGTGGGGGCACGCCGCCCATGAGGAGGTCGACGACGCCGTCGTCGAGCGCGTCCACCGCCACGTGCTCGAGGGCATGGGACTGATCGTGCTGCACTCCGGGCACTGGTCGAAGATCTTCATGAAGCTCATGGGCACCAGCTGCACGCTGCGCTGGCGCACCGAGCACGATCGCGAGCTGCTCTGGACGGTGGACCCGACCCATCCGATCGCCCGGGGGGTGCCGCATCCGATGATCATCGAGGAGGACGAGATGTACGGCGAGCACTTCGACGTCCCGGCCCCCGACGAGCTGATCTTCCTCTCCAGCTTCTCCGGCGGCGAGGTCTTCCGCTCCGGGATGACCTATCGGCGCGGCTACGGGCGGATCTTCTACTTCCGCCCCGGGGACCAGGACTACCCGACCTACTTCCACCCCGGGGTGCGGCGGATCATCGCCAACGCCGCCGAGTGGGCGGTCACCGACCGCCCGGAGCGCACCAGCCCGCAGCTGCTGCGCTACGAGACCGAGGACTTCTACACCGGCCACGGCTACCAGGGCCCGCTCGAGGACGCCGCGGAGCAGGACACTGCGCAGCAGCAGGACACTGCGCAGCAGCAGGACACTGCGCAGCAGCAGAACACTGCGCAGCAGGACGTCGCGCAGACGGGAGGCGCCCGATGACCGGCACGCATCCGCACCAGACCGAGGACTCCTCGCCGCGGCGGCTGCTGCTGGTCGGCGCCGGCGGCATGGGCCGGGCCTGGCTGGAGACCATCCTGGCCGAGCCGCGGGCCGAGCTGGTCGGCGTCGTCGACCTCGACCTGGAGGCCGCCCGCGCCGCGCTCGCCGCCGCGGGGGCGGCGCAGGTGCCGGTGCGCGACGACGTCGTCGCGCTGGCCGAGCGCACCGCCGCCGACGCCGTCGTCGACGTCACCGTGCCCGCCGCGCACCACCGCATCACCACTGACGCGCTGCTCGCCGGCTATCCGGTGCTCGGCGAGAAGCCCGCGGCGGCGACGGTGCCGGAGGCGCTGTCGCTGGCGGCGGCCTCCGAGGTCACCGGCCGACTGTTCATGGTCAGCCAGTCCCGCAGCTTCAACCCGCGGCTCTTCCGGCTGCGCGACCACGCCCGGGCGCTCGGGACGGCCGGAGTGCTGTCCACCGAGTTCTTCAAGGCGCCGCACTTCGGCGGGTTCCGCGAGCAGATGGCGCATCCGCTGCTGGTCGACATGGCCATCCACCCCTTCGACGCCGCGCGGCTGGTGCTCGACGCCGAGCCCGTCTCGGTCTACTGCGAGGAGCACAACCCGCCGTGGAGCTGGTACGCCGGCGACGCGGCGGCCACCGCGCTCTTCGAGATGACCGGCGGGGCGCGCTTCGCCTACACCGGCAGCTGGTGCAGCCCCGGCCGGGAGACCTCGTGGAACGGCTCCTGGCGACTCTCCGCCGAGCACGGCACCGCCCTCTGGGACGGCGAGACCGAGCCGGAGGTCGAGGATGTGCGCGGCGGCCGGGCCGCCGACGACGCGGCGACGCCGACCCGGCCGGCGGTGGGCGAGGGGATCGCCGGGTCGCTGGCGGCCTTCCTCGACGCGCTCGCCGGCGGGCCGGCGCCGATGGGCGAGGTGCATGGCAACGTGCTGAGCCTGGTGATGGTCGAGGCCGCCGTCGAGTCCTCGGCGCGGCGCGGCCGGGTGATGGTCGACGAGATCCTCGAGCGGGCGCTGGCGAAGGCCCTGGAGGCCGAGGTCCGCGACGACGTCCGGGCCGCGCTGGCCTCCTGGCCCTCGGTGCGCCGGGCGCTCACCGGCGCGCCGTCGGCGCTGCCGGGCTGACCGGTCGCGGCGCGGCGTCTGCGCGGCGTCGGGCTGGCGTCGGCCCGGCGTCGGCCCGGCGTCGCCGGCCGCGGCCGCTCCCGTGCTCAGCCCACGGCGCCGAGGATCGTGTCGACCAGCTTCTGCACGCCCAGGACGATGAACAGCAGCGCCGTCAGCCCCAGGGCGGCGTTGGTGTGCCAGCGGTTCCGCCACCGGCGCGGGGTGCCGAACCGCGAGGAGTTCAGCAGCGCGAGCAGCGTGACCGCCAGGAACGGCATGAACAGCGATCCCAGCGCGCCGTAGAGCAGCACCAGGAAGATCGGCTTGCCGGCGAGGAGCAGCAGCATCGGCGGGAAGGTCAGCCAGATCAGGTAGAAGCGGAAGTACTTCCCGTTCAGCCGGGAGTCGGGGTGCTGGGCGTCCTTGCCGCGGCTGTGCGCCCAGAAGTCGGCGAACATCAGCGAGACGCCGTTCCACACGCCGAGCATCGAGGAGAACGCCGCGGCGAAGAAGCCCCAGAGGAACAGCGTGCCGATGAACCGGCCGTAGCGCTCGGCGAGCACCTCGTCGAGGGCCAGCAGGTCCTGCGAGTCGGAGGAGACCGCCGTGCCGGCGGCCGAGACGACCTCGACGCCGACGACCATCATCGAGGCGACGAAGACCCCGACGAGCACGTAGGCCATCGTGTTGTCGATCCGCATCACGCGCATCCACCGCGGGGTGATCCAGCCCTTCTCGCGCAGCCAGTAGCCGTAGGCGGCCAGCGTGATGGTGCCGCCGACGCCGCCGGCCAGCGCCAGCGTGTAGAACAGCCCGCCGTCGGGGATCGTCGGCACCAGGCCCGCCGCCATCGCCGGGATGTCCGGCACCGCGAGGATCGCCAGGCCGACGATGACCAGGAACATCAGCCCCACCAGCGTCGCGGTGATCTTCTCGAAGACCGCGTAGCGGTTGAACCAGACCAGCAGGAAGGCCAGCAGCGCAGTGCCGATGGCGAAGACCGGCAGCGGCACCGCCGGGAAGAGCGCGGCCAGCGGCAGCGCCGTCGTCGACATCGCCGTGGCCCCGTACACGAAGCCCCAGATGATGATGTAGGGCCCGAAGTACCAGACCGTCCAGCGGCCCAGCGCGCGCCAGCCCTCGAAGATGGTCCGCCCGGTGGCCAGCGTGTAGCGGCCGGCGCCCTCGACCAGCACGATCTTGAGGATCACGCCGAGCACCAGCGCCCAGAACAGTCCATAGCCGTAGTTCGAGCCCGCCGCCAGCGTGGCGACCAGGTCTGCGGCGCCGACGCCGGTGGCCGCGACCACCAGGCCGGGGCCGATGACCTTCCAGGTCGGCTTGCCGGCGTCCTCGGCAGACGGCGACGACGGCGAGGCGCCGGGTCCCGGCGGCTCGGCGGGGCGGTGCTCCATGATGCGGTCCTCCTGGGATGGACTGGACTGGACTGGCGGGATCGGTGTTCCGGATCACGTCTCGGGCGAGGGTAGCGCACGGATCTGAGACGGCGGTCACAGCATGCGGGCGGTGTCGTCGATCAGCGGGGTTCCCGTCCGCCGGGCTCTCGGCGTCGCGGCCCTCCTGATCGACCTCGGACGTTCCCCGGTGGCGAACAGGCCCCCGCGCGGCGGGGCGACCCCCGTAGCATCGGGGGTGAGCATCAACGCGAGGAGTGTCATTGGCCATGTTCGAGAGATTCACCGACCGCGCACGGCGTGTGGTTGTGCTGGCCCAGGAAGAGGCCCGCATGCTCAACCACAACTACATCGGCACCGAGCACATCCTGCTCGGCCTGATCCATGAGGGCGAGGGCGTCGCCGCGAAGGCCCTCGAGTCGCTGGACATCTCGCTGGGCGGCGTCCGCGAGAAGGTCCAGGAGAAGATCGGGCCGGGTCAGAACGCGCCCAGCGGGCACATTCCGTTCACCCCGCGCGCGAAGAAGGTCCTGGAGCTGTCGCTGCGCGAGGCGCTGCAGCTGGGCCACAACTACATCGGCACCGAGCACATCCTCCTCGGCCTGATCCGCGAGGGCGAGGGCGTCGCCGCCCAGGTCCTGGTGGAGCTGAACGCCGACCTGAACAAGGTCCGCCAGCAGGTCATCCAGCTGCTGTCCGGCTACCAGGGCGGCGGCGGAGGTCAGGACAAGGCCGGCGCCGGCGTCGGACAGAGCACCGGCGAGGGCACTCCCGCCGGGTCGGTGGTCCTCGACCAGTTCGGCCGCAACCTCACCGCCGCCGCGCGCGAGGCGCAGCTGGACCCGGTGGTCGGCCGCGACTACGAGCGCGAGCGCGTGATGCAGGTGCTCTCCCGCCGCACGAAGAACAACCCGGTGCTCATCGGCGAGCCCGGCGTCGGCAAGACCGCCGTCGCCGAGGGCCTGGCCCAGGCCATCGTCGCCGGCGACGTGCCGGAGATCCTGCGGGACAAGCAGCTCTACACCCTCGACCTCGGCTCGCTGGTCGCCGGCTCCCGGTACCGCGGAGACTTCGAGGAGCGGCTGAAGAAGGTCCTCAAGGAGATCAAGACCCGCGGCGACATCATCCTGTTCATCGACGAGATCCACACCCTCGTCGGCGCAGGAGCGGCCGAAGGCGCGATAGACGCGGCGAACATCCTCAAGCCGATGCTGGCCCGCGGCGAGCTGCAGACCATCGGCGCGACGACGATGGACGAGTACCGCAAGCACATCGAGAAGGACGCCGCGCTGGAGCGCCGCTTCCAGCCCATCCAGGTGGAGGAGCCCTCGGTCGAGATCACCACGCAGATCCTGCGCGGGCTGCGCGACCGCTACGAGGCCCACCACAAGGTGTCCATCACCGAGGAGGCCCTGGAGGCCGCCTCGTCGCTGGCGAACCGCTACATCAACGACCGCTTCCTGCCGGACAAGGCGATCGACCTGATCGACGAGGCCGGCGCCCGGCTGCGCATCCAGCGGATGACGGCCCCGCCGGAGCTGAAGGAGTACGACGCCCAGATCGAGGACGTCCGGCGGGAGAAGGAATCCGCCATCGACGCCCAGGACTTCGAGGGCGCCGCCTCGCTGCGGGACAAGGAGCAGCGGCTCGTCGAGGAGCGGGAGCGCAAGGAGGAGGAGTGGAAGTCCGGCTCCATGGATGAGATCGCCGAGGTCGACGCCGACCTCGTCGCCGAAGTCCTGGCCTTCTCCACCGGCATCCCGGTATTCAAGCTCACCGAGCAGGAGTCCGACCGGCTCAAGCGCATGGAGGAGGAGCTCCACAAGCGCGTCATCGGCCAGGAGGAGGCCATCAAGTCCCTCTCCCGGGCGATCCGCCGCACCCGCGCCGGCCTGAAGGACCCGGACCGGCCCTCGGGCTCGTTCATCTTCGCCGGCCCCACCGGCGTCGGCAAGACGGAGCTGGCCAAGACGCTGGCCGAGTTCCTCTTCGGCGACGAGGACGCGCTGATCACCCTGGACATGTCGGAGTACTCGGAGAAGCACACCGTCTCCCGGCTCTTCGGTGCACCTCCCGGCTACGTCGGCTACGAGGAGGGCGGCCAGCTGACCGAGAAGGTCCGGCGGCGTCCGTTCTCCGTGGTGCTCTTCGACGAGGTCGAGAAGGCCCACGCGGACCTGTTCAACTCGCTGCTGCAGATCCTCGAGGACGGCCGGCTCAGCGACTCGCAGGGCCGCCAGGTGGACTTCAAGAACACCGTGATCATCATGACCACGAACCTCGGCACCGGCGAGATCTCGAAGAGCGTGATGACCGGCTTCCAGTCGTCGTCGGACTCCACCACGAACTACGAGCGCATGAAGGGCAAGGTCAGCCAGGAGCTGCGCCAGCACTTCCGTCCGGAGTTCCTGAACCGTGTGGACGACACCATCGTCTTCCCGCAGCTGGAGCAGTCCGAGATCGTCAAGATCGTCGACCTCTTCGTGAACCAGCTGCGCGACCGGCTCTCCGAGCAGGCGATGAGCCTGGACGTCACCCAGGACGCCCGCGCGTTCCTGGCCGAGCGGGGCTACGACCCCTCGATGGGCGCCCGCCCGCTGCGGCGCACGATCCAGTCGCTGATCGAGGACCAGCTCTCCGAGCGGATCCTCTTCGGCGAGATCCCGCACGGTGCGGCCATCACCATCGGGGTGACGGGCTCCGGCGAGGACCGAGAGCTGACCTTCGACTGGCACCAGCCGCAGGAGCAGCTCGAGGGCGCCGAGGAGCAGGCCGCTCTGGAGAGCGGCTCCTCGGATGACTCGTCGAGCGACTCCTCCGGCGGCTCCTCCGACGAGCCCGCCAGCGAGTCGACCACCGGCTGACCCGCCGACCCGCTCCGACGCGTGGAACTGTGGGGCCGTCCCGTCCGGGGCGGCCCCACAGTCGTGTCCGGGGCCGGGCGTGGTGATGAGGTGCTGAGGCGGTCCCGAGGCTGCGAGCTCCGCTGGCGAGGATCCCCGAGTCTTCGCAGGATCACCACGCTGCATCACGGTGATCCTGCGGGAGCTCGGGGACCCAGCGCCGCCGGAGTCCCGGTCATCCCCTGAACGGGACTCCGACGGCCAGCAGCATGTCGCGCAGTCGCGTCGGATGACGCAGATCGGCCCAGACCCACCGCACCACCCGCAGCCCCAGGCGGCGCAGCGCATCCTCGCGCAGCTTCTCCTCCACCACGACGTCCTCGGGTCGCCGACCGGCGAGCAGCTCGGGCTTCTGATACTTGGCCAGCCCGTCGAACTCGCCGACGATTCCGCGCTCCGGCCAATGGAAGTCCACCCGCACCCGGCTTCCGCCGTCGACGTCGACGACGAATCGGACCTGCAGCTGCGGCGGCTCCAGCCCCCACTGGTCCATCAGCACGCGGGAGACGGACTCGCCGACCGACTCGGCGTCGGCGTCGGCGAACGCCCAGCAGGACTCCCAGCGGCGGCGGGCCTTCTTCGTCCGCAGGAAGCCGTCCCAGGCGAGCAGGTCCTCCTCGCCGACCGGTCCGTCGACGAGTCGGGATCCGCGGGCGACGGAGTCCAGAGCCGCGACGGCGGCCGGCCGCGACATCCGCGGGATGGTGTCGAGCAGCGCCAGCGGCAGCGGCTCGACGCGGAGGCCCTCCTCGGGCCCGGGGCACCAGGGGACCGCGTCCGGCGGGAGGACCGTCTGTTCCAGCCCGCGGTCTCCGCGGATCAGAGCGTCGCGGCGCTCGGGGCGGCTCATGCCGGCCGGCAGCGGGGCTTCATGATGGCGCAGAGGGTGCGGAGGGGGAACGTCGCGGCGAAAGGTCGCGGCGGGCCGCCGGACCCCGGCTTCGGGGGAGCGCCGCGTGCGCACTGTGACGTCGCGCGGAGGCTCCAGGAGGCTGACGCCGTGCAGCAGGAGGGCGGATTCCCGGCAGAACACCGGAGGCGGGGAGCGGTGCGCGGCGGCGACGGTCGCGATGGTCGAGCGCTCCCACGGCGGTGCGTCGGACCACCGCTCGGCATCGGTGTAGATGCCGCGATGCAGGCGCACCAGTTCGCCGCGGCGGGCCGCGCGTCCCAGATGGGTGCCGGTGTGGTCGCCGTCGACGGTGGGACGGGCCGTGGTCAGCTGGACGGGGAGCGGGGAGTGCGGTGCAGAAGCCATGCGCTCAGCGTGCCGGAGCGGCCGGCCTCGTGGGCGCTGAGTGCCGGGTCCTGTGGAGAACACGGCGTGTCCTCGCTGGAGATCCCCGAGTCTTCGCAGGATCATCGTGAGGCAGCGCGGTGATCCTGCGGGAACTCGGGGACCCAACGCCGCCTGATCCGCCGGTCGTCCGCCCGCCCAGCTGCCCGCCTCTGCTCAGCCGACCGGCGGGCCCAGGATCAGCAGCACCACGAAGACCACGACGACGGCGGCCGCCAGCAGCCCGCCGATCAGCAGCGGATGCGCCAGCAGCAGGCGCAGCAGCCGATCGTGCCAGGTGTGGTCCCGCGGGTCCTCGGTCGCGACGGTGCGCCACCGGCCCTCCAGCCGGCCGCTGCGGTGCAGCCAGACGTCGGCGGGGATCGTCGCATAGGGGATCACCGCGCTGATCAGCGCAGTCGCCGTCGGGCCGAGGCGCCAGCGCTGGTTCTTCGCGGCGATGACCGCCACGGCGCCGTAGGCGAGGAAGACGAAGCCGTGGATCCCGCCGCCGATCGAGACGGCGACGTCCAGCCCGGCGGTCGAGCGCAGGATCATGCCGCCGATCAGCAGCGTCCAGGAGACGGCCTCGGCGACGGCGAACAGGCGGAACAGGCGGGCGGGGGTGCGGAACACGCGTCTCCTGGGAGGCTCGGTCGGGCGAACGGGGGCGAAGAGCATCCTACGCCGTCGTCCGGGACGCGTGCCGGGCGTCCTGCCTCCTGCACAGTCGCCGGCCGCGTCGGCGTCGCGCGGTAGCGTGGTGGCATGGCCAGTCGCAGCAGCTCGCGCAGCAAGTCCGCGCCCACCTTCGAGTGCACCGAATGCGGCTGGCAGACGGTCAAATGGGTCGGCCGCTGCCCGGAGTGCCAGGCCTGGGGCTCAGTGCAGGAGAAGGGCCAGGTCACCGCCCGCACCACGGCTTCGACGAGCCTGGTGGAGCCGGCGCAGGCCATCGGCGACGTCGACGCCACCGTCGCCCAGTACCGGCCCACCGGCATCGGCGAGCTCGACCGCGTCCTCGGCGGCGGCCTCGTCCCCGGGGCAGTGATCCTCATGGCCGGCGAGCCCGGCGTCGGCAAGTCCACGCTGCTGCTGCAGCTGGCCGCCGCCGTCGCCCGCGGGCCGCAGGACGGCGAGCGGCCGGACGACGGCGACGAGACTGACGACGCGGCCGGCCGAGCCGTCGGCGACGACGGCGCGCGGCGGCCGGTGCTGTACCTGACCGGCGAGGAGTCGGCCGCCCAGGTGAAGAAGCGCGCCGAGCGGACCGAGTCGCTGGCCGACGGCCTGCATCTGGCCGCCGAGTCCGATCTGGGCCAGGCGCTGGGCCAGATCGAGCATCTGGACCCGGGGCTGACCATCATGGACTCGGTGCAGACGCTCTCCTCGGGCGAGATCGAGGGCGCCGCCGGCGGAGTGACGCAGATCCGCGAGGTCACCGCCTCGATGATCGAGGCCGCCAAGCGACGCAACATGACCACCATCCTGGTCGGCCATGTGACCAAGGACGGCGGCATCGCCGGCCCGCGCATGTTGGAGCATCTGGTCGACGTCGTCTGCCAGTTCGAAGGGGACCGTCACTCGCGGCTGCGCCTGCTGCGCGCGGTGAAGAACCGCTACGGCCCCACCGACGACGTCGGCTGCTTCGACCTGCATGAGGCCGGACTGACCTCGCTGGCCGACCCTTCGGGACTCTTCGTCTCCGCGCTCTCCGAACGGGTGCCGGGCACCTGCATCACCATCACGCTCGAGGGCCGCCGCCCGCTGACCGCCGAAGTGCAGGCGCTCATCGCCGAGTCGCCGGCCTCGCAGCCGCGGCGGGCCGTCTCCGGGCTGGACTCGCCCCGGGTGTCGATGCTGCTGGCGGTGCTCCAGCGCCGCGCCCGGCTGGCGACGCTCTCCTCCTCGGAGGCCTATGTGGCCACAGTCGGCGGCGTGCGGATCACCGAGCCCGCCGCGGATCTGTCCATCGCGCTCGCAGTGGCCTCCGCCGCGCTGGAGAAGCCGCTGCCCAGCCGCTTCGTCGCCTTCGGCGAAGTCGGCCTGGCCGGAGAGGTCCGCCCGGTGCCCGGGCTGCAGCGGCGCCTGCAGGAGGCGCAGCGGCTGGGCTTCACCCACGCGATCATCCCGCGCGGCGTCGGCCGCGACGCCGGACCCGGCGGCCCGGAGATCCCCGAGGGGCTGCGGGTCAAGGAGGTCGGTTCGCTGCCCGAGGCGCTGAACCTGGTGCTCGACGGCGGCCCGCCGCCGAACGCCCAGGAGTGAGGCCCTGCTGCGGCCGGCCGCATGGGGCCGGCGTTCGCGACGACGACGGCGGCGTCGCGCTGGAGTCTTTCCGCCGGGGTCATTGCGGCAGCGTGACGCCGGCGGCAGTCCGCTGCGCCAGGCCGTCGGCCAGCAGCGAGTCGAGGCAGCGGCGGCGCTGGTCGGCCGAGGCCTCGGGCAGGTCCAGGCCGTCGAGCAGCGCCTCGGGCTCCACCGGCTCGCCGCGGCGCAGCACCGCCATGAGGGCTCCGCGGACCTGCCGGTCGGTGCCGGCCCAGGCCTGCCCCCGGGTCTTCTGCTCCTCCGTGGGCGGCGGGAAGCCCGCGGCGCGCCAGCTGCACAGCTCCGCCACCGGGCAGATCGCACACTGCGGCGAGCGGGCGGTGCAGATCAGCGCGCCGAGCTCCATGGTCGCGGCGTTCCAGGCGCACGCGGTGCGGCCGCCGTCGGGCTCGGTCGCCGGCATCAGCTCGACGGCGAGCCGGCGCTGGGCGGCGGTGTAGGTCTGGCCGGGCAGCGCCGCGCCGGAGAAGACCCGGGCGTGGACGCGTCGGATATTGGTGTCGACGACGACCTCCGGCCGGGAGAAGGCGAAGCAGGCCACGGCGGCGGCGGTGTACTCGCCGATCCCGGGCAGCGCCCGCAGCTCCTCGCGGGTGTCGGGGACCTCGCCGCCGTGCCGGTCGACGATCGCCTCCGCGGCGGCCTGCAGCCGCAGCGCCCGGCGCGGATAGCCCAGCCGGTCCCAGACGGTGAGGATCTCGGCGGCGGGCGCGGCCGCGGCGTCGGCCGGCGTCGGCCAGCGGCGCAGCCACTCCTCCCAGCGCGGCAGCACGCGCGCCACCGGCGTCTGCTGCAGCATCACCTCGCTGACCAGCACGCCCCACGGCGTGCACTCCGGCCGACGCCAGGGCAGATCGCGGGCGTGCTCGGCGAACCAGTCGACGACGCGGGCGTGGACGTCGGCGGGAGCCGGCGGATCCGGCAGCTCGGCGACGGCGGCCGGTTCGGCGGCGTCGCCGCGCGCGGCGGGGGAGCGGGTCGCATCGGGCATCCCTCCATCGTAGGAGAGTCCCGAGGGGCCCGGCCGGTCAGCCGCGCTCGGGGAGATCCAGCGAGGCGAGGAGCTCCGCCACCCGCGCGCGGATGTCGTCGCGGATGCCGCGCACCGCCTCCAGCCCCTGGCCCGCGGGGTCGTCCAGCTTCCAGTCCTCGTAGCGCGTCCCCGGGTAGAAGGGGCAGGCGTCGCCGCAGCCCATGGTGATCACGACGTCGGACTCCTGCACTGTCGCCGGCGAGAGCTCGTCGGGGGCCTGGGAGGAGATGTCGAGGCCGACTTCGTGCATCGCCTCGACGGCGACGGGGTTGACCTCCGCGGCCGGCTCGGTGCCGCCGGAGCGGACGAGGACGGCGTCGCCGCCGAGCTCGCGCAGGAAGCCGGCGGCCATCTGCGAGCGGCCGGCGTTGTGCACGCAGACGAAGAGGACCGAGGGGCGGCCCGCGGCGGCGGAGCTGGTCTCGGAGGAGGTCTCGGGGGTGGTCATGGCGGGCTCCTTCGGCGTCTGGAGGGATCAGCGGGAGGCTGCGGTCGGCGTCGCCGCGTCGGAGTGCGACGACCCGGCGGGGAAGAAGCGTCGGGCCCACAGGGCGACGTAGACCAGCGCGACGAGGATCGGGACTTCGATCAGCGGGCCGACGATGCCGGCCAGAGCCTGGCCGCTGGCGGCGCCGAAGGCCGCGATGGACACTGCGATGGCCAGCTCGAAGTTGTTCCCGGCCGCGGTGAAGGACAGCGTGGTGCTGCGCGCGTAGCCCAGGCCGATCAGTCGGCCGACGAGCATCGAGACGCCGAAGGTGACCAGGAAGTAGGCGGTCAGCGGCAGCGCGATCCGTGCGACCTGCAGCGGGTGGCCGGTGACCTGGTCGCCCTGCAGGGCGAAGAGCAGCACGATGGTGAACAGCAGGCCGCCCAGCGTCAGCGGGTCGATGCGCGGCAGCACCTGCTGCTCGTACCACTCTCGGCCGCGGCGGCGCTCGCCGAGGGTGCGGGTCAGGAAGCCGGCGATCAGCGGGATGCCCAGGAAGACCAGCACCGAGAGGGTGATCGCCCCGACGGAGAACTCCGCCGAAGTCGTCGGCAGGCCCAGCCAGCTCGGCAGCAGCTGCAGGTAGAACCAGCCGAGCACGCCGAACATGACCACCTGGAAGACCGAGTTGATCGCCACCAGCACGGCTCCGGCCTCCCGGTCCCCGCAGGCCAGGTCGTTCCAGACCAGCACCATGGCGATGCAGCGAGCGAGGCCGACGACGATCAGCCCGGTGCGGTACTCCGGCAGGTCCGGCAGCAGCAGCCAGGCCAGGGCGAACATGAAGGCCGGCGCCAGCAGCCAGTTGATCAGCAGCGAGGTGACCATCAGCCGCTTGTCGCCCAGCACGGCGCCGGTCTCGTCGTAGCGGACCTTGGCCAGCACCGGGTACATCATCACCAGCAGTCCCAGCGCGATCGGCACCGAGACTCCGGCGACCTCCACCGCCTCCAGCGCCTCGCCGATCCCCGGGACGACGGCGCCCAGCCCCAGTCCCAGCGCCATGGCCGCCAGGATCCAGGCCGGAAGCAGACGGTCGAGCACGGACAGCTTCGCGGCGACGCCGTCGACGTCTCCGGCGGCATGCGGGGCCTCCGCCGAAGGCGGCGCGGCGGGCGAGGGGGAGTCCGGCGTCGGCACGATGCTCCTGAGGTCGGGACGGCGAGGCATCGACAGCTGTCGATGCCTCGAGTATCGTCATGGGTATCGACAGCTGTCAATATCGACGGCGGTCGATGTCCCGGCCGTCCGGCGCAGGGATGTCGACGACCACCCTCCCGCACCTTCGTCGGAGCGCCCCATGAACACCTCAGCAGTCCCTTCCTCCCACGTCGACGGCGCCCTCCCGGGCGACTCCCCGGGAACCGTCGACCTCGTCCGTCCCGTCGGTGTCGAGGCCTGCTGCACGCCGGCGGCGACGGCCGACTCCGCACTCGACGCCGAGGAGGCGGTCCGCCTGGCCGCCCGGCTGAAGGCTCTCGCCGACCCCAATCGGCTGCGCGTGCTCTCGCTGCTGGCCGCCGACCCGCGCGGCGAGGCCTGTGTCTGCGATCTGACCGAGCCGCTCGGTCTGGGCCAGCCCACGGTCTCGCATCACGTGAAGGTCCTCGTCGAGGCCGGACTCGTGACCCGCCGGCGGCGCGGCTCCTGGACTTGGTGCGCCGTCGTGCCCGAGCGGCTGGCGGAGATCGCCGGGAGCCTCGGCGGCCTCCTGGAATCCGAGGCGTCGCCGACCGCCGTCGCTCGCTCCGCCTGAACGCTCCCGGCCGACCGTCGTCGCCGGCGGCGCCGGCTGCGTGCGTCAGCTCAGGGCGCGCCTGCAGTCCTGATCTCCCGTCGCGCGGCGACGTGATGCAGAGCTCGTCCGCGGCGCGGTCGGACGCTCCGTCGTCGTCCGGGCCGCGACGATATCCTGGTCACTATGGCTTCCCCCGGTCCGCGGCGCTCGCCGTCCCGCCCCTCTCCGGCGGTGTATCGGCGACGTCGTCTCGTCGTCGCGCTGCTCGCCGTCGTGCTGGTGGCGATCCTCTGGTGGATCGGCTCCTCGCTGGCCGGGATGATCACCTCCGACGATTCCGAGGAGTCGTCCGCCGGGGCCGGCTCCTCGGCCTCCGAGGCCGAGCCGTCCGAGTCGTCCGAGGCCTCGTCGTCGGAGTCGTCGTCGGAGTCGCCGTCGAGCTCGTCGGCCGAGGAGTCGCCGTCGGGCTCCGCCTCCGGCTCTCCGTCCGGGGGGTCCTCGGACTCGCCCGCCGACGACGGCACCTGTGCCGCCTCCGACGTCGAGGTGCGTGCGAGCACCGATCAGGACGAGTACGGCCTCCAGGACGCGCCGGTGCTGCAGATGGAGGTCGAGAACACCGGAGAGCAGCCCTGCACGCTGGACCTGGGCACCGCCGAGCAGGAGTACTCGATCACCCACGCCGGCGAGGAGGTCTTCACCACCGCGCAGTGCGATTTCGAGGGAACCTCCCTGCCGACCGAGCTGGTGCCGGACGAGCCGGAGTCCGCCCGCCTGACCTGGCCGCGGGCCGACTCCTCCGTCGACTGCGCCGAGCCGGCCGAGTCGCTGCCCGGGGGCGTCTACGAGCTCCGCATCAGCGTCAGCGGCATCTCCTCGGATCCGCAGGAATTCACCCTCGCCGGCGCGGAGTGACCGCGGCGGTGCGCACGGCGCGCGGATCCCGCGGCGACCTGGGCCGATAGGTTGAACGTCATGGGGATGCTCCTGCTGGCCGCCGTCGCCGCGCTGCTCTACATGCGCTGGCGGTCCCGCGATCGTCGGATGCTGCGCAACGGCGTCGCCCTCTGCGCCGCAGTCGGCTGCGGGTCCCTCGGCCTCCTCCAGCTCCTCGGCCAGCTGGTGCCCGGCTTCGGCTTCGTGACCCTGGGCCTGCTGCTGCTCCTGCCGGCCAGCGTGGTCGTGCTCTGCGGCTTCCTCGTGGCCAACGGCGTCACCATGCTCCGCCGCGAGGGGCGCCGGCTGTCCAACATGCTCTCGCTGCTCGCCGGGGTCGCCCTCGCCGTGCTGCCGGTGCTCGGCCTGCGGCTGGTCCTGTTCCAGGAGCCCTGGTCGATCGCCCTGGCGGTGCTGCTGTTCTTCGCCTCGACCTACGTCGGAGTCGCCTTCCTCGTCTTCCTCAGCTATGCCTGGGTCTACGGCCGGTCGACGCGGCATGAGCATCCTGCGGCGGTGGTCGTGCTGGGCTCGCGGCTCATCGACGGGCGCGTGCCACCGCTGCTGCGCGCCCGGCTGGACCGGGCGATCGAGGTCCACCGCGAGACGGAGCCGAAGCCGCTGCTGATCCCGTCCGGCGGCCAGGGGCCGGACGAGTCCCGTCCCGAGGGCGAGGCCATGGCCGAACATCTGCTCGCCTCCGGAGTCCCCGCCGCGGACGTGGTGCCGGAGCCCCGGGCGCTGAACACCGCGCAGAATCTGGAGTACTCGCGCCGGATCCAGGTCGAGGCCGGCCGCGACGGAGCGCTGCTGGCGGTCACCAACACCTACCACGTGCTGCGGGCGGCCCTGCTGGCCCGCCGGGCGGGTCTGCGCGCGGAGGTCACCGGAGCCCCGACGGCCCGCTACTTCATCCCGAGCGCCTTCCTGCGCGAGTTCGTCGCCGTGATGAAGGGCCACCTCTTCCTCCACGCCGTGCTCTTCCTGCCGTTCCTCGCCGCGACGGGGCTGGTGCTGGTCGCGGCCCTGGGGCGGTGAACGGCCGACGGTGCCGGTCCGCCTGCGGCCCGGGCGGCCCGCGTCGCGATGTGAGGCGGTCCACTGAGCAGGCGTCGGGCACCGCATAGACTCGGGGCGTGACGAATTCACCGGAGGAGGCAGGCCCCGCGGCGCCCGGTCTGGCGGCGGACGACGCCGCCGCGGCCCCGGCGCGCGGCGAGGCCCGGCGGCGGGCCGGCGTCGTCGCGTCGCTGCGGCATCTGACTCGGCGCACGGCCCATATGGCGGCCAGCCGGGCCAAGGCCGGAGCGATCCGTGCCCGGTACTCCTGGATGCCGGCGCTGCAGATGACCGTCGCCGGCGTCGGCGCGTTCGTGCTCGCCGAGGCCGTCTTCGGCCACAGCGGACCGATCTTCGCCGCAGTCGCGGCGATGATCGCCCTGGGGTTCACCAAGGAGCCGCGGCTGCGCAAGATCATCGAGGTCTCCATCGGCTGCACGCTGGGCATCTTCATCGGCGACACCATGCTGCACACCTTCGGCTCCGGGCCGATCACCGCGGCCTCCGTCGTCTTCGTCTCGGTGATGCTCGCCCGCTTCCTCGACTCCAGCTCGCTGCTGGCGATGCAGATGGGGCTGCAGGCGCTGCTGGTGGTGATGATCCCCGCTCCGGAGGCCGGGATCTTCGGACCGTTCTCGCGCAGCGCCGACGCCGTGCTCGGCGGGGTCACGGCCATGGTCGTCGCGCTCGCGACGCCGAAGGACCCGCGGCGCGAGCCGATCCGCGAGGTCAGCCGGGCGGTGGACGAACTCGCCGCCGCCCTGCGCGAGACCGCCTCCGGAATCCGGCAGTCGGAGTCCCGGGAGGCCTGGCACGCGCTCATCCGCACCCGCGGCATCCAGCCGCAGCTCGACGACGTCCACGGTGCGGTGACCTCCGCACGGGAGCTGACCCGCTACTCGCCGGCCTACCGCCGCCACCGGCACTATGTGCGTTCGATGGGGCGCGTCGCCGAGCAGACCGACCTGGCGGTGCGCAGCATGCGGCTGGTCGCGCGTCGGGCGGTGAGCGTCATCGACCATGCCGCGCTCGGCGATCCGGCCACCCGCGGGCTCGGGAAGGTCCTCGACGAGTTCGCCGACGCCGTCCAGCTGATCTCCCGGGCGGTCGGCGAGCCGGGGCCGGCCTACGAACGTCGCATGGAGGACGCCCGCGACCGGCTGATCGCCGTGGCCATGCAGCTGCATCCCGCGCGGCTGCGGGTGGACACCCTCGAGGGCGAGGCGGTGGTCATGCTGGTGCGCACGATGGTCGTCGACGTGATGATCGGCGCCGGCATCCCGGCCGAGGAGGCCGCGGACTATCTGCCGGGGCTGCGCAAGCGGAGCCCGCCGACCGGCACGATGCCGGTGGTCGACGACGAGTCCTGAGGGTCGGCCGGCGCGGCGCTCGCCTCAGTCGAGCTCGATGAGCATGCGCGTGTTGCCCAGCGTGTTCGGCTTCACCCGCGCCAGGTCGAGGAACTCGGCGACGCCCTCGTCGGGCGAGCGCAGCAGCTCGGAGTAGACCTCCGGATCGACGGCCTCCTGGTTCTCCATGACGTGGAAGCCGTGGGCCAGGAAGAAGTCCACTTCGAAGGTCAGGCAGAAGACCCGGCGGACGCCCAGCTCGCGGGCGTCAGCCAGCAGGCGCGCGAGCAGCGCCGAGCCGACGCCGTGGCCGCGCCACGCATCCCGGGTCGCCAGCGTGCGCACCTCGGCGAGGTCCTCCCACATCACATGCAGGGCGCCGAAGCCCATCATCTCGCCGCCGGGGGTCTCGGCGATGCGGAACTCCTGCAGCGACTCGTAGTAGGAGACGGCCTCCTTGGCCATGAGCACGCGTCGCTCCACCAGAGGGCGGGAGGTCTCCACGATGGCGGCGACGTCGGCGGTGCGCGCCGACCGGACGACGATCTCCGAGCGCTCCACGGCGCGCTCGGCGCCGGAGGCGGCGCGGTGCTCGGCGGAGGATTCCATCGTCCCAGTCTACTGAGCGTCGGGTCCGCGCAGGCGCGACGACGGTGCATGACGACAGCGCATGACGGCGCTATTATGTGGCAGAGATCACACCGGATGTCGCGATCCGGACGCATCGACGCCGTGGCGCGGCCGACGAGATCCGGTTCACGGGCCGTTAACCGACTCGGCCCGGAACGGTCACCTGCGACGGCCAGACTGGACACCTGAGGTTCCTACGGTGACACACGGCCCGGCGCGCGACGGACCTCCGTCGAGGTCCGCGGCGACCGGCCGGAATGACTCGCACGACCGGCGCTGCGGCGCCGGCCCCCGATACCTCTGAGAGGGACATTGTGAAGGCAGATCGACTCGGCCGCGCGGCGGCCGTCCTGGGTGTGGCCTCGCTGGCGCTGGTGGCCTGCGGCGAATCGAACAACCCCGACGGCGGCTCCGAGAGCGGCGGCGACGGCGGCTCGGTGGACGTCCAGGGCACTCTGCAGGGCGGCGGCGCCTCCTCGCAGGAGTCCGCCATGACCGCCTGGACGCAGGGCTTCGGCTCCCAGGCCCAGGGTGCTCAGGTGAACTACGCCCCGGTCGGCTCCGGCGGCGGACGCGAGGGCTTCCTGGGCGGCGAGTACTCCTTCGCCGGCTCCGACGCGGCGATGTCCGACGAGGAATGGGAGGACTCCAAGGAGGTCTGCGGGCCCGACGGCGCCTTCCACGTGCCCGCCTACATCTCTCCGGTGGCCGTGGCGTTCAACGTCGAGGGCATCGACGACACGCTGAACCTGGACGCCGAGACGCTGGCGCAGATCTTCGCCGGCGAGATCGACTCCTGGGACGACGAGGCGATCGCCGAGCACAACCCGGACCTGGAGCTGCCGGACACGCCGATCACCGTCGTCCACCGCGCCGACGACTCGGGCACCACCGAGAACTTCACCGACTACCTGTCGGTCGCCGCGGAGGACGCCTGGACCTGGGGCGCGGTGGAGACCTGGCCTGAGGACATCACCGCCGAGTCCGCCCAGCAGACCTCCGGCGTGGTCGACCTGACCACCTCGACCGACGGGGCGATCACCTACGCCGACGCCTCGCAGGTCGGCGACCTGAACTCCGTGGCGGTGCAGGTCGGCGAGGAGTACGTCGAGTACTCCGCCGAGGCCGCGGCGAACGCCGTCGCGAGCTCCGAGCCCGTCGAGGGCCAGGCGCCGAACAACCAGGCCGTCGAGCTCAAGCGCGACACCACCGAGTCCGGCGCCTACCCGATCGTGCTGGTGAGCTACCACATCTTCTGCAACGAGTACTCCGACCAGGAGACGGTCGACCTGGTGAAGGCCTTCGAGGAGTACGTCATCTCCGAGGAGGGCCAGGCCGCGGCCGAGGAGGCCGCCGGCAGCGCGCCGCTGTCGGAGGACCTGCGCACCCAGGCCCAGGAGGCGCTGGAGCAGATCACCGTCGCCGAGTGATCGACCGGCGACTCCGCCCCCGGCGTCCGGGAACGGCCCGCTCGGGCCGCTCCCGGACGCCGTTCCATGGGGACGTCGTTCCCGTCCCCGTTCCGTATCCATGCTGAGAGGGAGAGCACGTGGCCACTCCTGACGACACGTCGACTCGGACGTCGACCGACCCGTCGTCCGACGCCGCGCCGACGCGCAGCACCGGGCGCGGCGGCTCGACCGCCCTGTCGCGGTCGGACGCGCGCGGCGTCTTCGGCGACCGACTCTTCGGCGGGCTGGCGATGGCGGCCGGCATCGTGATCCTGGCGATCCTCGCCTTCGTCGTCCTGTTCCTGACCCTGAACTCCGGGCCGGCCGTCGTCGACGACGAGGGCGGCCTGATGATCGGCGAGTTCGTCGACTACGCGTGGCCGCTGATGGTCGGCACGCTGATCGCCTCGGTGATCGCGCTGCTGCTGGCCACGCCCGTCGCCGTCGGCGTCGCGCTGTTCATCTCGCACTACGCCCCGCCGCGGCTGAGCAAGCCGATCGGCTACGTCATCGACCTGCTGGCGGCCATCCCGTCGGTGGTCTACGGCGCCTGGGGCATGAGCTTCCTCGCCCCCGGCCTGGTGCCGGGCTACGAGTGGCTACACGAGACCCTCGGGTTCATCCCGCTGTTCGCCGGCGATCCGTCGCAGACCGGCCGCACGATTCTGACCGCCGGCGTCGTGCTGTCGGTGATGGTGCTGCCGATCATCACCTCGGTCTGCCGGGAGATCTTCGTGCAGACGCCGAAGCTGCACGAGGAGGCCGCGCTGGCGCTGGGCGCCACCCGCTGGGAGATGATCAGCATGACGGTCTTCCCGTTCGCCCGCGCCGGCATCATCTCCGGCGTGATGCTCGGCCTGGGCCGGGCGCTGGGCGAGACGATGGCCGTGACCCTGGTGCTCTCGCCCGGCCTGCTCACCGCCTCGCTGATCTCCTCCGGCAACAGCACCATCCCTGCGGAGATCGCCCTCGGCTACCCCGAGGCGCCTCCGGGCTCGGAGCGCCAGGCCCAGCTCATCGCCATCGGCCTGGTGCTCTTCGTGATCACCCTGCTGGTGAACATGGCGGCCCGGTGGATCGTCAGCCGGCACAAGGACTTCTCGGGAGCGAACTGATGACGAACACGACGACACCCGACGCCGCCGAGCCGCGCGCTCCGGAGGGCGACTCGCTGCAGACGCGCGGCCGCACCCGGAGCCGGCTCACGCAGCATGCCCAGCCGCGCTGGCAGTGGGCGGCCGTGCTCGCCGTCTCGGCCGTGGCGGGCTCGGCCCTCTCGGCGCTGATCGGCTTCACCGTGGCGACCTGGCTGATCGCCACCGCCGTGCTGCACGTGGTCATCAGCTATGTGATCACCGTGACGCGGGTGGGCCGCCGTCGCGCCGCCGACCAGCTGTGGCGGAATCTGATCTTCATCGCCTTCCTCATCGCGCTGCTGCCGCTGGTCTCGGTCATCTGGTCGGTGGTCTCGGTCGGCGTGCCGGGCCTGCTGGCCCCGGGCTTCCTCTCCTCGGACATGCAGGGCATCACCGGCACCGTCGACGAGGCCTCGCAGACCGAGGGGAGCGCCGTGCTCGGCGGCATCCGGCATGCGATCATCGGCTCGCTGATCATCACAGTGGCCGCGACGGTCATCTCCGTGCCGATCGGCCTGCTGACCTCGATCTACCTGGTGGAGTACGCCCGCGGCGGCCTGCTGTCCCGGGCCATCACCTTCTTCGTCGACGTGATGACCGGCATCCCGTCGATCGTCGCCGGCCTCTTCGCCGGTGCGGCCATGGCCTGGTTCCTCGGCACCATCAACGCCGCGACCGGACTCTTCGGCTCGATGAGCTCGACGATGGGCATCACTGCCGCCGTCGCGCTGTCGGTGCTGATGATCCCGGTGGTCGTGCGCACCACGGAGGAGATGCTGCGCGTGGTGCCCAACGAGCTGCGCGAGGCCTCCTTCGCCCTGGGCGTGCGGAAATGGCGGACCATCCTGAAGGTCGTCATCCCCACTGCGGTCTCCGGCATCGCCTCCGGCGTCACCCTCGCCGTCGCCCGCGTCATCGGCGAGACGGCGCCCATCCTGGTGACGGCGGGATACGTGGTGAACACCAACTGGAACCTCTTCCAGGGCTGGATCACCGCCCTGCCGGTCTACATCTACCGGCAGTTCGTCAATCCGACGTCGCCGGCCTTCGCCGAGCCCTCCCATCAGCGGGCCTGGGCGGCGGCGCTGGTGCTCATCATCATCGTGATGCTGCTGAACCTGATCGCCCGCATCATCGCCAAGGTGTTCGCGCCCAAGACCGGCGGACGCTGACCGCACCGTCGGCGCGCCCGTCCTGCTCCTGCACAGAAAGAGTGAGTCCCCCGACATGTCCAAGCGCATCGACGCGAAAGACCTGAACGTCTACTACGGCGACTTCCTCGCCGTCGAAGGCGTCACCATGACCATCGACGCCCAGGCCGTCACCGCCTTCATCGGGCCCTCGGGCTGCGGCAAGACCACCTTCATGCGCAGCCTGAACCGGATGCACGAGGTGCTCCCCGGCGCCCGGGTCTCCGGTCAGCTGATGCTCGACGGCGACGACATCTACGACCCGGCCGTCGACCCGGTGACCGTGCGCACCATGGTGGGCATGGTCTTCCAGCGGGCCAACCCGTTCCCGACGATGAGCATCCGGGAGAACGTGCTGGCCGGCTACAAGCTCAACGGCGCCCGGATCAGCCGCTCGGAGGCCGACGACATCGTCGAGCGGGCGCTGCGCGGCGCGAACCTCTGGAAGGAGGTCGAGTCGCGGCTGGACAAGCCCGGCTCCAGCCTCTCCGGCGGTCAGCAGCAGCGGCTGTGCATCGCCCGGACCATCGCGGTGAAGCCCGACGTGATCCTCATGGACGAGCCCTGCTCGGCGCTGGACCCGATCTCCACGCTGGCGGTCGAGGACCTCATCGCCGAGCTCAAGCAGGAGTACACCGTCGTCATCGTCACCCACAACATGCAGCAGGCGGCCCGCGTCTCGGACAAGACCGGCTTCTTCAACATCGCCGGCACCGGCAAGCCGGGCAAGCTGGTCGAGTACGACGACACCTCGACGATCTTCAACAACCCGCGCGATCAGGCCACCGAGGACTACGTGTCCGGCCGCTTCGGGTGAGCGGCGCCCGCGTCCGGCCTCAGGCCAGCGCGAGCAGCGGCGATCCGGCGAGCACGAGCAGCCCGGCGATCAGTCCGGTGGCCGCCGGCGTCGCCGCCCAGTAGCCGAAGAGCCGCAGACCCTGCGGCCAGTTGACCGTCGCGAAGCGTTGGTTGCTGCCGGCGCCGATGATCGAGGAGGCCGCGGTCATCGACGTCGACAGCGGCAGCGCGAAGGTCAGCGAGCCGAGGAAGAGCATCCCGGCGGTGGCCGAGGTCGAGACCATGCCGCGCAGCGGATCCATGGTGACCAGCCGGTGGCCGAGCATGTGGCCGATGCGCCAGCCGCCGTGCAGGCAGCCCAGCCCGAGCAGCAGGGCGAAGGCCAGCAGGATCGGCAGCAGCCAGGGCTGCAGGTCGAGGTCCGCGCTCTGCGAGGCGAGCAGGAGCACGAAGATGTAGCGCTGGCCCTGCTGCACGCCGGTGCCGAAGCTCGTCAGGCCCGCGCACACCGCCTGCGCGGCGCGGCTGGTGCTGTGGACGGCGTCGGGATCCCGGCCCTGGGCCGTACGGACGGCGAGGAAGACCAGCAGATACGCGGCGCCGAAGGCGACCAGCGGTGTGACCAGCAGGTTCAGCACCGGCGAGTGCCAGGGGAGGGCGAGCACGTCGGTGGAGTCGGCGCCCTCGAGCAGCATCGTGGCCAGTGCGCCGCCGATCAGGCCGGCCAGCAGCCCATGCGTGGTCGAGGTCGGCACGCCGCGCAGGTAGGTGACGATGTTCCAGCTCAGCAGGCCGATCAGCGCTCCGGCGATGACCAGCAGCACCAGCTCGGTGTCCATCTCGGGGAAGGTGAACCAGTCGAACAGCTGGTTGCCGAGCGGGTAGGTCATCACGACGCCGGCGGCGTTGGCTCCGGCGGCCAGGCGGGTCGCCGCCCGGGGGCTCAGCGCCCGGGTGCGCGTGGGGATGGCGATGGAGTTGGGGACGTCGTGCAGCCCCGTGACGATCAGATTGGGCACCAGCAGCACGGCGACGGCGACGAGCAGGATGATCTCCACGGCGGGTCAGGACTCCCGCACGATGATCGAGCCGACTGCGGTCGCGACCTCGCGCAGGCTCTCCACCGCCAGCATCATGGTCACCGACAGCTGCGTCTGCTGGTGGGCGAGGTTCGGCTGGAAGGCGCCGTCGGAGGCGGTCAGCCAGGCGCGGTGGGTGCGCTGGGCCTGTTTGGTCAGCCGCTGCATCTGGCCCCAGTACTCCTCGAGGGCGTCGAAGTCGTCCAGTCGGCTCATCGCGTCCACAGTGAGGTCCGCCTGACGGCCGAGGATCTCCAGCTGGTCCGAGGTGTGCCGGGTCAGCCGCTGCTGGCCGCGGGCGATGAACAGATCCCCCACGCTGACCACGTGCTCCAGCGAGCGGTTCAGCATCTGGGAGAGCGCGTAGATGTCCTCGCGGGGCAGCGGCGTGAGGAAGACGCTGCGGATGGAGGTCATGAGCCGGGCGTGGAGATCCATCGTCGTGCCCTCCAGGCCGACCAGGTCCTGGTGCAGCGACTCGCGCTCGGTCTCGGGGGTGCCGATGACCTCGGAGAGCAGGTTGATGCCGTGGCGGAGCTCGCGGGCGATCTCCACCAGCAGGTCCACGACCTGGGAGCGTCCCGGGGTGCGGCGTGCGGTCATCAGTCTGGTACCTCGGAGTGGAAGGGCGGGTGCAACGGGGTCGCCGGCCTGCTGCCGGGCGGGATCGGGCTCGCCGCAGGGGGTGACGGCACGGGCGGCCGGACGCCGTCGTCCGGTGGAGAAGTCTATACGCCTCGCGTTAACCGCATAGTACGCGGTGCGACATCGGCGGAGGTCGCCCGGACGCCGAGGTGACGCCGCCGGCGGGGCATCGGCGGAGCGGCCGGGCGGTCCGGCGGGCAGGACCCGGTGGACATGAGCAGAGCCCCGGGAGCGCAGGGACTGCGGCCGGGGCTCATGCCGATGATGTTGAGGTGTGCCGGGCTGGGAACGCCTCACGGCGCGTGGCCGCTCGAAGCGGCTAGTGATTGGAGCCCGGGGGTTACCTGCAGCCCGGCACGTCTCCAGTGTCCACCGGGGCGGGGCGGACGGTCAACTGCGAGCGGAGGTCGTGGATGTGAGACCGCTCGCACCGGCCGGCACCCTCCGTCCGGCAGCATCCGGCCGGACCGACGGTCGGATGTGAGGCTGCTCGCATCGCATCCGGCGCCGGAGCGTCGGATCCGTCGGGCCGATCGCCCGCCCCGGCCCGGCGCGGCGGGGAGGCGTGATGCGAGGTTCGGCGGCGCCGGGCGGGCGGGCGGTTCAGGCAGAGGGCGGCAGTTCGTTATATGATGTTCAGATGATGTATGGGTGGATGACGCGTATCCGGCGGTGGCCGTACACCTTCGCCGTGTGCCTGTCCCTCGCGGTCGGAGTGGCCGCGATGGTGGCCTCGGCCCAGGTCGGCGTGCCGATGAAGGACCCGGACGGCTTCCTCGGGCCGGCCTACGTCCGCCTGCCCCTGCTGGCGCTGCTGATCTTCGCGACCGGGATCATCCCCGCCGCGCTGCGTCGTCGCAGCTGGCGGGAGCTGCCGCAGGGCGTCATCGACGTGGTCCGCCACGAGTGGAGCCTGTACCGCGTGTTCGCCATCGGCATCGGGCTATTGGCCTTCTACTGCTGCTATGTCGGCTATCGGAACCTGAAGAACGTCCTGCCGATCTATCGCGACGGCGTGCTCTTCGACGAGCAGCTGCTGGCCTTCGACCGCTGGCTGGGCGGCGGAGTGGATCCGGCCGTGCTGCTGCACACGATCCTGGGCACCGGTCTGACGGCGGACTTCCTCTCCTTCATCTACCTGGCCTACCTGCCGCTGGTGCCGATCAGTCTGGGCTTCTTCCTGGTCTGCAGTCGGCGGATCTCGGTCGGTGCCTGGTACGCGACCGCCCTGAGCCTGAACTGGGTGCTGGGCGTGGTCAGCTACTACCTGATCCCCTCGCTGGGGCCGATCTTCGCGCGTCCGGACCTGTTCCGCGTGCTGCCGGAGACCGGCGTCAGCGACCTGCAGGGCGCGCTGCTCTACAACCGACTGGACTTCCTGGCCGACCCGACGATGAGCGAGAAGATCCACGGCATCGCCGGCTTCGCCTCGCTGCACGTCTCGGTCACCTTCACCGCCGCGCTGTTCATGCATTACACCGGCCAGCGCCTGCTGATGCGGGTGTGTGCGTGGGCCTTCTTCGGCCTGACGATGGTGGCCACGCTGTACTTCGGCTGGCACTACATCCCGGACAACGTCGCCGGAATGGCCATCGGCTGGGGCTCTGTGGCGATCGGCGCCTGGGCGACCGGCAACACTCGGCGGCGTCGACGCTCCGCCGAGGAGGCCGTGCTCGACGCCGAGCTGGCCGACCAGGACGACGACGAGGCGGTCGCCCGCCCCGTGAGCGCCGGTGCGGCCGCGACGCCCGAGTCCCCGGTGGTCGCCGAGGCCGAGTCCACGCTGCGCGACCGCCGCTGAGCGGTGCGGAGCCGCACCGAGCCGGCGGTCTCCGATGAACGAAGACCCCCGGTCAGGAACTCCTGACCGGGGGTCTCTCATCGTGGGCCCTGCGGGGATCGAACCCGCGACCTGCGGATTAAAAGTCCGATGCTCTGCCAGCTGAGCTAAAGGCCCGTGACGCGGCCGGAGAGCGCCTCCGGCCGGCCCCCATCCTAGCCCATGGGGCGGTGCGCGTCCGACTCGCCGGCAGCTCCCCGGCATCCTCCGTGCGAGCGACCCGGGAGTCGGGAGCCCCGGGAGTGGCCACGCCTTCGGCCCCGCCTGTGGAGAACGGATCGCGCCGTCGTGTCGCATCTGCGACCCTGGTGATCGAGCCTGCTGAGCGGCATAATCGTCCCCACCGGAAGGAGGCGTGATGAGAACCACACCCCGTCATCGCCGACCCAAGATGACCGAGCCTGCGGTCTTCGACAACCAGGAGGGCGGTGCAGATCCCGCCGTGATCTCCCAGGCGGCGCACGACACCGCTCACGCGCTCGTCCACCACGGCCGGGACTCCGAGGACCCGGAGATCACCGAGCGCTTCGTCCGGCTGGCCGAGACGGAGGGGATCGAGGCGATCGCCGAGCTGTGGTCGGATTCCCCGGCGCATTCCCTGGCGGGCAGCCTGTGGCGGATCTACGCCATCCGGGCCGCCGTGCAGGCGGACCCCGACCGGATGGCCGCCCATTACCGGGCCGGCCGCAGCGCCTCGACGCCGGAGGTGATCGCCGGAGTCCCCGAGCCGCCGACCGCCGAGGAGATGACGAAGCTCGCGGACATGGTGCTGGCGGGGATGTACAGCGGCGACATCGACGTCGCCTTCGACCGTGCGGCGGCGTTCTGCCGCATCATCGCCCGCGGTCAGGCGCACTCGGCCGACGACGAGAGGTCCGGGACGCATCAGGAGGCGGCGCGACTGACCTCGCGGGCCGGCCAGCTGGTGCGCACGGCGGAGGAGCTGGAGAGCTCCGCCCGGGCGCAGCGGGCCGGTACGCTCGACTAGATCCTCCCGCGGCGGCGATGCGCCGCTCCGCCGCGGGGGACGACGTCGCCGCGGCGACGCAGACGGCGCTCGTATCGAGGAGAGGACGATCGGCCGTCGTGGACGGCCGGCGAGACGAGGGGGAGCACCACGATGAGCGGGTTCACACCACCGGGTTCCCGGCCCGACGACGAGCAGGGCCGGCCGGGATGGCAGCCGCCGACCGGCGACGCCGAGGGGTCGCAGGACGACCAGAATGCGCCGACGCAGCCCCAGGAGCCGGGGCACCCGGGGTCCTGGGGAGCGGCGGGCGCGCCGGGCGAGTCCGGCCAGCCGGGACCGTCCGGCCAGCCCGGACCGCCGCCGCAGCAGCCGCCGCATCCCGGGCCCCACGGCCAGCCGCCCCAGCCCGGAGAGCCGGGTCAGCCGGGTCCGGCGGGCCAGCCGCCGGCCTACGGCGCCCAGCCCCCGAGCGGCGGCCCCGGCGGACCGGGAGGCCCCGGAGGGCCCCACGGCCCCGGTGACGGCACGGCCGGCCCGGCCGGCGCGGGCGGATCCGGCGGCAGCGGCCCCGGCAAGGGCGTCATCCTGGGGATCATCGGCGGCGTGGTCGGCCTGGTCATCATCGCCGTGATCGTCCTGGTGCTGCTCATCGGCCAGGGAGGCGACGACTCCGAGGGCGGCGCGGGCGCCGAGGCCGCGGACGACGCCGCGTCCGCACCCGACAGCGCCGTGGAGGCCTACCTGACGGCTCTGGCCGAGGGCGACGCCGAGACGGCTCTGAGCCTGATCGAGAAGCCCTCGGACACCACCTACCTCACTGACGAGGTGCTGGCCGCCTCGCTCGAATCAGCTCCCATCGGCGGCATCGAAGTCACGCCCGTCGAGACCGACGAGTTCGACGTCATGAAGGAGGTCACCGCCTCCTTCACCGTCGGCGAAGAAGATGTCACGCAGCGCTTCCAGGTCGGCAACCAGGACGACACGTGGAGTGTGCAGGGGACGACCGACCTGCGCCTGCCGGATGCCGGCGATCTGCCGCTGACCGTCAACGGCGTCGAGGCGAGCGCCGACGATGCCTACGTCTTCATGGGTGCCGCCTACACCATGGGCATCGACCACGAGAACTTCACGCTGGAGGGCGGAGAGCAGCTGCTGGCCGACGAGACCAGCAAGTTCTCGATGGACACGGAGGTGACGCTGAGCGAGTCCGGTCTGAACTCCTGGCGACAGGTGGTCGGCGACGCCGTCGACGAGTGCCTGTCCTCGTCCCAGCGCGAGCCGGGATGCGGCCTCGACCTTCCCCAGCGGATCGACGTCTACGGCGAGGGCTATGACATCGTCTCGGACAGCATCGAGCGCTCGATGGACTCCAGCGCCGAGCAGGAGCTGCAGTCGATCGAGCCGCAGCTGGACAGGTCCAGCCCCAACCTGGCGAGCAGCTACATCTCGGGCAGCGTCGAGGTGATCATGGACGTCCGGGCCGGCGGCGGTCGTGAGCAGGTGGAGACGACTCAGTCCTTCGCCGACCCGGTGATCGACATGACCGCCGAGGAGCTCACCGTCGAATGGGAGTGAGCCCCGGATGATCGGCTGAGCCCGCGCGGCGGACACCGCGGCCTCCGGCCCCGCCCCGGCGCATGACGCGCCGGGGCGGGGCCGGAGGCGTCTGGTCTACACTTCCCGCGTGCCGCAGAACACCACAGCCTCCGTCGACGACCCCCGCCCCACCGGTGAGGAGGTCGTCCAGACTCTGCCCTGGCGCTGGAACACCCAGGGCCGGATCTTCCTCATCGGCGGCCTGGGCTTCATGTTCGACGCCTGGGACGTCTCGCTCAACGGCGTGCTCATCCCGCTGCTCAGCGACGAATGGGACCTCAGCGCCGGCCAGGCCGGGCTCATCGGCACCGCCAACCTCATCGGCATGGCCGTCGGCGCGGTGCTGTGGGGGACCATCGCCGATCGCATCGGTCGGCGTCGGGCCTTCGCCTGGACCCTGCTGGTGTTCTCGCTGTTCACCCTCGCCGGAGTGCTCACGACCGACATCACCTGGTTCGTCGCCTTCCGCTTCCTCGCCGGCGTGGGCCTCGGCGGTTGCGTGCCGGTGGACTACGCCCTGGTCGGCGAGTTCACCCCGGCGAGGCATCGCGGCCGCGTGCTCACCGCGATGGACGGCTGGTGGCCGATCGGGGCGACGCTGGCCGGCGTCGTCTCCGCCTGGCTGGTGGGCACCTGGGGCGACTGGCGCCTGCCGCTGCTGGCGATGATCCTGCCGGCGCTGCTGATCTTCGCCGTGCGGCTGGGCATGCCCGAATCCCCGCTCTTCCTGATCCGGCAGGGCCGCCTCGACGAGGCCCGACGGATCATCGACCGGCTCGTCGCCCGCACCGGGGCGACGCCGCGGGACTATGTGCTGCATGCCGGGGTCCCGGCGCAGCGGCTGGGCCTCGGCGGCATCATCACCCAGCTGCGCCGCGTCTGGGAGCACGGCTGGCGCATCACGCTGGTCGCCTGGCTGCTCTTCCTAGCGGTGATGACCGTCTACTACATCGCCCTGCAGTGGATGCCGCAGGTGCTCATCGAGGCCGGCTACGAGCAGTCCCGGGCATTCATCACCTCCGCCGGGATGGCCGGCGTCGGCCTGCTCGGCGTGATCGTCTCCACGCTGCTGGTCGAGCTCCTCGGCCGGCGGCTGCTGCTGGCGATCACCGCCCCGGCGGCGACGGCGCTGCTGGTCGCCCTCGGCGGCGTGCTCCACCTGCCCGCGGCGGTGCTGACGATGGTGCTGGGCTACGGGCTCCTCATCCAGGTGGCCATCCCGGTGCTCTACACCTACGTCTCCGAGCTGTATCCGACGGCGCTGCGCGGCTCGGGCTTCGGCTGGGCCTCGACGATCTCGCGCATCGGCGCGGGGCTCGGTCCGCTGCTCTTCATGGGGCAGCTGGAGCCGGCCCTGGGGCTCTCCGGGGCGTTCGCCGTCTGCCTGGCCGGCGTCGTCGCCGCCGTGGTGGTGATGCTGGTGCTCGCACCGGACACCACCCGCCGGCGGCTGGACTGAGCCGCCTCCGCACAGTCGTGTCCCCGCCCTCCCGCCGCAGTGCGGCGGGCGGACGGGGACACGGGGGCTGAGCGGGACGGACCGATCAGGAGCCGGTGCCGACCTCCTGCCGGCTCTGCGGATAGCGGATCTCCTCGACCATCTCCTGCACGTGCCGGCTCGGCGGCGCGGTGAGGTTCGAGATGACGATGGTCACCGCCGCGTTGACCACTGCGCCGACGGCGCCGATGCCCTCCGGGCTGATGCCGAAGATGTGGTCGTTGGCGCCGGTGCCGAAGATCTCCAGCGTGTAGATCATGTACCCGCCGGTGAACAGCAGACCGGCCAGCATGCCGGCGGTGGCGCCGGGCCCGTTCGCCCGCTTCCAGAAGATGCCCAGGATGATCGCGGGGAAGAACGTCGCCGCCGCGAGTCCGAAGGCGAACGCCACCACCTGGGCCACGAACGCCGGCGGGTTCACGCCGGCGATGATGGCCACGATGATCGCCGCGGCCATCGCGATCCGGCCGACCATCATCTGCTCCTTGTCCGAGGCGCCGGAGTTCCGGCGGAAGACCCGGAAGAACAGGTCGTGCGAGGCCGCCGAGGAGATGACCAGCAGCAGCCCGGCCGCCGTGGACATCGCCGCGGCCATGCCGCCGGCCGCCATCAGGCCGATGACCGGAGCCGGCAGGCCGCCGATCTCCGGGCTGGCCAGCACCAGGATGTCGTTGTTGACGATCAGGTCGGCCCCGGAGGCGGCGTTGTTGGACACCGTCTCGATGGTGTCCACGCCGTCGGCCACCTGGACCAGTCCCGTCTCTCCCCAGGTGTTGATCCAGCTGGGCAGCTCGTCGGCCGAGGCACCCTGCACGCCCTGCAGTAGGTTCAGCTTGGTGAACGCGCCGACCGCCGGAGCGGTCAGGTACAGCAGCGAGATGAAGAACAGCGCCCAGAAGACCGAGTAGCGGGCTCCGCGGACCGTCTTGGTGGTGTAGAAGCGGATGATCACATGGGGCAGACCCGCCGTGCCGAGCATCAGCGAGGCGGTGACCAGGAAGACGTCGAGCTGCCCGCCGTCGCGTCCGACGAAGGCCTCGCTGAAGGCGTGCAGGCCGAACTCCCGGCCCAGCGCGTCCAGCTCGGACAGGATCTGCCCGTAGGAGATTTGCGGGATCGGCAGGCCGGTGGTCTGCTGGGCGACCGCCACCGCCGGGATCAGGTAGGCGATGATCAGCACGGTGTACTGGGCGACCTGGGTGTAGGTGATGCCCTTCATGCCGCCCAGGACCGTGTAGATGAAGATGATCGCCGCGGCGACGATCACGCCCCAGGTCAGGTTCAGGTTCAGGAAGCGGCTGAAGACGATGCCGCCGCCGTTCATCTGGCCGACCACGTAGGTGAACGACACCAGGATCGCGGTGATGGCCGCGACGATGCGCACGCCTTCGGAGTACCGGTCGCCGACGAACTCCGGGACGGTGTACTTGCCCCATTTGCGCAGATACGGCGCCAGCAGCAGCGCCAGCAGCACGAAGCCGCCGGTCCAGCCCATCAGGTAGACCGAGCCGTCGGATCCCAGGAAGGCGATCAGCCCGGCCATGCCGATGAACGAGGCCGCGGACATCCAGTCGGCGGCGACGGCGGCACCGTTGGCGAACGCCGGCACGTCCTGCGAGGCGACGTAGAAGTCCTTGGTCTCCTTGACCCTCGAGCGCCACGCGATGGTGATGTAGAGGCCGAAGGTCAGGATGACGAAGACGAAGGTCCAGATCTGGATGTCGGTCATCGCCGCTCACCGTCCTCTCCGCGCTCGGAGACCCCGAACTCGTCGTCGATGCGATCCATCCGCAGCGCGTAGATGAGGATCAGGATCACGAAGGTGATGATCGATCCCTGCTGGGCGAACCACAGGCCCAGCGGGAACCCGAGGATCTCGATGGTGTTCAGCGGCTCGATGAGCAGGATGCCGAATCCGTAGGAGACGACGAACCAGACCGCCAGCAGCGAGACCATCAGGCGCAGATTCTTCTTCCAGTAGCGCTTCCGCCAGTCGTCCTGGTCGGTCGCGCCTCCGGAGGTGCTCTCATGCGGTGCATCAGCCATGGGAGCCTCCCTTCTGTCCGGTGCGAGCGCCCGGACCTGGAGCCCGGGACGTCGGAGCGGGTGATCATGCGTCGCCGGCGGCGGCGCACGCGGTGCACACCGACAGCACACGGCACTGTGAGGCCCATCACAAGCGCCGCGCCGCCGGAGGGCGGTGCGTCTTCGCCGGCGGTCGCCGGACGTCCTCGAACGGTCGCTCCGGGGCCGCATGACCGTTCGCGGCCGCGTGCGGACCGCTCGTGGAGCGGCGGGCGCCGCTCGTCGAGCCGTCCGGGCTGCGACGAGGCCTGTGAGCCGCCTCACTCCTAGACTGGGCGCATGACCAGAGCCACCAGCACGACGACGGCGCCGCAGGGGATCTTCGGCGGCATCAGTGCGCGCCTCGCGGAAGGGAAGGCCACCGGCTGGGGCGTCTTCCACGGCGGCAGCCGGGCGATGATCATCGGCGGGCTGATGCTGATCCTCTCGGCCTTCCTGCCGTGGGTGGTCATCCCGATCGCCGAGCAGAGCTTCAGTCTGCGCGGCACCGACGGCCCGGGCGTCGTCACCCTGGCCGTGGGCTTCCTGGCCTTCGCCGGCGCCTTCGTCCCGCGGCCGAAGCTCGCCATCGCCCATGCGCTGATCCCCGGAGTGCTCGTCGCGCTGATCACCGGCGCGCAGATCGTCCGGCTGGTCCAGCTCTCGGCCACCACCGGCTCCTGGGGCGGCCTGCTGCCCGGGATGGGCCTGGTGCTGGCCGTCGGCGGGGCGATCGTGCTGCTGCGGGCCGGGGTGCGGATGTGGCGCACCCGGCCGACGGCGGCATGATCCCGCGGACCGGCGCCCGTGCCGTCGCCGCGTGACCGGCGGCATACACTGGCCCCATGCGCCCACCGGAGCCTGAGGACCTCGGCGACGTCGCCGAGACCGAAGTGCGCGACACCCCCGCCGAGGTCGACGCGGTCTTCCGCACGCAGCGGCGCATCGCGGTGACCTATTTCCTGCTGTTCCTGCTGCTCGTCGCCGCCTTCCCGGTGCTGACGCTGGTCTCCGGCTGGTGGCTGGACGCCCGGCTGATCGGCGACCTCAGCCCCGGGTTCCTCACCGTCGCCGTCGGGCTCTACGTGCTCTTCGCCGCCATCGGCATCGCCGCGGCCACGCTGAGCTCCTCGGTGGAGTCGCGGATGCTGGGCACCGATGCGCAGACCGATGCGCAGACCGATGCGCAGGCCGGCGCGCAGACCGATGCGCGCGCCGACTCGTCCGCCGATCCGTCCGCCGACGCGGCGCCGGCCGGCGACGCCGGCGGCCGGGCGGACGCACCGGCCGACCGGCGGGAGGGACGCGGATGAGCGCGGTCTCCGTGGTGACCCTCGCGGGGGTCTTCGTCGTCGTGCTGGGCGTCTCCTTCCTCACCCGTCCGCGCCGCTCCTCGACGGTGGACTTCTACCTCGCCGGCCAGCGGGTCGGGGTGCTGACGAACTCCTGGGCGATCTGCGGCGACTACCTCTCGGCGGCCTCCTTCCTGGGCGTGGCCGCCGCCGTCTACGTCTCCGGCCTCGACGGCGCCTGGTACGCGGTCGGCTTCGCCGCCGGCTTCGTGCCGGTGCTGCTGCTCGTCGCCGCGCCGCTGCGCCGCTTCGGCGAGTTCTCGCTGGCCGACTTCCTCGGCCGGCGCCTCGGGTCGGAGGGGGTGCGGCTCTCGGCGGTCGGGGTCGTGCAGCTGATCATCCTCTGCTACCTGGTCCCGCAGTCGGTCGGCGGCGGCATCACCTGGGAGCTGCTCGTCGGCCACGGGGTCCTCGGGCTGAGCCCCTATGCCACCGGTGTGCTGGTCTGCACCGCGGTGATCGCCGTCGTCGTCTCCTTCGGCGGGATGCGCGGGACCACCTGGAACCAGGCGGTGCAGTTCCTGCTGCTCTTCGGCGCGCTGATCTGGCTGGCCTCCGCCGTCACCGGCGACGACTTCCGCTACGGCGCGCAGGTCGCCGAGCTCGGCGACCAGCCGCTGGCCAATCCGGAGCCGACGGCGGACGGCGACTGGGAGCTCGTCGAGGAGCAGAACCACATCGACGGCGACCAGCCGGCGGTATTCGGCCAGCCCGGCGCCCGCTACGGAGAGCTGGGCCAGATCGCGCTGGTGGTCACCCTGGGGCTGGGCACGGCAGGGCTGCCGCATGTGATGAACCGCTGCTTCACGGCCCCGACCGGCCGGGCGGCGCGGACGACGACCGTCTGGGTGCTGCTCTTCATCGGCGCCTTCTACGCGATGGCGGTCATGCTCGGCACCTCCGCGCGGGGAGCGATCCCCGAGGCCGCCGAGACCCGCCCGTGGCTGCAGCGGCTGACCGTCGACGGCGTGCTCCGCGTGCCCGAGCACGCCCTGCCGGTGCTCGGCCGCATCCACGGCGGCGAGACCGGGCTGGGACTGGTCGCCGCCGCGGCGCTGATCGCGGCGATGTCGACAGTGGCCGGACTGCTGCTGGCCTCGGCGGCGACCTGGGGCCACGACGTCTACGAGCGGCACATCAATCCGCGGGCGACGCAGCGGCAGGCCGTCCGCGCGGGCCGGATGGTCACGCTGCTGGCCGCCGGCGCCGCGGCCGCGCTGGCCATCGCGCTGCGTCCGGAGGCCTTCACCCCGGCGGCGCCCTCGCTGGTGGCCACGATGGTCACCTGGGCCTTCGCCGTCGCCGGCTCGGCGCTGACCCCGGTGCTGGTGCTGAGCATCTGGTGGCGCGGCACGACGGCGGCCGGAGGCGTGGCCGGCATGCTCACCGGCGGCGTGCTGGCCGTGGGGATGTTCTCGCTGGGCAGCGTGCTCGACGCGCCCCCGGCCGTCGGCGAGCTGCTGGTCACTCCCACGCTGGTCGCCGCGCCGGCGGCGGCGCTGGTCACCGTGCTGGTCTCGCGGCGCACCGCCGCCCCCGACGACGTCGAGGCCAGCTGGATCCGCATGCACGGCACGGCGGCCGACCGCGCCTCCGAGCGGCTGGCCGCCCTGACGATCGCCGATCGACGGCGGGGGAGGAGGCCGCGTGCGCGGTAGCGTCATCCTGGCCGCGGCGGTCGCGGTCATCTGGGCCGTGGTGCTGCTGGTCACCCAGGGGCTGGTGCGTCCGGCGCTGGGCACAGTGCCGACGGTGCTCGTCGGCTGCGCGCTGAGCGTGGCGGTGGTGCTGGGCTATCCGTCGGCGCTGCGCGGCCCGCGGGCCCGCCGCGCCGCCCGCGCGGCCCGCCGCGAGGACCAGCCCGATCGCGGCGTGCGCGACCTGGCGGCCGCCGGGCGCTCGCTGCCGCTGCGCGCCGGGCTGACCCCGGATGCGGCCCGGCGCACCGCCGAGCTGCTGCGCCCGATGCTCTCCGGCGACGCCGTCTCCATCACCGACCAGGTCGACATCATGGCCTTCGTCGGTCCGGGCGCCGACCACCATCGGGTCGGCCACGAGATGCAGACCCGGGCCGCCGGCCGCGCCGTCGCCCGCGGGCGGACCGTGGTCGTGAAGGACCCGGCCGGACTGGGCTGCCGGGTCGAGGGCTGCACGCTGCAGTCGGCGGTGATCGCCCCGCTGACCGTCGGCGATCGGGTCATCGGCACCCTCGGGGTCTTCCAGGCCGATACGCCGATCCCGTCGAAGGCGCTGGTCGAGGACATGGCCACGATGCTCTCGCTGCATCTGGAGCTCGCCGAGCTGGACCGCGAGCGGCGGCTGGCCGCCCACGCGCGGCTGGACGCGCTGCGCGCGCAGATCAACCCGCACTTCCTGTTCAACGTGCTCAACACCATCGCCTCGAAGGCGCGGACCAGCCCGGAGGAGGCCCGCGAGCTGCTGCTGCGGCTCTCCGAGTTCTTCCGCTACGCCACCAAGCAGGATGGGCACTTCGCCGAGTTCGCCCAGGAGTACTACTTCGTCCGCACGTATCTGACCCTGGAGCAGGCGCGCTTCGGCGAGCGGCTGCAGGTCCGCTACGACATCGATCCGCAGGTCCTCACCTCGCGGGTGCCGGTGCTGACCATCCAGCCGCTGGTGGAGAACGCGGTCAAGCACGGCATCGGACACTCCACCGCCGGCGGGACGGTGCGGCTGCGCGCGCGGGTGGACCCGCTGGCGCGGACGACATCCATCCGGGTCTCCGACGACGGCGTCGGCATGGATCCCGAGGTGCTGGCCCTGCTGATGCGCGGCGAGGTCGACGTCGGCGAGCACGACGACGCGGTGCTCACCGGCCCCGAGCACGCCGGGGTCGGGCTGCGGAACATCCGCGAGCGGCTCGACGCGCTCTTCGGCGATCGCTACGAGCTCTCGGTGACCTCGCCGCCCGGCGGGGGCACTGCGGTGGATCTGCGCGTGCCGATGCGGTGAGCCGGCGACTGCCCGGCCCGGTGCGTGACATGGCGCACGGCGTCGCGGCGCCTCGCCCTATACTGGAGGGATGCAGCCCCGCGCGCTGATCGTCGACGACGAAGCCCCCGCCCGAGAGGAGCTTCGCTTCCTGCTGGAGCAGATCGGGACGGTCCAGGTGGTCGGCGAGGCCACCAACGGCGAGGAGGCGCTGCTGCTGCTCGACTCGCTGGACTACGACCTGGTGCTGCTCGACATCCGCATGCCCGGCCTCTCCGGGCTGGAGCTCGCCGGCCGGCTCGCGGAGAAGCCGCACCGGCCGCGGGTCATCTTCACCACCGCCTACCCCGACCACGCGGTGGAGGCCTTCGACCTCGCCGCCGCCGACTACCTGGTCAAACCCTTCGACGCCGAGCGGCTGCGTCGTGCCGTGGAGCGGGCCCTGGCGGCCGGGGAGCCGGCCGCCGCCGAGGCCGACGGCGCCGCCTCGCCGGCGCCGCCCCCGTCGCGCCCCCGGGTGGCCGAGCCGGACCCGCTGGTGCGCATCCCGGTGCAGAAGGACGGCCGGACGGTGCTGGTCGCCGGTGATGCGATCATCTACGCCGCCGCGGCCCGCGGCTACTCCTCACTGATGCTGGCCGAGGAGCACGCGCTGGTGTCCTTCTCGCTCAACGAGCTCGAGCGCCGGCTGCACGGCCACTTCCAGCGGGTCCACCGCTCCTATCTGGTGAACCTGCGCCACGTGCGCGAGCTGGTCACCGACGTCCGCGGACAGCTGGTGCTGGTGATGAACGACCGTCGGCGCAGCCGCGTCGAGGTCGCCCGACGGCACGCCAAGGAGCTGCGCCGCCGGCTGGGCGTGTGAGCGGCGCCGGCTCTCCGGCGCGGCCCGGATGTTTCACGGCGACGTTCCACGCCGTCCCGGGCGCCGGCGCCCGGGCGTCGATGCTCAGACCTCGTCGCTCAGCCGTCGAGCGGCAGCGGCGCCTCGCCGCGTTCCAGGGCCAGCAGCCGCTCCTTGCGCTCGAGGCCGCCGCCGTAGCCGGTCAGCGAGCCGTCCGCGCCGATCACCCGGTGGCAGGGCACGATGATCGACAGCGGATTCCGGCCGACGGCGAGTCCCACGGCTCGGGAGGCGCCGGGCCGGTCGAGCGCGGCGGCGATCGCGCCGTAGGTGCGCGTCTCGCCGTGCGGGATCTCGCGCAGCCGCGCCCAGACCGCCTGCTGGAAGGCGGTGCCCGACGGCGCCAGCGGCAGGGTGAAGTCGCCGCGCTCGCCGGCGAAGTATGCCTCCAGCTGGACGGCCGCCTCCGCGACGACGGCCGGCGCCTGCTCGCGGGCGCGGCGCGGGCCCCAGTGGTCGGGGGAGGCATGCCGGTGCTCGGCCAGGTGCAGGCCGGTCAGCGCGACGCCGTCGGCGACCAGGGTCAGCGGCCCCAGCGGGCTGTCGAGCAGCGTATGGGTGGTCTGCGGCGTGCCGGTCGTGTCGGTCGTGTCGGTCTCTGTCATCGGGATCTCTCCTCCTCGGGGTGCGGCGCCGATCGGGGCCGGTGCTCGTCGACGGCGGGGATGCGGGCGACGGGGTGGTCGCTGCTCGCCCAGAGCAGCGCGGCGGCGTAGCCGCGCCAGGGTCGCCAGGCGGCCGCGTGCTCGGTCAGCGCCCGCGGGGCCGCGGGCAGGCCGACGGCTTCGGCGGCGGTCCGGGTGCCCAGATCGGCGGCGGGGAAGGCATCGGGGTCGCCGAGTCCGCGCAGGCAGATCATCTCGGTGCTCCACGGGCCGATGCCGCGCAGTCCGGCCAGCTCCTCGCGGGCCCGGCCCCACGGGGCGCCGACGTCGAGGCTCACCGCACCGGAGGCCAGGGCGGCGGCCAGGCCGCGGATCGTCTCCCGGCGGGATTCCGGCATGCCGGGCCAGCGCGGGTCGTCGGGCGCGGCGGAGGCCAGAGTCTCGGCCGTGGGGAACAGCCGGACGGGGCCGTCGTCGACGTGCAGGCGCGCCGGCAGCTCCGTGCCGAAGGCGGCGGCGAGCCGAGCGCCCAGCGTGGCCGCCGCGGCGGTCGAGATCTGCTGGCCCAGCACGGTGCGGATCGCCTGCTCGTGGGCATCCGGCGCGCCGGGCAGACGCACCCCGGGAGTCCGGGCGACCAGCGGGGCCAGCGCCGGATCGGCGGCCAGCGCGGCGTCGACGGCGACCGGGTCGGCGTCGAGGTCCAGCATCCGGCGGCAGCGCTGCACGGCGGCGGGCAGATCGCGCAGATCCGCCAGGCGCAGCCGTGCGGTGATCGCGCCGTGAGGACGTGGTGTGCCGGAGGTGCTCGAGCCCTGCTGCGGGGTCAGGCCGACGACGCCCGGGCCGTGCGGCAGGCGCACCGCCCGGTGCAGCGTCCCGCGGGGGCCGTCGTCGGGGAGCCAGGCGTCGACGCCGGGCACGGCGGTGGCGATCAGATGTCCGAAGAGACTGTCGAGATGCAGCGGCGTCCGGTGGGCCAGCCGCACGGTGAGCGGGGGAGCGGCCGAGGAGGAATGCTCGGCGTCCTCGGCTCGCCTTCCGCCGCGTCCCACGGCCCGGCGCAGCTGCGTCGGACTGGCGTCGAAGACGGCGCGGACGGTGGCGTTGAAGCTGCGCACCGAGGAGAAGCCGGCGGCGAAGGCGACGTCGGTGGCCGGCATCGTCGTCGCCTCCAGCAGCGTGCGCGCCGTCTCCGCCCGCCGGGCGCGGGCCAGCGCCAGCGGACCGGCGCCGAGTTCGGCGACGAGCAGCCGCTCGACCTGCCGCGGGCCGTACCTCAGCGCCTCGGCCAGGCCGTCGACGCCGTCGCGATCCACCAGGCCGTCGCCGATCAGCCGCATCGCCCGTGCGGCGGCGTCCTCGCGGATGCTCCACTGCGGCGACCCGGGGGAGGCCTCCGGCCGGCAGCGGCGGCAGGCGCGGAAGCCGGCCTGCTGGGCCGCGGCCGCCGAGGGGTGGAACGTCAGGTGCTCGGCCTTGGGCGGCGGTGCGGGGCAGCTCGGGCGGCAGTAGATGCCGGTGCTGGTGACGCCGAAGTACAGCCGGCCGTCGAAGCGGGCGTCGCGGGAGCGGACCGCCTGCAGGCAGGCGTCATGGTCGAGCGGCAGCGGCGCCGTCGCGGCGGCCGACGGCCGCGCCGGCGCTGACGGGGCGGAGGCTCGATCGGGTGTCACAGCTCCAGCATGCGCGCCGACGCGGGGTCATGCCAGCAGGAATCCGACATCGCAGCCCGGGCGGCGACGGGCGGGGCCGCCGGTGGTGCGCGGCGCCGATCCTGCGTGGTCCCGGTCCCGCGCGGCGCCGGTCCTCGCGGCGCGACGGATCAGCGGGAGGGCTTCTGCGGTCCGCCGCGGCCGGCGTCGTCGACTCCTCCTCCGCTCGGGCCGCCGGCGGATCCCGCACCCGGCCGCGAGGTGCCGCCGCCGGGCGCCGTCGATCCGGCACTGGACGATCCGGCACCGGGGGAGGCGGCGTCGTCGCGTGCGCCGGAGTCGCCGCGCTCCTGCAGGTTCGGGGCGGCCTTGCTCGACTTTCCGCGGCCGGCCAGCGCCGCCGCCGGGGCGCTCTGCGGAGTGCGCGGGCGGCGCCAGGCGCGGTGGCAGCCCAGCAGCACATAGGCGACCAGCAGGGCGAGGGCGAGCAGTCCGTCGACGATCAGCGCCGTCCAGGAGTCGCGCGCCTCGCCGAGCCGGCTCCAGCCGATGAGCGCCATGCCCACCTTATGGGCGAAGGCCAGCTCCATCAGGCCCGGGTAGCTCGTCGGACGCCAGGCGACCAGGGCGAAGAGTCCGGCGAAGACCATCAGGCCGAAGGCGCGCCAGGCGTCGACGACGAGGTGCTCGGGGCCGGCGGCGCTCAGCTGGGCGATGGCCATGCCGGAGGCGAAGGCCGCCGTCAGGGCCGCGATGATCAGCAGGGAGCGGCCGGCGACGCCCCGCCGGGCGGAGGCATCAGTGGGCGGAGTGGTCATGCAGCTCCCTCGTCTCGCCGGGGCGTGGTGGGCCGCAGGGCCCGTCCATGCCAGCGTAGGCCAGCGGCGTCCCGCTGACCACCGGTGACGGCGAGATCGGGCGCAGGAGCCGGTCGGCGGCCCGACCTCGTTCAGCGCCGGAAGAGGGGCTCGCCCCCGGCGACCCGTCCCTCGGCCACGGCGCTGATCGCCTCCGCCGGCGCGTCGAGGACGACGACGGGCACGACCGGCGAGATCGCCGTCCCGCCGGCCTCCTCGGGCAGCGTCGCGGGGTCCCAGTCGACCATCGGGTCGCCGACCTGCACAGTGTCCCCGGTCGCGGCGTGGACGGTGAAGCCCGCGCCGTCGAGGGCGACGGTGTTGATGCCCAGGTGCACCAGCACGCCGACGCCGTCGGCTCCGGCGATGACGAAGGCATGCGGGTGCGCCTTGACCACGCGGCCGGCGATCGGCGCCCGGACGGTGGTCGGCCCGGCGTCCGGATCGAGGCCGACGCCGGCGCCGACCATCGCCCCGGCGAAGACCGGGTCCGGGATCTGCTCCAGCGGCAGCACAGTGCCCGGGCAGGGGGCGAGCACCTCGGTCATCGCAGGTCCTCGATGTCCTCGGCGATCGTGTCGGCCTCGGGGCCGACGACCACCTGGACGACGGTGCCGCTGATCATCACCCCGTGCGCGCCGGCGGCCTTCAGTCCGGCCTCGTCCACTGTCGAGGCGTCCTTCACCTCGGTGCGCAGCCGGGTGATGCAGGGCTCGATCTCCACGATGTTCTCCGAGCCTCCGAGCCCGGCCAGGATCTGCTCCGCGCGGTCTGCCATGGGTCTGTCCTCCACTGGGTCGTGTGCCGTCCGATCGTGCGCCGCGTCCGCCGTCGGACGCTTGACAATCAGTGTGACACGCTTCATAGTCAACTGGTACGTACCAGACCGTATCAATACGGACCAGAGCTGTCGAGACTGCGGAGAGGAGCCGGGAGGCCCGTGGAGGACCAGAGGTCGGAGGCGACGACGGCGGACGCCGGGGCCGCGGCGGGCGCACACCGCCTGGTCGACGGCCCGTCGCCGAAGCACGTCCAGCTCAGCCGGGCGCTGGCCCGGATGGCGCGCGAGGAGCTCGCTCCCGGGGAGATGATCCCGTCGGAGCGGCGGCTGATGGCCGACTACGGCGTCTCGCGGGCGACGGTCCGCCGCGCCGTCGACGGGCTGATCGTCGACGGACTGCTGCGGAGGGTGCCGGCCAAAGGCACCTATGTGGCCCCGCCGCGCCTGGAGAGCCGCCTGCATCTGGCCTCGTTCACCCAGGACATGCGCCGGCGCGGGCTGCGCCCGACGACGACGCTGGTCTCGCTCGAGCGGCGCGAGCCGACTGCTGAAGTCGCCGAGTCGCTGGGTCTCGCCGACGACGAACCGGTCTGGGAGATCACCCGCGTCCGGCGGGCCGACGGGCGGCCGATCGCGCTGGAGACCGGATGGTATCCGACCGGGATCTTCCCGGAGCTGGATCGCCGGAATCTCACGGGGTCGCTCTACGAGCTCTTCTCCGAGGACTACGGCGTGGTCATCGATGCCGCCGAGCAGACGGTCTGGGCGGAGGTGGCCGACCGGGCCGCAGCCCGGCACCTCGACGGCGGAGAGGCGACTCCGCTGGTGGTCTTCCGCCGCGTCTCCCGCGCCGGCGGCCGTCCGGTCGAATACACGGTCTCGCGGTACCGGGGGGACCGGTACCAGGTCCACATGAGCCTCGGCGGAGGTCCGTCCGTCGACACGAGACAGGAATGAGGGAATCACTGTGAGCACCGGATCAGGCGGCGACGACGCCGCCTCGACGACGCAGAAGAAACCACGCTTCAATCTGGCTCCGATCCAGAAGTTCGGACGCAGCCTGCTGCTGCCCATCGCCTCGCTGCCCGCCGCGGCGCTGCTGATGCGACTGGGGCAGGATGATCTGCTCGGCCCCGACGGCGCCGGACTGGGCGCCATGGCCGACGTCATCGGCGCGGCGGGCAATGCGCTCTTCGACCACCTGCCGATGCTCTTCGCCGTCGGCGTGGCCATCGGCATGGCGAAGAAGGCCGACGGCTCCACCGCGCTGGCGGCAGTCATCGGCTACTTCGTCTACACCGGCGTCACCGACGCGATGTCCCCGGTGGTGCTCGGCACCCCGGCCGAGGGCGAGGAGCAGGAGCTCGTCGACTTCCACGTCCTCGGGGGCATCATCATCGGACTGATCGCCGCCTTCTTGTGGCAGAGGTTCTATCGCATCAAGCTGCCGCCGTATCTGGCCTTCTTCGGAGGCCGACGCTTCGTGCCGATGATCGTCGCCCTGGCGGCGATCCTGATCGGTGTGCTGATGAGCTTCATCTACCCGCTCTTCGACGCCGGCATCACCTCGCTGGGCGAGTGGGTCACCGAGAACGCCGTGCTCGGCGGCTTCGTCTACGGCTTCGCCAACCGGCTGCTCATCCCGCTGGGTCTGCACCACGTGCTGAACAACCCGCCGTGGTTCCTGCTGGGCTCCTACGAGACCGCCGACGGCGTGGTCCACGGCGACATCGAGCGCTTCCTCAGCGGCGACCCCACCGCCGGCATCTTCATGGCCGGCTTCTTCCCGATCATGATGTTCGCCCTGCCGGCCGCCGCGATGGCCATCTGGCACGAGGCCAAGCCGGCCAAGCGCAAGCTCACCGGCGGCGTGATGATCTCGGTGGCGCTGACCTCCTTCCTCACCGGAGTGACCGAGCCGCTGGAGTTCGCCTTCATGTTCGTCGCCTGGCCGCTCTACGTCATCCATGCCTTCTTCACCGGCACCTCGATGGCACTGGTGAACTTCCTGGAGATCAAGCTCGGCTTCGGCTTCTCCGCCGGCCTCTTCGACATGGTGCTGAACTGGAACATCGGCAGCCAGCCGGCCATGCTCATCCTCATCGGACTCGGCTACGCCGTGCTGTACTACGTGGTGTTCCGACTGGTCATCCGCGCCTGGAACCTGAAGACTCCGGGGCGCGAGGATGACGCCGAAGAGACCGTCGACGCACCGGAGGCCCGTGGATGACTCTGATCAGCGCCGTCGCCGCCCTCGTGCCGGGCGACGTCAGCACCGGCACGCCGGCCCGCATCGCCCCGCGCTGGCTGCGCGTGGCCGAAGGGCGGATCGTCGAGGTCGGCGACGGCCCGCCGCCGGCGGCGCCGGAGGTGACGATCGACGACGGGATCCTCGCCCCCGGCTTCCTCGACGTGCACTGCCACGGCGGGGGAGGGGCCTCCTTCTCCGAGGGGGCGTCGGCGGCGGCGACGGCGCGGGCGGCCCACCGGGCCGCCGGGACCACCACGATGCTCGCCTCGCTGGTCACCGACCCGCTGGACGAGCTCGCCGCCCAGCTGGAGTCCCTGCGCCCGCTGGTGGCCTCTGGGGAGCTGGCCGGCGTGCATCTGGAAGGCCCCTGGCTGAGCCCGCGGCACCGCGGCGCCCATGACCCCGAACATCTCGTCCCGCCGGAGCCGGCGGCGCTGGAGCGGCTGCTGGGCACCGGGCTGGTCCGGATGGTCACCCTCGCCCCGGAGCTCGACGGCGGGCTGGACGCGGTCCGGCGCGTCGTCGCCGCCGGGGCGACGGCGGCGATCGGCCACACCGACGCCAGCTACGAGCGCAGCGGTAAGGCGCTGGACGCCGGGGCGACGGCGGGCACCCATCTGTTCAACGCGATGGCCGGGCTGCATCACCGCGAGCCCGGCCCGGCCGCCGCCCTGCTGGAGCGGCCGGAGGTCTTCGTCGAGATCATCGCCGACGGCGTCCACGTCCACCCGGCCATGCTCCGGCTGGCCTTCGCCCAGCATTCCGAGCGCTTCGTGCTGATCTCCGACGCCATGGCCGCCGCGGCCGCCGCCGACGGCGCCTACCGGCTGGGCGGGCTCGACGTGCAGGTCCGCGACGGCGTCGCCCGACTGGTCGACGCCGCAGGCCGGCCCGGCGCCATCGCCGGCTCCACGCTGACCATCGCCGACGCCGTCCGGCATGCCGTGCGCGAGGCCTCGGTCCCGCCGGCGCAGGCCCTGGCCGCGGCGACGGAGAACCCGGCGGCGATGGTCGGGCTGGCCGACGTCGGGCGGCTGGCCGCCGGGACGCGGGCCGATCTGGTGCACCTGGACGAGGAGCTGGCCGTGCAGGCGGTGATGCACCGCGGGACCTGGCTCTGACCGATGCGGGGCGGGGGTCGGCGCCGGTGAGGCGCTGACCAGGTCCGTCCGGGTGTGGTGTGATGCTGGAACGATCACATCGGGCAGGAATGCTCCGGCGGGCCGCGTGGTTCGCAGTGGTCGGCGGGGCCGCGTGCCCCGGCATACGCATCCAGGACGAGAGAGGTTCCGATGACTGACGTTCCTACTGTGCAGCTCAACGACGGCACCGAGATCCCGCAGCTCGGGTTCGGCGTCTGGCAGGTTCCCGCCGACGACGCCGAGCGCGTCGTCGCCGAGGCCCTGAAGGTCGGCTACCGGCACATCGACACCGCCGCGATCTACGGCAACGAGGAGGGCGTCGGCCGCGCCATCGCCGCCTCCGGCGTCCCGCGCGAGGAGCTGTGGGTCACCACCAAGCTCTGGGTCGGCGACTTCAAGGAGGGCAACACCAAGCAGGCGCTGCGGACCTCCCTGGAGAAGCTGGGGCTGGACTACGTGGACTTGTACCTCATCCACTGGCCCTCGCCGGAGGACGAGGCCTACGTGCAGGCCTACCAGGACATGGAGGAGCTGAAGGCCGAAGGGCTGACCCGCAGCATCGGCGTCTCCAACTTCCTGCCCGAGCACCTGGACGCGGTGATCGGCGCGAGCTCCACCGTGCCCTCGGTCAACCAGATCGAGGTGCACCCGGTGCTGCAGCAGCGCGATGTGCAGTCCGCCGACGCCTCGCACGGCATCGCCACGCAGGCCTGGAGCCCGCTGGCGCAGGGCGAGGTCTTCGGCGACGAGCCGATCGTCGCCGCGGCCGAGGCCCACGGCGTGAACCCCGCGCAGGTCATCATCCGGTGGCACCTGCAGCGCGGCCGCATCCTGTTCCCGAAGTCGGTGACCCCGGAGCGGATCGCGTCGAACTTCGACGTCTTCGGCTTCGAGCTCTCCGCGGACGAGCTCGCGGCCATCGACGGACTGGAGCGCGACGGCCGTCGCGGGGCGCACCCGGCGACCTTCAACCCGGCCTCGCAGTGAGCCCGGCCGGGGACGGACCTCCGGCGTCCGTCCCCGGCGGCCCGCCCGTCGTGCGCTGAGCGTTCGACGCCGTCGACCGTCCCGCCGCGGACGACAGAAGGCCCCCGTCCGGTGCTGGAACCAGCACCGGACGGGGGCCTTCTGTCGTCGGCCGCCTCAGCGGACGATCACGGCGAGCAGATCACTTCTGCTGCTCGTCCTCCTCGGGGCCTTCCACCGTGGAGATCTCGCCGGTGCCGACGACCTCCTCGTAGATCTGCTCCGACTCGTACTGCCAGCCGGCGGCCGACTCGGCGTACTCGGGAGTGTCGAAGACCTCCTCGGTGATCGGGCTGTCCGGGGTGGCCTCTTCGTCCACGGAGATGGTGCCCGTCGCCGGATCCACTGCAGTGGCCGAGGCGGGCACGTCGTGGACGGCGAAGACCATGTCGTCGTAGGCGAACGAGCTGGATGCGTCGTCGCCCTGCCGGCCGGGCTCGCGGCCCAGGCCCGCCAGCGTGGTTGACGTGCCGCCCAGGAAGTGCGACAACGAATGACCCTGTCGGCTGACCAGCGTGCGCAGGTTGCGCTCGACGGCCGGTCCCTCGTCGGCACCGGCCGCCTCGCGGGCGGTGTCGACCAGCGCGGTCTTCGTCGCATGCGGACGCAGTCGCACGTACCGCGGCTGATTCTGCCCGTCGTAGATGAACATCCGGATCATGCCGATCATCGCCAGCACGATGACGATGGACATCGGCGCGGCGGCGGCGATCGAGCTGATCTGCAGCACGCGCAGGGCCGCGTCGGCGGCCTCGCCGGCGGCGGTCAGCAGGATGATGGCCGAGGCTCCCTCGACCAGCGCCCAGAAGACTCGCGTCAGCCGCGGAGTCTCCGTGCGCCCGCCGTGGGAGAGAATGTCGACGACCAGCGAGCCGGAGTCGGAGGAGGTCACGAAGAAGAACGTGATCACCAGGATGGCGACCACGGCGGTGATCGCCGGGATCGGCAGCTGTTCCAGCAGGGTGAACAGCGAGTCGTTGGTGCTGACCGCGCCGTCCTCGCCGACCATGATCCCGTCGCGCAGCTGGTAGTAGATGCCGGAGTTGCCGAACACGGTGAACCAGAAGATAGCGATGAGCGTCGGAGCCAGCAGCACGCCGGCGACGAACTGGCGGATGGTGCGGCCGCGGGAGATGCGGGCGATGAACATGCCCACGAACGGCGACCAGCTCATCCACCAGCCCCAGTAGTAGATGGTCCAGTCGGCGGACCAGCCGCCGGCGTCGCCGCCGCCGGCGTAGCTCGCCGAGGTCTCGAACATCAGCTGCGGGAACATCCAGGCGTACTCGCCGGCGTTGGCGACCATCGCCTGCAGCAGCACCAGCGTCGGGCCGAAGATCAGCACGAAGATGGCCAGCAGTGCTGCCAGCGACATGTTGATGTTCGACAGCCACTTCAGGCCCTTGTCCACGCCGGATACCACCGAGAAGGTGGCGATGGCGGTGATGCAGATGACCAGGACGGTCAGCAGCATGTTGCTCGACTCGGCCCAGTCCATGAACTCCAGGCCGGCGGCGATCTGCTGGACGCCCAGGCCCAGCGAGGTCACCACGCCGAAGATCGTGCCCACGATGGCGATGATGTCGATGACGTGGCCGACCCAGGATTCGATGAGTTTGCGCCCGAAGATCGGCTCCAGCAGCCAGCGCACCGTCAGCGGACGGCCGCGACGGAAGGTCATGTAGGCCAGGCCGAGGCCGACGACCACGTAGATGCCCCAGGCGTGCAGACCCCAGTGAAAGAGCGTCTCGCCGAGTGCGGCATCGGAGATGTGCTCCTGCGTCGAGGCGATCAGATTGCCGTCGGCGTCGACCCCGGCGTCGCCGGTGACGTCCGGCGGGGCGATCAGGTGGTTCAGCGGCTCGGCCACGCCCCAGAAGATCAGTCCGATGCCCATGCCGGCCGAGAAGAGCATGGTGAACCAGGACATCAGGGAGAACTCGGGCTTCTCGTCGTCCCGGCCCAGCCGGATGTTGCCGGCCTTGGAGAACGCCGCCCAGGCCCCGAAGCCGATGAACAGCGTGCAGACGAGGACGTACCACCAGCCGATGGTGTCGACGATGCCGGTGTTCAGCTCCTCGAATGCTTCGGCACCCTGGGCCCGGCCGAACCAGGTCGCGAAGACCAGGGCGACGGCGATGATGATGACGGCCGGGACGAACACTGGCTTGTTGAGGCTTCGCCAGACGCTCGAGACCGACCAGTTGCTCACTTCTGCTTCGGATGACGAAGCCATGAAGTCCTCCTCGGTCGAGTGATTACCACAGTGGGAAACAGGTGATGTACGACACACATGCTATGACCTGTCCTCCAGACGCAGAAAGACGACGGCGCCGACCATCATCCGTCCGTCATCCGTTCGGCCCGGGGGCCTCAGGGAGCGGTGATGAGGTACCTGCGCGCCGTCGTCGTCCGGACGTGCTGGGGGTCAGATCAACAACATTCACCACCCATTAGGCCTTAAGTCGCGCGATTCTGGCAAGAACAGGCCTGCTCAGGAGTGACTCCCGTCGCTGCTTCTGCCAAGATGTGAAGCCTACTGCACACTCGTATCCACTGTGGGGAGAGACATCATGAGCAGCTCTGCCACCCCCGCCGGAGCATCGGAGCGCCCGGTCAGGGTCCGCGAGTCCTTCGCGGGACGCAAGGCGTTCATCCTGACCGCCGTGGGCTCCGCCGTCGGGCTCGGCAACATCTGGCGCTTCCCGTACATCACGTACGAGAACGGCGGCGGCGCCTTCATGATCCCGTATCTGATCGCGCTGCTGACGGCCGGAATCCCGATCCTGCTGTTCGACTATGCCATCGGGCATACGTTCCGCGGGTCCGCGCCGATGGCATTCAAGCGCCTCCATCCCGGTGCGGAGATCATCGGATGGTTCCAGGTCGGAATCAGCTTCCTGATCTCCATCTACTACTCGGCGATCATCGCCTGGGCCGCCTGCTACACCTGGTTCTCCTTCTCCCAGGCCTGGGGCGACGACCCTGAAGGCTTCTTCTTCGGCGAATACCTGCAGTACGACGCCGGCGGCACCGGCGACGCCGGGCTGTCGGTGGACTTCGTCGCCCAGGTCGGCTGGCCGCTGATCGCCGTCTGGGTGGTGCTCCTCATCGCACTGGCCGCCGGCGTGCGCCGCGGCATCGCCGCCGTCTCGGTCATCGGCATCCCGATCCTGTTCGTCATGTTCGCCGCCCTGGTGATCTATTCGCTGACCCTCGACGGAGCCGTCGACGGGCTGGACGCGCTGTTCACTCCGGACTGGGGTGCGCTGACCGATCCGCAGGTGTGGATCCAGGCCTACGGGCAGATCTTCTTCTCGCTCTCGGTCGGCTTCGGCATCATGATCACCTACGCCTCGTACCTGAAGCGGAAGTCCAACGCCTCGGGCTCCGGTCTGGTCGTCGGCTTCGCGAACTCCTCCTTCGAGCTGCTCGCCGCGATCGGCGTCTTCGCCGCACTGGGCTTCCTGGCCGCGGGCACCGGCTCGGCCGTCGGCGACGTCGTCTCCTCGGGGCTGGGCCTGGCGTTCATCGCCTTCCCGACGATCATCGCCCAGGCGCCGGCCTCGGCCCTGGTGGGCGTGCTGTTCTTCGGCTCGCTGACGCTGGCGGGGCTGACCTCGCAGATCTCGATCCTCGAGGTCGTGATGTCCGCGGTGAAGGACAAGACCGGCTGGTCGCGCGGCGTCGTCGTCGCGATCGTCGGCGGCTCCAGCGCCGTCATCTCGATCGTGCTGATCGGCGGGGTCTCCGGCGTGACGATCCTGGACACCGTCGACGCCTTCTCGAACAACATCGGCATCGTCGGCGGCGCCTTCATCGCCGTGCTGCTGGTGATGTGGGTCTTCCGGAAGATGGACGTCCTGATCGCGGGGCTGAACACCTACGGTTCGTTCCGCATCGGCCCGCTCTGGAAGGTCCTCACCGGCGTGGTGCTGCCGATCGTGCTGGTCGTCCTCCTCTACCAGGACATCTCCACCAAGATCACCGAAGGCTACGGCGGCTACGACGCCTGGGTGGTCTCCACCTTCGGCTGGGGCTCGCTGGGCCTGGTGGTCGTGCTCTCGGTGGTGCTCTCGCTGATGCCGTGGCGCAGCGGTTCGGCCATGCACACCGAGGACCCGGCCATCGACGAGGACAACTATGACGAGCTCGTCGGCAGCGGCGAGACCACGGAAGGAGGGACCCGCTGATGGAGACCTCGGCCATCATCCTGATGCTCATCGCCCTGGTGCTCGTCTGGGGCGGCCTCATCACCGCCGTCGTGCACCTCAATCGTCACCCCGACCCGGAGTGAGCCTGCCCTGAGGGCATCCCGGCGGAGAGGCGGCGTCGGATCACGGGAACATCACGATTCCGCGGATCCGGCGCCGCTCGAGTCACACCTGGATAACTCTTGTGAATCTGCAGGGTCGTGGGTTGGAGAGCGCCTTCCCGCTGGCTACGGTGGGGCGCATGTCCCTCGGCTCCCGTCTGTTCCGCACCCCCGTCCGGCGATCGCCGGCGGCCGGTGCGGCGGCCGCCGGTCTCGTCGCGGCCCTCGCGCTGACCGGAGCACCGGCTGCTCAGGCGACGCATCCCGCCTACCCCGCCTACCCCGCCCCGGGGCAGCCGCTGCGCGCTGAGCAGCCGGATCCCTCGACGAGCATGGTCGCCAAGGACGGCGAGGACCTGCGCGTGGCCACGCTGGACGCCGGACTGACCGGGCGCGACGCCGAGACGCTGCTGGCGGACCTGCGCGACGGCGAGGATGCGGCCGCGGAGACGGTGGCCGCCACGGCGCAGATCGCCGACCCCGACGTGCTGGTCCTCACCGGCGTCACCCTCGATGAGGAGGGGAGGATCGCCGAGGTGCTGAACTCGGACTACATCTCCCATGGACAGAGCGGGAACCGGGGCCTGACGCTGGAGCATGTCTTCACCGCCGAGACCAACTCCGGCGCCGGCTCCGGCACCGACCTCGACGGAGACGGCCGCATCGGCGGGGCCGGGGATCGGCTGGGCTGGGGAGCCCATCCCGGCCAGGAGGGCATGATCGTGCTCTCCTCGGTGCCGATCGACCGCGACGCGGTGCGCACCTTCGGCGACTTCCGCTGGGTGCAGATGCCGGGCAACTCGATGCCGGACATCCTCGACACGCCCCTGCAGCGCGCCGTGCCGCCGGTGAGCAGCACCTCGCTCTGGGACGTCCCGCTGGAGGTCGGCCGGCAGCACCTGCACCTGGTCGCCACGGCCAGCACCGCGCCGCGCTCGGACCGGCGGATCGACGCCTTCCGCGCGATCGACGAACGCCGGATGCTGGCCGACTATGTCGCCGGCGCGGCCGGGCAGGGCTGGTACCTCCGCGACGACGACGGCGAGGCCGGCGGCCTCGCCACGGGATCCTCCTTCGTCGTCGCCGGCGCGCCCGCCACGGCGGAGACGCTCTCGGCCCTCGGCGACGACGCGCCGTCGGCGGTTCGCGAGGCCGCCGAGGAGCGGCCGCTGCTCGACGCCGACGGGCTCCAGGACCCGGAGCCCCGGCCGGTCACCGACGAGCCCGTCGCGGAGCGCGGCGACGAGCAGGCCGGCTCGGCCCCGACCGACACCCGGTCGCTCGCCGGCGGCGAGGGGATGCGCGCCTCCTACGTGCTCCCGGACGCGGATCTCTCCGTCCGGGACGCGGGGATCTTCTGGCCCGCCGCCGACGAGTACGGCTCCGGGCTGGTCGACCCGGCCGACGGCGAGACGCCGCAGGACCGGCTGGTCTGGACCGACATCTCCCGCGGCTCGCTGGACGGCGACGCCTGAGGCCGTCGGGCCCTCCGGCAGGTCGATGCGTTAGTCTCCTGACGTACGCCCGCCGACCCTCCGGAGCCGCCGCATGTCCTCCTCGCTGATCCGCCGCCGCTCGTCCTCCGACGCGGAGATGACGTCGTCGCCCCCGGCCCCCGTGCCGTCCGGCTCCGCCCGGAGCCCGCGACGTCGGCGCTCCGCCGCCGCGACGCCGCGCCGCGGCGGCACGATGATGCGCTCGGCGGCGACCCGCTTCGTCGGCCGTCAGGCGCTCACCGCCGCGCAGCGCCGCGCCTTCACCGACGACGGCGAGCTCACCCCGACGGCGGAGAGCTGGCTGACCCGCGCGGTGACTGTGCAGCGGCCGCTGGTGCTGGCCAATCTGCGCCGGCTGCGGAAGGCGCATCCGACGCACACGAACCGGCAGCTCGCCGAGGAGCTGGACCGCGAGTTCGTCCGCACGATGACCGGCGGAGGAGCGGTCATCGGCGCCACCGCGGCCGTGCCCAGCGTCGGCACGGTCACCTCGCTGGGCCTCTCGGCCGCGGCCACCGGCGGCTTCCTGGAGAGCAGCGCGCTCTACGCCCAGTCGGTCGCCGAGCTGTCGGGGATCTCCACCGAGGACCCGCAGCAGGCCCAGCTGCTGGTGATGTCGGTGATGCTCGGCGACGAGGGACGCGAGCTGCTCGGCGAGCTCAACGAGCAGGCCGGCGGGCGCAGCACCGGCCCCTTCGCCTCGTTGGTGCCGCTGACCTCCCCGATGGGCTCCTCCTCCGGGCTGACCGGCCTGGTCGTCGAGCAGATCCGTCGACGCTTCGTGCGCCGCTTCTTCGTCCGGCAGGGCACCTCCATGCTGGGCCGTGCGCTGCCCTTCGGCATCGGCGCCGCCGTCGGCGGCGCGGCCAACCACCGGCTGGCCCGGCAGATCGTCGACTCGGCGCGGGAGACCTTCGGCGAGCTGCCGGAGGAGACGCCGCAGTCGGTGGTCGACGACTTCGCCCGCGGGCTGGAGCGGGAGAAGCAGCGGGCCGAGCGGCGGGAGAAGCGCACGGCCGCGAAGCAGCAGAAGGCCGCACGGCGCCGGCTGCGGCGCGGCGCCGAGCCGACGACGCCCGAGCCGACGAGCTCGTCGCCGGCGTCCGCCGAGGAGCCGGAAGCGGACGAGCCGGCGGTTCAGCGGGATTTCACCTGATGCTCAGCCGCTGAAGGCCCGTCGGGCCTGCCGCGGGCCGGCGCGGAGGCCTATCCTCGAGATGTGCAGACGATGAGCGGATCCGCCGGACAGCCTGAGGACTCGACCTCGTCCCTCGCCGGGCCGACACCGGCGACGACGGCCGCGCCCCGGGCGGACAGCAGCCTGGTCCCGGACGACCTGCAGGCGGTCGGCGGCGGACGACGGCGCGCCCGGGTCTTCGCCCACCGCGGCTCCAGCGGGCTGTTCGCCGAGCACACCCGGGCGGCCTATCGGCGCGCCCTCGAGGAGGGCGCCGACGGCCTGGAGATCGATGTGCACCTCAGCCGCGACGGCGAGGTGGTCTGCTTCCACGACGCCACCGTCGACCGCACCTCCGACGGCGCCGGCGCCGTGGCCGACCTGACCCTGGGCGAGCTGCGCGGACTCGACGTCCACTCCTGGAAGACCCCGCACCTGCCGGCGGAGTACGGCGCCGCCTCCGAGCAGCTGATGACGCTGCACGACACGCTGGAGCTGCTGGCCGACGCCGGCCGCGACGTGCGGCTGGCCGTGGAGCTGAAGCATCCCTCGCCGTACGGGCACCAGCTCGAGGAGCGGGTGCTGCAGGTGCTGTTCCGCCACGGCTGGGACCCGGAGACCTCGACGCTGCGGGGCCGGCCGCCCGAGCCGGGGACCCCGGCGCCGCAGATCGTGGTCTCCTTCATGAGCTTCTACCCGGCCGCGCTGCGGCACCTGGCCGAGATGGTCCCGACCGAGCGGCTCTGCGCGCTCTTCAACGACGTCACCGCGCGGCAGGTCACCCGGCGGGTGGAGCATCTGAAGTTCTGGGCATTCGCCGCGCGCCCGGTCGTCTCGGCGGTGATGCGCGGCGCCTCGCGGGATGCCGAGGCGCTGGTGTGGAACGCGCGGGTCGGCATCGCCGGCCCGGGGCTGCGGACTGTGCGCCGACGTCGGGCCGAGGTGAAGGCCTGGCTGGCCCGCGGGACCACGCTGCGCGTCTGGACGGTCGACGACCCCGCCGATGCGCAGTTCCTGCTCGACCTCGGCGTCGGCGAGATGACCACCAACCGGCCGGCCCGGATCATCGAGGCGGTCACCGCGCCGCAGACGCCGGATCGCCGCTGAGGCTAGTCTGGGAGCATGATCGTCGCATTCTCCGTCTCCCCCTCGGGGGAGCCCCAGCCAGGACATGCCCGCGCCGAGGACGGCTCGGTGAGCGAGGCGGTGGCCGCCGCGGTCGCCGTCGTCCGCGCCTCCGGCCTGCCGCACCGCACCGGTTCGATGTTCACCGAGATCGAGGGCGAGTGGGACGAGGTCTTCGCCGTCGTCAAACGCGCCACCGAGGCCGTGGAGCCCTTCGGCAGCCGGATCTCGCTGGTGCTCAAGGCCGACATCCGCCCCGGACGCTCCGGCGAGCTCGAGGGCAAGGTCGAGCGGCTCGAGCGGACCCTCGACGAATGAGCCGGGGGCACGGGGCGCCTGCGGGGGCCGCGGACTCCGGCCGGATCGTGGTCGTCGGCTCGACGAACGCCGATCTGATCGTGCGCACGCAGCGGCACCCGCGTCCGGGCGAGACGCTGCTGGGCGAGGACCTGGACACGCTGCCCGGCGGCAAGGGCGCCAATCAGGCGGTGGCGGCCGCGCGGCTCGGCGCCGCCGTGCAGTTCGTCGGGGCCGTGGGGCGCGACGCCTTCGCGGCCGTCGCCCGGGACGGGCTGCGTGCCGCCGGGGTGGACGTCTCCGCGCTGGCCGAGGTCGAGGGCCCGACCGGCACGGCGATCATCACCGTCGACGCGGCCGGGGAGAACTCCATCGTGGTGGTGCCCGGAGCCAACGGCGCCGTCGACGCCGCCCGGGTGGAGCAGGCGCGCGAGACGGTCGCCGCCGCCGACGTCGTGGTGCTGCAGGGCGAGATCCCGGCCGCCGGCAGCGAGGCCGCCGCCCGCGCCTGCACCGGTCGGCTGATGCTCAACCTCGCGCCGGTGATCGCCGTGGACCCGGCGGTGCTGCGGCGGGCCGATCCGCTGGTGGTCAACGAACACGAGGCCGCGCGGGCCGCCGAGATGCTCGGAGCCGTCGACGCGGCCGCGAGCCCCGTCGCGGCGGATGCCGTGCCGGACGCCGTCGCGCCGGACGCCGTGGAGCGGGGCGTCGTCGAGCGCCTGCTGGCCGCCGGCGTGCCCTCGGTGGTGCTCACCGTGGGCCCGCGGGGCGCCTGGATCGGCGTGGGGTCCGCGGAGCCGACGCGCGTGCCGGCGCCGGGGGTGGACGCCGTGGACACCACCGGCGCCGGAGACGCCTTCGTCGGAGCATTGGCCGCCGGGCTGGTCCGCGGCGAGGCGCTGGCCGATGCGGCGCGGCGCGCCGTGCAGGTGGGGGCCTTCGCCGTCGGCCGCCGCGGCGCCCAGCCGTCGTATCCGGCGGCGGAGGATCCGCTGCCCGGCGACTGAGCGCGCCGCGCGCCGACGGTGCTCGCCGACTCTACTCGCCGACCACCGGACCGAACTCCGCCCGGTCCTCCAGCCGCGGGTCGCGGGACTCGGGGACCACCATCAGCGGCCCCTCGGCGTGGTGGAGCACGCCCTGGGAGGTCGAGCCCAGCAGCATCCCGGCGAAGCCGCCGCGGCCGCGGCAGCCGACCACCGTCAGCTGGGCGTGCCGGGTCTCGTTGACCAGCACGTCCACTGCCGCGCCGTCGATGACCTCGGCCTCGATGTGCAGGTCCGGGTGGTGGCTGTGCAGCCAGCGCCGGCCGTTCTCCAGCTTCTCCTGCAGCTCCTCGGCGGCGGAGCCGTCGTCGACGTCGGCGGGGATCCACACCAGTGTGGCGCCCAGCGGCGGCAGCGCGCAGACGATGCGCAGCGTGGTGCCGCGCTCGACGGCCTGGTGGGCGGCCATCAGCGCGGCGATGCGCCCGTGGTCGGAGCCGTCGACGCCGGCGACCACCGGCCGGCGGTCCTCGTGGCGGCTCGCCTCCGAGGGCGGGGTGCTCTCCGGCGCGACGATCGGGATGGCCCCGGTGGAGGTGGTCACCGCGTTCTCCTCCTGGCAGGAGAAGGCCAGCGGCACGACCACAGTGGGGCACTTCGCATGCGCGGGCAGCGCCGAGGAGACCGAGCCGAGCAGCCGGCCGAAGAAGCCGCCGCGGCCGCGGCTGCCGACCACCAGGACCTCGGACTCGCGGGAGAAGTCCAGCAGCACGCCCGCGGCGTCGCCGGACTCGATGAGATAGGAGACCTCCCCCGGGTAGTCGCGCAGGAACTCCTTGGCCTGGTCGATGACCTTCTCCGAGCCCTGGCGCAGCGAGGACTCGTCGAGGAGGGCGTAGCCGCCGTCCATCGAGGAGGCGGCGAAGGCCGGCAGCGCGTAGGCGGTGACCACGGTCAGCGGGAGCTGGCGGCGGTCGGCCTCCGCGGCGGCCCATTGGGCGGCGCGCAGCGACTGCTCCGAGCCGTCCACGCCGACGACGACGCCGAAGCGGCGCCGGCGGGCGGCGCCGGCGCTGCGGTCCTGGTCCGATGTGCTCATGATGACCTCCACTTCCGCACCGTCCGTGCGTCGGGTGATCCCCATCGTAACCCCTGGTGACCTCGGACACGAAGGGTTCTGACCTGCGACGACTGCGCCCCGGCCGCTCCTCGTGGGAACGGCCGGGGCGCAGCGGGCGCGTCCTGCCGGACGCGGGGGGAGCGAGGGGTCAGAGCAGGATGATCATGCCCACGATCGCCGCGCTCATCAGGTTGGCCAGCGTGCCGCCGAGCACCGCCCGCAGACCCAGCTGGGCGATGTCCGAGCGGCGGTTCTTGGCGATGCCGCCCAGGCCGCCGAGCAGGATGGCCATCGAGCTGAAGTTGGCGAAGCCGGTCAGCGCGAAGGTGATGACCGCCTGGGCCTTCTCGGAGAAGTCGCCGGCCTGCGGGGCGAAGTCGGAGAAGGCGACGAACTCGTTGAGCACGACCTTCTGGCCCAGGAAGCTGCCGGCCGGCACGGCCTCCTCCCACGGGACGCCGACGACCCACATCACCGGGGCGAAGACCCAGCCGATGATCTGCTCGAAGGTCAGATCCCCGGCGCCGAACCAGCCGCCGACCTGGCCGATGATCAGGTTGATCAGCGCGATCAGCGCGACGAAGGCCAGCAGCATCGCGCCGACGTTGGCCGCCAGGCGCAGGCCGTCGGAGGCGCCGCGGGCGGCGGCGTCGATGACGTTGCGCGGCTTCTCCTCGTCGTCGCCGACTGCGGCGGCGGCCTCGTCCGCGGCCCGGTCCTCCTCGGTCAGTGTCGCCGTCGCCGTCGACGACTCGCCCGAGCCCTCGGCACCTGCAGAGCCCTCGGCCGTCGAGGCGGCGTCGGTGTAGCGGCTTCCGCCGAGCGTGGTGGCGTCGGTGCGGCCGTGCTCCTCGGCGCCGGCGTCGCGCTCGCCGAAGGACCCGGCCGGGATGAGGATCTTGGCCATCAGCAGCGCACCCGGCGCGGCCATGAAGGAGGCGGCGATCAGGTACTCGAGGCTCGCGCCGAGGCTGGCGTAGCCGACCATCACCGAGCCGGCGACGGTGGACAGGCCGCCGACCATGACGGCGAAGAGCTCGGACTTGGTCATCGTGGGCACATAGGGGCGGATGACCAGCGGGGCCTCGGTCTGGCCGACGAAGATGTTCGCCGCGGCGCTCATCGACTCGGCGCGCGAGGTCCCCAGCAGCTTCTGCAGCCCGCCGCCGATGAAGCGCACCACCAGCTGCAGGATCTTCAGGTGGTAGAGCACCGCGGTCAGCGAGGCGAAGAAGATGATCACCGGCAGCACCGACAGCGCGAAGGGCACCGAGTCGCCCTCGGCGAGGCCGCCGAAGAGGAAGCTGATGCCTTCGTTGGAGACGTTGATGACGCTCTGCACACCGTCGGTGACGGTCTTCAGGACGGTCTGTCCCCAGGGGATGTAGAGGACGAGGACGGCGAAGAACACCTGCACGGCCAGGGCGACGAGCACCGGGCGCAGTTTGATCTTGCGGCGGTCGGCGGAGAACAGGACGGCGATGGTCAGGATGGCGACCATGCCGAGGAGTCCCCACAGGATGTGGGTCAGCACGGGGCGGGTCCTCTCAGGTGGGAGTGGATTCGTGATGTCAGCGGACGGCGCGGGCGACGCGGACGGCACGATGGTGCGGCCGGCCGCGCGGTCGATCGGCGGCGCGGGGCCGGATCCTCCGAGATCAGGTGCGAGTGATCAGGCGGGCGGCCGAGCGCCGGGGATCGGCGACGTCGACGCCGCGGTGGCGGCGGTCCCGGTCGTCCGGATGCAGGGACAGTATGCCCAATCCGTGCGGGCTGCGCCACAGTGCTCGTCGCCGGTCGCTCTGATCTGGAGCGACGATCGTGGCCCGGACGACGCCGAGGGCCCCGGCACAGGTGCCGGGGCCCTCGGGACGATGCGGCGGCCGGGGCCGCCCTCCGGATCAGAAGTAGCGCTTCGCCACCGGGTTCGGGTCCTGGTACGCGTAGTACAGGTCGGTGATCCCGACGCCGGCCTGCGGGTTGCGGGCGTGGGCGAGCTTCCCGTCCCCGATGTAGATGGCCACGTGGTGGGCATGTCCGCCGGACGTCCAGAAGACCAGGTCTCCCGGCTGCAGGTTGTCCAGCGAGACGCTGCGGCCGCCCTGGAACTGCTGGTTCGCCGTCCGGGGCACGGAGACGCCGCCCTGGGCGAAGGCCTGCTGCACCAGCGAGGAGCAGTCGTAGGCCGACGGGCCCTCGGCGCCCAGCACGTAGTGGACTCCCGGGGTGGTGACGGTGTCCACCGCCCAGCTGACGGCCGTGGCCGCGGCGCCGGCGTCGGAGGTGGAGCTGGCGACTGTGGACGTGCTCGACGAGTCGGAGGTCGAGGTCTCGCCGGAGGCCGTGGTGGTCTCCGGCTCCTGCAGCGAGTCGACTGTGCGCTGCAGGGCGGCGTGGTCGATGACGCCGTTGCTGTCGACCAGCTCGTCGTCGGCGAGGATCCGCTCGAAGGTGGCCTGCACGCCGCGGTCCTGCAGCTCGGCCAGCTCGGTGACCAGTCCGCGGGTGCCGGGCATGTACTGCGCGAGGCTCGGGTCGGAGGACTCGGAGCTCGAGGTCTCCGCGTCGGAGGAGTCCGACGAGCTCGACTCCTCGGAGTCGGAGGAGTCCGATGACTCCGGCTCCGGCTCCGGCTCCGGGGCGGTCATCTCGTCGACGCGGGCCTGGATGGCCGCGTGGTCGAGCACACCGCCCTCGGTGTACTCCTCCTGGGCGATGAGCTGGTCGAAGGTGCGCTCCGGCGACTTGCCGAGCAGCTCGCCCAGCTCGCCGACCAGCGAGCGGGTGCCCGGCAGGTACTGCGAGAGGCTCGGCCCGGAGGCCTCGTCGCCGGATGAGCCGGAGTCCGAGGAGCTCGACTCCTCGGCGTCGGAGGAGTCCGATGGCTCCGGCTCCGGCTCCGGCTCCGGCTCCGGCTCCGGCTCGGGCTCCGGGGCGGTCATCTCGTCGACGCGGGCCTGGATGGCCGCGTGGTCGAGCACGCCGTCGTCGGTGGTGTACTCGTCCTGCTGGATGAGCTGGCGGAAGGTCAGCTGCGGGGACTTGCCGATGATCTCGCCGAGTTCGCCGACCAGCGAGCGAGTGCCCTCGCGATAGGCCGCCAGCCCCGAGTCCTCGGACTCGGACTCGGACTCGGCGTCGGACTCCGTGTCGGATTCGGACGCAGCGTCGTCCGCGTCGGCCGGTTCCTCGTCCGCCTGCTCCTGCTCGTCCTGCTCCTGCGGCTCGGGCTCCTGCGGCTCGGGCTCCGGACGCAGCTCCTCGATGCGGCGCAGGATCGCCTGGTGGTCCAGCGCGCCCTCGTCGGTGGTGTACTCGTCCTGCTGGATGAGCTGGCGGAAGGTCAGCTGCGGGGACTTGCCGATGAGCTCGCCCAGTTCGCCCACGGCGTCCCGGGTGTCCTGCAGGTAGTCCGACAGGCTCGGCTCGGAGCTCTCGGAGGAGTCGTCCGCGGAGGACTCGGAGCCGTCCTCCGACTCCGCGCTTGCGGTCTCGGGCGATCCCTCGGCGGAATCTTCCGTCGTTGCGGGCTCCTCGGAGGTCTCGTCCTCGCCGCGCAGCTCGGCGACTCGCTCGTCCAGTGCGTCGAAGTCGAGCACGCCCTCGTCGTCGGTGTAGGCGTCCTTGCCGATGAGCAGCTGGAAGGCCCGCTCGGGACTCTTGTCGCGCAGCTCGGCGAACTCCTCGACCAGCTCCTGCGTGGCCGGCCGATACTGCTGCAGCTGGGCGGCGGCCTGCTGATCCTGCTGCTCCTGCTCGGTCAGCTCGGGCTCCGGCCGCAGCTCCTCGACTCGGGCGGAGAGCGCGGCGAAGTCCAGCAGACCGTCGTCGTCGGTGTACTTCTCCTTGCCGATGAGCAGGTCGAAGGCCTGCTCCGGGGTCTTGTCACGGAGCTCGGCGAACTCCTCGACGAGCGCGTGGGTCTCCGGCAGATAGTTCGAGAGCTGCTGCTCGGGGGCGGCCAGCGAGGTCGGGTCCTCGGAGGGCTGCTCCTCCTCGGGCGCCTGGTCCGAGTCCTCGGCGGAGCGGTCCTCCGACTCCTCGCCGTCGCCTTCGTCCTCCTCAGAGGTCTCCTGAGCGGACTCCTCGGCCTGGTCTTCAGCCGGGGCCTCGTCCTCGGCGTCGTCCTGGTCCTCAGCCTCAGCCTCGGCCTCGTCTTGACCCTTGTCCTGGTCCTCGGCGTCTTCCTCGGCGTCTTCCTCGGCCTCGTCCTGCTCCTCGGAGTTCTCCGACGGAGCGGAGGCGGCGCGGACCTTCGGCTCGGGCTCCAGCTCGGTGATCTTCTCCAGCAGTGCGTCGAAGTCGATCATGCCGGAGGAGTCGACCAGCGCGTCGTCGGTGATGATCTCGCGGAAGGCCTCCTCCGGCTCCTGGTCCTGCAGCGCGGCGTAGCGCTCGACCAGGTTGCGCGTGCCGGCCTGATAGTCCGACAGCGACTGGGTCTCCGGCGCGACCGGTCCCTCATCCTGCTCGGAGGCCTCGGAACCGGCGGACGGCGAAGCTTCCCCTTCTCCGCCGTCCGCCGGATCCTCGGCGTTCTGGTCGCCGGCCGCCTCGGCCGGCTGGTCCTGGGAGACACTCGCCATATCACTGCGGAGGTGGTCGATCCGATACCCGAGCTGAGTCAGGTCGAGTTCGCCGTCCTCGTCGACGAACGCGGAGTTCGCCCGGACCTGCTCCAGTGTGAAGTCGACGTCCCAGTCGTTGAGCTCGGCCAGCTGCGTCACCAGCTCGAGGGCGGTCTCGCCGATCTGGCGGGCTTCGTCGTCGGTGTCCTCGCGAGCGTCCTCGAGCTCGTCCCGCGCCTGCTCGGCGGCCTGGCGCCGCTCCTGGGCCTGCGCGGCCAGGTTCTCGGCCTCGGCGGCCTCCTGCTGGGCCTGCTCGGCCTCCTGCTGAGCCTGCTCGTCGAGCTTCTCGCGGGTCGCGGAGTCGGCCAGCGCGTCCTCGTCCTCGGAGAGGAGCACGTCGCCGGCGCCGGTCTCGCCGTCCTTGTACTGCTCGGCCTGGCTGCGGTCGGCCTTCTCGGAGGCCTCCTGGGCCTCCTCGGCCTTCTGCTCCGCGGCCTCGGCGGTCTGCTCCGCCTCGAGGGCCTCCTGCTGTTCGACCTGCGTGGAGGCCTCCAGCTCGAGAGCTCGCTGGTTGGCCTGGGACAGGCGCTCGGTGATCTCCTCGATCATGCCCTCGCGCGCCTGCGGGGATTCCTGCGCGGCGTCGATCTCCTCGCCGGAGGGGGCGTCGGGCAGCTCGGTCTCGACGATCGAGCCGGCGTCGCCCCGGTCGGGGTTCTGCTGATCGGAATGCGCGGCGCGGTCAGCCAGCAGATCAGGCAGAGTCGTGCCGACCAGAGCAGTCGTCACGACTGCTGCGGTCACAGCTGCCACGCCGAGATTGCGGCGATTCGTCACGGTATGTCCTCACTTCTCACTCACTGGAGCAACGCCACGCACAGGGGCCGGCCGTCCGCCGAGGGAGGGGTGCGGGGCGACGGGGGCCGGGGCCGTCCGGCCGGTCTGCTCGGCGAGTGCCGATCAGGCCGGGCGCGATGGGAATGACGGCGTCCGGGCGTCTGCTCCGCGGCGATGGGAAACACGGCGGCGACCCAGCGGCGTTGCAGACCTCACGGTAATTGCAGGAAGATCACGCGAGCAATGGTCCGTGTCGTTCCTGTGATTCGCCTGTGATCGCCCGATCCGCATGATGCGGGGGATGCGCGGGTCACGAGAAGGTTGCGACAACCTTCAAGTAGGTTGAAGGTTCGATATCCGTGATGCAGGGCCGGTCACGTGGTATGGGGTCAGCCCCACCCGAGACGGTGCAGTGTGGCGTCGTCGATGCCGAAGAAGTGGGCGACCTCGTGGACCACAGTGATCGTCACCTGGTCGACGACCTCGTCGCGCGTCGAGCAGATGTCGAGGATCGCCTCCTTGTAGAGCATGATGCGGTCGGGCATCGCCCAGGGCTCGTTGCCGCGCTCGGTCAGCGGGATCCCCTCGTAGAGACCCAGCAGCACTGTTTTCGGATCCTCGCCCGGTTCCGGCTGATAGCGGTCCTCCACGAAGATCACGACGTTGTCGATCATGTCGCGCAGTCGCTGCGGGATGGAGTCCAGCGCCTCGAAGGCGGCGGCGTCGAACTCCTCGTCGCTCATCGGGAAGGCCATGGCGCCAGTCTACGGGCGCTCTGGGCGCGTGCTCTGCCCGCGCGGGCGCCCATGACGGGGACGATGCCGATTTGCCGGTCTGATCGTGGCGCGATTAGACTTGTCTCGGTCCCCTCGTGGGTTCGCGCCCCCATCGTCTAGCGGCCTAGGACACCGCCCTTTCACGGCGGCGGCACGGGTTCGAATCCCGTTGGGGGTACCAGGCTCGCTGGGCCGTTCGATCGGAAGGATTCTTCCGTCGCTCGGGGAGGCGGGTCGAGGCGCCGAGTTGGTGCTCGCAGGGAAGCTCTGATAGAGTTTTTCTTCGTGCCCGCCCGGCACATAAAAGAACAAGGCCCTGTAGCGCAGTTGGTTAGCGCGCCGCCCTGTCACGGCGGAGGTCGCGGGTTCAAGTCCCGTCAGGGTCGCTCCTCTCTCTGACAGAGAATCTGACCGGAGAGCGGATCATCCCGCGAGGATGATGATCTGGCTCTGTAGCTCAGTAGGTAGAGCGTTCGACTGAAAATCGAAAGGTCACCGGATCGACGCCGGTCGGAGCCACAGTCAAGACCCCCGGGAATCTCCCGGGGGTCTTTCTGCGTCTCGGGGATCCTCGGAGGGCCGGGCGCTGTCCGGGCCGTGAAGGCCGTCAGTGTCCGCGTCGACGGGTGAGGCCACAGGTCGCCCGGATCGCCGCGACGACGACCGAGGCGCCGAGGAGCGTCCCGACGAGGATCAGCACGGCACCGACGAGCGCGAGGCCGGACTGATCGGACGGGACGGCGGTGAGGGCCCAGGCGGCGGCGAAGGCCAGCGGCGCCACAGTGAGCAGGGCCGGCGACGGCACGAGCCGCTCGCCCACGACGACCAGGAGGATCCCGGACGCTGCGCAGCCGATGGCCTGCCACAGCGCATAGGGGCCTGACGTCTCGCCCGTCGCCGGATCATGCTGGTAGCTGTCGTCCCATCCGAACCATCCCCACCACAGCCCTGCCGCGACCAGGGCCAGAACGGCGAGGCGGCCGGTGCGGCCGACGGCGGGCCGGAGGGACGGAGAGCGTTGCATGCCACCAGTCTCACAGGTTCATGCGGTGTCACGGAGCTGGAGGATTCCGGCGGCAGTCACCGGAGGATCCGCCCGACGGCTCCGCCCGACGCGCCCGTCCGACGTCGGCGGCGCACCAACCGTCGACGGAGACAGCCTCCTGCGGCTACTTTATGAGCACCGGCGCCCGGTCGCCGCATGATCACCGCATCGCCGCCCTGAGGAGGACCTATGACGCAGCCACCCGGCACTCCCGATCCGTCGGGCCAGCAGCCTCCGGAAGGTCAGCACCCGCAGCAGGGGTATTACCCGCAGCAGGGCCAGCAGCCTCCGCAGCAGGGGCAGCAGCCGTACCCGCAGCAGTCCCGGCAGCAGTCCAACGCCGCCGAGGCCAAGGGGTTCTTCGGCGCGCTCTTCGACTTCTCCTTCCAGAGCTTCATCACCGTCAAGTTCGCCACGTTGATCTACATGGTGCTGCTGGTGTTCCTGGCGCTGGGCTGGCTGTTCATGATCATCGGCGGATTCGCCACCGACGCCTGGGTCGGCGTGCTGGCCCTGCTGCTGGGCTGGATCCCGGCGGTGATCTACCTGATCCTCATCCGCGTGATGCTGGAGTTCTACATCGCGATGATCCGCACGTCGCAGAACACCGCCGGCACCCGGATGGAGATCGAGGCGCTGCGTCGCGAGATGCACCAGCGGCGCTGAGTCCGTCCGCCGGCACGACGACGGCGCCCGCCCTCGCGTGCTGAGGGCGGGCGCCGTCGTCGGATGACTCGGCGGGACGTGTGGGAATGAGCCCGTATTCCCACACGTCCCGCGGAGTCATCGTCCGGCGGGGAGGGGCTCAGGCGAGGTCGACGACCACCGGGGCGTGGTCGGAGGCTCCCTTGCCCTTGCGCTCCTCGCGGTCGATGAAGGCGCTGTCGACGCGCTGCTCCACCGCCGGGCTGCCGAGGACGAAGTCGATGCGCATGCCCTCCTTCTTGGGGAAGCGCAGCTGCTGGTAGTCCCAGTAGGTGTAGACGCCCGGCCCGGGGGTGTGCGGGCGCACGACGTCGGCGTAGCCGGCCTCGAGGAAGCCGCGGAAGGCCTCCCGCTCCGGCTCGGAGACGTGGGTGAGCCCCTGCTCGCGGAAGTGGTCGATGTCCCAGACGTCCTCGTCCTGCGGGGCGATGTTCCAGTCGCCGGCCAGCGCGATCTGCGCCTCGGGGTTCTCCTGCAGCCAGGAGGCGGCGTGGCCGCGCAGCGTGGCCAGCCAGTCGAGCTTATAGGCCATGTGCTCGTCGTCCAGGGCGCGGCCGTTGGGCACATACAGGCTCCACAGCCGGAGGTCTCCGCAGGTCGCCGCGATCGCGCGGGCCTCCTGGACGGGGTCCTTGCCGTTCTTGCCGAAGGCCGGCTGGTCGGCGAAGGTGCGCTCGACGTCGCGCAGGCCCACCCGGGAGGCGAGGGCCACGCCGTTCCACTGGTTGAAGCCGAAGTGCGCGACGTCGTAGCCGTTCTGCTCGAAGACCTCCCAGGGGAAGTTGTCGTCCTTGCACTTGGTCTCCTGGATCGCCAGGACGTCGACGTCCGAGCGGTCCAGCCAGGCCTCCACCCGGTCGGCCCGGGCGCGCATCGAATTCACATTCCAGGTCGCAATCCGCATGGAGTCCAAGCTATCAGCGCGTTCTGCAGGCGGCTCAGCGCTGCGGCGGGCCCGGCTGCTGCCAGTGCATCTGCTGCGGCGCCGGCTGCTGCCAGCCGGGCGCCTGCTGGACATAGACCTGCGTCGGCTGCGGCTTCGACCAGCAGGCCATGACCAGCGCGGCGACCCAGCCGAGGAACGTCCAGCCGAGCAGCAGGTTCACCAGGAAGACGCCCCCGACGTTGTGTCGCCGCAGCATGGCGATCACTGTGGGGACGAAGTAGAGCGCCAGGGCGACCAGGCCGGCGACGACGAGCATCCCGGCGACGAGCAGGCCGCCTCCGGCGGCGGCATCGGCATCGGTCATGGGTGGATCCCCCTCTGCAACGTGTGGTTCAGCGCCTCACGCTACCGGGGCCGAGGGGGCCGGCTCCACTCGCCCGGCTCCGCCCTGTGGAGAGGTCGCCGTCGGCCCCGGCGGGATCAGCGCGAGGATCATCGCGGCGATCCAGCCGATGACCGTCCAGCCGAGCAGCACGTCGATCAGCACGGCCGGCCAGAGCCTCTCGGAGCCGCGGGCGACCTCGTGGCGCGAGCGTTCCGTCACACCCTATTGAGGTCGATCCGCTCACTCCACCAGCAGGCAGGCGCGCCTCGGCCGCCTCAGTCCCGCCACCACTCGTCCTGCAGGCTCACCGGCATGCTGCGCTTATGCCGTGTGGCGCGGTGCCGGGCCTCGAGCTGCTCGGCGAGCTCGGGGTCGATCTCGCGCCCTTCGAGATAGTCGTCGATGACGTCATAGGTCAGTCCGAGCTCGGCCTCGTCCGGCTGTCCCGGATTCTCGTCGAGCAGATCCGCCGTGGCCGGCTTCGACCAGAGGTGCTCCGGCGCGCCCAGATGCCGCAGGAGCTGACGGACCTGACGCTTGTCCAGCGTGAACAGCGGCAGCACGTCGGCGCCGCCGTCGCCGTGCTTGGTGAAGAAGCCGGTGACCGACTCCGCGGCATGGTCGGTGCCGACCACCAGGCCGCCGTGTTCGCCGGCGATCGCGTACTGCGCGGCCATCCGCACGCGGGCCTTCACGTTGCCGCGGTGGTAATCGCTGAGGGATCCGTCCACGGAGGAGGCGACGGCGGCGCCGAGCGCGGCCACCGGCTCGGCGATATTCACCGTGTGGGCATGGTCCGGGCCGATGAACTCCAGGGCCGCGGCGGCCTCGTCCTCATCCTGCTGCACGCCGTGGGGCAGGCGCACCGCATGGAAGGCGACGTCGTCGCCGTCGGCGCGCATCGCCTCGACGGCCAGCTGACAGAGCCGGCCGGCCAGCGAGGAGTCCACGCCGCCGGAGATGCCCAGCACCAGCGACCGTGCCCCGGTGCGACGCAGATAGTCGGTCAGGAACTCCACTCGGCGGGCGACTTCGGCGGCGGGGTCGATCTCGGGCTGGACGCCCATCTCGTCGATGATGGCGGTCTGCTGCTCACGCATGCCCCGAGTCTAACGGCGCGGCGCTCGCGGCTGCCCCGGAGCCGCCCGTGGCCGTCGTCGGCCCGGCTGTGACTGCCCCGCCGTCGCGCTGATCGGGGGCGTTCAACGAAGGGGAGGGCGGGGATGGTGCGACGGCGCGACGCCAGTAGGATGGCCCCATGATCTCGACGACCACCGGCAGCAGCACCGAGGTGTCCACCCCCAGCGCCGAGCGTCGGCGGCTGAAGAAGCTGATCCAGCGGCTCGCCGTCGTGCACGGAGAGGTGACCCTCTCCTCCGGCGAGACCGCCGACTACTACATCGACCTGCGGCGCATCACGCTGCACCACGAGGCCTCCCGACTGGTCGGACGGGTGATGATGCGCATGCTCGACGACGCCGGCATCGACTACGTCGCCTGCGGCGGGCTGACGATGGGGGCCGACCCGGTCGCCGCCGCGGTCATGCACGCCGCTCAGGAGGAGGGCCGGGCGGTCGACGCCTTCGTCGTCCGCAAGGAGGCGAAGTCCCACGGGATGGGGCGCCAGGTCGAGGGTCCGAGCGTCGAGGGGCGCAAGGTCGTCGTCCTCGAGGACACCTCCACCACCGGCGGCTCGGCGCTGACCGCCGTCGACGGGGTGCGCGCCGCCGGCGGCGAGGTGCAGGCCGTCGCAGTGCTCGTCGACCGCAACACCGGCGCGCGCGAGCACATCGAGGACACCGCACAGGTGCCCTACCTCTACGCCTACTCGAAGATCGACCTCGGCGTGGACTGACCGGCCCGCGCCCCGGCACGTTCCCCGCATCCGGCACATCCGGCACCCGAGGGGCTCCGGCCCCGAGCGACAGGAGAGCAGCGTGGCTCACTTCCATCCATCCCGCGACCAGCTGGTGCCCGAGGTGCTCGAGGCGCTGCTGCGCACCGCCGCCGTCGAGCGTCTGGAGACCTCCGAGGGAGTCGACGTCCTCGTCCGCGCCGACCATGACCCCGCTGCCGGCGTCGCCGTGGTCAGCGGCGGCGGCTCCGGCCACGAGCCGGCCCACGCCGGCTACCTCGGCGAGGGCATGCTCGCCGCCGCGGTGCCCGGCTCGCTCTTCGCCTCCCCGCCGGTCAGCGCCGTGCTCGAGGCGATCCGCGCCGTCACCGGCCCGGCCGGGGCGCTGCTGGTGATCAAGAACTACACCGGCGACCGGCTGAACTTCGGCCTGGCCGCCGAGCGCGCCCGCGAAGAGGGCCTGGACGTGCGCACGGTGCTGATCCGCGACGACGTCGCGCTGCCGGACATCGAGCAGCCGCGCGGGCTGGCCGGCACGGTGCTGGTGCACAAGGTCGCCGGACATCTGGCCGCGCAGGGCGCCGCGCTGGACGACGTCGCCGCCGCGGCCGAGCGCACCGCCGCCGGGATCCGCACGATGGCCCTGGCGCTGACGCCGGCCACGCTGCCGGGCGCCGAGCGGGACGCCTCCCGCGGCGCCGAGCTGGGCCTGGGCATCCACAACGAGCCGGGCGCCCGATCGGTCGAGGTCTCCGGCGCCGACGACGCGATGGCGCTGGTCCTCGAGACGCTCGACGCCCGGTCGCTCGCCGAGGAGCACGGCGCCCGCGGGCTGGTCGCCGTCCTCAACGACCTCGGCGGCTGCTCGCCGCAGGAGGGACTGGTGCTGGCCGGCGAGCTGCTCGGCCAGCTCGGCGCCGAGCCGCTGGCCCGGCTGATCGGCCCCGCGCCGCTGATGACCTCGCTGGACATGCACGGCTTCTCCGTCACCCTGGCCCCGGCCACCGAGGAGCTGCTCTCGGCCGTCGACGCGCCGACGGCGGCGTCGGGCTGGACGCCGGCGACGACGCCGGGGGAGCCCCGGAGCCGTCCGGCCGGCGGGCCGACCGCCGAGGCCGCTCCGGAGGCTGCGGAGCAGGCGCCGACCACTGACGACGGCCGCGTCGAACAGGCCGTGCGCGCCGGGGCGGCGGCCCTGACGGCCGCGACCGAGGAGCTCGACGCGCTCGACCGCGCCGCCGGCGACGCCGACGCCGGCACGACCTTCGCCGCCGGAGCGCGCGCCGTCGACGAGCTCATCAGCTCCGGCGAGCTCGGCTTCGCCGACCCCGCCGCGGCCGTGCGCCGCATCGCGCGCTCGCTGGAGACGGCGATGGGCGGATCCTCCGGCGTGCTGCTGGCGATCTGCTCCACCGCCGTCGCCCGCGCGCTGGAGACCGGGCGCAGCTGGCCCGAGGCGCTGCAGGCCGGCATCGCGGCGATGCAGCATCACGGCGGGGCCGCCGAAGGTGACCGGACGATGCTCGACGCGCTGCTGCCGGCCCAGCGGGCGCTGGCCGAGGGCGGCGGGCTGTCCGAGGCCGCCCGCGCGGCACGACAGGGTGCGGAGGCGACTGCGGCGCTGACGGCGAAGGCCGGACGGGCCGCCTATGTGCCGGAGGCCGCGACCGCCGGGGCCCAGGACGCCGGCGCCGTCGCCGTCGCGCGCTTCCTGGACGCGCTGGCCTCCGCGCTGCGCTGAGCCGCGGCCGGCGAGGAGAGGACTGGGGAGGAGGCCGCGGTGCTGGACGTGCGACGGCTGCAGGTGCTGCGCTCGGTGCTCGCGACCGGCTCGGTGAGCCGGGCCGCCGAGGCGCTGGGCTACACGCCGTCGTCGGTGAGCCAGCAGATGGCCGCCCTGCAGCGCGAGACCGGGCTGACGCTGCTCGAGCATGTCGGCCGGGGCGTGCGGCCCACGGCCGCCGCCCGGCTGCTGGACGAGCGGGCCGGGGCGATCTTCGACCAGATCGACGCGGTCGAGCAGGCGCTGGAGGACTACCGCGACGGCCGCGGCACGCGACTGCGCATGGAGTACTTCACCACCGCCGGGCAGTCGCTGGTCGCCCCGGCGGTCGCGGCCTTCCACCGCCGGAACCCCGGGGCGCGGGTGGAGCTTCTGCTGGAGCCCGCGGGTGATCCGGCGCTGCGCGTCAGCCGCGGCGAGGTCGACGTCGCGCTGATCTCCAGCGAGGTGCCGGCGGGCCTGGACGGCGTCACCGAGACCCACCTCTTCGACGACCCCTTCGACGTCGTGCTGCCGGCGGATCATCGGCTGGCCTCCCAGGAGGCGGTGGCCGTCGCCGATCTGGCCGGCGAGCCGTGGGTGACCCACGAGTGGCCGCTGGGCAGCTGCAGCGAACCGCTGCTGCGGGCCTGCGCGGCGCACGGCTTCCGCCCGGACATCTGCATCGAGTGCAACGACATCGACACCGCCCAGGGACTCATCGCCACCGGGCTGGGGCTGGGCGTCATGCCGCGGCTGGGCCTGGCGGCCCCGCACGACGGCGTGGTGGTGCGCCCGCTGGTGGATCCGGCTCCGCAGCGGCGGATCCGCCTGCTGCGGGTCGCCGAGCCGCATGCCGAGGAGATGGCGCGGGCGATCACCGGCGTCGACGCCGGCGGCGCCGGGGTGGTGCCGCAGGCCCGCCGGGGCTGAGCCGGGACGCGAGCACCTCCCGGCTCAGAGCGGGCGGAAACCGCCGGGCGGGGAGTTCTCCTCCAGCACGCGCAGGCTGCGCCGCAGCGTGGCCAGCCAGCCGGCGAGGCCGAGGCGGCGCCACGGGGTGCGCTCCGCACGGGGCGTTGCCAGGCGACCGATGACGGTGTGGGTGCCCAGGATGATGCCCAGGACTCCGAGGACGATGATGATCCCGATCATGGCGGGTCCTTTCCTCCGGGCCGATGCCGCCGCCGCAGGCGGGCGGCGTCGTGCGGGCCGGATCGTCGTGGGGAACTGCTCGTGCTTCTGAGCGTTCCACCGGCGACCTGGAAGGACCAGCGAATGATTCTGAAGAACTGTGAAGGTGTGCCGAACGGTCTGCAGGGTGCACCCCGGCGCTGAGACTGTGATTCTCCCCACTCTCCGGGGTCGCGCGGCAGGCGGCCGCGGCGCGGAGTCGAGGTCGCGGATCCGGGACCGGGGCGGAGGAATGGAGCGATGCGAGCTCCGGGAATCCTCCCCGGAGCGTCAGGAGTCGGTCAGTGACGCGAGCAGCTCATCGGCCTGCCGCAGGTTCCGGGCGAGCTTCTCCCGGCGTTCGGCGAGGTCGTCGCGCAGCTCCGTCATCCGGGCGCGCGCCGCGGCGTCGTCCGGGCGGGCGGCCGCGTCGTCGATCGCCTCCAGCGCGCGGGTGATCTCCTCCAGCGAGAAGCCCATGGGCTTGAGCGTGCGGATCACCAGCAGCCGTTCGAGGTCGGCTCGGGTGTAGACCCGGAAACCGCCTTCGGTGCGCGAGGCCGGCAGCAGGCCGACGTCGTCGTAGTGCCGGATGGTCCGGTGGGAGAGTCCGGTCTGCTCGGCCAATTCTCCGATGTGCATCGAGGAGTCTCCGGGCGTCGTCGAATCCTCCTGCGAGGCCTGCGACCCATCATTCATGCTGCGCGTCTCCGTCATTCGCCGGTTCAACCTTCACGTCGCGTCAAGGTAGGGTGAGGGGCGGTCCCCATCGCCGTGGGCCGCGCCGCGCGCGCCCGACGACCATCCGGGCGCCGGCCCCTCATCCTCCGCATGCCGTGCAGGGCTCGTGCCTGCCGGCCTGCCTGCACTCGCACTCCATCCTGTGAAGGGACGATCCGTGACACAGTCTATGTCCGACTCCGCCGCGACGCTGACTCCGGAGCGACGCCAGTCCGTCTGGCGCACGCTGCGCTCGCCGCGCCTGCTGAAGACCGAGGTCCTGGCCGGCGTCGTCGTCGCCCTGGCGCTGATCCCGGAGGCCATCGCCTTCTCCATCATCGCCGGCGTCGACCCGCGCCTGGGGCTCTTCGCCTCCTTCACCATGGCGGTGACCATCGCCTTCGTCGGCGGCCGTCCGGCGATGATCTCGGCGGCCACCGGCGCCGTCGCGCTGGTGATCGCCCCGGTGGCCCGCGACTACGGCGTCGACTACTTCATCGCCACCGTCATCCTCGCCGGCATCCTGCAGGTGCTGCTCTCGCTGGTCGGAGTGGCCAAGCTGATGCGCTTCATCCCGCGCTCGGTGATGGTCGGCTTCGTCAACGCGCTGGCCATCCTGATCTTCACCTCCCAGGTGCCGGAGCTGCTCGGCGTGCCGTTCCTGGTCTACCCGCTGGCGCTCGTCGGGCTGCTCATCGTCTTCCTGCTGCCGCGCGTCACCACGGCCGTGCCGGCGCCGCTGGTCGCGATCGTGGTGCTCACGCTGATCACGGTGACCGCCTCGATCGCCGTGCCGACCGTCGGCGACAAGGGCGAGCTGCCCGAGGCGGTGCCGTCGCTGTTCATCCCGGACGTGCCGTTCACGCTCGAGACGCTGCAGATCATCTTCCCCTACGCGCTGGCGATGGCCTTCGTCGGCCTGCTCGAGTCGCTGATGACCGCCAAGCTCGTCGACGACATCACCGACGTCCACTCCGACAAGACCCGCGAGGGCTGGGGCCAGGGCGTGGCGAACATCGTCACCGGCTTCTTCGGCGGCATGGGCGGCTGCGCGATGATCGGCCAGACGATGATCAACGTGAAGGCCTCGCAGGCCCGCACGCGGATCTCGACCTTCTGCGCCGGCCTCTTCCTGCTCATCCTGGTGGTCGCGCTCGGCGACATCGTCGCGCTGATCCCGATGGCCGCGCTGGTCGCAGTGATGATCTTCGTCTCCTGGGCGACCTTCGACTGGCACAGCATCCGCCCCTCGACGCTGAAGGCGATGCCGAAGTCCGAGACCACCGTCATGCTGGTCACCGTGGCCTTCACCGTCTGGACCCACAACCTCGCCGTCGGCGTCGTCTGCGGCGTCATCATGGCGATGGTGCTCTTCGCCCGCCGCGTGGCGCACTTCGTCACCGTCGAGCGGCACGTCGAGGGCGAGGGCGAGGACGCGCTGGCGACCTACACCGTCGACGGCGAGCTGTTCTTCGCCTCCTCGAACGACCTCTACTACCAGTTCTCCTACACGCACGACCCGGTGCGGGTGCGGATCGACATGTCCCAGTCGCATCTGTGGGACGCCTCGACGATCGCCGCGCTGGACTCGGTGACCGAGAAGTACGAGTCCTACGGCAAGTCCGTGGAGGTCGTCGGGCTGAACGAGGCCTCGGCGGCGATGCGCGAGCGACTGGCCGGCAAGCTGCAGTCCGAGGGCTGAGGCCGGGCCTGTTCCGGGCCCAGGTGCGGCTCGGGCCCACCGGCCCGGCGCGGCACCCATCGAGTGGGCGCTTTGTCGAGGTTCTCCCGCCGATCTCGGCGAGAAACCTCGACAAAGCGCCCACTCGATCAGTGCCTGTGGAGATTCGGAGGCGCCGTGCGACGAATCTCGGCACACTGTCGGCATGCACGCACTGCCTCAGGAGCTGGCGGGCCGGGCCTTCACCGCGGCGGCCGCCGCGGAACACGGAGTCTCCCGTGATCGTCTGACGCGATCCGACGTCGTCGCTCTCGGGTCCGGCGTGCATGCCCCGCGGGCGTTCGCTGAGCGGCTCGACGACGTCGCCCTCCTGCGTGCCAAGGCTGCGGCGCTGATCGTCGAGCAGCCGGGCGCCTGGATCTCGCACGCCAGTGCGGCCCGTCTCCACGGGCTGTGGCTGCCCCGCGCGCTGCGGGACGATCCCCGACTGCATCTCTCCCGGCCAGCCGGGCCGGACACCTGGACCCGCAGGCGCGGCGTCAGCGGCCACCGGGTGCAGGTGAGCGACGGCGACGTCGTCCGCGTCGGCGGGGTGCCGATGAGCTCGCCGGCCCGGGCCTGGCTCGACGTCGCCGGCCGGTGCAGCGAGCATCAGTTGATCATCATGGGCGACCAGCTCATCCGCACGCCCTACCTGCGCTATGAAGGGCGCTCGATCCCGTACGCCACGCTTCCGGGGCTGCGCGGGATGCTCGATGACGCCCGCGGCGTGCCGGGACGGCGGCGCTGCCTCGCCGCGTTAGAGCGGATGCGGGTCGGCGCCGACTCGGTCCAGGAGACGCGTCTGCGCCTGGCGCTGGTCGACGCCGGACTTCCCGAGCCGGCGCTGCAGGTTCCCGCGGTGCCCGGAGACCCCTTCTCCCCGCGGGCGGATCTGGGCTATCCGGAGCTGAAGATCGCGATCCAGTACGAGGGCGAGACGCACTTCACCCCGGAGCAGCATCGCGCCGACCAGCGGCGCGACAACGTCTTCTACGGCGAGGGCTGGACGGTCCTCCGGGTCAACGTCGAGGACCATCGAGACGGTTTCGCCGCGATTGTGGCCCAAGTGGCCGCGCTGCTGGCCGCCCGATGAGGGCGCCGCCGCATCGAGTGGGCGATGTGTCGAGGTTTCGGCGCCTGCCTCGGGAGAATTCCTCGACACATCGCCCACTCGATGCATGGGGAGGGTGGCCATGGCGGCGCGATACGCTCGGGCGCATGGCATCTGAGCGTGGAGCAGAGCGGGGCGGGGCGTCCGGCCCGGCGGAGGGCCCCGGCGCCTCCGAGCAGGCTGAGCAGGTCGAGCAGACTGGTCAGGTCGAGCGGGAGGTCGGCGTCGGGCCCTGGGAGGGCCCCTGGCCCGAGGGCGAGCACTACGATCCCGAGCTGCTGGCCCGCGGCGACCGGCGCAACGTGGTCGACGAGTACCGCTACTGGCGGCATGAGGCGATCGTCGCCGACCTCGACGCCCGCCGGCACACTTTCCACGTGGCCATCGAGAACTGGCAGCACGACTTCAACATCGGCACGGTCGTGCGCACCGCCAACGCCTTCCTCGCCGCGGAGGTGCACATCATCGGCCGACGGCGCTGGAACCGGCGCGGAGCAATGGTCACCGACCGGTACCAGCACATCCGCCACCACGCGACGGTGGAAGAGTTCGTCGCCTGGGCCGCCGAGTCCGGGCTGGCCGTGCTCGGCGTCGACCTCTTCCCGGACTCCTCGCCCATCGAGACCTACGCGATGCCGCGCGACTGCGTGCTGGTCTTCGGCCAGGAGGGGCCGGGGCTCAGCGAGGAGGTCCGGCGGACGGCGACGGCGACGCTGTCCATCGCGCAGTTCGGCTCCACGCGGTCGATCAACGCCGGCACCGCCGCCGGCATCGCGATGCACTCTTGGATCCGGCAGCACGCGCGGATCGGCTGAGCGCTCAGCTCAGCGAGCCCGCCCAGCGGCGCAGGAACTCCGCGCCGGCCTCGTCGTGGATCGCCCCGGACTCGGAGGTCAGCACCGGGTAGTCGGTCTGCGGCACGCCGTCGGTCGGGCGGACGTCGACGTGGCGCACCGGGTGGCCGCGCTCGTGCAGCCAGGTGGCCATCGCGTAGTCGGAGCGCGAATCGCCCATGGTGTACCAGGACTGCGGGCGGATGCCGCGGGCGGCCAGCAGCGCGACGGCCTGCTCGGCGCCGAGGTCCTTGCCGACGCGCTCATGCTCGACGTCGGTGGAGATGATCGTCGGATCGATCCGCACGTGGTCCAGGCCCTGAGACTCGAGCATCGCGGCGACGGCGGCGTCGAAGTCCGGCTGAGCGGCCAGGTAGTCCGCCGAGGCGACGTCGACGTGCTGCTCCACCGAGATCATCGAGCGCTTGGTCTCGTCGAAGAACATCAGGTCGCTGAAGCGGTCGGAGACGAGCTGCCGGACCTGCCGGGAGAGTCCGGCCGGCATCGCCAGCTCGGCGTCGACATGGACCTCGCCGAGGCCGGCGGGGGTGACCTCGCTGGAGACTGCGCCCTTCTCGCTGATCGTGTGGACCATCGCGCCGTCGGACAGCCCGGCCGCGCGCAGCGCCGGGACGACCTGCTCGGCGATGAAGGCGTCCGAGCGGCCGGTGTTGAAGATGACCGGGATGCCGGCGGCGGCCATGGCGACCAGGTCGGGCGCGATGGACTCGATCGCCACAGTGCGGGTGACCGGCGAGGCGATGGGGCCGTCGACGTCGAGCAGCAGGGCGAACGGGGGAGCGGCGGCGGTCTCGGGCTGTGCGGCAGTGCTGGTCATCGCTCCATTGTCGCCGACGACGGCGCCGGAGCCCATGGTGCGGGTCACGTCCCGTCGTCGGCCTCGCCGCAGGACTATGCCGATTTTCCCCGATCGGGCCGCGGCGTATATCCTGGTGTGGTCGCTGTGCTCGGACGGATGGTCCGGCGCGGCGGAGAAACTGGACACGGGGCCATAGCTCAGCTGGTAGAGCGCGTCGTTCGCATCGACGAGGTCAGGGGTTCGACTCCCCTTGGCTCCACTTCATACGAGAAGGGCCCGTTCCGCATCTGCGGGACGGGCCCTTCTCGTCATGCGCCGCCGGCTCAGATCATCTCCAGCTCGCGCAGCTTCGCGGAGACGTCGTCGTCGGCCGGCTCCACGTGGTGGGAGCCGTCCGGGTAGACGACCACCGGGATGTTCGTCCGCCCGGAGATGTCTCGGGCGACGTCGGCGGCCTTCGGGTCCTGCTCCAGATCGATGTACACGTAGTCGAGGCCCAGCGTGTCCAGCTGGCGCTTGGTGCGTCGGCAGTCGCCGCACCACTGGGCGCCGAACATGCGGATCGGGGAGGTCGTGCTCATCGGAGGATGTCCTTCCATGCGTGCTTCGGGCCTCTGTGCCAGCGTCCGCGACGCGCGGCGCATTCCCTCCGGCGTCGCGGAGATCACCGGGGTCCTGCTTCAGCGCGCGGCACCGCAGCTGGCCCGACGTCGGCGAGCCCGGGAGCTGGGCTGGTCTCCGCGCACTCTGGCCTGGGCGACGGCCCGGGCTCGCGGCATGACGCCGAAGCAGATCATCGACGAGCGGCTGGTGCTGGAGGCCCGCCGGCTGCTGGCGCATTCCGCGCGTCCGGTCCACCGGGTCGGCGCGGCGCTGGGCTTCGAGGACGCCAGCAACTTCACCGCCTGGTTCCGGCAGCGCACCGGGGCGCTCCCGTCCCGATCCCGCACGGATCAGCGTGTGGTGCAGGGGCAGGACGGTCTCTGCGGGGAGTGATCCACCAGCGCATGGCTCACCGATATGTTGGTACTCTCGCGCTGTGGCTGACTCGCGCACTCCGGACACCCGCACCCGCCTCCTGGAGGCCGCCGCCGGCCTGCTCGCCGCGCGCCCGGGAGAGGATCTCTCGATGCGCGCGGTCTGCGAGGCCGCCGGCGTGAAGATGCCGACGCTGCATCACTTCTTCGGCACCAAGGACGGGCTGCTCGAAGCCCTGGCCGCCCTCGGCGTCGACCGCCTCATGGCGGGCGTGCCGCCGCACGCCGACCAGGATCCGCTGCAGGGCATCCGCGAGCTCTGGGACGCCCATGTGGCCTTCGGGGTGGCCAACCCCGGCTTCTATGCGCTGATGTACGGCCAGCCGGTGCCCGGCAGCCTCGATCCCGCCGAGGACCGGCCCACCCGGGCGCTCACGGAGCTGGCCCGGCAGGCCGACCGGCAGGGGCGGCTGGTCGTCGGCGTCGAGCAGGCCGTGGCACAGGTGATGGCGGCGAGCATCGGGGTGACGCTGCGGCAGATCGTGCTGGACGCGCCCGATCCGGAGCTCTCCGCCTCCGCGCGGGAGGCGACGATCGCGGCCGTCGCCGGCGATGCGGCCGAGGTCGTCCACGGCGGCACACCGAGCGAGGCCTCCCGGCTGCTCGCCGCACTGCCGGAGGTGCCCGAGGGCTTCACCCCGGCGGAGGCGGCGCTGCTTCGCCAGTGGCTCAAGGCGCTCTGAACGGCTGGTCGGCCGGCCTGCTGACCGGCTGAACCGTCCGGCCTCGACGGTGCGGCGCTCAGCCGGCGGCGGCAGGCGGCCGTCGCGGCGAGGGGCCGCTCAGCGGCCTGACGCTCCGGTGTCCGGGGGTAGTCCCCAGCAACTGCAGCGGGCATCATGGCACCATGACTGATCCGAAACGCAAGCTATCGTCCGCTGAGATCGCTGAGGCCCAGCTTCCTGACTGGCATCTGGCCGAGGATGCCCTGGCCGCTCGGTTCAAGACCAAGAACTTCGCCGCCGGACTGGAGCTGGTGAACCGCATCGGTGCCTCCGCCGAGGATCACAATCACCACCCGGATATCACCCTCACCTATCCGGAGGTGTCCGTCACCCTCTCCAGCCACGACGTCGGCGGGATCACCCGCCGTGATATCGACCTGGCCCGGGTCATCACGGGCCACGCCGCGGACCTGGGAGCGGCCGCCCGCCCGGAGGCTTGACCGGCGCCGACTGCGCCTGAGCGCGTCCCGGGGATGGGTGACTCCGTGGCAACTGTGGGAATGGCGCCACATTCCCACACGTCCCGCGGAGCCATCACACGGAGCGATCCCGCGGTCCATCACGCGGGGAGCGTGGCGGGATGCGCTGACGCAGGCCGCGGACTCTCGGTGCCTGTCGAAGAATCTCTCCGTGGGTTGTCGAAGGGATGTCGATAATTGGCGGCCGGCTCCGTCCCCGGGGTGAGAGCGGCCGCACCGGTCGTCTCGGAACGACGGAGGAGACATCATGACCAAGTATCTGCTGCTGAAGCACTATCGCGGCGCGCCGGCGCCGGTGAACGACGTGCCCATGGACCGGTGGGAGCCGGGGGAGATCGCGGCTCACGTGCAGTTCATGGAAGATCTGGCGTCGAAGCTGCGCGCCTCCGGCGAGTTCCTCGACAGTCAGGCGCTGGCGCCGGAGGGGACCTGGGTCCGCCATGACGCTCCGGGACGCCCGCCGGTGACCGACGGGCCCTTCCCCGAGACCAAGGACCTCATCGCCGGATGGATGGCCATCGACGTCGACTCCTGGGACCGGGCGCTGGAGGTGGCCGACGAGCTGTCCTCCGCTCCCGGCGCCGGCGGGGAGCCGATCCACGAGTGGCTCGAGGTCCGCCCCTTCCTGGAGCCCGGGCACGACGCCGGAGCATGAGCCCGACGGCGCGTCCCGGGACGGTCCCGGATCAGCCCCTCGACGAGGAGCTGCTCCGGGGCCTCATCCCGTCCACGACCGGAGTCCTGGTCCGTCGCGGCGTCGACTTCGCCGTCGCCGAGGATGCCGTCCAGGAGGCGCTGCTCGCGGCCCTGCGCCGGTGGCCGGAGGACCCGCCGGAGGACCCGCAGGGCTGGCTGATCACCGCGGCCTGGCGCCGCGCCGTCGACGTCGCCCGTTCCGAGGAGGCGCGGCGACGACGCCAGGAGCGCGTCGAGGCCGAGCCTTCGCCCGGGCCGACGGCGGTGCGGGACGACACGCTGCAGATGTACCTCCTCTGCGCCCACCCGTCGCTGAGCGAGAGCGCGGCGGTGGCGCTGACTCTGCGCGCCGTCGGCGGGCTGACCACGCGGCAGATCGCCGAGGCGCATCTGGTGCCCGAGCCGACGATGGCCCAGCGCATCAGCCGGGCGAAGCGGCGGATCGCCGGGGTGTCCTTCGATCAGCCCGGCGACCTCGCCACTGTGCTGCGCGTGCTGCATCTGGTGTTCACCACCGGTCACTCCGGCGACCTCGACCTGGCCGAGGAGGCGATCCGTCTGGCCCGCCAGCTGGCCGCCGTCGTCGTCGACGAGGAGCTCGCCGGCCTGCTGGCGCTGATGCTGCTCCACCAGGCTCGGCGCCCCGCCCGATTCGCCGCCGACGGCTCCCTGGTCCCGCTGGCCGAGCAGGACCGCGACTTCTGGGATGAAGGGATGATCGCCGAGGGCGTGGGGCTGCTGCAGGCCGCGCTGGCCCGCGACCGGCTCGGCGAATATCAGGCGCAGGCCGCGATCGCGGCGCTGCACGCCGATGCGGTCACCGCCGCGGAGACCGACTGGCCGCAGATCGTGGAGTGGTACGACGAGCTGGTGCGGCTGACCGACAGTCCGCTCGCCCGACTGAATCGTGCGGTCGCCGTCGGCGAAGCCGACGGGGCCGGCGCGGGGCTCGTCGCACTGGCCGCAGTCGAGGAGTCGGTGCCGCGGCGCGTCGCCGCCGAGGCGCATCTGCGCGAGCGGACCGGCGAGCCGGAACGGGCCGCCGAGCTCTACACCGAGGCCGCCCGCCGGGCGACGCAGCTCGGCGAGCGCGACCACCTGCTGCGTCAGGCGGCCCGGCTGAATCGTCGCTCGCCTCTGGGGCCGAGTGACGCCTCGCACTAGACTGCAGCACACCTGTACGCCGCGCACCGAAGGGCCGCCATGCCGGAGCTGACATCGACCGCCGCGGAGGGGGCCGCCTCCTCCGTCCCGCCCGCCGACGCCCATGACGTCATCCGCGTCCGGGGTGCGCGGGAGAACACCCTGAAGTGCGTCGACCTCGACCTGCCCAAGCGCCGGCTGACGGTCTTCACCGGAGTCTCCGGCTCGGGGAAGTCCTCGCTGGTCTTCGGCACCGTCGCCGCGGAGTCCCGTCGGCTCATCGACGAGACCTACTCGACCTTCGTCCAGGGCTTCATGCCGACGCTGCCGCGTCCGGAGGTCGACCGGCTCGAGGGGCTGACCACGGCGATCCTGGTGGACCAGGAGCGGATGGGCGCCAATCCGCGGTCGACGCTGGGCACGGTCACCGATGCGAACGCGATGCTGCGCCAGCTCTTCAGCCGTCTCGGCGATCCGTATATCGGCGGGCCGACGGCGTTCTCCTTCAACATCCCCACCACCACTGTCGGTGGGGCCTCGGTCACCGAGTCGGGGAAGAAGAACGTCATCAAGCAGCAGGTCTATCTCGGCGGGATGTGCCCCGACTGCGAAGGCCGGGGCACCGTCTCCGACCTGGACCTGAGCCGGATCGTCGACGAGTCGGCGTCGCTGGTCGACGGCGCGATCCTGGTGCCGGGCTATAAGGCCGACGGTTGGATGGTCGCGCCGTATAAGACCCAGGTGCCCGCCGACGTGCCGATCCGGGATCTCACCGCCGAGCAGCGCGAGGATCTGCTGTATGCCGAGCCGCGCAAGGTCACGGTCGAGAACATCAACGTCACCTACGAAGGTCTGATCCCGAAGATCCGCAAGTCGATGTTCAGCCGCGACCCGGACTCGCTGCAGCCGCACATCCGACGATTCGTCGACGCCGCCGCAGTCTTCACCACCTGCCCGCGCTGCGCGGGCACCCGGCTCAACGACTCGGCCCGCTCATCGACGATCGACGGCAAGGACATCGGCGAGGTCAGCGCGATGCAGGTGACCGATCTGGCCGCCTGGGTGCGGACTGTCGACACCCCGAGCGTCGCCCCGCTGGTCGAGACGCTGCTGCATCTGCTCGACTCCTTCATCGCCATCGGGCTCGGCTATCTCTCGCTGGACCGCCCGACGGGGACGCTCTCCGGCGGCGAGGCCCAGCGCACCAAGATGGTCCGGCACCTCGGCTCGGCGCTCACCGACGTCACCTACGTCTTCGACGAACCCTCCATCGGTCTGCACCCGCACGACATCGCGCGGATGAACGAGCTGCTCGTCGACCTGCGGGACAAGGGCAACACCGTGCTGGTCGTCGAGCACAAGCCGGAGATGATCGCGATCGCCGACCACGTGGTCGACATGGGGCCGGGCGCCGGCGCCGCCGGCGGCGAGGTGGTCTTCGAGGGCGACGTCGAGGGCCTGCGCGCCGCCGCGACCCGCACCGGGGAGGCGCTGTCCTATAAGGCGGCGCTGAAGGAATCGACGCGCGAGCGCTCAGGGGTGTTCGAGGTGCGCGGCGCTGACACCCACAATCTGGACGCCGTCGACGTCGACATCCCGCTGGGTGTGCTGACTGCTGTCACCGGCGTCGCCGGCTCGGGCAAGAGCTCGCTGATCGGCGGGCACGTCGCCGGCGAGGATGTCATCACCGTCGACCAGGCGCCGATCAAGGGCTCACGGCGCAGCAACCCGGCCACCTACACGGGAGTGCTGGATCCGATCCGCAAGGCCTTCGCCAAGGCCAACGGCGTGAAGCCGGGGCTGTTCAGCGCCAACTCCGACGGCGCCTGCCCGACCTGCTCGGGCTCCGGGGTGATCGTCACCGAGTTCAGCTTCACCGACACGGTCTCCACCCCCTGCGAGGACTGCGGCGGCAAGCGGTATCAGGTCGAGGTGCTCGACCTGCGGCTGGCCGGGAAGAACATCGCCGAGGTGCTGGAGCTCTCCGTCGCCGAGGCCCTGGAGTACTTCGCCGCCGGCGAGGCCCGCACGCCGGCGGCGCTGACGATCCTCCGCCGACTCGACGACGTCGGGCTGGGGTACCTGACGCTGGGGCAGCCGCTGAACACCCTCTCGGGCGGCGAGCGGCAACGGGTCAAGCTCGCGATGAGCATGAAGTCCTCCGGCGGGATCTACGTGCTCGACGAGCCGACGGTCGGGCTGCATCTGGCCGACATCGACCAGCTGCTGGGCCTGCTGGACCGGCTCGTCGACGACGGCAAGACCGTCATCGTCATCGAGCACCACCAGGCGGTGATGGCCCACGCCGACTGGATCATCGACCTCGGCCCCGGCGCCGGGCACGACGGCGGCCGCGTGGTCTTCGAGGGCACGCCCGCCGAGCTGGTCGACGCCCGGTCGACCATCACCGGAGAGCATCTGGCCGAGTACATCGGGGCGCGAGGCGCCATCCGGCGTCATCACGAGGGAAGGAGACGAGCATGAGCATCCCGGAGCTGCGGCTGAAGCGCGTCCACGACGAGCCCTCCGACGACGACGGGCCGCGCGTGCTGGTCGACCGGCTCTGGCCGCGCGGAGTGTCCAAGGAGCGTGCCGCCGTCGGCCTCTGGCCGAAGGACGTCGCGCCCAGTCCCGAGCTGCGGCGCTGGTGGCACCACGACCCGGAGCACTTCGAGGAGTTCGCCGCCGCCTATCGCGCCGAGCTCGACCACGGCGCCGCGGCCGAGGCCCTGGCCGAGCTGCGTGAGCAGCTCGACGGCGAGCCGGTCGCCACGCTGGTCTTCGCGGCGAAGGACCGCGAGATCAACCATGCGGTGGTGCTGGCCGAGGTGCTGGCCGAGGTGCTGGCCGACGGCTGAACGTGCATCGTCCCGCCGTGCGTCGTCGGGCGAGACTGTCACCCTGCGGACAGACTGTTCTCGGGAGGCGGTCTGCGGGTATGGAATGGCCGTGCCTCATCGAAGAGGCACCCGTGAACCCGCTCGAAAGGTGAAGCGACATGCCCCGCATTCCCGTGCACACTGTGGACGACGCCCCCGCCGCGGCCCAGGAGGGCCTCCAGGGGCTGAAGGAGCAGTTCGGCAAAGTGTTGAACATCCACGGCGAGATGGCGCATTCGCCGGCCCTGCTCTCCAGCTACCTCGGCATCCAGTCTGCGCTCGCCGAACACGGCAGCTTCGACGCTCGCACCCGCGAGGCGATCGCGCTCGTCGTCGGGGCGACCAACGACTGCGCCTACTGCCAGGCCGCGCACACCGGCGGCGCCCGGGCGGCTGGCTGGGACGAGGACCAGACGAAGCAGCTGCGCGCAGGGTCGCCGGTGGACACCGACGGCGGTCTGGATGCGCTGCTGGCGGTCGCGCGGCAGATGGTCTCCTCGACCGGGTACGTCGAGGAGGACGTCTGGCAGGCCGCGCTGGACGCCGGATGGAGCACCGAGGAGCTCGGCGAGCTCGTCCCGCATGTGATGGTGAACATGTTCACCAACTACTTCAATCACTACGCTCACACGGAGCTGGATCTGCCGGCCGCTCCGGAGCTCCACGGCTGAGGCGCTGTCGTCGAGTCTCGGCCCGGGTGCCGCGTCCCGCGGGACGCGGCACCCGGGCCGAGGGCCCGGTCCGCGGCGTCATCTACCGGCCGGTCACTGGTGCAGAAGCCTGCGGGAGGGAACAATCCACACCATGGAGACCAGGACCAGACCCATCAGCCGCCGTGTCGAGTTCCCCGGATCCCGCGAGGCGGTGCTCTCCGGCAAGCTCGAGCTGCCGCATGAGACGCCGCGGGCCTACGCGCTCTTCGCCCACTGCTTCACCGGCAGCAAGGACGTCGTCTCCGCCTCGCGGATCGCCCGCGCGCTGACCGACGACGGCATCGCGGTGCTGCGCTTCGACTTCACCGGCCTCGGCGACTCCGAGGGCGACTTCTCCAACACCGACTTCAGCTCCAACGTCGGCGACCTCGTCGCCGCCGCCGACCACCTGCGCGCCGAGCACGAGGCCCCGACCTTCCTCATCGGCCACTCCTTCGGCGGCGCGGCGGTCATCGCCGCCGCCCATCGCGTCCCGGAGGTCACCGCAGTGGCGACGATGGGCGCGCCGGCCGACCCGGCGCATGTGGCCGCCCGGTTCAGCAGCCGCATGGATCAGATCGAGCGCGACGGCGAGGCCGAGGTCTCGATCGGCGGGCGGCCCTTCCGCATCCGGCAGGAGTTCCTGGACGACATCGCCGAGCAGCCGCAGGCCGAGCGCATCGCCGAGCTCGGCGCCGCACTGATGGTCATGCACGCGCCGATGGACGAGATCGTCGGCGTGGACAACTCCCGGCAGATCTTCGAGACCGCCCGGCACCCGAAGTCCTTCGTCTCGCTCGACGGCGCCGACCACCTGCTCACCCGCCGCGGCGACGCCGAGTACGCCGCCGGAGTGCTCGGCGCCTGGGTCCGTCGCTACCTGCCCGCGCGTGAGGAGGAGGCCCCGGCGCTGGACGGCTCGGTCGTCGTCGCCGAGTCCGGCGTGGGCGGCTACGGGCAGGTCGTGGAGTCCGGACGCCACCGCTTCGTCGCCGACGAGCCGGCCCCGGCCGGCGACGACGGCGGTCCCTCACCCTACGATCTGCTCCTCTCCGCGCTGGGCAGCTGCACCTCGATGACGCTGCGGATGTATGCCGAGCGGCACGCGCTGCCGCTGGAGAAGGTCACCGTCGCCCTGCAGCACGACCGCGTCCACGCTGCCGACTGCGAGGACTGCGAGACGCGGACCGGGAAGGTCGACCGGATCGCCCGGCGCATCCACCTGGAGGGCGACCTCGACGACGCGCAGCGCGCGCGTCTGCTGGAGATCGCCGAGAAGTGCCCGGTGCACCGCACGCTGACCTCCGAGGTGCGCATCGAGACCGACGAAGGGTGACGACGCCCGACGCCGTCGTCCTGACGAGGACCGGGGGACGAATGTCACGGAACAACGGCGACCTCCTCGACGCTGGAACGGGGCGGGCCCTGTCCCGGACTTCGTTCCCCACCTGACCCCAGGAGGTCATCGCTCATGCGAGCAGCCCTGATCCACGGCGCCGGCGACGTGCGCGTCGCCGACGTCTCCGATCCCGCCCTCGTCGAGCCCACCGATGCGGTGGTGCGCGTCGTGGTCACCTGCGTCTGCGGCTCGGACCTGCACCCGTACCACTCCAAGCCCGACGCGGAGGAGGGCGACCAGATCGGCCACGAGTTCGTCGGCATCGTCGAGGAGCTCGGCGATCAGGTCGCCGGCGTCTCGGTCGGCGACATGGTCATCGCCCCCTTCGCCTACGCGGACGACGCCTGCGACTACTGCCGGGAGGGGCTGCAGACCTCCTGCCCGAACGGCGGCTTCCACAGCGGCGCCCAGGCGGAGAAGATCCGCGTGCCGCAGGCCTCCGGCTCCCTGGTGGCCGTCCCCGGCGACGTCGACCAGGCGCTGCTGCCCTCGCTGCTGACGCTGACCGACGTCTACCCCACCGGTTGGCACGCCGCGGTGCAGGCCGGCGTCGGCCCGGGCTCCACCGTCACGGTGATCGGCGACGGCGCCGTCGGCCTGCTCGCGGTGCTCTCCGCCAAGCAGCTGGGCGCGACGACGATCATCCTCATGGGCCGCCACACCGCGCGCACCGACCTGGGCCGCGAGTTCGGCGCGACGCACGTCGTCGCCTCCCGCGGCGAGGAGGGCATCGCCGAGGTCCGTGCGATCACCGACGGCGAGGGCACCCACGCGGTGCTCGAGGCCGTCGGCCACATGCCCGCCTACGAGCAGGCGCTCGGCGCGGTGCGCCCCGGCGGCGTGATCAGCCGGGTCGGCGTGCCGCAGTATGAGGAGGCTCCGGTCGGCTTCGGCAGCCTCTTCCGCCACAACATCACGCTGACCGGCGGCCCGGCCCCGGTGCGCGCCTACATCGAGCAGCTGCTGCCCGCCGTGCTGGACGGCACGGTCGAGCCCGGTCGGGTCTTCGACCGGGTGATCGGCCTCAGCGAGGTGCCCGAGGGCTACCGCGCCATGGACGACCGCGAGTCGCTGAAGGTGATGGTCGACCCGACCCGCTGAGGCTCGTCGCCGCTCCGCCGTCGGGCGGGGGATCTCTCGGAGTGTTCGTCGCCGATCCGGCCGGATGACCCCGAGGAATCCCCCGCTCGACGTGCATGGGCGCCGGCGCGTGATCCGTGCGGGCAGGACGATGGAGGGAGGACCCATGGAATGGCTCGTGCTGGCCGTCTCCGGCGGCCTGGAGGCAGTCTGGGCGACGGCGCTCGGCGAATCGGACGGCCTGCGCCGACGGCGCCCGACGCTGCTGTTCATCGCGGCGCTCGCCCTGTCGATGAGCGGGCTGGCCTACGGCATGACCGCCATCCCGGCCGGGACCGCCTATGCGGTCTGGGTGGGGATCGGGGCGGTGCTGACCATCGTGATCGGCGTCGTGCGGCGCAGCGAGACCCTCGACGTCGCGCGGACCGCCCTGCTGACGCTGCTGGTGGTCAGCCTGATCGGACTGAAGGTGGTGAGCTGATGGCCTGGGTCATCCTGGTGTTCAGCGCCGTGATGGAGGCCGTCTGGGCGACGGCGCTGGGGCTGAGCGACGGCTTCTCCCGGCCGGTGCCCGTCGTCGTGTTCTTCCTCGGCCTGCTGGTGAGCATGGTGACCCTCGCCCGGGCGGCGCGCAGCATCCCGATGGGCACCGCCTACGCCGTCTGGGCCGGTCTCGGGGCGACGATCACCGTCGCGGCGAGCATCGCCCTCGGCCAGGAGTCGGTCTCGGTGTGGAAGCTGGTCTTCATGGCCGGGATCGTCGGCAGCATCGTCGGGCTGAAGCTCACCCACGGTGCCGACGACGGCGAGGGGTCGGCCGAGGAGGAGCCGAGGGCGCTCAGGCGTCGCCGCCGGTGATCGCCCAGGCCTCCTCCTCGACGGGTTCGCCGTGCGCGCGGTTGAGCACGCGCAGCGAGCGGGCCCCGACGAGCAGGGCGACGATCGCCAGCACCACTGCCGCGGCGCCGAAGAGGTAGGGTGAGCCGGCTCCGAGCGCGTCGGAGACCTGCCCGGCGACCAGCGGCGCGACGGCGCCTCCCATGAAGCGCACGCCGGAGTACGTCGACGACGCCACCGGCCGCGGCAGGTCGCTGACCTCCATGACGGACTCGGTCAGCACTGTGTTCAGCACTCCGAGGAACAGCCCGGCGACGATGACGCCGGTCGCCAGGCCGGCCAGCGAGTCGACCAGCAGCGCCATGCCCAGCAGGATCGCCGCCAGGCCGGCCAGCGCGGTGATCAGCACCGGACGGCGGCCGAAGCGCCGGGTGAGCGGCGGGGCGACGAAGACTGAGGTGATCGCCAGACAGATGCCCCAGCCGAAGAAGACCAGCCCGAGGCCCATCGCGCCGAAGTTCGTCATTCCGGCCGCGGCGGCGTCCTCCTCCAGCGGGAAGGGGCTGTAGGCGAGCAGGGTGAAGAAGCCGAAGTTGTACAGCAGCGCGGAGACCGCCAATGTGAGCAGTCCGGGGCGGGACAGCGCGCGGAAGGTCGCGGTCAGGCGCACGTGCTGCTCCGGCGTCGGGCGGTCCTGCTTCGGCAGCAGCACCGCGACGGCGATCAGGCCGACGGCCATCAGCGCGGCGGTGCCGAAGAACGGGCCGCGCCAGGAGATCTCGCCGAGCAGCCCGCCCAGCAGCGGGCCGGTGGCGATGCCCAGGCCCAGGGCGGCCTCGTAGAGGATGATCGCCTTCTCCGATCCGCCGGAGGTCGCCCCGACGATCGTCGCCAGCGCGGTGGAGATGAACAGGGCGTTGCCCAGGCCCCAGCCGGCGCGGAAGTCGATGATCTGCCAGACGGTCGCCGAGCCGCCGGCCAGCGCGGCGAAGACGACGACGAGCACCAGCCCGATCAGCAGCGTCGGCTTCGCGCCGATCCGCGAGGAGATCGCGCTGGTTAAGAACATCATCGCCCCGGTGATCAGCAGGTAGCTGGTGAACAGCAGCATCGACTGCGCCGGCGTGGCGTCGAGCTCGGCGGAGATCGCCGGCAGGATCGGGTCCACCAGGCCGATGCCCATGAAGGCGATGACGCAGGCGAAGGCCACCGCCCACACTGCGCGGGGCTGACGGAGGATGGAGCCGGCGTCGTCGGCGGCTCCGGGGGAGCCGGGAGCGCGGGCCGGGCCGGCCGGGGTGGCGGTGCTGGTCGTGCTGGTCGTGCTCGTCGTTCCGGTGTCAGCGTCGGGGCGCGGTGCGGAGGACGTGGGGGACCACCTTCTTCTCTCGGAGGGTCGGGTGCTGGACAGGACGACGCCCCGGGCGGTCGGAACCGGGCCGGGGCGGGGAGCGCGGGCGGCGCGTCAGCGGCGGGCGTCGTCCGGTCGCGCCGAGCGGATGAACGTCTCCACCGAGGCCAGCGAGCGGGCCAGGCCGGCGCGGTCGGCGTCGTCGAGGTCGCGCAGCGCCGGGGCGAGCTGATCGGTGAGCTGGCCGCGGATGGCGGCCAGCCGCCGTCGCCCGTCCTCGGTGAGCGAGAACTCCGCGGCGCGCCGGTCCGCTCCGCTGATGCGGCGGACGACCAGCCCGTCGGCCTCGAGCCGGGCCAGCAGCTTCGTCGCCGCGGGCTGAGAGCACAGATGCTCCGCCGCGAAGCGGCCCACGCGGACCGGCTGCAGCTCGTCGACCACTGAGAGCGCGCGGACTGTGGACGGGTCGGTCTCCTCGCGCGCCAGCCGACGCAGCGTGCGCGTCAGCCGGCCGGAGACGACGACGAGCTCGGCGGCGAGGTCCTCGACGGACTGGTCGTCGCCTGCGGCCGAGGCCGCAGGCTGAGGGGAGGGAGAATCCATCGCCTGAAGTGTATAACGTGGTTATGTTTCAGGCCAGTCGGGAGGGGAGTCGGGCCGACTCTGGCGGCTCAGGCGCTGTCCATCGCCTCCGGTCGCAGGTCCAGCCGCCGCAGCAGCTGCGCGTTGGCCGCGACCAGCACCGTCGACAGCGACATCAGCACCGCCCCGACGCTCATCGGCAGCACGAAGCCCACCGGGGCGAGCACTCCGGCGGCCAGCGGCACCGCGATCAGGTTGTAGCCGGCCGCCCACCACAGGTTCTGCCGCATCTTGGTCCGGGCGGCGTCGGAGAGGCGCAGCGCGGCGAGCACTCCGCGCGGATCGGAGGAGGCCAGGATGATGCCGGCCGAGCCGACGGCGACGTCGGTGCCGGCGCCGATGGCGAGGCCGACGTCGGCCTGGGCCAGGGCCGGAGCGTCGTTGACGCCGTCGCCGACCATCGCGACGCGCCGGCCCTCCTGCTGCAGGCGGGCCACCTCGGCGGACTTGTCCTCCGGCCGGACCCCGGCGATCACCCGATCGATGCCCAGCTGCTCGGCCACTGTCTGCGCCACGGCCTCGGCATCGCCGGTGATCATCGCGACCTCGACGCCGCGGGCGTGCAGCGCCTCGATCGTCTGCCGGGATGCGTCGCGGACGGCGTCGTCGAGCCGCAGCGCTCCGGCGGCGGCGCCGTCGACGACCACGTGCAGGATGATCGCGCCCTCGGCGCGCCAGGGGTCGACGGCGTCCAGCTCGCCCAGGCCGTGCTCCTCGAGCAGCCGCGGGCCGCCGACCTGCACCCGGGCGCCGTCGACAGTCGCCTCCACGCCGACGGCGGGGGAGGAGGAGAAGTTCTCGGCCGCGGGCACCTCGAGCTCGCGCCGACCGGCGGCGGTGCGGATCGCCGCGGCCAGCGGGTGCTCGGAGTCGGACTCGGCGGCCGCGGCCAGGGCCAGCACCTGCTGCGGCTCCCGCCCGGCCGCGGCGGCGACGTCGACGAGCTCCGGCTCGCCGCGGGTCAGCGTGCCGGTCTTGTCGAAGAGGACGGTGTCGACGGCGCGCATCGTCTCCATGGCGACGCGATCGCTGATCAGCACGCCGGCCCGGGCGGCGCGCTCGGAGGCGATGGAGACCACCAGCGGCACCGCCAGGCCGAGGGCATGCGGGCAGGCGATGACCAGCACTGTGATGGTGCGGACCACCGCGTCGTCGGGGCTGCCGGCGAGCAGCCAGGCGGCGGCAGTGGCCGCGGCGGCGGCCAGGGCGAACCAGAACAGCCAGGCCGCGGCGACGTCGGCCAGCCGCTGGGCCCGCGAACTGGAGTTCTGAGCGTCCTCGACGAGCCGACGGATGCCGGCCAGCGCGGTCTCCTCGCCCACGGCGGTGATCTCCACGCGCAGTCCGGAGTCGGTGGCCACGGTGCCGGCGACGACCTGCTCGCCCGCGCCGCGGGTCACCGTCTGCGACTCGCCGGTGATCATCGACTCGTCCATGCTTGCCGTGCCGGAGACGATCCGGCCGTCGGCCGGCACCGAGGCCCCCGGGCGCACGACGACGACGTCGCCGGCGACCAGCTCCTCGGGGGAGACGGCGGTGACGGACTCGCCGTCGACGCGCTCGGCCTCGTCGGGCATCAGCGCGGCCAGCGAGTCCAGCGCCGAGCTGGTCCGGGCGATCGAACGCATCTCCATCCAATGGCCCAGCAGCATGATGACCACCAGCAGGGCCAGCTCCCACCAGAAAGTCAGCCCGGCGTCGACGAGTCCCAGCGTCGCGCCCCAGGAGGAGAGCAGCGCGACGGTCAGCGCCAGAGCGATGAGCAGCATCATGCCGGGGCTGCGCGAACGCAGCTCGGAGAGGCCCCCGGTCAGGAAGGGGCGCCCGCCCCAGACGTACATCACCGTGCCGAGCACCGGCGCGATGCCGCGGAGCCACGGGGTCTCCGGCACCGCGTAGCCCAGCAGCTCGGCGAAGGCCGGATCCAGTGCCGCCGTCGGGATCGCGACGGCGAGCATGATCAGGAAGAGGCGGCGGAACTGGGCGGCATGGTCGCCGTGCCCGGAGTGGCCGGAGTGGCCGCCATGTCCCGCGTGGTCGCCGTGTCCGTCAGGGGAGCTGTGCCCGGTGTGCTCCTCCTCGGCGTCCTCCTCGCCGTGCGCGGGGCTGCGGAGGTGCTGATCGTGGCCGCCGTGGTGCCTGGATTCCGTACTCATGCCTCTGAATGTATACCCCCATGGGGTATCTGTCCAGGGTTGTCCGTCCAGAGAGCTGCCGTTAGACTGAAATGCTGGCCTGGACGGCGTCGCCGCGATCCGGACCACCATTGCCCATCAGATTGTGTATCTACCTGGTGACGCTCGACGACGAGCGCGCTAAGGCGGCACTGTGCTCCACGAGTCCGCTGCAGGAGGTGCGCGCGACGATGACCATCACCGACTCCGAGCGTCCCGCCGAGGCCCACGACGCCTCGGACGCTCGCCACACCACCCTTCTCCCCGCCGTCGGGGCGTCCTTCTTCCCGATCGCCCTGGTGGCCCGCTTCCCCTACGCCATGATGGTCGTGGGCGTGCTGACCCTGGTGGTCGCCGGCCGCGGCTCACTGGGGATCGGCGGGCTGACCTCGGCCATGGTCGGCGTCGGCACGGCGATCTTCGGGCCGCTCATCGGCTCGGCCGCCGACCGCTTCGGCCAGCGGCTGGTCGTGATGCTCGCCGGACTGGCCAGCTCGCTGGCGCTGCTGACCATGTCCTGGGTGGTGTACTCGCCGCTGCCCGACGCGGCAGTGCTGGCCGCCGCCTTCGTCATCGGCGCGACGACGCCGCAGGTCCCGCCGATGTCGCGCAGCCGGCTGGTCGGCATCATCGCCCGGCGCATCGTCCCCGAGCGGCGCACGGCGGTGACCACCAGCACGATGGCCTACGAGTCCGCCGTCGACGAGCTGACCTTCGTCTTCGGGCCGATGATCGTGGGCCTGCTCGCCGCGACGATGAGCCCCGCCGCCCCGGTGATCGGCGCGGCGGTGCTCACGCTGATCTTCGTCACCGCCTTCGCGCTGCACTCCAGCGTCCACGAGGTCCCGTCGAACCGGAGCGCCGGCGTCGTCGCCGCCCCGGCGCGCGAGCTGCTGCGGCCGGGCCTGGTGGTGGTGCTGGTCGGCGTGCTCGGCATCGGGCTGTTCTTCGGCTCGCTGCTCACCGCCCTGACCTCGGCGATGTCCGACGCCGGCCACGCCGAGTCGGCCGGTCTGGTCTACGGCGTGATGGGCATCGGCTCGGCGGCCTTCGCCCTGGGGTCGGCGCTCTTCCCGGCCGGCTTCACGCTGCACGCCCGCTGGATCGTCTTCCCGCTGATCATGGTCGTCGGCACCGCCGCGCTGCTGGTCGTCGAGGCGATGCCGCTGCTGCTGGTGGTGCTGCTGGTCCTGGGCATCGGGCTGGGCCCGACGCTGGTCGTGGTCTACTCGATCGCCTCCGACCGCAGTCCGCGCGGCCGGGGAGCGACGGTGATGACCATGGCGACCACGGGCATCGTCGTCGGCCAGTCCGCGGCCTCGGCGATCAACGGGCACATCGCCGAGACCGCCGGCACCCAGGCGGCGCTGCTGGCCCCGCTGGCGGCGGCCTCGCTGATCACCGTCGCCGGGCTGGTCAACCGTGCCATGGTCGCCCGGGCGAGCTCCGCGGGCGCCGAAGGGTGATCCCGGGGCGCCCCGCGGCGTAGCCTCCTCGGAAGACACGCTGGAGGAGGCGACCATGCGTGACCTCGTCATCACGCAGAACATCACGCTCGACGGCGCCGTGGAGATGCTCGGCGACTGGTTCGATCCGCAGGGCCAGGACGCCGAGGTGCTGGCGGAGCTGCGCCGACAGGACGAGACCTGCGACGCCCTGCTCCTGGGGCGCCGGACGTTCGAGGCGTTCCGCGGGTACTGGCCGGACCAGCTGGGCGAGGATCAGACCGGCGTCGCCGAGCAGCTCGATCGCGTGAGCAAGCATGTGGTGTCCTCGACGCTGACCGACCCGGCCTGGCGGCATTCCACGATCATCTCCGGCGATCCCGTGGACGCCGCCCGTGCGCTGAAGGCGCAGGCCGGACAGGACATCGTGGTCACCGGCAGCATCACGCTCTGCCATGCGCTCATCGAGGCCGATCTGGTGGACGAGTACCGGCAGTTCGTTGTGCCCGTCGTCCAGGGGCGCGGTCGCCGCCTCTTCCCCGAGGGCGTGGAGGTGCCCTCGCTGACGCTGACCGAGAGCCTGTCCTTCTCCAGCGGGATCGTCTGCCTGAAGCACCGTCCGGTCCGCTGACCGGCGAGGCCGCACTCCGGCCTCACCCCGGCTTCACTCCGGGCGCAGCGATTTCAGGATCTTCATCGGGAAGCGCGAGCTGACGTTGGCGATGCCGGGGATCGCCATGACCTTCTCCATGAGGAACTGCTCGTAGGCGGCGAGATCCTGCACGGCCACGCGCACGTGATAGTCCGGCGAGCCGAAGAGCCGATGCAGCTCCAGGACCTCCTCGTAGGTCCCCATGGTCTCCTCGAACTGCCGCGCCAGCGGGCGGCGGAAGCCGTCCAGGTCGACGTCGAGCAGCACCTCGAAGCTGCGCTGCAGCGCCGTCGGGCTGATCTGCGCCCGGTAGCCGAGGATGACGCCGTCGGCCTCCAGCCGCTGCACGCGGCGCAGGCACGGCCCCGGCGTGAGGCCGATGCGCTCGGCCAGCTCCACGTTGGAGATGCGCCCGTCCTTCTCCAGCTCATCGATGATTGCGCGATCCAGCGAGTCCATGAGGCAAGTATTGCACGGTCAGGGGGAGTGCGGAGAAGATCTGAAAGCACATTCTGCGGGTTTCCTGGAATGATCGAAGCATGCAGGAACAGCAGGTCATGGAGCGCGCCGAGCCGGTGGCGACGGTCGGCGCGGAGGGCATCCCGGCCGAGGTCGGCGCGGCGGAGGTCGGCGCGGCTGAGGTTGCTTCGGAGCCGTCGGCGCCGTCGACGACGGCGGGTGCTCGACGTCGTCAGATCGCCGCGGGTCTGCGCGCCTCGCTGGCCGCGGGCATGGGTCTGGTGCCCATCGGCATCGCCTTCGGCATGGTCGTGGTGCAGTCCGGCCTGCCGTGGTGGCTGGCGCCGGTGCTCTCCGGCGTGGTCTTCACCGGTTCGCTGGAGCTGCTGCTGGTGGGCATGATCCTCGCCGCGGCTCCGCTGGCGACTGTCGCGCTGACCACTCTGCTGGTGAACTTCCGCCACGTCTTCTACGCGATCAGCTTCCCGCTGAGCGCGGTGCGCTCGCGGCTCGGACGGCTGTATGCGATGCATGCCCTGGTCGACGAGGCCTATGCGGTCACCGCGGCCTCGCCGCGCGGATGGACCGGCTGGAGCCTGCTGCCGCTGCAGCTGGCCTTCCACACGTACTGGATCGGCGGCGGACTGGCCGGCGTCGCGCTGGCGCATCTGCTGCCCGGGCCGATCGAGGGGCTCGAGTTCGCGCTCTGCGCCCTGTTCATCACGCTGGCGCTGGACAGCTGCCGCTCCGGCCGCGACGTCCCGCAGGCGGTGCTGGGCGGGCTGTGCATCGCCGGCGCGCTGGTCGCCGTTCCCGAGCATGCCCTGCTGGTCGGGATGCTGGCCTTCCTCGCCGCCCTGGCGGTCCGTCATCTCGTCGCCCGCCGGCGGAGCGCCGGGGAGGAGGAGGCCCGCGATGCCTGAGACCGGATACGTCGTCGCCGTGGTCGGCGTCGTCTTCGCCATCACCTTCGGGCTGCGCGCGCTGCCCTTCGCGCTGGTGATGCCGCTGCGCGAATCGGCCTTCCTGCGCTCGCTGGCCGCCTGGATGCCGGCCGGGCTGATGGTCGTCCTCGCCGCGACGACGCTGCGCGACGCCGCCGGGGCGTCGCTCGGGCACCTGCCGCACGCCGGCGTCGCCGTCGCCGTCACCGTCGCGGCGCATCTGGGCTCCGGCCGCAGCACGCTGCTCAGCGTCGGCGCCGGGACGCTGACCTTCGTCGGGCTGGTCCACGTCTTCTGAGGCGCCTCGACCTGTGTGATGCCATCCACGGATAGGATGGGGGCGAGACCGCTCACGACCCCCGACTCGAAGGAGTTCAGCGTGGCCATCGCAACCCCGGACAAGTACGAAGAGATGATCGACGCCGCCAAGGCCGGCGGCTATGCCTACCCGGCGGTCAACGTGACCAGCTCGCAGACGCTGAACGCCGCCATCCGCGGCTTCGCCGAGGCCGAGTCCGACGGCATCATCCAGGTCTCCACCGGCGGCTCCGCCTACTGGTCGGGCGCCTCGATCAAGGACATGGTCGCCGGTTCGCTGGGCTTCGCCGCCTTCGCCAAGCAGGTCGCGAAGAACTACGGCGTCAACATCGCCCTGCACACCGACCACTGCCCGAAGGACAAGCTCGACGGCTTCGTGCTGCCGCTGCTGGAGGCCTCCGAGGCGGAGGTGAAGGCCGGCCGCGACCCGATCTTCAACTCGCACATGTGGGACGGTTCGGCCGAGACGCTGGAGGAGAACCTCCGCATCGCCGCCGACCTGCTGCCCCGCTCGGCGGCGGCCAAGCAGATCCTCGAGGTCGAGATCGGCGCCGTCGGCGGCGAGGAGGACGGCGTCGAGAACGCCATCAACGAGAAGCTCTACACCACCTATGAGGACGCCGTCGCCACGATCGAGGCCCTGGGCCTGGGGGAGAAGGGCCGGTACATCACCGCGCTGACCTTCGGCAACGTGCACGGCGTCTACAAGCCGGGCAACGTGAAGCTGCGCCCGGAGATCCTGAAGGACATCCAGGACCGCACGGCGCAGAAGTACGGCACGGACGCCCCGTTCGACCTGGTCTTCCACGGCGGCTCCGGCTCCACCGAGCAGGAGATCGACGACGCGGTCTCCTACGGCGTCATCAAGATGAACATCGACACCGACACCCAGTACGCCTTCACGCGTCCGGTGGCCGGCCACATGTTCTCCAACTACGACGGCGTGCTGAAGGTCGACGGCGACGTCGGCAACAAGAAGACCTACGACCCGCGCGTCTGGGGCGCCAAGGCCGAGGAGTCCATGGCGGCCCGCGTCGTCGAGGCCTCGCAGCGGCTGGGGTCGGCGGGCAAGTCGGTCAAGTGACCAGCTGAGGGTCGCCCCGCCCCCTTCTTCCATCGAGTGGCGGCTCCCTGCACCATCCGGCCCCGCGACACGGCGTGTCGTCGGGGAGATGCTGCAGGGAGCCGCCACTCGATGTGTCAGGAGCGGGTCGTGGCGCGGCGCATAGAGTGGCGTCCATGACGACGACGCCGGCGGGGAGCCCCGCGACGCCCCGGCAGAAGCTGCTGCTGCTCGACTTCGACGGCACCGTCTGCCTCGGCGACGATCCGGTGCTGCACTATGCCGCCCAGGTCGACGCGCTGCTGGCCGAGCGCGGCAGGACGGCGCACGACGACGGCGGCGTGCGCGCCGTCGTCGCCGGGGCGCTGGCCGCCGGAGATCTGCAGGTCCCCGCGCCGCCGGAGGGGACGCCGGCGCAGGACGGCTATCAGCTCGTCCAGCGGCTCGGCCGCGCCCGCGGGCTCTCGGCGGAGGAGACCGGCGTCGCCTTCCGCGCCGGCCGCGAGGCGCTGCTGGCCGTCGGGCTCCAGCGCTCCGACGTCCACGCCCCCGCCGGGCTGGCCGCCCTGCTCGCCGAGATCCGGCCGGCCGCCGCCGTCGTGCTGGTCACCAACTCCCCGGCGACGGCCTTCGCCCCCTGGCTGGAGGCCCTCGGCCTGACCGGAGCCTTCGACGCCGTCGTCAACGACGCCGGCAAGCCCGCCGGCCTGCCCGCGGCCCTCGAGGCGGCCCTGGAGGAGGCTCGGCGCGGCGCCGGCGTCGAGCACATCGCCGAGACGCAGGTCCTCTCGATCGGCGACATCTGGGAGAACGACCTCGCGCCCGTCGCCGCCCGGGGCGGGACCACAGTGCTCATCGACCGCTTCGCCGCCGGCATCGGATCCCCCGACCATCGCGTGCCGGACCTCGCCGCGGCCGCCCCGATCCTCCGGGACTGGGCGGCCGCTCCTGACGCCGACGTATGAACGCTGCATGACGAGCGGCGGAACAGCGCCGCCAGCTCTTGTCGCCCCAGAACAGGCCTCTCTAGAGTCGTGAAGGCCCGACGCCGCCGTCGGCGCCGGCGGAGGAGACCACGGGACCGCAGCGTCGAGGGGCGCCCGGCGCCCGCCTCCGGTGTTCACACTCGCCCCGTGATGAAGAGGATCCCTGCCATGCAGACCACGACCAAGACCACCGCGCGATCCGCGTTCGCCCTGGCGGGCGTGCTCACTCTGGCCCTGACCGGCTGCGCCGCCGAGGAGTCCGACGTCTCCGGCGACGGCGACGACGGGTCCGAGGGCGCCGCCGAGGCCGCGGCCATCGAGTCCGTCGACGAGCTCGTCATCGGCCTGGTGCCCTCCCAGGAGAACGCCACCGTGGTGGAGAACCAGGAAGCCATCGCCGACCAGGTCTCCGAGGAGCTCGACGGCTTCGACGTCACCGTGGAGGTCTTCGACGACTACCTCGGCGTCATCCAGGGCATGCAGACCGGCGACGTCCACCTGGTGATGTCCGGGCCGGTCGGCATGATCCAGGCCGAGCAGGAGGCCGACGGCACCTCGATCCTGCAGTCGGTGCGCTACGGCTCGGAGTCCTACGTGACCCAGTGGTTCACCGACGACCCGGACACCTACTGCCAGGACGAGCCGGTGGAGGTCGAGCAGGAGGAGGAGGGCGTCGAGCCGTTCCTGTTCTGCAACGGCATCGTCGAGGACGGGGAGAAGGTCGACTACCAGCCGATGGGCGAGGAGGCCCTGGAGCAGATCGAGGACGGCACCACCGTCTCCTTCGTCGACGAGGGCTCGGCCTCCGGCTACTACTACCCGCAGACCCAGCTCAACGAGCTCGGCATCGAGGTCGACGGCCAGTTCGCCGGCGGCCACGACCAGTCGGTGCAGAACGTCTACAGCGGCGACATCGCCATCGGCACCTCCTTCGACGACGCCCGCGAGAACCTCGCCGAGGAGAACCCCGACGTCGGCCAGGAGGTCGTGACCTTCGCCTGGGCCGGCCCGATCCCCAACGACGGCATCGTCGCCTCGGCGGAGCTGACCGAGGAGGAGCAGCAGACCATCACCGACGCCTTCCTGAGCATCGCCGGCGACGGCGACCTCGAGGAGGGCGACCCGCTCTACGACGTCTACGAGATCGAGGGCCTCGTCGAGGCCGACCAGGAGGCCCTGGACGGCGCGCGCACCGTCTACGAGGAGTTCGGCGACCAGGCCGAGTGACGTCGGCCGAGCGGAGTGCCCGGCCGGGCGCCACCGGTACGCTGACCCACACCTGAGTCGCTCGGGGCTCCGGGCCCCTCCCCTCGGGAGGGCGCCCGGCGCCCCGGCTCTGCACGGAGACCTCCCATGATCACCTTCGAACACGTCGACGTCGTCTTCCCCGACGGCTTCAAGGGGCTGAGCGACGTCAGCCTGACCATCGACCGCGGCGAGTTCGTCGCCGTCGTCGGACTGTCCGGGGCGGGCAAGTCCACGCTGATCCGCACGATCAACGGCCTGGTGCCGCACACCGTCGGCACGCTGACCGTCGGCGGCCGGAGGGTGGATCCGCGGAACAAGGCCAAGCTGCGCGCGCTGCGCTCGCAGGTGGGCATGATCTTCCAGTCCTTCAACCTGGTCGACCGGATCAGCGTGCTGAACAACGTGCTCGCCGGCCGCTCGGCCTACACCCCCACCTGGCGCTCGCTGCTGGGGTGGTACCGGCCCGAGGACCGGGAGATCGCCTTCCAGTCGCTGGAGCGGGTGGGGATCGTGGAGAAGGCCTACCAGCGCGCCGCCTCGCTCTCCGGCGGTCAGCAGCAGCGCGTGGCGATCGCCCGCGTGCTCGCCCAGGACCCGGAGGTGATCCTCGCCGACGAGCCGGTGGCCGCCCTCGACCCGCCGACGGCGCACCAGGTGATGCGGGACATGCGCCGCATCCAGCAGGAGCTGGACATCACCTGCATCGTGAACATGCACCATCTCGACGTCGCCCGGGCCTATGCCGACCGGGTGATCGGCATGCGCGGCGGCGAGGTCGTCTTCGACGCCCCGGTGGCCGAGGCCACCGACGCGGCGATCGAGGAGGTCTACCAGCGCTCGCTGACCGCCGAGGACGTCGTCGCCGAGCGCGCCGAGGAGGGCGGGTCGTGAACGCGCCCGCCTGGACGTCCGGCGCGAGGCCGCAGGCGGCGCGGACTTCCCAGCGGGCGACGGAGCAGACGTCGACGGAGCGGCCGACGACGGCGCGGCCCAGCCCGCCGCGGCGTCCGGTGCCGACGTATCTGGGGCTGCTCGGCGTCGCCGTCGTCGCCTTCGCCGTCTTCTGTCTGACCCGCGAGTCGGGCACAGTGCTGTACCTGCCGCTGGGCTCGCTGAGGCTCTGGGCCCCGTTGAACCCGCTGCTGGGGCTGGCGGCGATGCTGGCGGTGCTCGCCCTCTGCTGGAGGATCCGTGCCGGCGCCACGGCGGCGACCGGCGCGCTGGGCTTCATGATCGTCACCTACTGGGCCGGGGCGACGATCGATTTCACGCTCAGCTCCATCTGGGAGCGCTGGAGCAACCTGGAGGGGCAGCTGGCGGCCTTCGTGGACCCGAACTGGGCCTATGTGGTCAGCGTGTGGCCGGACTGGCTGACCACGCTGTGCATGGCGATCGTCGCCACCGGGTTCGGCTGCGCGATCGGGCTGCTGCTGGCATTGCTGGCCTCGCCGGTCTCCAGCCCGAACAACGTGGTCAGCCAGGCGGTCAAGGCGCTCAACTCGGTGGTCCGCTCCATCCCCGACGTCGGCTGGGCGCTGCTCTTCGTCGCGATGATCGGCGGCACCGCCTACGGGCTGGGCCCGCTGGCCGGCGTGCTGGCGCTGCTGATGTTCAACATCGGCATCGTCGCCAAGCTGGTCGGCGAGACCACCGACGGCATCGCCCCCGGTCCGGTGGAGGCCGTCGACGCCGCGGGCGCCCGACTCTGGCAGCGCAACCGGCTCGCGGTGCTGCCGCAGATCCTGCCGGGCTTCGTCTCCTACGGCCTCTACGTCTTCGAGCTCAACATCCGCGCCTCGGCCGCGATCGGCATCGTCGGCGTCGGCGGCATCGGCTCGGAGCTGAACCTGCAGATGAACCGCTTCGCCTGGGAGAACGTCGCCGCGCTGATGTATGCGCTGGTGGCGGTGGTGCTGCTGGTGGACCTGCTGTCGCTGTGGATCCGGAGGAGGCTGCTGTGACCGGACGGAACACCCGCGACGCCGTCGACGCGCCGGACGGCGCCGCCGGACCCGCCCCGCGCTGGACCCCCGACGCGCTGGACCGCCGGCCGGTGAAGCCCTCCCGACTGGGGTACCACCTGGGGCTGGTCGCCGTCGGCATCGTCTTCATCGCCGCCTTCGCCGCGACCGGCATGGATCTGGGGGCGCTGCTGGAGATGCCGGGCCACATCGCCGAGTACGGCCGGCTGATGGCCGGGGGCGTCTTCCAGATCCCCGACGCCGAGGTCCGCAGCTGGTGGGCCGGCTCCTTCGACGCGATGATCGAGTCGGTGGCCATCGCCTGGGTCGGCACGCTCTTCGGCGCGCTGTTCTCGCTGCCCTGCGGGTTCCTGGCGGCCCGGACGCTGAGCCCGCTGCCGGTCTACCTCCCGATGCGCTTCGCGCTGGCCTTCCTGCGCGCGATCCCGGAGATCGTGCTGGCCATCGCGATCATGATCCCGCTCTTCGGCGTGGGCTCGCGCGGCGGAGCGCTGGCCGGGGCCTTCGCGCTCGGACTGGGAGCGATCGGCACGCTGTCGAAGCTGATCTCCGAGGCGGTGGAGTCCGTCGACGAGGGCCCGCTGGAGTCGGCGCGGGCGGCCGGGGCGAACCAGGCGCAGATGATCCGCTGGGCGGTGCTGCCGCAGGTGATGCCCGACATCGTCGCCATCTGGCTCTATCGTTTCGAGGTCAACATCCGCGCCTCGGCGATCCTCGGCACGCTCGGCGCCGGCGGCATCGGCTCGCTGCTGAGCACTGTCTTCGACGTCCGCGCCTGGGATCGGATCGGCATCGCCCTGGTGGTGATCGTGGTGGTGACCATCGCCGTCGACCAGGTCTCGTCGTTCATCCGCCACCGGGTCATCCACGGGGCGTCGTCCCCGCGGGCGGGGAGAGCCGCCCGTCGCGCATGGTCGCCACCGCGTCGGTGAAGGGCACGAACTCGGTCTCATGGGTGACCATGACGGTGGCGACGCGATGCTCGCGGGTCAGCCGGCCGAGCAGTCCCACGATGTCCGCGGAGCGCTCGTGGTCGAGGGCGGCAGTGGGCTCGTCGACCAGCAGGACCGACGGCGAGCCCATCAGCGCCCGCGCGATGTTCACCCGCTGACGCTGCCCGCCCGAGAGCTGGTGGGGGCGCCTCTGTCCGGAGCCGGCCAGTCCGACCTCGTCGAGGAGCTCGTCGGCGCGACGCCCGGCGGCTCGTCGGGACCCGCCGCGCAGGTCCTCGGCGATCACCAGCTGCTCCCGTGCGGTGAGGGCGGGCAGCAGATTCGGCTGCTGGAAGATCATCCCGATCTCCTCGCGGCGGAGGCGGTCGAGGCGTCGGCCGTCCAGCGTCTGGGTCTCGACGCCGGAGATGCGCACTGTGCCGGCGCTCGGGCGCATCAATGTGCCGGCGACGGCCAGCAGGCTGGACTTGCCCGACCCGGACGGCCCCACCAGGGAGAGCATCTGTCCCGGGGGCACCGCCAAGTCCACCGCGTCCAGCGCGAGGAGCACCCCGTCGGCGCCGTCGGGATAGCGCAGCGTGAGGTTCTCGAGGGCCAGGGCGGGTTCGACGGTCGCGGTCTGCAGGGTGGTCATGGAAGCTCCTGTCGGGGCGGGGAGGCGGGAAAGGCTCGGAGGGGCGGTCTCAGCCGCCGCCGAGGGCGAGCATGGGGTCGACTCGGGCGACGCGCCGGACCGCCAGGGCCGCGGCGGCCAGGCCGACGAGCACGACGCCGCCCGCCGGGGCGACGGTGGTGAGCGCGGAGAGGGTGAACGGCGCCGCCTCTCGGGCGAGGAGACCACCGACGAGTCCGGCTGTGCCTCCCAGGGCGGCACCGGCGAGCAGAACCAGCAGCGCCTGGGCGAGGGCGTCGCGGAGGACGTAGCGGGTGGAGGCGCCGAGCGCCTTGAGCACGGCGATGTCGCGGGTGCGCTGGACGGTCCACACGGTGAGGAAGGCCGCGATCACCAGCCCGGAGATCAGGTACAGCATCCCCTGCATCATGGTCAGCGAGCCGTTCTCCGAGGAGTAGGACGGGAGCGCGGAGTAGCTCTCCGCCGGGGATATGCTCTCCGTGTCGGCCGCGGAGTCCGCGGACTCTGCCTCGATCTCCGTGCCGGAGCCTCCCGAGACGGCGAGCACCGTGGCGAAGCTGTCGGGGTCGCCGCGGGCGGCGATGTCCTGCCAGCTCCCGAGACTGGTCCACACCACCGGTGTGTGGCTGTACCACTGGTCGGGCACGACGGCGGCGACGGTCAGCTGTTCGGCGCCGACGGCGACGGTGGCGCCTGCGTCGGCATCGAGCTGCTCGGCGACGTCGGCGGAGAGGACGATCTCCTCGTCGTCCGGGGCGCCCGACGGGGCGCCCGACGGGGCGTCCGCGGGGGCGGCGGAGCTGTCGGGGCCGACGCCGAAGACGGCCACGGACGCGGCGCCGTCGGCCGCTGCGTCGCCGGTCTCGATCTGCGCCTGGGAGATGCCCAGCGCGTCGGCCCGGTCCACGCCGTCGGTCCCGCTCCACACCTCCTGCTGCTCGGCGGTCACCGCTGACTCCGCATAGGAGGGATCGTCCTGCACTGCGCCGAAGACGATCAGATCGGCCGGCAGCTCCTCCAGCGCAGAGGTGTTCTGTCGCGCCAGTCCGGAGGTGAGCCCGGAGAGCATCACCAGCAGCAGGGTGATCAGCGCGACCACGGAACCCATCAGGGCGAAGCGCCCACGGGCGAAGCGGATCTCACGCAGGGCCAGGTACATCGGTCATCACATCCTCGAGAGTGGGTCGGTCGCCCTCGGCGACCGGTACCTGTCCACCGTCCCGCGGGTTCGACGGCGGCACATCGGCCCTCGGAGGTGCTCTGCGCCGCCGCACGGTGGAGAGCGGAGTCAACCATTCGATGGATCCGGGACCGCGGGCGGACGACTACCCTGAGAGCATGATGACGTCCGGGGAGGAGCGCCGTGCCGAGTCCGGCGACGTGATCTTGCGTGCGCTGCGGCTGGGACTGCACGTCAGCGTCGCGGCCATGCTCCTGGTGGGGGTCGGACGCGTCGTCGACGGCGAGGCCGACCTGGTGCGCCGCGTCGGGGTGATGGCGGTCGCGGCGGTCTTCGCCGTCGTCTATCTGGGCGGGACCCTGGTGGAGAAGCGTGCCGCCGAGGGAGCCGTTCGTCCGCCGGGCAGAGGACTCGCGCTGATCTGGCTGGCGACGGTGACCCTCCTCTGGGCGGTGCTGCTGTGTCTGGCCTCGGACTTCGCGTGGCTGGCGTTCCCGCTCTTCTTCCTCCATCTCCATCTGCTCCGGCCCGCGATCGGGGTGCCCGTGATCGCGGTGCTCACCGCCTCCGTGGCGGTCGTCCTCTGGCATCAGCCCGGCGGAGCGCATGCGGCCACTGTGGTGGGCCCGGCGACGGGGGCGGTGTTCGCCGTGCTGATGGCTCAGGCGTACCGGGTCCTGCACCGGGAGAACCGCGCACTGCGCGAGACGCTGGAGGACCTGCGACGCACGCGCGAGCAGCTGGCCGACTCGCAGCGGACCGCCGGGGCGCTCGCCGAGCGGGAGCGTCTGGCGCGCGAGATCCACGACACCCTCGCCCAGGGGCTCTCCAGCATCGTGCTGGTGAGCCGCGCCGCGTCGTCCAGCCTGGAGGCCGGGGCCGTCGGGGACGCCCGGGACCAGGTGGGCACGGTGCGCCGGACCGCCGGAGAGAACCTGCAGGAGGCTCGACGGTTCGTCGCCGCGCTGCAGACCGGGCAGCAGCGGGAGCCGGCGATGCTCGACGAGCTGCGCGGCACGTGCCGCCAGATCGAGGCGCAGGCCGCGGCGAGCGGCGCCGAGCTGGGGTGCAGACTGCATGTGGAGGGGGAGCCGCGGCCGGTCTCCGGCGGGCAGGCGCTCGTGGTGCTGCGTGTCGTGCAGGCCAGCCTGGCCAATGTGCTCGCCCATGCGCAGGCCGTCGAAGCCGTCGTCACGCTCACCTTCGTGGAGGACGAGCTGCTGGTGGACGTCGTCGACGACGGCATCGGCTTCGACGCCGACCGGGCCGCGGCCGACGGCGCGGCGCGGAACGACGGCACCGGATACGGGATGCGATCTCTGCGGGAGCGGGTCGTCGCCCAGGGCGGGACTTTCGCCGTGGAATCGGCCCCCGGCGAGGGGACGACGGTGACGGCGCGCCTCCCGTCGGCTCCGGTCCCGGCGGAGAGGGTCTCGTGACCGGGGCGGCAGGGCCCGACGCGGCGTCGGCGGAGCAGCGGCTGCGCATCGTGCTGGTGGATGACCACCCCGTGGTCCGGGCCGGACTGCGGGCGATGCTCGCCGAGGACGCGGGCATCCGGGTCGTCGACGAGGCGGGCGACGGCCAGGACGCGATCGAGCGCGTCGCGCGGTCCGCGGCCCACGGGGAGCCGGCGGATCTGGTCCTGATGGATCTGCAGCTGGGGGCGGGGATGGACGGCGTCGAGGCGACGCGGCGCCTGCGTGAGCGGCACCCGGACCTGCCGGTGCTGATCCTGACCACCTATGACACTGAAGCCGACATCCTGGCGGCGGTGGACGCGGGCGCCAGCGGGTACATGCTCAAGGACGCCGCGCCCACGGACATCCATCGGGCGATCCGCGACGCCGCCGCCGGCCGCACTGCGGTGGCGCCGGAGGTCGCGGCGCGGCTCATGGGAAGGATGCGGACCGGGGCGACCTCGTTGAGCACCCGGGAAGTGGAACTGATCGAGCTGCTCGCCGCAGGGATGTCCAACAAGGAGATCGCCCGCCGGCTGTTCATCAGCGTCGCGACGGTCAAGACGCATCTGGTGCACATGTACCGGAAGCTCGGCGCGGAGAACAGGACGGCGGCGGTGGCCGAGGCGAGAGCGCGCGGGATCATCCGGAGCGCATAGGGCCGCGGCCCGGACGGCGTCGTCCGGCAGGGGAGGGGCAGGTCACCTGGACGCGGGTCGTCCCGTCCGTCCTGCTCAGGTCCTGGACGGCGGGCCGTTCACCGTGCGAGGTAGACGGTGTTCGACGACTCCCCGCCGGTCAGCGGGTTGTCGAAGGTGACCACCTGAGCGTGCACCGACTCGAAGGTCTGCTCCAGCACGCCCAGGAAGCTCTCCTCGGGCGGATCGTCCGACCACAGCGCGAAGACGCCGCCGGGGGCGAGCAGGCGCTTCAGCCGGGCCAGGCCGGCGGCGCTGTAGAAGCTCGCGTGGCTGGGGTCCAGCACATGCTGCGGGGAGTGGTCGATGTCCAGCAGGATCGCGTCGACGCCGCGCTCCGGGGCATCGTCGCCGAAGCCGGTCTCGTCGCGGACCATGGCGAAGAAGTCGCCCTGCACCAGAGACGTCCGCGGATCGGCGGCCAGCCCGGCGACGTCGGGCAGCAGCTCGCGCTCGTGCCACTCGATCACCTCGGCGAAGGTTTCCACGACGGTCAGCCGCCGCACGCGGGAGTCCTCGAGGGAGGTGCGGGCGGTGTAGCCCAGGCCGAGGCCGCCGACGACGACGTCGAGCCCGTCGCCGTCGTGCGACTCGCCGTCGTGCGCGGCGAGGCCCAGCCGGGCGAGCTCGACCTCCGCGACGGTGAACAGGCTCGACATCAGGTACTCGTCGCCGAGCTTCACCTCGTGGACGTCGACCTTCAGGGACGGCTCGAGGCGACGCCGCAGGCTGAGCTCGCCCATCGGCGTCTCGTGCCAGGCGAGCTCCTGGAATCGCAGGCTCACTCGGAGGTCCTCCTCCATCGGGGGCGTGGGCGGACGGGGTTCATCCTACGCGCCGGCGTCGACCGCCCCGGACCGCCCCGACCGCCCCGACCGCTCATCGAGTGGGCGATGTGTGCAGGTTCTGCGGTCGATTCCGCGCCGAGACCTGCACACATCGCCCACTCGATGCAGAGGGAGGGCTCGCCGGTAGGATGGCGGGATGAGCATCGTCGGACAGAACCTGATGGAGCCGGAGCCCACGCTGCTGCCGGCCGAGCACGAGGTCACCGAGTCGCTGGCCGCTGGCCAGGAACCGGAGGATCTGGCCGCCGCCCACCCCGAGTCGTCGCTGGTCTGGGCGCTGCTGGCCGAGGACGCGCTGTCGCAGGGCCACCGTGTGGAGGGCTACGCCTATGCCCGCGTGGGCTACCACCGCGGACTCGACGCGCTGCGCGGCTCCGGCTGGCGCGGCTCGGGCCCGGTCCCGTGGTCGCATGAGCCCAACCGCGGATTCCTGCGGGCGCTGGCCGCCCTCGGCCAGGCCGCCGCGGCGATCGGCGAGACCGAGGAGGTCCACCGGATCGAGTCCTTCCTCGACGCCTGCGACTCCAGCGCCGCCGAGGAGATCTCCCGCCTGCGGAGCTGAGCCGCCGGTCGTCGATCGGCCGAGGCGCCGCGCGACGGCGCGTGCTGACGGGCCGGGACCCCGCGAGGGTCCCGGCCCGTCTGCGTGCCAGGGGAGCTCGTGCGGCCGGCGGCCACGAGCGCGGGCTCAGCCCAGGATCAGGTCACGATGCTCCCGCACGGCCTGCAGCCGGTCCTCGATCTGCCAGAGCACGACGAAGCCCTGCGTCCGGTGGATCACCTGGTACTCCGGGGCGGCCTCATCCTCGCCGAGACCGGCGATGACATGCGGCCCGGCCCGGCCGGCGCTGAGGATCGGCAGCACCGGCGCGCTGACGCCGTCGGCCTCGACCTGCAGCTGCCAGTGCCACCAGGGCTCGGCGCAGAGCCGCTCCATGGCGGGGTTCGCCTCGTCGGAGGTCGGCGCCGGGTCGCCGGAGGTGCGGCGGGCGACGTCGGCGCTCGGCAGCATCGGCGGGCGGGTGAGCAGGTTCCAGGAGGGTGCGGTCCCGGTCCACTCGAGGATGCGGGTGCTCAGCTCGACCAGCGGCACGATCTCCACCCAGCGGTGGTCCTGATCCGGGGCGTTCCAGGGCGTGAGGCCGTGGTGCTCGGACCAGCCGGGCTGCGCGATCACCAGGGCTCGGTCGTCGTGGACCGCCGCCTGCAGCCAGTGCTCCTGCTGGTATCCGCGGAAAGCTGTGACGCGGACGCTGAGCTGGCTGCCGGTGGTCGCGCGGTGGAAGAAGGCGCCGACGTCGGTGGGGCGTCCCTCGCTGAGCAGGCCGAGGCGCTCGCAGTCGGCGAGGACCTCGTCGGTGAGCGCCTTCGGCCGGAAGATGCGTCGAGTCAGGTTGAAGGGGCCGCCGGGATCCAGGTGCGCGAAAGCGTCGATGGTGCTGACATGGACGAAGGCGCCGTCGCGGGGCAGCGGCCGCTGCGCGGCCCAGGGGTCCAGGGCCTCGACGTCGGCGCCGAGGGCCGCGCTCGCCGCCGCGTCGAGCGGCGGGTCGCCCGCCGAGGTCGCATCGTCGGAGGGTGCGCTGGTGTCGGCGGGGCGCAGCGTCGTGACGCTGTCGACCATGTGGTGGAAGGCGTCGCTGAGCGTCACGCGCTCCTGGATGCTGCAGGTGGTGCTGACCTGGATGGCCCAGCCGTCGCGGAGGAGCAGGTAGTCGACGCCGGAGACCAGCCGCCCGTTCGGCGCCCGATGCACATATTCGAGGCGCCGGTGCCGGAGGCTGGAGGCGTCCTCGACCTCGCCCTGCGGCTGATCGGGATCGACCGGCTGCGGGTCGGGCTCCCAGCCGCCGACGTCGATCATCCGCAGGTCGTCCAGCGTGCCGGTCAGCCCGTCCTGGGCGCGCTGCGAGAACTCGCGGATGCTGCCCGTGAAGGGGTTCACCGTGACGACGACGCTCGGGGTGAACATCGATTCCCCGGGAAGGGTGGCGAAGAGCTCCAGCTCCTCGCGGACGTGCTCGGCCACCCAGCCTGGGGCGGGACGGAAGCTCAGGATGCCCCGCCAGCCGGTGTGTTCGACGGCGGGGGAGGTGGCCTCGTGGGTCATCGGCCGGCGTTCTCCTGTCTCTTCTGGATGCGCTTCCGTGCCTTGGCCTGGCGTTTCGCTCTTTCGTGCTTCTCGATCTCGTGCCATTCAGCGAGTGGCCAGAGGTGCTTGGGATCCAAGCTCTTCCCGCCGGATCTCTTGAGCCATTCCTTGTACCAGGCGGGGGTGATGAACGGAGGCCACCACAAGAAAGTCGCAAGAGTCCCGGCCCAGACCACGGTCAGGACAAGACGTATTGATTGGTCGCCAGGGAGGATCATGTCGAAGTAGCCGTAGAGAACTGTCACCGCCCAAGCCGCGCCGAAGACGCCCAATGGGAATGGCAGGAAGTTCCTGCCTTGGAAGGAGCAGATGTCAGTTCCCATGCCGATAGCCCAGCGGCGATATCGCCCTGTCCAGGCAGACCAGGTGATGATCCACAGGGGGAGAGGCGGAATGAGTGCAAGGCCGATGACGATGATGAGTTCTAAGGTGGTTGTCATAAGTTCAACAGCTTCTGAAGTCAGGTGAACGGATTGAGGGTATCGAGGGTCTCTTCGACACCCTCGGTGACGTCGTTCAGAGTTTCGTGGGCATTCTCCAGGCCGGCATCGATTTCATCGGCCAAGGTTCCACCCAGGTATTCACCTACGGCGCTTCCGGCCACCCCGCCGACGAATCCGCCCACGGCTGCTCCTACTCCTGGGACCGGGATGAGCGTCTGGCCCACAGCTGCTCCGGCGACGCGACCAACCATGGCACCAGCTGTGGCGCCGGCAGTTTCCGCGGCCGTTTTCACGCCAGCGTCGACTCGAGCTTCAGCACGGTGTTCGGCTTCTGTCGCCTGTGGACGTTCGGTGCGGCTCTCGTTGTACTCCTCCCTGTAGTTCCCCACGCCGGACAAGACTGTGCCGAATCCTCCCAGAGTCTTGGACCAGGGACTGTTCCCCACCTTCTCGAGTGTCGAGGCAGCCTTAGCCGCTGTCGTCGGACTCTTCCCCGGATCCGGCGTCGGCATCCCATTACCGTCTGTGAGTGGAGCGTGGAGGCCGAGACGATCGCCGTCGTAGCTGAGTTTGGAGTTCTTCAGGCTCGGCACTGCCCCTACGAGCTTCCCGAGCGGTGTGTTGGTGCCGTCAACTGACTTCAGCATGCGCTGCGTGTCAGTGTTGCTGACTCGTGTGCCGTCGCCGGATGCGGCGTCCGAGAACTTGTCGAGATAGTCCTGGGGGACTCCGGCCTTGCGGTATACGAACTCCGGAAGCTTCGGTCCCCGATGCTTGTGTATGCTTTCGTCAGAGAACTTGTCGCTGTCGAACCCGACAGCGAGCTGTCCATTCTTGTGGTACGGCCGAGTTACCTGCGCGCCGGTGAAGTTCTTGGCGAATTCACGGCCGATTTCACCGGCAGAGACCCCAGCCCCCAGCATGCCCACCGCCGCGCTCGGTTTGCGGTGCCCGCCCGCACCGTTGATCGCGTCCACGCAGGCCTGCACGATCTCGTCGTACCGCGCGCCGAGCGCGAGGACGTGCTCCTGCTGCAGCTGCGCCAGCCGGTGGAAGTTCTCGTCCCGGTCGGCCAGCGGAGTGCTGTTCAGCGTCTCCCCGTCCGTGATCGCCTGCCGGATGACCGGCGCCAGCTCGGCGATGTCGGCGTCGAAGGTGTCCAGCGCGCCGCGGACCGCGCCGGTGACCTCTTCAAGGTCCTCCACATGGGGCAGGACCGTGTCCTGCAGCGCCGTCCGGACCACTTCGCCGTCGGGGACGTCGAGCCGCCCGTCGGAGAGCCCGGACCAGGAGGAGGCGGCGTCGTCGTAGGCGGCGCGCACGCCGGCGGCGTGATCGGTGAGCCCCTGGGCCTCGGCGGAGACGGCGCCCTCGCCGGGAAGGTCGTCGGGCAGGGCCTCGAAGGTGACCCCCGGCAGGGTCTCGGTGCGCGAGGTCAGCGGAGCCAGCATCTCAGAACCCCGTCGCCTCGTCGGCGGTGCCCAGCGCGGAGACCGCCTCCTGCCGCATCTGCTCGTCCCCGGAGAGGATGGTGTCGATGAGGCCGTCGACGTCGTCGCAGACGGACTCGCCGCTGGACTGCGTCTCCGCGACCAGCGGCTTCAGGCGCAGCTCGTGCAGGTCGGCCAGGGCGGCCGCGATCGCGCCGGACTTCGTGGCCGCCCCCGCGCCGGTGATCGCCGACTCCAGATCAGGCGTCACCTGAGAGATGCCCTCCAGCTGCGTGCGGGCGTCGGCGACTGCCGAGCGGCTGCTCTCGGGCTGGATGTCCCACCTCGCCACCTGGTCCTCCTCGGCGCGTCGTCCGGTGCGTCGTTCCGAGCGGGGAGTCTACTGATCCGCGACCCGCTCCGCCTCCGCCGAGCGCCGACTTGTGGAGAACGCCCGCCCTCTCCTCGACAGGCCGATTCGATTCGATTCTCTACACTGGGTCCGGTCGTCGGCGCCGTGCAGGGCCCCGACGGGGACATCGCACCCGCTCCGGCGGTGAACAGAGGGGATCAGACGCCAGTGGCCAAGCTCTACTTCCGCTACGGAGCGATGAACTCCGGCAAGTCCACGGGTCTGCTCCAGGCCGCGTTCAACTATGAGGAGCGCGGCCAGCGGGTGCTGCTCGCCAAGCCCCATCTGGACACCAAGGGTGCCGACGAGATCATCTCCCGCCTCGGAGTCGCCCGCGGTGTGGACTTCCTCATCCCGCACGAGGCCGGACTGCGCGGACTCTTCGCCCGCCATGCCCACGCCGACGCCGAGGGGTCGCTCTTCGACGCCGAGGACGCCGTCCGGCTCGCCCGGGAGGTCCCGCCGGTGGCCTGCCTGCTCATCGACGAGGCGCAGTTCCTCACCGAGGAGCAGGTCGACGACCTGCTGCGCATCGCCGTGGTCGACGACGTCCCCGTGATGGCCTACGGCATCCGCACCGACTTCCGCACCCGCTCCTTCCCCGGATCGGCCCGGCTGATGGACATCGCCCACGCGCTGGAGGAGCTGAAGACGATCTGCCGCTGCGGGCGCAAGGCGGTCTTCAACGCGCGGCTGGTGGGCGAGCGGGTGGTCTTCGACGGCGACCAGGTGGCCATCGACGGCGAGGACGTCCGCTACGAGTCGCTCTGCGCCGACTGCTACCTCCACGTCTCGGGCGGGCGCCTGAGCTGAGCTTCGGTCGGCGTCGACGACGCCCGTGGACAGCGGCCGACGTTCGTGCGAGATTCATCCGATGACACCGACACGACTCTTCGAAAAGGTTCCCAGCGAGTTCTGGAACGGCTGGGACCCCGCTGTCCACACTGTCGTCATGGTTCTGGTGGGCTACTTCGCCCTGACCGTGATGATCCGCATCTCCGGGCCGCGCACTATGGCGCAGATGACCCCGCTGGACTTCGTCATCGCCGTCACCATCGGTTCGACGTTCGGCGGCGCGGTGATCAGCGCGAACGTCCCGGTCGTGCAGGCGGTCCTCGCCCTGGCGATGCTGATCCTGATCCAGTGGCTGCTGGCCTGGGTCCGTCGACGGTCCCCGTGGCTGCGCCGCATCGTCGACGCGCCGCCGGTGCTGGTGTACTACCAGGGCGAATTCCAGCCCCGGGCCATGCGCCGGCACCAGCTGGTCGAGGACGACATCCACACCGCCGCGCGCAAGGCCGGCGGCGGATCGTTGGCCGGGATCAGCGCGGTGATCCTGCAGCAGGACGGCGCGCTGGGCGTCATTCACGAGGAGCGGCTCGACGACGCCTCGAGCATCAACCCCTTCGTGCAGCGACTGGACTGAACGCCTCGGCCGCGGCGCCCGGCTCTCAGCGGGCCGTGCCGCGCGCGGCGTAGCCTCGAAGAATGGACCTTTCATTCTTCTGGCAAGGCTGGTATCCGATCACCCATACTGCGGTCATCCTGATCGCGGGCTATGTGACGCTGGTGCTCATCCTGCGCGTCTCCGGTCCGCGGACGATGACGTCCATGACGCCGGTCGACATCGTCGTCGCGGTCACCATGGGCTCGGCGTTCGGGCGCAGCATCACCGCCTCGGAGGTGCCGCTGTCGCAGGTGGTCTTCGCCCTGGTGCTGCTGGTGCTGATGCAGTGGCTCTTCGCCTGGGTGCGGCGGCGCTCGTCCCGCGCCCGGCGCCTGCTGGACGCCCCGCCGGTGCTGCTCTACTACCGCGGGCAGTTCCAGCGCGGGGCGATGCGCAGCCATCAGGTGGTCGACGACGACATCTACACCGCCGCGCGGCGTTCCGGCCGCGGCGACCTGGCCGACGTCGCGGCGGTGATCCTGCAGCAGGACGGCTCGCTCGGCGTCGTGGCCACCGGTGCGGCCGGCGACGAGACCACCTTCATGCCGTACGTGGGCAAGAAGGACCTGCACCGCAACAGCGGGTGACCGCACGGTCCCGACGTGGTTCCCGGGTGGTCCCGGCCCGGCCCCGAGCGACGCCGGGACGGCGCCGGCGCGACGTCGGCGCCGCCGTCGTCATGCCCGGTTGGTAGACTCTCCCGGGCGTCGCCGGTGCCGTGGCGGCGCCGACGACGACTGCCCGCGCGCTCTGCGCGGCGCACCTGAAGGAGCGACATGCCAGCCATTGTGATCGTCGGTGCCCAGTGGGGCGACGAGGGGAAGGGCAAGGCGACCGATCTGCTCGGCTCGCGCGTGGACTACGTGGTCAAGCCCAACGGGGGCAACAACGCCGGCCACACCGTCGTCGTCGGCGGCGAGAAGTTCGAGCTGAAGCTGCTGCCCGCCGGCATCCTCTCGCCCAACGCGACGCCGGTCATCGGCAACGGCGTGGTGGTCAGCCTCGACGCGCTCTTCCATGAGATCGACGGCCTCGAGGCCCGCGGCGCGGACACTTCGCGGCTGCGGATCTCGGCCAACGCGCATCTGGTCGCCCCGTACCACCAGACGATGGACAAGGTCACCGAGCGCTTCCTGGGCAAGCGTGCCATCGGCACCACCGGCCGCGGCATCGGCCCGGCCTACATGGACAAGGTCGGCCGGCTCGGCATCCGGGTGCAGGACATCTTCGACGAGTCGATCCTGCGGCAGAAGATCGAGGGCGCGCTGCGGCAGAAGAACGAGCTGCTGGTGAAGCTCTACAACCGCCGCGCGGTCGCCGTCGACGAGATCGCCGAGTACTTCCTCTCCTTCGCCGAGCGGCTGCGGCCGATGGTGGTCGACTCCACGCTGCTGCTCAACGACGCGCTGGACCGCGGCGACGTCGTCCTGATGGAGGGCGGCCAGGCGACCTACCTCGACGTCGACCACGGCACCTATCCCTTCGTCACCTCCTCGAATCCGACCGCCGGCGGCGCCTCCGTGGGCGCGGGCATCGGCCCGACCCGGATCAACCGGTCGATCGGCATCGTGAAGGCCTACACCACTCGCGTGGGCGCCGGGCCGTTCCCCACCGAGCTCTTCGACGAGTGGGGCGAGTTCCTGCAGAACACCGGCGGCGAGTTCGGCGTGAACACGGGCCGCCCGCGCCGCTGCGGCTGGTACGACGCCGTGATGGCCCGTCATGCCTCGCGCATCAACGGCTTCACCGACTACTTCCTGACCAAGCTCGACGTGCTCACCGGCATCGAGCAGATTCCGGTCTGCGTGGCCTACGACGTCGACGGCGTCCGGCACGACGAGATGCCGATGACCCAGACCGAGTTCCACCACGCGAAGCCGATCGTCGAGCACTTCCCGGGATGGACCGAGGACATTTCGGATGCGCGAAATCTGGATGACCTGCCGGAGAACGCGCGGAACTATGTGCTGGCCCTGGAGCGGATGTCGGGCACGCGGATCTCCGGAATCGGCGTCGGCCCGGGGCGCGATGAAGTCGTCACGGTGCATGACCTGATCGACTGATCGCCCACCGTCCCGGAGTGACCTGGGGCGATGGTGACATTTCATGACGTGCGGCGCGCGGCGGGCTGAGGCCCGGCCGCGCGCCGCATGTCGTTTCGACGGGGTGCGACAGGCCTGAACATGAGCTGTAAGAATCCCGTTCCGGCCCTGTGGGGCGTGATACGTTGCGGTGTGGATGCGTGACAGTAGTCACGACGTCTCACTATGAAATGCCTGAGCGCATGGCCCGCAGGGGACGGACCGAGCACGTGTAGTCCGGGCTGCTTTCCGGGGGCCTGTGCGAGGGGAAAGCGCTCACACAGGGAGGGGAGCTTCCATGAGGGAGCAGAAGACCGCCCGTGGGCCAGGGGCAGCGCCCGACACGCCGCACGGCGGCTTGTTGAAACGCTGCATCGCCTTCGCTTCGACGGCGATCCTGGCCACCGGGCTGACCATCGGCGGGGCCGCGCCGGCCCAAGCCGCGCCGTCTGACGTCTCCGAGGGGCTCGGCAAGTTCCTCGGCGGCGAGGCAGCCGGCATCGATCTCGACGACGTCGCCGAAGTCTCCGGCGCATATGCGGAGAATCCGAGCGGCGAGAACCCGGTCGTCGCCAACCCGCTGGGCGCCGAGGTGCTCAACGCTTTGAACGTGGACCTCGGCAACTCGCTGCAGCTGCTGGGCGACAACGGGCTGATCCAGCTCGGAGCCGTCAATCAGTACGGCGAGGCGCAGGACAACGGCGACGCGCGCGCCGCCTCGGGCGCCGTCAGCGACCAGGGGGCGATCTCTGTCGGGGGCTCGCAGCAGTTCCCGTCCGACGCGTCGATCACCCTCAACCCGCTGCTCTCCGGAGTCGGCGCGGAAGGACTGGTCAGCGACCTGAGCCTCGACCTCGGCGCCGTGTCCTCGAGCATCGAGCAGATCGAGGGCGGCGAAGCGGCGTCGAGCTACGACGTCGCCGGCGCGACGCTGAACTTCGAGAGCCCGGCAGTCGGCGGGGTCTATGACAACCTGCTGACCACTGTCGACGGCGTGCAGACCTCGCTCGACGGGCTGAGCGGTTCGATCTCCGAGACGCTGAACGCGAACCTCAATCTGGGCATCGTCAGTGCGGAGACGAGTGTCGATTTCACGCCGCCCAACCTCTCCGAGACGCTGCCGGACAGCGTCGTCGGCGAGAGCAGCGGTGTGACCGTGGATCTGACGACCGGTGCGGTGACCGTCGACCTGGAGGCTCTCCTTGCGGCGAACCCGGACCTGCCGAACCTGAACCAGATGCCCGCGAACTCCGAGCTGCTCAGCGGCCCGGTCGTCGCGGCCATCTCCGACGGGATCACCCAGGCCATCACTGACGCGGTGACCGAGGTCGTCCAGAACCTGCGGGACACGATCTCCAGCACGGGGCTGACAGTGACGACAACGCTGGATGCCACCGCCCTGGGCAGTGCGACGGTCACTCTCGACGGCACCCTCGGCGAGATCCTCGAGGGGTCCAACCCGGACCTGGTGACTGTGGACAGCGATGGCGCCATCGGCGGCATCCTGGAGGTTCTGGGGCTGGACAGTGTCGACCAGCTGGGCACACAGGTGCTCAACACTGTCGGCGGGCTGCTCGGCGACTCGCTGACCTTCCTGACCGATGACCTGGAGAGCACAGTCGACGGCATCACCGGCAACCTCTCCGAGGACGTCGTCGGCCCGGTGCTGGACATTGTGAACCAGGTCGTGACCGTGCTGGTCAACGTCCAGCCGGGGACCGGCGACCTGGGCGAGGGATCCTCCACCGTGCGCGCCGTGCAGGTCCAGGTGCTGCCCAGCGACCCGCTGGCCACGGTCAACCTGGCCTCCTCGACGGTGCGCGGTACGCAGGTTGCGCCGGT